>CAYSWV010000028.1:12573-51983 GCA_964434865.1 uncultured bacterium
AGTCTATTGCTGTCCTTAATAGGGGCCAAACATAAAGTTAGCGGGTGCATCCAGTTGATCACTGTGAAAGAAGTCTTGGATCAGTTGAAGAACTTCCTCACGGCTTAAAGAACCATCTTGATTGCTGTCTAGCTTAGTGAAAACATCGCTGGCATAGATAGGAGAAACATTAAATACACTCAGTAGGCCAGCCCATTCAGCTTGACTGATCACGCCATCGCCATTCTCATCAAACACTTCAAAGACCAGTTCCATTAATGAGCGGACCTGTTCTGTATACCGTTTTGGATCACTCAAGAGAGTATCGTAATGCTGCAACCATTCCTGAAGTGAAATCTTGTGATCTCGATTGGTATCCGAATCCCCACTCAGACATTTCCAATTGTAAGTAAATTGATTGATGAGTTGAACATATTTGGGAGATCGTGACCCCCAACCCCTCAATGCTGCCAGCTTTTTGGCCCGATTTTCAAAATCTTTGAGCAGCAAAAATCCATTACAATCTACATCATACATACTAAAGAGTTTAGTCAGTTTTCGCTTTTGGATTTCGCTCAGCATGGGTTAGCTCTCAGAAGAAAGGTTAATCAAAATAGCAATAATAATCAATTTACAGGATCTTAGGAGTATCCATCACGATCCTGTAATCTACCGCTATATCAGCCTAGCTGATCAATCTTTAGGTTTTAGGCTTTAGGCTTGAGGCTTGAGGTTCATAAAGGCGGGTGACATACTCTACCAGCATTCGATCAGTATTAAAGACTGGATTTAGAGTTTTCATCGCCGCTTTGACTCTAGCGATCCAGCGGTGGGGAATATCATCAGGACCTCGATCATAGAAGAGGGGGATGACTTCATGTTCCAATTGATCATAAAGGGATTGTGCATCTTGCTCGTCTTGTTCTGCAGGATCCAGGCCATCCGTAGCTTCCCCAATAGCCCAACCGTTAGTTCCGTTGTAACCCTCAGGCCACCATCCATCTAGCACTGATAAGTTAAGGCCACCGCTATACCCCACTTTTTGACCTGAGGTGCCGGAGGCCTCCAACGGGCGGCGCGGATTATTCAACCAAACATCAACCCCCTGCACTAGATTGCGGCCAACATACGCATCGTAATTTTCAATAAATGCCACCCGATTACAGATCACTGAGTGATCAGCCCATTCAAAGATTTTTTGGATCAGCCGCTTACCGCCATCATCACGAGGATGGGCCTTGCCAGCAAAAATAATTTGGACGGGTCGCTCTAGACTTGAGAAAATTTGGGTGACCCGCTCAAGGTCTTTTAAGATTAAGTTAGCTCGCTTGTAAGTGCTGAAGCGTCGGGCAAAGCCAATCGTTAAAATCTTAGGGTTGAGTAACGCCCCTACGGCCTGAATCCGTTCGTCTGATTCGTGGCGTTCCCGCCGAGATCTCAAGACCCGATGTCGAGCAAAAGAGACCAATCGCTCTCGTAACGCCGCCTTACATTGCCATAGTTCTGCATCTGGAATGTCATCGACTTTGGCCCAGGTTTTAGGATCTGACATATGCTCCACCCAATCTCGACCTAGGTAGCGGTTATATAGATCCCAAAATAGAGGGGCTATCCAGGTTCTAGCATGAACACCATTGGTGATGGAGGTGATAGGAACTTCATCTTCTGGTTTATCGGGGTAGAGGACATGCCACATCTGACGAGAAACCTGACCATGTAGCTTGCTAACTCCGTTGGCAGCTCGAGCATACCGCAAAGCCAGGACCGTCATATTGAAGCTCTCCCAAGCATCGTTCTGATGGCGGGCCCCTAACTTTAAAAAGGCTTCGCGGCTAAGTTTAAGTTTGGGCCAGTAATGAGCAAAGAATGGATCCATTTCATCGGGGCTGAAGGCATCATGACCTGCGGGTACCGGCGTATGAGTAGTAAAAATGCACTGATTTTTTACCTTGGTTTCAGCAGTTTGAAAATCAAGCCCTTGTTCAAGATAGTTGCGTAATAACTCCAAGGTTAGAAAGGCCGCATGCCCCTCATTCATATGATAGACCGACGGATCAAGGCCTAACTGGCGCAGGAGCCGAATGCCACCAATCCCTAAGAGAACTTCTTGGGCAATCCGAGTATCAGTATGGCCGCCATACAAGTGAGCTGTGATCCAGCGATCAATTGGATCATTCTCGTCCACATCAGTATCTAACAAATAGAGAGGGATGCGACCCACATCGACCCGCCAAACTCGAGCGTTAACTCTACGCTGACGCATAAAGACTTCAACTTTTAAAAGTGCTCCCTCTGTATCTTTGACGGGGGTAATCGGCAATTTTGAAAAATCGGCATCTTCATAATGCTCTTGTTGCCAACCCTGAGCGTCAAGCTGTTGTTGAAAATAGCCCTGCCGATAAAGTAGGCCAATAGCAACCAAAGGCACGCCTAAATCAGAAGCTGACTTGAGATGATCGGCTGCTAGCATGCCCAGCCCCCCTGAGTAAGTTGGGAGGGATTCATGCAACCCATATTCAGCACAGAAGTAGGCAATGGGCTTTTGCCAGTCATACGAGTGCATGTTGCGCTTGGCCCAGGTGTCTTCACTCTTTTGGTAGTGTTCGAAAGCTTTCACTGTTTTTTCAACAGTTGCTAGGTAATTAACATCAGTGGCCAAAGCCGCTAAACGCAAGTACGAGACTTCCTCTAGCATTTGCACAGGATTATGTGAGCAGTTTTGCCATAACACTGGATCCATTTCTCGAAAAATCGTTAAGTGATCTTCATTCCAGGTCCACCAGTAGTTGTGTGCAATCTCACATAGAGATGTTAGAGCCTGAGGCAGTGCTGGGCACAGTTCAGGTGAAGTCATGACAAGCGGAGAGGCAACCATAGACTAATGCCACCTTTTTCGGTTTGGTTTGCGTTGGGAGCTGAGGTTAGCTGTAATACAGTAATTGTGATCTAGGTATGCATAGGTTGCGGCCTACATTTCATAAAATCTATAGAATAGGGCTTGACCATGATCCAAGCCATTCTCATCAACTGAGGTACCCTTGTTCTGTGAACGGGAGCTTGTGATCGCATCGTTTCAAGTGTTGAAGCCGGCACCACCGATACTTAACACGCCAGGTGTCATCTGCTCAATTTCTGACAAATGCAATAGGTCCGCACCGATCAAGGTCCCTAAAACACCACCTGCAAAGGCAATAGAGGGGGCTTCAGCTCCAGCAAGCAAAACAGCTGTAAACGAAGCGGTCAGAGGCGCTGCTAAAGCATTCATTTGAATGCCAATACCTGGAACAACATGAGCTGAATAATAGCTAACAACTGTGACGATAGCCGTTACTACACTAATCAGTAGGGGATTAGACCGACTTAATTCAAACAGGGCCAGTCCAGTTGGGATCAGACCTCCCCCAACGTTGAGAGCTACTACCGTTTCTTGTTGGACTTTTTGCAGAGGGATACCCCAAAACTGCCGTAGCCAAAGAGCCATAGCGTCTGGAACAACGTCAACCACCGATACTCTGCGGTAAAGTGGAATATTGATCACACTGCCAACCATGACAGCCACAAACAAGAGAACGGCGACCTCCTGAGAAAATCCAAGTTTGGCAACAGCTATTTCAACGATGTCAATCGTCAAAGTAAACCAGACAAAGGGGAGTAAGAGTAAGGCCAGGAATAGTAGCAGTGTGGCTGGTAGGTAAAACATGAGCAAACACTAGATCGGATGTCCAGTAAGTGAAGATGGAAGTCACTCGTACGGCGTGATCTCAATCAACTCTATCCTGAGCAAAAACAGATAGTCTTTTAACTAGGGATTAACCATTTAATAGATATCCCTTAAGCTCATTTTAGGAGATGGTCTATGTCTGTTCAGGATTTAGTTGAAACTATTATAGCTGCTGGCCATATGAACTCGATCCAGCAAAAGCAATTAAATCAGCTGTTAATGACTAGTCAGATCAGTTTGAATGATTTGAAGGTTATGGATCAGCTAGAGCAAGCTTTGATTACAGGGAAGATTCAATGGGATCACTATGCTTTTTGAAGTCCCCCTAGATCATTAGCTTTTTGTGATTTCGATCTGGGTTGCAGATGGTTCTCAGCCTCAGATCAAAGTAGGTGAATCTAAAGATGTTGATGTTCCTTAAGTAAAGAGGGCAGGACCATGATAGTCCCCAGTTCATCTAGGAGTCCATCGCAACAAGCGTTTGTGAGAGCTATCAACCGACAAGCTGAATACTACCAACATCAGAAAGCCTATGCCTGGCAGCACCAGAAGTCTCAGCCGCTTTTGAATTCAAGGCAATGTCATCAGCCTCAGCCGTTTTCAGGTTCTGATCCCCACATTGGAGATCGGGTTGTGGATTCAAGGGGTAAAAAAGGGATCCGGGTACATCCAAGCCAGTATCAGACATGGCTACGGCCAACTCAGACACAGTTAAAGTCAGCCTTAGTTCTCTTTGATGGATCACAGTACCCAGTTTGGATCCCAGTAGCTTTGTTGAAGCCTTTGGCGATGCGTAGATCAACCTGTTAACATCACCAAAGCTCTTGCCACCAAGGTGAAGCCTCGGTACTCACAGTGGGTAACTTGGAGCGAATCTCTTCAAGATCCCACCCTGTTAACTGGGCCAAAGTTTGGGCCTCTTGCTCAAAGCGGCGTGCTAAGGAAGACTCATACTCTCGACCCGCCCGACAAGTAGTATCTCCAGTAAACGGATGCCGCAGAATGTAGCGACCCTGGAAAAACTCCTGGTTGGGAGTGGCTTGAAAATCAAGATCTTCAGGAAAGTGGTCTCGATCATACCGGATATGTAATCGAGTGATAAAGACAGGTGAAGAAAAGGTATTGGGATCACCCCAAAAAACACCAGCTTGCTTGAGTTCCGCAGGGGTCAAAATAGGAGCCGAGCAAGGATCACAACTTTGCATGTTCCAGGCATACTCCAGAAAGGCAACTGAGCGACCCTGATCGTCATAAGCTTTTTGAAACATATCCCGATAAAAGTGCTCAAATTCATCTTGGACAAAAACGGGAATCTCCTTATCTGAAGGGATCTTGACAGTACGATAGTTGGTTAATTCGGTCTGTCCTTGAGGGGATAGGATGTAAACTAATAGATCTTGATCTGACTGAGCATTAGCCATCCCTAAGCGAATCGGCAGCATAAACTTAGGAGACTCGTAAGCCATCTGTAAAGGCCGTAATTGCGAGAAGTCTGATTGTTCAAATTCATCTAAATTAACCTTCGCCACAAAGAATTTCATTTGATCCCGGATATAAGGCTGAAGTAAGGGTTGAGCATTCGGTGGGATCCGGTAACCATTTTGGTTTAACCAGGTTTCAAGTCCTGATGATTCTTGAGCGCTTAGGATTAAAATATCGTATTCGCCCACTGAGAACTTAGCTTCAATCGTGACGCCTAGATCTTGATCTCCTTCAGAGTTGGCAGCCGCCACGTTAGGCACAGGGATATTATTCGAAGGCACAACAACCCTCCTTTCTCGGGGCTGACAAGGATCAGGGTCATAGTACTCTACTAACCGAGGTGCACTGAAATCGTCTAAACGTTGAATGATCTGTGGCTCTCCCACATTGACCTGTTCTTCTTGCAAAACCACAGGAACCGGAATGACAATGGCAAATTCATCTAGATCGCCTTTGTAGTCATTAGCAAGGGTAACCACAGTGCGATCACCCTCTCGGGCAATGATCACTTGTGAGGCTTGATTGAAAAGTGCTGCATCGGCTTTGGCAACATAGAAGCCGCAAAAGGCCCAAGCTTGAGATCCTAATCCTACCCAGACCCAAACAGACAACAAGATCGCCAGCAAGCTCAGTTTCCAGTGTTTCTTAAGATCCAACATTGGAGTCTCCTGTTATTTCCTAAATTGAAATACGTTCAGTCACAGCTGGTTGATTCAAAGTTAAACGTGTCCAAACAAACCGGCGACCGGGCCACATCTGATCCAGGCCAATCGTAAGCGGAGCCATCACAAATAAAGCCCAGAACATAGCAGTAGCTAGGTGAAACTGGTGTTGAAGGACAAAGGTAACCAGGGCAATGCTACTAGCCCAGATCACTCGAGCGATTTGGGTATTGGGAATTGAGCGGGGATCACTAATCATAAAGAAAGCAAATAGCAACAACGATCCACTCATGAAATGATGGGTATACGTATCCCAGGGCCATCCCAGCCAGACATTTCTCACAGCTTCCAAGCTAGCTAGTACGCCTAAAAAGACGATTGAAGTATCCCAACGGCCCACTTGATTCAACACCAAGCCTGCTAGGCTGATTAGCAATAGGATCAACCACCCCTCTGTACCCCACTGACCCGGGGAAACCCAAGCATCATGGGTGATCATCAAAGCTGCGATAATACCAAAGTTAGCTGGATTAAACCAATGTTTACCTCGAATTTGAAAAGCTGACTTACTGGCAATAGCCAAACACCCAGCCAGGATCATAGTCAGCGGATGATTGGTTCTCAGTAGCAAGCATAAGGATAACCCTGTAATCAAGGCACTTCGCAACGATCCTAAGGCTTCTGGTGTAAGTGCTCGCCTAAATCCAGTTGGATTGACCTCACCTTTAAATGGTGTTCTCAAGATCTGGATCCCCCACTGAGTTAGACAACAACTCCCTAAGGCTGCTGCTATCAGGTCAGGATGTAAGGTCCAATCTCGGAGAGTCAGGCCTACCCCTAAAAAGATTGAAAGGATCAAAATCTGACTATTACGAGCATCATTAAAGAATTGAATTGGCATGATCAGCTTTGCTCTACAGATCTCCTCTACCATAAGCGGTTGATGGGTGATTGGATAGCGGTTTCAGAATCTGTTACAACAACATAGGATAGCGCTGAGATCTGGGTGGTTGCTGCTTCTAGGTAGGTAGTTCTTGATGATTGCTTTTGAAATAACTATAAATAATGAGACAACCATTATTGCTGGATATGAAGTGATTGAGGACCGCCCGAGAGACTTTGACTAGACGATTGTAGGTTTTACGGGCAGCTTCTCGGCTCCGATCTAGGGTTTCGGTTGCACCGACTTGCTCGCTATATTCTTCTTTCTGTTGTTGTTGGGCAGAGACAGCAGCTTGGTAGAGCGTTCGGCCCGTTTCTAAGCGCTCACTGGTATAGCCCCACTCAGCCAGATAATTGAGAATTGTGGGATTGGCCAGGGCGTTTTCGATGGCGATCCGGGCACTTTCAAAATAGGTTTCAATAGTACTGCGTAGATTCATAGTTATACCCTGTACTTGATTAGGCCCTGTACTTGATTAGGCCCTGTACTTGATTAGGCCCTGTACTTGATTAGGAATGAGTTATACGGATTGAGCAACTAGTCAGACAGCTTAAAGATTCCTCTATTCCCAATCATAGTTGATGAAAACCAGATCCGGAACTATTGCCACTATCTGAAGACCGATGACCACAACCTGAGGAAGGGTTTCGACTCTCTGAGGACCAATTGCCACGACCTGAGGACCGATTGCCACCAGGTTTTAATCCTTCCTCAAGGGGTCTGATCAACACTTCATAGGGTATGAGCAAAACCCAAACGATTGGAGTCCATGTCTACTTTCAACATCATGACAGATGCAGGTTAAGTTTTTAAACAGAGGGATTAGTTTTTAGTGGCAACAGAACTAGTACTGGGATCTAAAGCTCTAGCCACAGTAATACCTATCGCCTTAGGAACTTGTTGGACATAGCTAGCTAGATCATTGGAAACGATGACCTGACCCATGGGTGAGGCATGAATATAACCTATTGATCCCTCAGACTTGTAGATCAATCCAGTATGAGTGACATCAAGCCCCGGCACACTAGTCACAAGACCAACCAGATCGCCGGGTTGAAGTTGATCATAAAATGATGAAATCTCAGCAGTAGGGATATAGGAGATCACAGAGACTGATCGGCTTGATTCCAGTTGAGTAATGCACTGAAAGTTTGGATCATTTGAGCGCAACGCTGGATAGAAATCCCGATGCTGGCTCATGAAGTTCAAATGTTTGCTGATGGTTGATCCTGACAAGGGGAAGCTTAAATGACCATGGCGTTGGTTTTGATTAATCCAGTCTGTGTAGTAGTGCAGTCGGCTACAATACCCATTGATCTGTCCGGCTCGATAACGTTGGGCTTGCAGGCGATCGGTAAAGGTTTCCATCGAATAGTCTTGAATGGCAACCCCACGGGCCATAGCCCAGACCACTTCAATAAAGGTCATACAATCAAACTGAGTAAGCGAGATGACCAGTTGTTCAGTCAGGGATTGATCTAGACTCCAGGCTTGATAAGGTGCCCCTTGTAGCTGACTGGCCAAACTTTGCAAGATTAGGCCCAACGGCTTTTGATGCAGTTGAGTTTGAATCGCATAGTCCACTAGATTTTGAAAGACGGCCTGGTCATGATCTTGAAAAACAACAGGCGGCTCAGGGATCTGATTGAACGAGGTTGAAGCTTGGGCCGCACCAACATAGACACCTCCAACCAGTCCTACTATCACCATCCAACTAAGGTGTTTTGCCAAGCCTACAGGATGTTTTGCCAAGCCTACAGGATGTTTTGCCAAGCCTACTGGATATGGCATCGAGTGACCCCTGATCAGATATTTCTAGCACCTTACCTTAGGGAGGAATCCTTGTCATTCGCTTCAGCGTCACGAACCGCATCAATCAGCTGGCGCACCGTTTTCGTGTCCTCTGCAGGTTTAAAGTGAAAGGGAAATTTACCTCGACGTAGCATCCGGATCCCTAAAGGTACTAAGCTGGCTAATCCTTCTAAGTCTCGGCCCCAATTGGCCACTACTGTTAATCCAAACCGACGTTCATCAATCCATCCCCCTGTTTTGACCAAATCCACCAGAGTTTTGCGGTGGCGGATGGCACGGCTGGGTGCTTCAGTTAGGTCAGATTGAGCTAGTAGGGTTTGCTTGATTTGAGTAATTTGATCTAGAGGGGCTACCTCCATCGGGCAAACAGCATTACAGTTGAGACAACGGGTACACCCCCAGACTCCAGCATTGCTGTTGTAATCTTCCAGTCGTTGGGTTTGATCTCGAGAATCTTGGAGCAAGCGATTAGCTTTGGCCAATGCATGAGGCCCGACGAAATCAGGATTCCATTCTTTGGCATTGCAATCGGAATAGCAGGCACCACAAAGGATACAATTGCTGGCTTGGCTCATGGCCTCGCGCTCCTCAGGCGGCTGTAAAGACTCGTTTGCTTGAGCCGCTAATTGTAATGACGCTTCCACATAAGGTTTGACTCGATCTAGATCCTGCCAAAACGAAGCCATATCAACAACAAGATCTTTGGTAACTGGGAAATTCCCCAACGGCCCAATCAAGATCCGATGATGATCCTGGATTTCGTCTTCAACGTGTTGCTTACAGGCCAAAGCCGCTCGACCGTTAATCCGCATCGCACAGCTACCACAGATGGTATTGCGACAATTTTTCCGAAAAGCTAGGCTGCCATCCTGTTCCCACTTGATCCGGGTCAGGCAATCTAAGATAGTAGTTCCGGGTGTAGTTTCAAGGACAAAAGACTGAATATGAGGTGGATCAGGTGGTAACTGACGAAAAACTTGAAACTCAACTTGCATAACCTACCCAACCCTGCAATCACTTAATGTAACATTTAACCTGACATGGTTACTCTAATCTAATCCTAGAAAAGGTAACCGTGGAAGAGCTCCCAGCATGTCGCACGGAAGCTCAACTCATGTATCATTCATTGTAGTCAGCTCTGGACAAGTGTGAGCTAAGCTACTCTTCTGATCCAAACGGATTATTCCCTTTAGCCCCAAACAGTTTGGCTTCTCCACTGATGGCTGCCCGGATGATGTTGAAACCTGCCCATAGAACAGCCAGCCCAACCGGACCAAAAACAATCAAAACACGTAAATCTAAATCCATATAACCTCACTCAAGGAATCCTTAATGTTTTATCTAAATTGTATCTCGACAGATCCCGTCTACTCGATGAGATCTGTGAGCATTGGTGCTGTGAAAATCTCAGACTTAGGATCTCCCTTGAATAAGGTTAATATTAGCAGAATTACGGATCAGCCTGTAGCCCTAGTAAGGGCACGCTAGCTATAAGTCCATAACCTTAAGATTAGATGCTTGAGATTTGATTTATGACTAAGATCGTAATCCAACCAACCCCCATCCAACCAACCCCAAGTCAACCCCCTGCCACCCTCATTCAACTTCCTGCAGGCCGTCTCAATGCTGCCAATGCTGAAAAAGTCAAACAAGAGTTGTTACCGGTTTTAGCGTCAGAGACAACCTATATCATTCTAGACTTGAGTTTATTGACTTCAGTGGATAGTTTGGGGATTGGCCTACTACTTTCAACTCTGAAATCCTGTATTCAAGCGGGGTGCCACTTAAAATTGTGTGGCCTCCAAGCTGAAGCTAGATTGCCCTTTGAACTCCTTAATCTCAATAACCTATTTGAATTTTTTGATAGTGTTGAAGTTGCTATGACAACCTGTTTGTCTCAGCCTGAGGCAGACTTTTAAGTATCGTTGAGTGACCGGAGTTGACCTCAATAATTTATGTAGTAGTACGGAGTATTTACAGTTGGTTGTGGGTCAATACTTAAGCCATACTCTCAACCCGGATTCATCCATGGCTGTATCTTCACCCATCCAGCTCAATCCTGTTTTAAAAGTCATCATTGATGATAGGACTACTGTTTACTGTTTAGAGCAAAGTCGCTATCCCATTGGCCGTTCGATCCAGTGCAGTATCCGACTCTATCATCGTGAAGTTTCTCGATGGCAGGCTACCTTGATCCGCGAACCACAGGGAGGCTATCAGCTTGTGGATGGGGATGGGGTCGGGACAACTAGTAGTAATGGGACCTATGTTAATGGCCAGCTCATTCACCAGCGAGTGCTGCAGTTTGGGGATGTGATTCAGTTTGGCAGTAGTGCTGTCACAGCCTATTATTACCAAGAGTTATCAGGACCGATGCCACCACCAGCCCATTGGGGTAAGGCTTCAGATGATGAACCTACTGCTTCAATCGTTAAATAAATACAGTTGTTGAATGAATGATCAGATCAGATATGGGCTTGATTCAGCGACTTGAGTGACCTGTGGTTTTTGTCCCAACCAGTTGATGGCCAGATTAGCAAAGGTTTCTGGATCTCCACTTACAAAAAACTGGGTTAGGTTGAGGTTGATGTCAGTAGGGGGATGGCTTTGGAGAATACCCCAGAGATCTAATTCCTGACGGATTGAAGCGGCTAGAGCGATGGCTGGATCCACGACGCGGACAGTAGAGGGTAGCAAAGGATGAAGTAAAGGGGCTAGCAGGGGGTAATGAGTGCACCCATAAACCAACGTATCAATCGACTGGATGAGTAAGGGATCTAAATACTGGCGTGCTGTCAATTGCAGTTGCGGACTGTCTAACTGATTGGATTCGATCAGAGGGACAAAATCTGGACAAGCTTGTTCCCAGCACAGAACCTGTTTGTTGACTCGGGCCCCACACTCGATAATTGCTCTTTGATAGGCTTGACTCTGCGTTGTTGCCGGGGTGGCCAAAACTCCAATTCTTGATCCAACCTCTACAGCAGCCTTGGCGCCTGGTAAGATTAAACCCAATACAGGTACAGGACACGCTTGCCGGACTTGTTCCAACACTAAAGCTGAGCTGGTATTACAAGCCATCACAATTAACTTCACCGGATGGGTCAACAACCAGTGCACGATAGAGCGGACATAGTGCAAGATCTCAGTAACAGTTTTAACGCCATAAGGGATCCGGGCCGTATCTCCAAAATAGATAATTGATTCATAGGGGAGTTGTTTGCGTAATTCGCGCCAAACTGTTAAACCCCCAACACCACTGTCAAACATGCCAATAGGTAGATCCGTACGCCGAAAGTCTGGATGAGGTTGAAGCCGATTCATAGGGTCTAGTTTGGATAGAGGAGATAGATCAGGCAGCGGTGTAGATTAGCTTGAAAAGAGATAACGTTCTCAAGCCTAGGGCCTCAGGGTTGACCTCGAAAGTAAGCCTTAATGCCATTGGCAATAGACTGAGCCAATATGGTTTGATACTCATCAGTGGCTAATCGACTGGCTTCAGCTGGGTTGGTCATATAACCCAACTCTAATAGAACGGAGGGCATGGTTGTTGGTGTTACCCGCACCATAAAGAAGCGAGCCCGCCGTACTCCTCGATCAGTCCCTCCAGAGCTAGCCACAATGGAGCGATGTAAGGTTGAGGCTAGTCGTTCACTGTCAGGTCGGAGATAATAGGTTTCGATGCCATTGACCCCGGATCGATCCAGAGCATTGTGATGAATACTGACCAAGATTGAAGCACCAGCTTGCACGGCTGTGTCGACTCTGGGTTGTAACAGGATTTCCCGATCGTCAGTCCGGGTCATAATCACACCAATGCCCTCAGCTTGTAGGAGTTGAGCCACTTTGAATGAGACATTAAGGTTAAGGGTTTTCTCTAGCAGACCATTGGCTACTGCTCCTGGATCTCGGCCTCCATGACCTGGATCAATAGCCACTAAAGGTTGACCTGGAATGGCATTGGTTGGAGCACCTGGACTGACAGGAGCTGATACCACCGGAGTCGAGCCATCTAAAGCTTGAACCAGCAGCGTGATTTGACGAGCCCCTTGACCGGGTGAGGGTTCAATAACATTAAAATCTTTTGAAGGCTGTACCAAAATACTGACAGTATCTTCAGTCTCTTGTCGGAACCGAATGCGATCAATAGGTCCATCAGCTGGCAAGCCAGGATCAGGTAAACTTTGAGGTAATCGAGCCGGTTTCACAGAGATCCGATACCCACCACTTGCTGGCTCCCAACCACTCCGATAAAATAAGAATCCATCAGCTACAATCATCAGTTGGTTGCCAACTAAATTGACATTAGTGATGGTTGCAACGGGACCCTCAAAATTACTAGGTTGATCCGGTAATAGGCTGGCTTGTGAGCTTCCACCAGCTGGCACTAGAACAACCCCCCCTTGTTGGGGATCGTACCGGGTTTCCCAATCTCCAGAGGTCTGATCTACATCAAGAACAACCCGAGCAACAGTCGGCTCAAATTGACCTATCCGTAAGCGAAAAACGCCAAGTTGGTTGATAGTCAGTGAACGTTGAGTTAACCCCTTACTGACCGTGGTATCTAGGAAGTCCACCACAATTCGATCAGGATCAGTAATTCGACGAATAGTAGCTGCAGCGGGGCCACTGGTCCTGACCAAAAAACCATTAGAGGTTGGGGTAATACCTAAGAGTTGAGTCGTGTTTAAGCTTGAGGATCCAGGATTGAATGCTGGTGCTGAAGCACTGGGAGGGACAGGACTATTAGCCCGGGGTGGTGTAATGGGAGCTAAGGTGGTAGTCGGTTGAGGTAAAGCTGTCAGCGGAGATAAGGTCGTGGGGGGGGGAGGAAGCTGTCCTGCTGATCCAGGGTTAGGTGTGGGTGTAGGTCTTGGTTCTGTTGTGGCTGCTGGAGTTGGACGGGAACCTAATAAGATCTGTTCGGCTTGATCGAAAGGCCTAGGACTATAAGCTAGTGGCTCCGCATTGATAAAGCGAACCGCCCACCGTTTTGGACCCGCTGTCTGAAGTTGAAGTTGATCTAAGCTGAGGTCAAAGCTGCGCTCCAGAGTCAAGACAAATCGAGTGGTTGTAGGATCTAATTGAGAAATCCGGAGAGATTGGACTCGACCAATTTGAGGAATGTGCTTAGGGGCGGCCCCCCATTCAGTATTGGGAAAATCCAGAACAACTCGGGGAGGATCTTGCAAAATAAATAAGGATGGTCGGACGTCTCCTTGAGTGTTGACCTCAAGTCGTACCTTTTCGGAGTCATATCTCCAGTTATCCACTTGAGCCAATCCAGAAGTTTGAGCCCAAGCTGCACCTGAGCCTAACCCTGAGTCCAAAGATAGAGTGGTGATTCCACTGCACAAGCAGGTTGCAAACAAGATCGCCGAACCCATGTGACGACTTGTCTTTCGGAGCCAGTTGTGTGTTACGGGCATAGTTCCCTCGATCTCGACCACACCTGCACTATTCAAGCATATGCAACCCAATATACCAAGGCTATGCGGATGTAGGGGCGAAGATCCTCAGCCTAATTTCTCAGTGGCTGCTGCCAGGTTGCCTGTACTACCGATGTGTTGTCAGCAATGCTTGCAGCTATGTCTTCACAGATGTCGTCAACTGTGTCGTCAACTTGCCCAGCTGAGAACACAATATCTGTGACTCCAGATCAGAGAGAGGTCAATAGAGCGGTTGAATGGCTGCCCGAGCAGCTGCTGCAATACCACTTGCGCTCATCATAGGTAAATGATAGTACCGTCCCCCTGCCAGTTGAGTGATCTCAGAGGTAAAACCAGTCCGAACAAATTTCTTCTGGGAATCGATCAACAAGAACTTCAAGCCTAAGGCCTGGATCCGGGTGGCGATATCTCGTAGTTCTTGCTTGAGATCGGGCTTGGGTTCGTCAGGGTTGGCTGTACCTAGAGATTGGCTAAGGGAAACATTACCCCGACCATCGGTTAGGGCCACAATGACAACCTGACCCACATCCCCTGCTGCTTTAGCATTAATACCAATTCGTACAGCCTGGGTGAGAGCATGCGCAAAGGGAGAGCCGCCCCCACATGGTAAGGTTTCCAGCCGCCGTCGAGCTAATTGAATAGAGCGAGTGGGTGGCAGTAAGACTTGAGCTTGTTCACCTTGAAACGTAATTAAGGCAACCTTATCTCGATTTTGATAGGCCTCAGTTAGCAATTGCAGCACGGCACCTTTGGTGGATTGCATCCGATTTAGAGCCATTGATCCTGAGGCATCCACCACAAAGATGATGAGTGAGCCAGCCTTACGAGCTAACCGCTTACTCCGAATATCCGCTTGCTCAACAATGACTTTGCGGTGAGGATAACGTTGTCGGCGCACTTTTTGATAGGGGGCGGCGGCTCTTAAGGTGGCATCTACAGCAATCCGTGGCGTTGGCCCTTGAGGGAGGACCGGCTTAATGTAGCGGCCTCGATCTAAGCTAAAAATTACACTGCGCGACCCTGACTTGCCTTGTTGTTGTAGTTGTTGAGCAAAGGCTAGTAGAGCTGGATCTAAGAAAGTGCTGTCTGGTTCAAACACAAATTCCTCGGGGACCGTGGGAGGAGATAACTCAGGATCCTCATCGGGGGTCTCTGAATCCTCCTGAGTAGAGGTGTCATCTTCAGTTGAGTTTGAGTCTTCAGGTGGAGGGGGTTGAGGGGGGGAGGGAGGCGGTGGTGAGGGTGTCTCATAAGTAGAGCGGGGTACCAATACCAATTGCACCGCTTGTTGTAAATCTTCAGGCGTTACAGTAGCTCGACTGTCTAGGGCTGCCAAGGCTCGGGCTACTTTCAAAGCAAATAGTTCACCCCGGTGCCCTTGAACCTGCCCTCGAATAGCTTCTTCAACTAAGTATTGAATTTGTTCAGGTTTAATCTGAACTTGAGATAACCATTCCCGAGCAAATATGATCTGAGTCCGTAAATCTTCAAGATCCTGAGCTTGATTGGCTAGAAATTCCAGAGGATGATCACTAAATTGATTGGCCCGTTCCACCACATCGAGGCGTTCTTCCAAGGTTGTGACGGTTTCAGCTGGAAGTACAATGGCCAGCCGATCTAAAATATGAGGTCTTAGAGGTCCTTCTTCAGGATTGTAGGTGCCAATTAAGATAGGGCGACAGGGATGTTGTAAACTGAGTCCTTCCCGTTCTACTCGATTGATCCCATCACTGACGGCAGCAAGGAGTAGGTTGACAATCTGATCATCAAGTAAATTGATCTCATCAATGTAAAGAACACCCCGATGAGCGGTTGCCAGTAACCCTGGCTGGAAAACGGTTGCCCCAGCTTTCACGGATTGAGACACATCAATAGCGCCTAAAAGCCGATCTTCAGTAATACCTAGTGGAACTTGGACAAAGGGGGCTGGTATCACTTCAACCGGTAAAGAGCCATCAGCTGCTGCTGCTTGTTGCCGGGTCTGATCAGACCATGTTTCAGGGTGAGCTGGATCGTCATGACAGTAAGACCCCTGAATCACTTCAATCGGAGGGAGTAAGGCATGAATCCCTCGAGCTAACACTGACTTTGCTGTTCCTCGCCGTCCGACAATAGCAATACCCCCTAAGCTTGGATCTACAGCTGCTAGCAACAGTGCCAATTTGATCCACTGTTGGCCCACGATAGCGGTGATCGGAAAAGTAGGAGCTTGGGCAGTTAACATCGAACCACAGAGATGACTACATCAAGATCCTACTCTCTGAATGTGAGTTAACACCAACCATTACACTACTCCTCATGAATCTAAGACGACTATCCTGTCGCTTTAAAAGCTGTAGTTAAATAATCTAATATCATCAGCAAAGAACTGAGCTACCACTTCACGGGTTTCCGGGGTGTAGAGTTCTCGGTAATCTGGCCTCTGTGAAAAATTGATTTTAGGGATCTGAAGGATAGGAATGTCTAGCTTTTCAAAAATATGCCTGAGATCTGCCTCATAATTCTCGAACCGACCCACAAAGTTCACATCTAACTCACCAGATCGATTAAGGAGAAAGTGAGCAGCAGGAGCAATATGGTTGAGCCCATAATCAGGATGATCTAGCCCGCCGGTGGTTAACCACTCCGTAAAATCCAAGTCCTTGCGTTTGAAAAAGGCAGAGTGAAACCATGAAACGACTCGATCCCAAGGATTGCGGACGAAGGAAAACTTGTAGTAAGTTTGCCAAACTTCATCACCTAGGTGAGCACGTAATTCAGTTACAGTGGCATGATCAACTCTGTGCTCATGACCCATCGGTAAGGTGAAATCCTGAGCCGCAGGCATTAAAGAGTGAGGACTGTAAGCATCAAGGAGCAAACGAATTGTATAAGTTCCTGTCCTAGGCACTCCAATAAAAATAAATTGATACTCATGCGAGACAATCATCGCAGACTCTCAGCAGCAACGCGCTTCTCAACTATACGCTCCAGAGGAATCCCTGTGTGGATAGGGACACAGCCGGACTCATCGTCTTATCTGGCGATCGTCTTCTAGGATACTAAATGGATCTTTACCGGTTGGGGGAGCTGCAGATCGAAAACACGATGTTCTGGTAACCCATCTTGACTAAACCGATAGTAATAAGCTGCATCTGCAAAATCTTGTTCCCCCAGGACATGATCAAACAGGCCCTTTCGCAAGCAGAGTTGGCCCAAGTACACTGCAAGCTCTCGGCTAATGTGGAGGCGATTAGCTATCCAGCTCACAGCTTCTGAACCTATGAATGATTGTTTAAATGTTCGTAGACGCCAGCGATGAGATCCAACTAACAAGGTCGTGGTACGCATCTCCCAACATAATTCAGCTAAGGCTGTTGCCAGTGGTTTAGGCTGCAACGCCTGGCTGTAGATACCCACTCGATACCCCTGAGAGGTTTCAATAACAACACAAGGTTGAGTTTGAGTGATGTCTGCATCCGAGTAGGCTCTGGCTTTCTGGAGAGCGTCTGTTTTAGATAGGTAGGTAGGATGTGCAAAGCTAAAATACCAATCCTGATATCGAAATACACACTAAAATGAAAAAAGGCTTAGAGTTTAGTGAGATCACATAACGGCTGTGATTTGCCTCATTGCTTCTACATCCCAAATCTCAGATTATGGTAGACAGGAATCAGAGTTAACTCACAATCAGTTCACATCAGATCACCAAGCCTCACTGGTGATCTTTTTTTAATTAGATATCGATTTAGCTAGCAACAGACTCAGATCAACGAGCCTTAATGGGATGATTGGTGTAGGATTTGCTGGAGTTGCAGAATCACATCACTTGGATCTAAATACTGCATACAGGGATGCTCAGCCACCAAGCATTCTTCATTCTTAAATCGATTCTCTATGCAAACCTGACATTTGTACATTGAGTGAACCAGCCTCACATGAGGCATCCTTGGGGCCCAAAGATGAATAGGACTAGCCCCATCGCCGTCACGATCATTACCAAACAGAGCCACGGTAGGGCATCCTACAGCCGCAGCAATATGAAGAGGACCAGCATCCACCGTTACACAGGCATCAGCTTGTTGAAGAGCTCCAGCGAGTTCAATTAGAGAGGTCTTGCCGCGCAGATCGATCATAGCAGTATGCGCTAGGATCTCGTCTTCACTAGATCCTGCATGGTATAGATCTTGCTGCACCTGAGGAGCACTACCGATCAAACCCACTGACAACTGTTGAGACTCACACCATCGGACTACCTGCAACCAGTAGTCTGGCAACCACATTTTGGCCCGACGGGTTGTTGTCATGTGCACTAATACATTAGGAACTGCAAAGGGCGGCGGTTGACTCGGCAGGTCTAATTTGAAAAAATCAGTTTCAACATAAGCTAAGCGGCAAAAAATTTCACTGATGTAGTTGCTGGTTAAAATATCATGGTAGCGCTCTAAAAAGGCTGGGCTGTTCCAGTCATCATCTTGAAGCATTTGCTGAGTTAAATCAGTCCCGCTGTCAAATTTACGTCTAAAGTCAAGGGTCAAGCCACCACCAGCTAAGTACTCGGGTCGAATTGCGCTGACGGCAACCAAATTTAATTCACTAAACTCATCGCAATTGATACCCAGATCGTAGGAACCTGCGACTTGAACCCGGTCTCGAACATAGGTTGTCAGAGCTTCCAAGAAATCCGTTCGTTGGGTATATAAGGGAAAGCAAGCATCGATGTAGGGGCAATGAGCTTCAAAGTCATGTGTAATCTCACTGCCATAGAAATCCAGAGTACATCCTGGATATTTTGCTTTCAAGCCTCGCAACAACGGGATCGTTACAACAAAATTACCAACTTTGGTGGATGAGAAAACAGCAATATGCGGTCGATCCCTTAGGGGTTGATTTGCAAACCGTTGCATATGACTTACGTAAACAGATCGTAGATCATTATGGCGGATTTTCTGGATAGCAACACAAACCCCTCAAACTTATCATCAGGCTTTGTTCAAGTTCAGTGACCAGGCCATCAAGACGCTGAAGAATCGGGTGGAATCATGAGGGATTGTAACGGCAAGACATAGATGAGCAAAGCAGCCCCAATAAATCCTAAACAGTTTTGCGTAATGGGTTGCCAGTCTGAAGTCCTCGTTAGTACTGGACCCAGGCCAAAGGCGCCAAAGAGTATAAACCACATGGGAGTAAAGATCAAGGCCCAACGCCAATTAAAGATCTCTTCTGAGTTGCGCGGTTTGCCAGCAAAGCCAAAGATCAGCCCTCCTGCAATAGAAGTCATCAAGGTTAAGACCCACTGCTCATTCGGTAATCCTGGCACGACCCGGCAGCCCCCCTGACGAAAACAGGTGTCTAGAGTGTTCACGGTGCTTAAAATAGACTGGGAGGCTCCTTGCTCTCGCACGTAAAATTGATTGCCAAATCGTGATTGAAGTTCAATCCAGAAGGTACGGGGTAACACCTTGCGCACGTCATCACCCACGTTAAAAGCTAACAAATTGCCCCCTCTCGGATCGGCAACCATGAGGACACTCTTTTCATTGAGCCCCCAGTAATCCTTAACTTGACGGCCAGGTGTCTTGTCAAATTGGGTCAACACTCGCAGCTTCCACCCTGTCTCAAGCTCTAAGTCGCTTAACGTATCGGCTAAAACAGATTCTTGATTGTCACTGAGCTGATCAGCAAGATCCAACACCAAGCTGGGAGGCTGAGGTAGATCCATCTCAACCACAGGCAAAGCCATTTGGGCATGAGCTGGAGATCCCCACAAGACTAGGGTTAGCAACATGACCCCGATAGACATAGCCCACGATGGACAAAATCTAAGCCGCTCTGTAATGGATTGTTTCATATTGATAAGTTTTGTTAAGTATCATCATCTTTCTACATAATGCACCCAATGGTAGCGATCTGGCTACACAATCTACCGTAAAGTTAAGATTCTCTGTTACGATTCTTAATCATTGTCAATATCCAGACATACTATTCTCGTTAGATTTCTTGTCTAGTCCTCAGGTTCATCCGTATTCAGATCTGCCGTTAACTGATGCAGCTTTTGGGTGTGTTGGCGCCGTGAGGCCTGGCGAAATCGACTTGCTAAGCGAGGGACAGCTTGATCACGGTCTTTGCGTTTAGAGTGATACTTTACCGTTGGATCAGGTTGACTGATTGATTGCTGCAGGTGTTCGTGATCGAGAACCTCGTCTAAACATTTGAGGTAATGCGAGTAGCGGTCCCAATTAAACTCTCGAATCAGACACCCAGGTTCATG
The DNA here is from genome assembly GCA_964434865.1 of uncultured bacterium. GTDB lineage: Bacteria > Cyanobacteriota > Cyanobacteriia > Thermostichales > Thermostichaceae > CAYSWV01. The sequence continues at coordinate 32,873 of CAYSWV010000028.1, forward strand.
CTGATGTAAGCAATTGCGAAACTGGCAATGCCCTACCAAGTGTTTAACTTCTGGGAAGTACTTAGCCAGGTGAGTCGAGGTGCAATTTTTAAAGTCAGCTTGATTAAAGCCAGGAGAGTCTGCGATCCAACTGGTTGCAGAGGGATCTAAAGCTAATGGAAATAACTCCACGTGCCGGGTGGTATGCTGACCATGCTTTAGGCGGCCTGAAACGTCCTGGGTCGCTAGATCTAGGCCTGGGATTAACCAATTTAATAAGCTAGACTTACCAACTCCAGACAAGCCGGTAACTACAGATATCTGAGATTGACAGGCCGCAGCAATTGCTTCTAGGTTGATGTGATGTTCAACACTGAACAAGATAGGATCATAACCCCATTTTTTGATGGTTTCTTTGATGTGCTCAGCCTGTTCAGGATCAATCAAATCTAACTTGTTTAAACAAACTTGAACTCGTAGCTGGCTCGCCTCAGCTTGCACTAAAAACCGACTCAATTGCCAGGGATCGAAGGGGGGATCTGCAAGGGCAAAGACAACCAAGGCCTGATCGATGTTAGCTATTGGAGGCCGCGGTAGATAAGTTCGTCGTTCCAGAATCCCTTCTATGGCACCTCGTTCTGGAATAACTGAGTCATTAGCAGGCCGATCTAGGGTTACATACACTCGATCGCCAACAACAACAGTCTGGCCTAGTTTCTTTAATCGTGAGCGTCTTGTGCAAAGAACTTCAATGGTTTGACTTGGGTTGAGAGGATGTTGCAGTTGGACTCGATAAAAATTGGCTTGAACAGCTCTGACTAAACCGGTCAGGTCGGAGTCAGGTTTGGTATCTGTTCTAGCTTCACTCAAGATCCAGCTCCATGAGCAGCTAGCTGGCCTCGCTCAACAACCATGACATAAAAGCCTTCGCTTTGACGATCGAGCTGACGAATGATGTGTCCAGCTACAGTCAGACTGTTAGGCACTTGTTCAATGGGTTCCCCCGAGTCTAGCCAAACTTCAAGTTGGTCACCAGGGGCTAAGCGATCCAATTTGAGCTTAGTTCTGACATAATTGAGTGGACATGGCACGCCTCGTAGATCCATATCTGGTCCAGTTGTGGAGCTAGTCATCACAGCTCCCCCGATTAGTCGTCTTCACGATGGGTAAAGCCTCGAAATAAACCACCTAAAAAGCCATCCCGACCTCGACCAATCTTCTCGCCATGGATCTCGGCTAATTTTTCAAGCAGTTCGCGTTCTTCATGAGTAATTCGTGTGGGAATTTCAATTACAACTTTAATACGATGATCACCCCGGGCAACCGAATTTCCGACCTTAGGTACCCCTTTACCTTCTAAAACTAAAGTTGTACCAGGTTGAGTGCCTGGAGGGATAGTTAATTCTGACTCATCTTCAGTACCTGCTCTGGAATCGAGGGTTGGCACAGTCAAATGAGACCCCAAGATGGCTTGTAAGTAACTAATTTTGACCTCTGAAAAGACATCTTGACCTTCTCGTTTAAATTCAGGATCAGGCTCCACAAATAAGTAGACATAGAGATCACCAGGCGGACCACTACGTCGCCCCACATCACCCTCACCTGAAACCCGTAATCGAGTGCCACTGTCTACCCCAGCAGGTACTGTGATGCGTAATTTTTTGGTGGCTTGAACAACGCCTTCCCCGCTACAGTTGTAACAAGGTTCTTCAATAACTTTACCGGTGCCGTTACAGGTGGGACACACGGAGACTTGAGTAAAACTGCCAAATGGGGTTCGAGTTGCCCGTCGAACTTGGCCAGCGCCATTACAAGTGGGACAGGTCTTGACATCTGTACCAGGCTTAGATCCCGACCCCGAGCACACTGAGCAGATTTCTAGGTGACTGATCCGAATTTGCTTTTCATTGCCAAAAATAGCTTCTAGAAAGTCTAGCTTCAGATCAAATCGTAGGTCATCACCTCTAACCGGACCCGTTCTGGTTCGAGAATAAGAGCCGCCTCCGGCAAAATTGGTGAAAAACGTCTCAAAAATATCGGCAAAGCCACCCATACCACCGATATCTTGATAACCTCCGGCTCCACTAGCTGCCCCACCTAACCCGGCTTCACCAAAGCGATCATAACGAGCCTTCAGTTCAGAGTCTGAGAGTACCTCGTAGGCCCGATTGATTTCTTTAAATTGCTCCTCAGCCCCTGGCTCTTTATTGACATCAGGGTGATACTTACGGGCTAACCGCCGATAAGCTCGCTTGATATCTTCTTTCGAACTCTCACGGCTAACGCCTAACATCTCGTAATAGTCACGAGCCATAGTGAAACCATCTTATGGGATCAAAAAACATTCAAACATAACCTGGACAACTCTATCCTGAGGACATGGAGTAAGACCTAGCTAACTTATAAACCTCTAGCTCAGCTATAGACTTAACACAGGATTAGATATGTTAAGTTACGTTAGAACAGTTGTAGTTATTCTAAACGAGTCAGCTGAGTTCGTCACAGGTTTAGGGTAGTTTAGAATCATCAATCTAAAAGGTTAATCATATGATTCAGGCTAGAGTGATCAGCTAGGGCCGCCGAGAGTTGACGAGGTAGAACCGTAGATCTCACCTCCCATTTCCAGCAGGATAGCTCTCATATCTTCCATTGCAGATCGTAAATCGTCCAAATCTACGTTATCATCTGCCAGAAGTCCTCTCAAGCGGCTGGCTATTTCAGCTCCACGCTCCCGCTTGCCATCACTGAGTTGGCCAGCATAATCTTGAACAGTACGCTCGTAGTTATAAATGAGGCCATCAGATTGGTTACGAGCTTCAACCAGATCTTTCCGATACTGATCCTCATCGGCGTAAGCATCAGCTTCCATCTTCATGCGCTCAATTTCAGCTTGACTTAAGCCCCCGTTGTTGGTGATTTTGACGCTTTGTTCAACGCCAGTGCCTTTGTCTCGTGCTGAGACATTCAAGATACCATTGGCATCAATATCAAATGACACTTCAATTTGGGGTACCCCCCTAGGAGCAGGTGGAATACCCGTTAGTTGGAATTTACCTAATGACTTGTTATCTTTAGCCATGGCTCTCTCCCCTTGCAGCACATGGATCTCAACGACATTCTGGTTGTCAGCTGCTGTGGAGAAAATTTGCGATTTGCTAGTAGGTATAGTGGTGTTACGTTCAATTAATCGAGTAAAGACTCCTCCCAGAGTTTCAACCCCAATCGACAGTGGTGTGACATCTAGCAGTAACAGATCTTTGACTTCACCCCCAACCATACCAGCCTGAATAGCAGCTCCCAGTGCTACAGCTTCATCTGGATTAACAGAACGATCTAAAGCGTTGCTAAATAGCTGCTTGATTTTTTCTTGGACAGCTGGGATCCGAGTTGAGCCACCCACTAAAATCACCTTATCAATGTCATCCCTGGCGATGGCGGCATCTTTCAAAGCCTGCTCTGTGGGATCAACTGTTGATTCTACTAGGTCGCGCACCAGTTCTTCGAATTTACCTCGAGTTAACTCGACTTCTAAATGTTTAGGTCCCGAGTCATCAGCAGTAATAAAGGGAAGATTAATCGATGTGGCCTGAGTACTGGAGAGCTCAATTTTAGCTTTTTCAGCAGCTTCTCGCATTCGTTGCAGTGCCATTCGATCTTGCGATAGATCAATTCCCTCCGTTTCAGCAAATTGATGTGTCAGCCAATCTACAATTTTCTCGTCAAAGTCATCTCCACCCAGATGATTATTACCAGAGGTCGATTTAACTTCAAACACACCATTCCCCAACTCCAGGATAGAAACGTCAAACGTGCCTCCACCCAAGTCAAACACAAGTATGCGAATATCTTGATCTTGCTTATCTAGCCCATAAGCCAGGGAAGCAGCTGTTGGTTCGTTGATGATCCGTAATACCTCTAGACCTGCGATCGCTCCAGCATCTTTGGTGGCTTGCCGTTGAGAATCAGTGAAGTAGGCCGGTACCGTAATCACAGCTTGGGTCACAGGTTCACCCAGATAGGCTTCGGCATCAGCCTTGAGCTTTTGCAAGATCATAGCTGACACTTCTTGGGGCGTATAGGAGTGGTCTTGAATAGTGACCTCAACCATCCCTTCTCGACCTGGAACAGCCTTGTAGGGAATCCGATTGCGCTCAGCTTCAGTTTCAGCCCAAGTCCTGCCAATAAACCGTTTAATACTGTAAATCGTATTTTCAGCGTTGGTGACTGCCTGCCGCTTAGCTAATTGGCCTACCAAGCGAGCATTATTTTTGGCAAATCCTACAATGCTGGGAGTTGTGCGTCCCCCCTCAGAGTTGGTGATCACAATAGGTTGTCCACCTTCGAGGACAGCTACGCAGCTGTTTGTTGTACCTAGGTCGATGCCGATGACTTTAGCCATAACCCTTAATGGATGCTAGTGAGCGTTTACCTTAAAGGAGCCGTAATAATACGGTTGATCCATTTAAGTCAATCATGCCCATGTCTATACAGAAAGCTTCACATGTTTCTTAACCTAAATCAAGCTTGAAATCAAGCTACTAAAGTTAGGACAAACATGGTTCGCAGCTAAGTAGACATGATCTCCCTGTTTAAGTCATAACTCATAGAGCTACAACTCGACACTGCATCTAATGAGATCCCAAGAATCAATAGTTGACTGGAGTGGTCAATACCTAGCGAGATCTTTAAGATGCAAAGTTGCGATGCTAGCTAAATGAACCCGATTCAGGGCTTAGGGCGTAGTTTACACCTCAATCCTCATCTGGGGCCACTGCTGGAGGGGTGAGACCAGACTCAGCAGGTGGGGCATCTTCCAACTTGACCTCAGTTGCCTCAGGCATGGCTGAAGCAGCAGGTTCTGATTCTACTGATACCTGATCAGATGGATTGAACTCTTCTGCTGCAGGGGTATCTGGGCTACTAGCCCCAGGAGCTGAAACAGAAACCATCGCATGACGAATCACTTTATCGTTCAATTTATAGCCAGCCTGATATTCAACCAAAACGGTATCTTCAGGGTGCTCATCACTAGTTTGGCGAGCAATAGCTTCATGAAAATTAGGATCGAAAGGTTGGCCTACGGCCTTGAGGCGAGAAACCCCCATTTTTTTGAGGCAGTCTACCAAAAGTCGGTACACGCTTTGATAACTCTCATGTAAGGCACGTTCGCGATCAGTTTCCAGCTTGACTTGTTGTTGAGCTCGTTCAAAGTTATCAACAACGGGAAGGATTTCAAGCACAAATTTACTTTTTTCTCGCTGACCCTGTTCTTCTTTTTCTCGTTGAGTGCGGCGGCGAAAATTCTCAAAATCAGCAAAAAGTCTAAGGTATCGTTCTTCTTGTTCTTGAGCTTGCTGCTGAGCAACATTGACTTCCTGTTGAAGCTTCTCGATAAAGGCTTGAGACTCTGCAGCTTCAGCTGAGGTGGCTGCGGTCTTAGTCTCCTCTGGCACAGCCTCCTGGATCAATTGCTCTAGATCGGTATCATCATCTTCCAACAATTCGGTATAGGCATCTTCAGGGGGAATGGGCTGTTTATCTTCTGATGTCATGAGTCAAACCGTAGTAGTCACACGCTTCCAATGGTACAAGTAAATTTATATTTTAATCTGTTGAGGCTCTGGCTCATAGTAAATCGATCTGAGATCAGGGATCAACGTAAAATTTCGCGGCTGAAACTGCTCAGGATCAAGCTGAGGTTGAGCTTGGATATAACGAACAATTTGGTCACGCACCAGTTCGGTAGATTTCCAAATTAAGGGGGCTGCTTGAAACATAAGATAGTTACCGCCCCCCTGAGCTCGGTAATGATTTACGACTAGCTGAAAAGTTTGATCTGGGGTTACAGGAACGCCCTGATACTGAAGTTGAGTAATGCGCTGCCCTACAGGTTGTGAGATATCTATAGTGTAGTCAATACCCGCATATAGATCCCAGTTATAAGGGCGAGCCCCTGGCGCTAATACGGCCTCAGCTTGGGAGGGTAGTTGATTGAGGCTAACTTGACAAAAGTACTCAGCTGTTTTTTCTAAAGCTTGTTTAAGTATCTTACCTGTAATCTTAAGCACACATAAGACATTGTCAAAAATAGATATGCCATAGGCATCCCTCAAGCGGATAGGACCTGGCGGCAGCCCATCGCCTTGGGTACAGAGGGAAGCTAATGATAGATCAACGTGGATTCCTGCCGCGGCCGCCGCTTCAATTTGGGCAAGATTAATCAAGTAAGCTAAAGGGCTATGGTAGTACCGCGCTTGAGGGCCAGCTGGAAAGGCGGCTGTGGCTAATCCAATGGGTTGATCAAGATACTTTAGGGTTTGCTGATGATAAGGAGCTGTCATTAAGATGATAGCTGGATCAGGTTCAATATTGGCCACAGGCCATAGCTGAGATTGCTTAGTTTTAATGACCCAAGGTGGTCCTTCAAGAGTTAGGCTGACTTGAGCGACATGCCTCCCAAAACAATGAGGTTGTGTGATTAAAACGCCATTGACCCAAAGCTCTGGGATCGGCTGATGGGTATGGCCTGAGAGAATGACGTCAATAGCTGGGACTTGCTCGGCCAATTGAATAGCTACATTTTCGCCTATTAAACTGCCATTTGAAATCCAAGTCTTGAGATCGCTAGCCCAACGATCACCTTGATGATCTAGAGGTTTATGATCTGGAGGCAACCGGTCAATGCCACTATGAATAGCTGCAATGATGACATCTGCACCTTGAGCCTTAAGGTGTGGGATATAGTGTTGAGCAGTTTCAATGATCGATTCAAATTTTAATCCTAAAATATGTTCAGGTCGTTCCCAAACATCGATTCTAGGTGTTGTTAGCCCTAAAATGCCCACCTGGATTCCAAGCAACGGCTTGATCGTATAGGGCCTAAAGGCTTCAGTTCCGTCTTGAAATTGGATATTAGCTGATAACACCGGAAATTGAACATCAGCAATAAAATCACGTAAAACAGTTAAACCATAATTGAAATCGTGGTTGCCTAATATCATTAGATCGTAATTCAAATGATTCATCCCCAAGGCCATTGGGTGGGGTGAGATCGTGTTGACCGATCCATAATATGTCCCAAGGGGAGTTCCCTGAATGGTATCACCACAATCGATGAGCAGTGTTGTTTGTGGGTGCTGGGAGCGCTGCTGATGAATAATCGTAGCAACCTTGGCTAGCCCTTGTTCAGCTATCTGACCACTGAAGTAGTTGTATGGATAAATGTTAGCGTGAAGGTCAGATGTCTCTAGAATGGTTAGGGAAATAGTCATAGAGATGCACAAGAGTCAGTCAATAGGTTAACGTGTTTGGACTTAGTGTTCAAGTGATCGAGTTTACTAGCTCCTGGTGATCCCTTGCCTCCAATTTAGAGATAGATGTAATGGGCCTTCTAAGTTAACTGATTTTGCCGCTGCAAAGCTATTTTCTGGCAATCAATGGGCTGAATAAAGGGTGCCCGGTTGAACTTCAGCAAGAATTTTTGACGAACTAGAAGTGTTGTCGGGTCTATTCAAATACAAAATTCCTGAGCCAGATAGTGGTATGTCGGGTTGGAGTGTTTGGGATACCACTCGCCGGTTGTATGGTTCGGGTTGATTTGAATCAGTGGAGGGAGAGCTTGTAACAACGGTGAATTTAATCGAAAGCTCAATATTTTAGAATCATATAAAAATCATATGGGCTAACAGGATAATTGATCTCCAACTTAGGCTATGGATCCGTTGGTGTCCTATTCGTTCGAAAGCTGTCCTCCTCGTTGACTCATGAATTACTACTAGATCTATTTGGAAGAACGGATGTCCAGTCCTATACTGAGAAATGTGTATAAAGATTGAGAAGCGCTTGTGTTCGTTCTAAGTGGCTACGACTATTTCCTAGTTTTCCTACTCATTTGTGGTTTAGTGCCGGTATTGGCGCTTGGTGCCGCTTGGTTCCTAAGTCCCAAACGACAGGCCGCGATTCGGCAAACAACCTATGAGTCTGGTATTGATCCCTTAGGTCAAGCCTGGATCCAATTTAATATTCGCTATTACATGTTTGCTTTAGTGTTTGTGATCTTTGACGTTGAGACCGTCTTTCTCTACCCTTGGGCTGTTGCTTTTCATCGGCTAGGGTTGTTAGCCTTCGTCGAAGCCTTAATCTTTATTGCCATCTTGGTCATCGGTCTTGTTTATGCCTGGAGAAAAGGAGCACTGGAATGGTCATGAGTCCCACTAATGCCCCCTCAACATCCGATCCTCAATCTTGGATGTACCCCTCAGAGGCTCCACAAGTGACCTCTGATCTGTCTAATAATGTTGTTTTAACCTCAGTGAACGATCTGTATAACTGGGCCAAGATGTCGAGCTTGTGGCCCCTGTTGTATGGCACGGCTTGCTGCTTTATTGAATTTGCGGCCATGATTGGCTCCCGGTTTGACTTTGACCGCTTTGGTCTTTTGCCTCGTTCGTCACCGCGTCAGGCTGATCTCATCATTACAGCAGGAACCGTGACAATGAAAATGGCACCCGCGTTGGTGAAGCTCTACCACCAAATGCCGGCTCCAAAGTATGTGATCGCGATGGGCGCTTGCACTATTACAGGAGGGATGTTTAGCAGTGACTCTTACACCGCTGTTCGGGGTGTTGACAAATTGATTCCTGTTGATGTCTACATTCCTGGGTGTCCCCCTCGACCTGAGGCGATCATGGATGCCATTATCAAGCTGCGTAAAAAGATTGCGGCTGAAGATATGCGAGAGCGAGCTAATTTACAGCAAGTTCACCGCTACCACACCGTTACTCACAAAATGAAGCCTGTAGCTGAAATCCTAACTGGCCAGTATTTAGAAAGTGAAACTCGTCAGGCTCCCCCAGCTGAACTGGCTGCCGCTATTGGTATGCCTGTACCTCCGGCTTTGCAAGTATCTGACTTTCGTAAGGCTGAAGCTGAGATCAAAGCTCTACGTGGAGGTAAGTAATGTCAGAGGATGCTAATGCTTCAGTTGAAGTGGTTGAACGAGGTCCAGCCTCAACTTTTCTCCAAGACAATGGGTTTGAACACGAATGGCTTGAGCGGGATCATGAGGGTATTGATGTGATCAAGGTGGATCGAGAGGTCCTACTCCCTACTGCTACCGCTTTATACGCCTACGGATTTAACTATTTGAGATGCCAATGTGCTTATGATCTAGGTGCTGGGCAACCTTTAGTTAGTGTTTACGATTTGGTTAAGCTGGGGGATAGTGCTGATCAGCCCGAAAAACTTCGTCTGAAGGTATTTATCCCGCGTGAGGATCCTAAGGTCTCCTCTGTCTATTGGATCTGGAAATCAGCTGACTGGCAGGAGCGAGAGTCCTATGATATGTTCGGTGTTATCTACGAGGGGCACCCTAATCTAAAGCGGATTTTGATGCCAGAAGATTGGATCGGTTGGCCCATGCGTAAGGATTACATCACACCTGATTTCTACGAACTGCAGGATGCCTACTAAAGACTTGTAGGAGCTAAAGACTGTAGGAGCCATTCATTTCCCTATTTAACTTTTAGATCCCCCTAATTCAGGGGGGTTTTTATTAGTAAGCAGGTTATCACTGAGTCCAGTTTCAAGGTTGGCAGGACTTTAGGTTACCAACTAGCCTGAACCCAGTTGAGGCACTATGTTAGCAGACCGTAGAGTCTCTACTTTATGCATGCCCCATTGGTCAGGATCAAAGCCTTGATCAAAATGAGTAAAGTCGTCGTAGTAAGCATCAGTTAAATTGGCTCCCGTCAGTTCTGCGCCTACCAGATTGGCTCCTGTTAAGTTGGCTCCTGTCAGGTTGGCATCCCATAACTTAGCCCCACTTAAATTGGCCTGGCTTAAGTTAGCTTGACTTAAATTAACTTCCCATAGATCACTACCACCGCTGAGGTCGGCACGAGTTAGATCAACTTGTTCCATTTGAGCCTCCCACAGTTCACTTTGAGGTAGGCCAGCTCCTTGAAGGTTAGCCCCTCGCAGGTTGGCATCCCATAGGCTAGCCTCTCTTAAATCAGCTCCACTTAAGTTGGCTCCCACAAGATTGGCGGCTCCCAGGCTAGCTCCCTGAAGACAGGCATCTCGAAGATCTGCTCCAGTTAAATTAGCTCGTGAGAGGCAAGCCTTAGACAAGTTACATAAGGCTAAATTGGCTCCTTCTAACCTGGCTTCACTTAAATCCGATGTGTTGAGATTGGCCTGAAGTAAATTGACCTCAGCCAAGTCCGCTTGATAAAGATCAGCGCCGCTCAGGTTTGCTCCTGTTAAATTGGCCCCTCTTAGCCTGGCCCTTTGAAGCTGGCCACCCTGCAGTTGGGCTTGCCATAGTGTGATACCACTGAGGTCGGTCTGAGTTAGTTTGGCCCCTAGCAAGCTAGCATCATGAAACTCCCGTTCCCCAGCTTGCACTCGCTTTAATAAGTCCGTTGTGGTTGTCACAGGCTTTTCCTTGTTTTCAACCATGCTCAACTCCTAGTATTCCATACTTCAGATTATGAGGTTGACTGTATGAAGCTTTTGAGGTGGTTGATCTACCCTTCTTGAGCATCATGTCAGCCGTTTTAAACGTTTAGCTGCTAAGTCATCCAAATCACTAAGCCATTAGTTAGATCTAGCAGGCTCTCCATTATTGATACCCATCATGCTAGAAAAAGCATAGGGTTGAGTCAACCGCACTTTAAAGGGTCAAAGTTAAGCATAATCTCGCTTGCCAAGGGATGGACTAAAAAGGGACCCTCTAAGGATCCCTAATGTACTGGAGGCTAGTATTTGAGCATGGAACCTTGGGTCTACATCATACCCATACCGCCCATGCCACCCATACCGCCCATGCCACCCATACCGCCCATGCCACCCATGTCACCAGGACCTGCTGCTGCAGGTGGTTCAGGTTTCTCAACTACGATGGCTTCGGTGGTTAAGTACATACCCGCAATGGAGACTGCATTCTGTAAAGCTGTGCGTTCAACTTTTGCTGGATCGACGATACCACTAGCAACCATATCAACAAACTCACCTTTGAGAGCATCAAATCCAATCGGAAAGTCTCGCTCTCGGACTTGTTCAACAATCACAAAGCCTTCAAATCCAGCGTTAGCAGCAATTTGACGCAGCGGAGCTTCTAAAGCTTTGGCAACAATATTGGCCCCCACCTGCTCCTCAGATGTTAGATTCGTTTTGATCGACTCTATCTTTTTAGCTACATGCAGCAAGGTAGCCCCACCGCCAGCCACAATACCTTCTTCAACAGCAGCTCTAGTTGCATTTAAGGCATCTTCAATTCGGAGCTTCCGATCTTTGAGTTCAGTCTCAGTCGCAGCTCCAACTTTGATAATGGCAACACCACCCGCTAGTCGGGCAATCCGTTCTTGTAGCTTTTCCCGATCGTACTCAGAATCAGTACCTTCCAACTGTTGACGAATCTGGGCGATCCGCTTCTCCACCATGGACTTGGTATCTCCAGCGGCCACAATAGTGGTGGTATCTTTGGTGAGGGTAACTTTACGGGTTGAACCCAACATCTCTAGAGTGGCATTTTCAAGCTTAAGACCAATGTCTTCTGAGATCAACTGCCCACCTGTGAGAACAGCGATATCTTCTAACATAGCTTTGCGGCGGTCACCAAATCCCGGAGCTTTAACAGCTGCTACGTTGAGAACTCCTCGAAGACGATTAACTACTAGTGTGGCCAGGGCTTCACCCTCTACGTCTTCACTAATAATCAATAAGGGACGTCCAGCTCGAGCCACATTTTCAAGGACCGGAACCAGATCTTGAATAGTTGAAATCTTTTTGTCCGTAATTAGAATTAAAGCGTCGTCTTGTTCAGCAACCATCCGCTCGGCATCAGTCATGAAATAGGGTGAGATGTAGCCTCGATCAAACTGCATCCCTTCGACCGTTTCCAGCTCCGTATCGAGTGATTTTGACTCTTCAACGGTGATCACACCATCCCGACCCACAACGTCCATTGCATTGGCAATCATGGCCCCAACTTCTAGATCATTGCCAGCCGAAATCGAAGCCACTTCAGCAATCGTTTTCTGATCTTCAACCGGCTTAGACAAGCTTGCAATTTCAGCAACCAGTTGAGCTACAGTTTTGTCCATGCCTCGACGAATATTAATCGGATTGGCCCCTGCTGCAATATTTCTGAGGCCCTCCTCAACCATAGCCTGAGCCAGGATAGTCGCTGTTGTGGTCCCATCTCCGGCCACATCGTTGGTTTTAGAGGCCACTTCACGCATGAGTTGGGCTCCTGTATTCTCAAACGGATCCTCTAACTCAATTTCTTTAGCAATGGTGATGCCATCATTCACAATCTGGGGGGCCCCAAATTTTTTCTCAAGCACCACATTACGTCCTTTGGGTCCCAAGGTAACGCGGATAGCACTGGCTAGTTGCTCAATGCCTCGTTCCAATGATCGTCTTGATTCTTCGCCAAATGTAATTAGTTTTGCCATCGGTAAACCCTCACAAGGTTAGATCTTCAATCCCAAGTCTTGAATAGCTTAAGTGTTCAATAGATGATCTTGAACTGAGGTCACGGTCTAGAGCTTGACCTGGTGGTGAGCCTCGAGTGAACCATCAATCAATGTGCTGCAGGTTTAAGACTCGACAATAGCCAGCAGATCGCGTTCGGTCAGCAGGAGATAGTCGTCTCCAGATAGTTTGATTTCGGTGCCGCCATACTTGCTGTACAGTACGCTGCTACCAACTGAAACATCAGGTGCGACTCGAATCCCTTTATCGTTGAGCGTGCCTGACCCCACTGCCACTACTTCACCCACTTGAGGCTTGTCTTTAGCTGTATCAGGTAAGAGGATACCTCCAGCTGTTTTGTCTTCACGGGTTGCAACTTTGACCAGGATACGATCTCCGAGAGGCTTTAGAGTTTTTGCGTTTACACTTACCGTTGCCATGTTTGTTTCCTACAACGTCTTCACCAACACCACTTGATTACCTAGAGGCCATCGCACATTAGATCTGCTGTCTTTGTTCAAGGGTAGAGGTAAGACAGCTTATGACTACGCTAGCACTCTAACAAGCTGAGTGCTAATTTATCTTACTTTGGCTAGTTCTATCAATGATTAGTCGGCAATTACGACCTGAGTCCAGAAAACTCTAGCGAACTCAATCTCATTGAATCTGCCCATTGAATTGGGTTATGGTCTAGCCACAAGCTCTTACTCATCTAGTGTCGCCACTGATCCGTTGGCCGCGGCTGCATCTCTAACAAATTGGTTGATAGGGGTATAAGACAATCGGACAAAGCCAGAATAGCCCAATTGGCGGGCACACCCTGGTGGTAGTCCCAAGACAAAACTAGTAATACCCACTTGAGTATCACCCGATAACAGAGGCCCACCACTATCGCCATTGCAAACACCGATCAGCTCACTAGGCTCGATCGGCTCAAGAGCATGCCGGGGTTGGTTGCCTGCGCATAACACACCTGGTCCAATGGGTGCAAAGGGCACAATTTCTCTGCAATCTTGTTGGGATAGTAGGGGTAGCTCTACCTCTTGAAGAATCTCAGGTTGTTGGCCTTCATTCGCTAATAATCCCCAACCAATAGCTTTACCGGTTGCTGCAGGCTTAAAGGCAAACCAGGAGGGATCAGGAAGTCTAACTGTAGGTAGTGAGTTTAATCGTTCAACCTGTTCAGGGGTTTGGGGATCTAACTGTAAAATCGCAACATCCGCCCCAGCATACACATCAAAAGCTGTTAGCAGGACACTGAGTACAGGGGGTAGTTTATCATTTCTCCAGGCTGGAATCAGGAGCTTTTCTTTGATGGGAATTAACTGACTGGGATCCGATGCAGCCGGATCTATAGCATCAATTAAAACAGTAATGGTAGGGTTGAAGTCTAGATAAGCGGGGGGAGCTGCACAGTGAGCGGCTGTCAACACACTATTGCTATCAATCAGGGTGCCACCGCAAAACGGTAAATTTGATCGGGAGGCATCTTTTAACCCCACCATATAAGGGTAGCGCGAGGTGACGGGTTGACCATTAACGATTAAAGAGGTTTCAGTGGTATTGGGTAGAACCGTTGTACTGGTTAAAGTAGTTGATGAACTGGAGCCACAGCCCCCGACAAGACCTAGCAGGGCTGACGACAATAGTGAAAGTGTCATCTGATACCGAAACATTAGCGTGTCCTTTGCTAGAGGTAGATTCTGCTATGAGGTAGGTTCTAAGGGTAGTGACGCAGACCCAGACACTTTACCCCGTAACCATCAGCTTTCGATCAGCTCAATACTAAAGTTTATCTAAATCGAGCTTATGAAATAAGTGTAAAAAGTAGCTTGTTAAATGTGATTTGGAGTTGAAGGGAAACATTTAAAAAGCAAGGGTTAAAGCAAGGGTTAAAGCAAGGGTTAAAGCAAGGATGACTTTTGTGCTTAGTGGGTATTGATTGATCAAAACTTTAAATGATCACTTGATCTCCGCGATTTTGGAGTAAGCTCAAGGTTAACTATGATACCGCCTCATTCCGCTTGATCTCTGAGTTGATAGGTTGAATCATTGGTGCTGTGATTGAGATTGCTGGCCCACTACCCTACTAGTAGAGATTCCTAGAAACAGCGAGCAAAACAAGACGATCTCATACCGTTTAGCTTGGTTAAGATTGAGTTGTTTACCTAGGTGGGTAAGTATAATTGATTTGGCTTTACTTCTGTGATTATGCGTATAGAGTGGAACCCAATTTGTCTAATTTGCTTCCGGTAGTTAGGTGAACAGCTGGAGGCTTAGCTGTAGAATTAGCAACTAACATAGCCTTGTATCCCTCATTGGTTCGCCCATTCGTTCGCCTGTTTCAAAGTCTCAACTGTGTGTGAAGTCACATGTCCGATTTGTATTTTTGAGAATGCCATGACAGATACTTTGACTCATGATTCAAGCTTGCCCACTGTTTCAGTCCTGATGGCTGTCTATAATTCTGAGGGCTATTTGGCCCAAGCTATTGAAAGTATCTTGACTCAAACGTTTCCAGACTTTGAATTGATCATAATCGATGATGGATCAACCGATGGCAGTCTAGCTGTGATGAGGCACTATGCAGCTCAAGACCCACGAATTCAGCTGCTCACTCGTGATAATCGAGGGGTTTCGACTACTAGAAATGAGCTATTGGCCCTGGCGCGCAGTGAGTTGATTGCTGTGATGGACTCTGATGATATTGCCTTACCTCAACGGCTGGAGCTGCAAGTAAAGTTCTTGCAACAACATCCTGATGTGGTTTGTGTGGGTGGAGCTTTTGACATTATTGATCAAAATAATCGGTTTCTAACTCGATTACAGGTTCCTACAGAAGATAGCCAGATCCAGAAGGCTGCTTTAGCAGGTCATACCACTATTAATCACCCTGCTGCCATGATGCGCCGAGATCCTACTTTAGCTGTGGGTGGATACGATGAGGCCTATCCCTCAACCCATGATCTAGATCTATGGCTGAAGTTAGGTGAGATCGGCCCACTGGCCAACCTACCTGAGGCTGTGATTCAGTATCGAATTCGAAGTGATTCCATTAGTGGCCAAAACCCGATCGCTCAGCGACAAGAAGCCCGCATAGTTTGTGAACAGGCTTGGCAGCGGCGAAATATCTCAGGTGTCTTTGAAGCTACAGATCCTTGGAGACCCACCCCTTCTCCCCAATCCCAACATCAGTTTCTTTTAAAATATGGATGGTGGGCATTTAACAGTAAGCAAGGTGTAACAGCCCTGATCTATGGCCTGCGAGCTGTCCAACAATGGCCTTGCAGCCTAAAAGGATGGAAACTTTTGCTGATCGTGATGCTCAGATCGGTTCAGGATTGGCTGATCATGGTTAGAGATACCGTTCCAGCTGTAATCATGCACGCGATCAGCCGACATCGGTGGGGCATCAAAAATTGGATGGAATAGCTTAGCTATCTCACTGAAACGGATTGTTGGGTCTGAGCGTCTCGATAGGCTTGCTTGAGCTGATCAATCAGTTGATCGCGCTGCTCATACAAACGCTTTAAGGGTCTGGGGGCCACCGCGGTGAGGCAGTAAGCCGTGAGGAGTGGCATGGCAATGGTAGAGTCACTATAAACTACCACTGTTCCAGGCAGTTGATCCGGATCGATTTTGCCCCAAGAAACGGCTTCAGAGGGAGTAGCTCCTGAGAGTCCGCCTGTATCAGGTCGTGCATCTGTGATTTGCAGGAAGAAATCATGGCCTTTTTCATCAATCCCCAACACTTCTTGAATTTGCGGTTCCGTTTGTAGTATGAAGTTTTTGGGTGATCCGCCACCTAAAATCCAAACACCACTTGCTCCCCCTGAGCGCTTAGCCTGTAACACAATCGCTGCGGTTTCATTCACATCTAAAGCCACATCCAGTATGGGACCCTGATTATTGAGGGCAAGGGCGGCCACATTCATGCCGATTGAACTATCGCCGGGACTAGAGGTGTAAATAGGGACCCCATAGCGGTAAGCTGCTGCCAACAAGGATTGATCCTGTAGACCTAGAGCGTCTTCTCGGGCGGCGATGTATTGGCCACAGCGGTAATGAAACTCTGCAGTTCCCATTCGCCGGCTAAACTCAGGGGCGGCCATAATCTGGCGAAAGAAGGCATCTGTTGAGAGTAAAACATCATAGTCAAAGAAAATATCGTAAATTCTGACCACTCCTTCTTCTCGTAGGACCACATCACTGATATCATGCCGCCCCCGATGCAAACTCAACCCCATCCCAAAGTGGGTATCGTGGTATAAGTTGGCTCCTGTGGACACAATCCAGTCAATAAAGCCAGCCTTAATCAAGGGAATGATCGCTGAGATCCCCAATCCTGCTGGTGTTAACGCCCCCGTTAGACTTAACCCAATGGTGACGTTAGGTTGTAGCATCCGTTCGGTTAGGAGTTGGCAGGCTTCCCGCAACCGCCCTGAATTGTAAGACAGAAAGGCTTGATCAATGAGATCTTTAACGGTGACACCCGCTTGAATGGGATTAGGATCAATCTTGCGGCCCTGTAAAAAGCGTTTTGGTTGAGTCATGTCTACAGCCTGCCTGTAATACCAGTTCGATATCTTAACGTGATCTCAGCCTTGGGCTCAGGCCTAAACTCTCAGCCGTAATCACTGGGGGCAGAGGTAAGAGCTGCTTCTATTAACCTTTACTTAACCAAAGAAGCCTGTGAGAACAGCATTTAAATCGTCTACATTATCCCCGGCACAGGTAAAGCGATTGGCGGGTGCGGTCACATTGGTGAGGTCGAGAGTTACCGATCCAGAGGGTTCAGTGGTACTCAGTAAAGGGACAGAAAGTAGAGCTGGATTGCTAGGATTGGTTGATAACCGCAATACAGTTCCTGAGCTATTAAACTGATAGGCCTCAGCTACGTAGGCGGTGGAGGCATTCAAGATCGAATCGGGCTGAGATTGTACGGTAGGAACCTCAACGGTTGAGGTGGTGCCGCTGGTGAGGCCGATGTGAAGTGCCGCATTAAACTGGTTACAAATGGTGATCACAATGGGTTCAGCCTCGCTAGCCGCAAAGCCATTGATCGCGACAGTGACCGGTTGTGTTCCCGTCAGTTGGTGACTAATATCATGGGTTCTGGCAAAGCCTTGATTCAGCTGATCTCGAATGACAAACTGCAGCCGACCTTGAAAGGCCAAGATAGAAGCGACATAAACCCCAAATTGGTTGGTCCCTGCTCGACCTGGTATGGTGGTTTGATTGGGCACATAAGCTAGCGTTGCCCGAGCACTCCATCCTGCTGGGGCTGGGTAGGGGGCTAATGGATCTAAGATATCGGGAACACTTTCGGGGGTAGGGCCAGGCACACCATCGCCATCGGGATCGGGTCCATTCCCTAGAAGGGCCACTGCTCGTTCTGTGAAAATCCGATTGCCTTGACTATCTCTGAGATCTCCAGCTTCAGTGAAGCCTTCAGGAGTAATCAACACATTGACAGGCTGGGTAATGGCTACAGAGTCTCGTTCTCGGACGGCATCAAACTCAACAAACGTATCCGTTCTGCCAACTTCAGCACTACCGGTGGTCTCAAAATTGCTCGGTAGAACTAGAGCTAGATCAATAGGTTCCAGTTGATTGGTACTGCCTCCACAACCTGCCAAGACGGAAGCGACAAGTAGACTCATAACATTAACGCAAGCTGGGGTTGCTCTAAGCAAGCCTGTCATATAACGCATCTCCTCATCACCTCACTAGGATACACTTGGGCTTCTCACTTGCCACCTGCTCTTTAAAACCTTACCGCCTCGTGCCTATTTTGAGATCTCTCTAAGCGCCTTTAGCACTCATAGCCGGAATTTGAATCTCCTTGATACAGGTGGAGCGGGAGAGCGTCAGAACACAGTCGATGACATGAAGTAGATCAGATAAAGGGATGGCAGTTGTTGCTGGTTCACTAGCAGCCTTCAGATCAGACAAGACTTCAGGAGTTCCAATATTACCAGGGTTAATGATGGTTACAGCAATGCGCTCAGGTCGCAGTTCTTCCCGTAGGGCATGGACAACTCCCCGAAGTCCAAACTTGGATGCTGAATTAGCCACCTCCCGACCCGGAAAGTTATCCAAGCCAGATAGAGCCCCCATAAATATGATCTTAGGATTTGAAGATTGACGTAAGGCAGGCAGCAAGGCTTTCACTAAACGAATCGGGGCTATCAAATTAACATAGATAACATTTTCGATATCAGCATCTGAACAAGATTCAAAGGTGTAGGCTGATGTAAAGGCGTGAGTTTCCCAGGTGCCGCCCATATAGAGAAGTCCATCTAGCTTGGTATCCCCCACAGCTTGTTTGATCTGTTCAATCCCAGCTTGAGTGGTCACATCAGCTTGAACCCAGGAGCCTACTACAGCAGGTGATCTTGATACTGTGATCAGCTTGGCTGTTTGTTTTACCAAATGCTCAGAGACAGCAGCCCCAATGCCGCGACTAGCACCAACCACAACAACCTGGTCCAAGTCTAAAGAAGGTTTCAAGCTCATCTTCTGCCTCAAAACTATAGGTTGAGTCTAACTATAGGTTGAGTCTAGTTTAATCCAGTCGATCGATCCTGATCTGACTACTGCTCTAGATCCGAGAGTGGCCACGATCTGAGCAAACCTTTTAGGCCATAAC
>CAYSWV010000029.1:0-14834 GCA_964434865.1 uncultured bacterium
ATAATGTATCTGTTTTACGCCTACAACCGTAGATCTACGGTTACCGCAATGGATGAATAGCTTTGATTCGCAGCAAAGTTCAAACAATGAGGGCTGAGTCAGCATTACACTTGCCGTTGTGAGAATCTACTGCTATCTAGTTTACCCATCTTAGAATCATAGGTTACATCCTACATAGGGAATACCCTGATTTTTGAGTCAACTTGCTTCTTTACCTAAAGTTTAGGGTTGGCTCATGATTTAATTGCAGCTTCATAGTGGTAAAGCTAGATCAGGATCATTATATTGGGTCCTGATGACAGTAGCTAAGCAAGGGGTTGAAAGAGTAACCTCAGTTGCTCAAGTGAGGTTTGAAGCTGCTGCAAATCTGAGTCATTGAGTTGATTAAACCGAGCCTTTAAATGAGCCACTTGAGCTGGATAGACGGATTCAAAGACGGCTTGACCTGCTGGGGTCAACTGGATCATGAAACATCGACGATTCCCTGGCGGCACTTCACGGCGAACTAAGCCTTTTTGCTCCAGACGATCGACAATGCCCGTTAAAGTCCCTTTAGTCACTAATGTGCGATTGGCCAAGTGATGCATAGTCAGCCCTGGCGTATTTCCCAGAGTCGCAATGACATCGAACTGCGCAGGGGTGAGACCTGTTTGTCTAACGTAAGCATCAGAGTAGGTGGTAAAGGCCTGATAGGCTCCGATCAACTCTCGGACCACTGTTAAAAAGACTTCCTGGGCAGCCGCTTGAGAAGGAGAAATGGAGTCTACTAAGTCTGCTCTCTCAAGCGTTTGATCGGCAACAGTTTCAAGAATGGAGGTGTCCATTGAGGAATTAGTGATGTTATCTACGGTGCTTGTCATAGAAATCCAACTACCTGAGAGAGCTGTTGAAAACTGGAGCTATTGATCTTAATCCATTTATCTAGTTGCTGACGATTCTGGCTGCCATAAATCTTCAGCGTCAAGAGTTGGCTCACCTTAGATAAACTCTTTATCTTTACTATCCATATATTCCATATATAAAGAGGGATCACCTGAGGTAATCCCTGATGCTGAGTAGGTTTTCAGCAACTGTGAGTTTAAGCGGCAACCTTGCTGGGTTCTAAGGCTTGAATTTGTTCGTATAATGCCCGGAGCTTGAGACCGATGATGACTTGGAATAAACCTGAACCATTACGAGCACCTGGATAGTCAGGGTTCTTTCTCAGTAACTCAGTTAACTCACCATAATCTTTGGTTGATAGCCCACTCAAATGGTTTTCCAGATAGAGCACTTCTTCTAAATTATCAAACTGACCATCCACTTCTAAAACTGAAACAGGGTGATCATAATAAGCATTGGGGCCGTAGTGGAGCTTGATCCCTGGATAGGAGCAAGTGAGCTTTTTACCACAGGGAATCCAATCAATGGTTGATCCCTCATCAAATAGGTAAGCGTGATCAAAGTACTTGACGCTTTCTCGTTGAATTAACCGAACACGGAGCACCTTGTGAGCTTTATCGACTTCTGGGAGTAACTGGGTGGGCAAGATCTCAAGCACAATATCGGCATATTTCTTTTGAACATCAATGTAGGCTTCAAAGTCTGGTCGCCGAGCTTCAATAGAACGCAGGACATCCTCATAAGTATGACCTCGTTCGGCCATATCCCGCTGCACTTTCCAGGCAACTTTGATTTCACTGCTAAGATCTAGATAGATTTTGAAGTCTAATAGATTACGAACACGTTCATCATAGAGGGGATGGAGACCTTCCAACACAATGATCTTGTTGGGAGCAATCGGTTCGGGTGGATCAATTAAACCGGTCTCGTGATTGTAGATGGGCTTCATGATACTCTGACCCTCTTTGAGCGCCTTGGCTTGCTCGTACATAAGGTCAAAGTTATTGGCCTGAGGATCTAGGGCCGTGACCCCTTTCTTTTTGCGCTCATAGCGATCCAAGGAATGATAGTCATCTAGACAGATAGTAGTAATCAAGTCACTGCCAAATAGATCTCCCAATCGACGTAAAAAAGTCGACTTACCACAGCCTGAATCTCCTGCGACACCAATCATCACAACACGATCTGGACTACTTGTCATGGGTTCTCCTCTGTTAACACGAGCTAGGTCTAAACGTCACATCTGAATACCGGAAAGAGCCTGGTGGTTAAGCTCAAGACTTAAAAAATGATAAATTCCAGGCTGGTCGCATGAGTTGCTGGTTGCTTGGGGAGAATCCCTCAATCAGCACCTGTTCCCATACTTTAGGATAAATTTAACAAAATCTCTAGATCTATTTCGAAAAACGAGGAATGTCTTGGTAGAGCCAGTCTAGCCCTCAGTTAGGTTAGAGCCAGGTTGAGACTGAGTCAAAATTGGAGTGGTTTAGTTCTAGAGAGGGTCCTCTGGTGGCTTGACAAAGGCTGCTATCGTATCGGGTGCTATCGTATCGGGAAGGTGTTTCGATTATGATCCTACCTCTATTAATGTAGCGGGAGACTATTGCATGGTGGCTACTGCCGAACAACAGATTGTTGTCAACCTCTATCGTCCCAATGCGCCCATGATTGGCAAAGCGTTGGAGAACTATTCCATCGTGGGGCCGGGGGCTCCTGGAGATACTCACCATATCGTGTTGGAATTGACTGATCCCAACTTTACCTATTTAGAAGGTCAAAGTATCGGGATTATTCCTGAGGGGACTGATGACAAGGGTAAATCTCATAAGCCTCGACTCTACTCCATTGCCTCAACTCGACAAGGTGATGATGGCGAAGGCCGCACCGTATCGTTGAGCGTCAAGCGGTTAGTTTACAATCATCCTGATACGGGTGCAGAAGTCAAAGGGGTGTGCTCTAACTTTTTGTGTGATCTCAAGCCAGGTGATGACGTCCAAATCACGGGTCCGGCTGGAAAAACCTTTCTACTACCGAATGATCCCAATGCCACTTTGGTGTTAATTGCTACTGGAACAGGGATCGCACCATTCCGTGCTTTTATCAAACACCTGTTTGAAGAAGATCAGTCATTCAAAGGCCAGATCTGGTTGTTTTTTGGGGTACCCACCTCATCTACGTTACTTTATAAGGAAGATATTGAGCGGTACAAGTCACTGTATGGCCATCAATTCCGAGTTGACTACGCCATCAGTCGGGAACAAAAGACAGCTGATGGGGCCAAGATGTATGTGCAAAACCGCATGGCTGAATACGCTTCCGAGTTTTGGGATTTGATCCATAAAGACAATACCTATACCTATATGTGTGGGTTAAAAGGGATGGAAGATGGTATTGCTAGCTTTATGAATCCCTTAGCAGAGAAGCATGGTCAAGAGTGGAAGGCCCTACAAAAGACCTTGAAGAAAGCAGGTAAGTGGAACGAGGAAACTTACTAAATCCTCATTAACTCTCTTATCAAGCTCATTGAGTAAGTTACTAGGCAGTCCTTGAAGGGCTGCTTTTTTAAGACCCCACCTAGAAACAATGTTATCGCACAGGCGTTTCCTCAAGCTGAGCCTGACCATCAGATCCAGTTGTGCTATTAACAGTTGTGATTTCAATAAATAGTCCTGTAGAGAATTGAACAGATGGCTACAGTAAGGATACTGAACTACCTACGATGAATGATCTGACTATGTGCTCTAACGTACTCTAACTTAGGTCTGGTAGTTCAAAGGGATTGGGATAGTCAATTTCAATTTAATGATCAAGGCTATAACGATCAAGGCCATAACGATCAAGGCTATAACGATCCGCCCTGTAGTTTAATAAACAATAGCCCCCATTTGATAGTTCATGTCTGCAACCCGTTTGGATGGTCGAGCACCGGCTGATTTACGTCCTGTTACCTTTTTGCGTCACTACACTAAGTTTGCTCCTGGCTCAGTTTTAGTCAAATTTGGAGATACCCATGTGCTCTGTACCGCTTCAGTAGCCGAAGACGTGCCACCCTTTCTCAGAGGATCCAATCGGGGATGGTTAACAGCAGAATATCGGTTGTTGCCAGGGTCAACACCCCAACGTCACCCTCGGGAGTTAGGGAAGCTATCAGGCCGAACTGCTGAGATCCAGAGATTAGTGGGTCGAAGTTTACGGGCTGCCTTAGATTTTGAGCGCTTAGGTCCTCGCACGATTACCGTAGATGCTGATGTGATCCAAGCCGATGGCGGTACACGTACCGCTGCAATTACTGGGGCGTATGTGGCTCTTTGTGATGCCGTCCAATTTTTGATGAGTCAGGATCTGATTCACGAATCTCCTCTAGTGCGACAGATAGCTGCTGTCTCGGTGGGCATTGTGGAATCAACAACCCTGGCTGATCTGTGCTACGCCGAGGATACCCAAGCCAGTGTAGATATGAATATTGTCATGACTGACTCAGGCGACTTTATTGAGATCCAGGGCACAGCCGAACAACAACCCTTTTCACCAGCACAACTTCATACCATGCTGGAGTTAGCTACATCAGGCATTCAGTCTCTTTTTCAGCTCCAAACCCGATCCCTTGAGGCCTAAGTTGATCCCCGGATGTCAGGTAAATTTGACAAGTGCTAGTGCTTTTCGGTAACATCACTAACCACTATTTATGAACTAAGATTTACGATGTAAAGTATTCATATCCAAGTTTAAGGATCATTTCCCTTGCAGCGGGTTGTCGCTCACGTTAACTTGGTTGAGTCTCAGTGGATGAGGTGTTGAGGTTCGTTGATCCATCTGACCTATTGTTGATGATCTGACTTACGATGCAGCTGAGCTTAGGGTGTGGCTGAGTGGATCGTTGAGTTTTGCCATCAAGTCTTGATTGTGAAATGAAGTTAGGGCCAGTCATGGAGTAATTACAAACCACAGCTGGAGAGAACACATGTCCCGCTACGTTTTTGGTGTCCAAGAACTGCCAACCTTACTCAGGCAACACAGTCGACACTTTACCACTGGCTACTTACGCATCAATCTTCGAACTCCGGATCAACCGGAAGCCAATGACACCTGGATGCTGATGTTCTATCACGGTCGACTAACATTTTCTGCCGACCGACTGATTGATACCCGGATTTTTCTAAAACGGATGTCCCGACTCATTCCTCGACTTAACTTGGGCTGGTCCAAACGAGCGATCCAAGTCGTGCAAGAGCGCTTGATGCGAGATAATTCACTCCAGGAGTTGATCGATGGAATGACACAACTGGCCCTGCTCAAGCCTGGCGAAGTCGAGGATGCCATCTGGCTTACCTTGATGATGGATTTTGATCGCTATCTTTATGATCAAGCTGGTACCTGTCAATTTGAAGTGAGCAATATCTTAGAACGTGAAACTCCTATTGCCGGATTTGAATTAGAACCATTACTCCAACAAGCTGCTGAACGACGTGATCAGTGGTTACAAGTGCAGGTAGCTGTGCCCACAATGTCGGCTGTGCCTATTGTCAATTGGGAACGCCTGAATCGCTATAAGGTGACCGAAGACCAGTACCAGAAGCTCTTCAATTTAACTAAAGATGGTCAATCACTTGAAGCTATTTCAACTCGACTCTCTCGTGATCCGTTAGATATTGCCCATTTATTCGCCGTGTGGAGTAAGAAGGGCATTGTTAGTTTACAAACACCACCTGGTTTAGAGCCTCGGACGAGCTTAACCAAATCGATCTTGGCTGTAGACGATAGCATGGTTATTCAAGAGCTGTTAAAGCAATTCTTACCTAATTACCGGGTTACCACTACAGGCAATCCCTCTGAGTTACTCAATTTACTCTTTCAACACCGACCGGACTTGTTGATCTTAGATGTCACGATGCCAGGGATTGATGGGCTGGAGCTTAGTCGAATTGTCCGGAACCTAGATGACTTCAAAGCGATTCCTATTTTGATGCTGACCTCTCGTGATGGCCTATTGGATCGTGTCAAAGGCAAACTGTCGGGGGCTACCAGTTATATGACTAAGCCCATTAATGAGGTCAAGCTCAACCAAGAAGTGGAACGTTTATTATCCCAGCGCTCAGGTACGACTTCGTCTCGATCGTCTGATCAAGCAACAAGTCCCTCAGAAGGAGAGGGGGTGGTTTCGGATTGGCCTGGCTCAATCTATACTACAGGGATCTAGGCTGTCCCATAGGGATCTAGATTAGGATACTCATACTACTTTGGGAGACCTTTATGCTGGGGATCTTGGGAGCTATGCCTGAAGAGATCACGATGTTGAGATCTGTTATGGAGTCAGTTAGCACCCATACCCACTTAGGGCGTGATTTCTTTCAAGGGCAGTTATATGGTCATCCTGTGGTGTTGGTGCAAGGCGGGATTGGTAAAGTCCGAGCTTCGATCACAGCCACAACCTTGGTGTGCCAGTTTCCGGTTCAAGGCATTGTCTTTACAGGGGTCGCTGCAGGATTACGCCCAGATCTACAAATGGGGGATGTGATTTTAGCGCATCGGGCTATTGAACATGATTTTGGCATGGGTCGTGATCAGGGCTTTTCCTTAGGGTTAGATTTCTTGCCAGGTGAAGAGGCTCAAGTGCTTGAAGTGAATCCCGCTTTATTTGAAGTGGCTACTCAAGTGAGTCATCAAGCAACATTAGATCCATTGGCTACTCATACTCCCCAGATTTACCCAGGGTTAGTCACCTCTGGAGATACTTTTGTGGCAGGGGAGCAAATTCGGCAACAAATTTACAGTCGGACTCAAGCCGATGTTGTGGAGATGGAAGGCGTTGCTGTGATCCGAGTGGCTCAAGATGCAGGTATTCCTTGTTTATTAGTTAGATCAGTCAGTGACACTGGAGATAGCAGTGATTTCCTTGACTTTTTTCATCACGTTGCTCATAACTCAGCAGAGTTAGTTCGAGTCTTACTTCAAAGCCTACCTTAAACCATTTAAGGGTATCGTTAAGTCTGGGCCTAGTAGACTCCATCATCAACGATTAGATGTAAACACTGGGTAGCCATGATGTAAGCCTACGCTTCCAGGTAAATCGAAGTTGCAGAACTTGAAACCAACTCTACGGATCCCCCCGTTACCTTTAAACTGAGACTGTTGAGTTGATAGAGTAAGAGTCCTAATGCTGGCTCTACCTGAAGCAACCTTAGAGCCTCTATTGACCCTAAGGCTTGCGACTTCGCCCTGGAGGAGCCACTATAAGAGGTTGGAAATGGTGCTAACAACAACTGTGAATAATCAAGATCGGATTAAAGCATTAACGTTACCCGATGGATCGCCAACAACTCCATCAGGCACAACCAAAGCTCAGTTAGATCTGTTGTTTTTGGGACTGGAATGTCTGGCCGGTGAGAGTTCAGAAGCTACGCTGGCTGCAGCGCGAGAGCTGAATCTAGATCATTTAGTGAGTGATCGAGTCAACTTATGGCGCCTCCGAAATGCGAATCCATTAAGACGAAGTACGGGTGGCCGCAAAAAAATTGATATTGATGAGGCCAGAGCGCTGGTCTTTGTGATCTGTTATCTAGCCCGCCAACATCATGACAAAATCCGAACTATTGTTGAACATCTGGAAGTAGCTGTCGCAGCTGAACAATCTCCTTACCAAGTTCCTGCCTTAGCCGACTACCTGGATGAATTTAATTCTCATTATCGGAGTCGCATGGTTGATGGTGATTTTCTGACCACTGATAGCATCACCGAGTTAGGATTACGCCTCCTCATGGAATTGTTGTTCTATGGGAGCAACCGCGGTCCTGAACGGTTATGGTCTGCCCTCTTAAATCGCCCAGAAATGGATCTGCCACCTGAGGCTGAATCAGCTGAATCTGAGGAACCTACCCCCTCATCGGAGCCATCTTAGGCTTGCCCTGATCAACTCAACTGAATTTAAACATCTTTACTTGGGAAAAGCCATGCCAATAGTTACTGTCTCTCAAGACTATAGCCATAGTTCAGTTACTCTCAAAGTGGAAGGTGAAGCGGTAGCCAAATCCAACACGGAGCCAACGCTAGCCACTATTACTCAATCACTGTTTAGTAGTCTTGATATTCGCCAAGCTCAAACCACTAAAACCATCACAGCCGATCAAATCATTCTCAAGGATCTTTCAACAGTTTTGAACCGGTATTTGACCTTTGTTTTGACCCATCAATCTCAGGGAACCTTCAGTGGTACGGTCGCTATCCGACCTTTAGACTTTGTGACACATCGGTTGACAGTTCGACAAGGAGAGGGCATTGCCCAAGTCGATTTGACCACAACGCAGCTCTTTGATTTAGCTGAAGTTATTGAAGATATGGCTGCCGATCTACCTCAGTTAGAGTCCATTAAGACCAAACAACCGCGTCAGTGGTACGCTCAACCCACAGGGATAGCCGCTTTACTAGTTGGAGGCATCGGTGTCGCTGCTGCTATTGCTTTGAGTCTTAACCCATCCAATATTGCTGAGAATCTGGCTGAGGAGAACACCTCTTCATTGGTCTCCCCAACATCACCTGAGTCAGCCGGTGATGATCCTGATGCGGAACCGCAGGCCGCCTTACCTGCCCCAGCCGTACCTGAAACTGATGCTACTGATCTAGCTCAAGAGACTTTAGATGCATCTGACCAGGCTAGATCACAAAGTGACGAAACCACCGCCATAACAGCTCTGAGTGACCTTGAAACCCTTCTAAACACCAATTGGACAACTCCTGCTGATCTAAACACAGCTTTAACGTATCGGGTCTTTTTATCCCCAGATGGCGAGATCATAGCCGTGGATCCTCAAGATGAGATTTCCTTGAATCGTCTAGTAGACACACCGCTGGAGGAGTACCCTCTTGCTGATGACACGGCTGATACCGACCTTGCTAATGCTGAAGTTATTGAAGTTCAACTGGACCTTGATGATCAAGTCACTCTTGTGGATTAATCTATCTCTAGTCCTACTGTGATTTTGTCTAAGGCTGTGGTCTTGCCCAAGGCTGTGGTTTTGCCTAAGGCTGCGGTTTTGCCTAAAGCTGCGGTTTTATCTAAGGTTGTTGGAGCTGTCGCCATTGCTGCAAGGTGTCCTCCGGATCAAGAGTACTCAGATCAGAGGGTTGGAGTTGTTGCAATAGCTCTTGTCGGGCTGCTGGATCCAAAGGGAGACTATCTAGGTCTAACTGCTTTAACTGTTCAAGCGTATTGGGATCAAGTTGTTGCTGCAGCTTCTCAAGGTCAAGTTCACTAGGATTGATCTGCCGGAGTTGCTCTAATTGGTCAGGTGTTAATTGTTGAAGCTGGTCAAGCTGTTCTGGATCTAATTGCTGGAGTTGTTCCAGTTGCTGGGGAGTTAGACGGGGAGAGCCTCCCGATGAGGGTTGGGGTAATGAAATATCAAGAAATTGGGCTGTGAGCTGTAACAGGCTGGGTGGAGTTGAAGTAGACCAGGGTATGTTGAAGAAAGTAGCGGTCAGTTGGCCCAAACTGGGTTGAAGACTGGGAGTGGGTGTCGGTCGGGGTGGTGGGGTGCGATCAATCCGTGGCGGTCGGGGAGAAGACACTCGGAACTCATCTCTCGGGGGTCGAGTTAGAGGAACATTGGGATCACCACAGCTACTTAGCAGCAGCATTCCAAGCCCAACCCAGCAGGGTGATCGACTCCAAATTTCTGCACAATCCTTCCGTTTCACAACAACTAACCTAACTTGAGACTTCCCTACTGTAGCCGGTGCTCACCTTGTAAACCAATCTAGGCTGATTCATAGCGATCTGCAGCCACAACCTCTTGAAGGGCGATAAAAATGCGACGCCAGCGGCCTGATTGAGCTAACCCAGCCTGACACTGATCCCATGCTAAGTCTGAAATCACATCCAAGACGTTCGTAGACCCATAGTCATACAAGAGTTGAGCTAGTTGAGTTTCTAGTTCGTGAAGATCGGGTTGTGAAGATGAGGAACCCATGATGAGCTGCTTCCAGTTGCTATAGTTGCAGAAGATCTATTCTTTCTGATCATTAGCCTATTTCTAGCTTAGGCCAGTAAGAGGCTGACAGCCCAGTGACTGAGGTTGAGTTGCGCGATCATGCGCAGGAGTTTCAGTCTTTGTCTGATCTGGTTTGAATAGGGATGAGCTGAGTGGCAGTAGGTAGCGCTATTAAGTCTTGATAGTTCTGTAGAATCACGCATACTATTTGATGCACTAGGACTTTGATGCACTAGGACGCTCTCAACTGATCATAACTCTGTGCGTCCCACTTTATTAGTGTGTAAACTGATACTACTGCTGGATTGTTCGATATGAAGATTCTGTTAGTAGAGGATGATCAACGATTAGCCGACCTATTAACAAAAACATTGGGCCATCAAAACCACCTAGTTGATTGGGTTGTAGATGGTCAACAGGGATGGGAATATGCTGATATTGGCAGTTACGATCTACTGCTGTTAGATGTCGTTTTGCCAAGGTTGGATGGGATTAGCCTCTGTAAGCGGTTACGAGCTGAGGGCTACCAGCAACCCATTTTAATGTTGACCTCTTTAGATACAGGTACCGATAAAGTGCAGGGCTTAGATGCAGGTGCCGATGATTATGTGGTTAAGCCCTTTGATCTCAATGAGTTGTTGGCTCGGATTCGAGCACTAGTCAGACGTAAAGCATCGGTTACTTCAACTGAGTTAGAGTGGGAATATCTCAAATTAAATCCTGTGAGTTGTCAAGTATACTATCAGGATATCCCTTTGAGTTTGACCCCTAAAGAGTACAGTCTTTTA
This sequence comes from uncultured bacterium, assembly GCA_964434865.1. Lineage (GTDB taxonomy): Bacteria > Cyanobacteriota > Cyanobacteriia > Thermostichales > Thermostichaceae > CAYSWV01. The sequence continues at coordinate 10,655 of CAYSWV010000029.1, forward strand.
GAATTATTTCTCCGTAACGAAAATCGTGTCTTCAGCTTGAATGCAATTCTAGATCAGCTCTGGTCAATGGAAGATTCACCAGGCGAAGAAACAGTTCGTGTTCATATTCGGGGGTTACGTCAAAAACTGCGAAAAGCTGGGGCACCGGATAAGGTGATTGAAACGGTTTATGGTTTGGGATATCGGTTGGGCTTACCCCCCAAGCCTCCTGATCAGGGTGTACTCAAGGTTCAAGCTCCGGCCCCAGGGCCAGCCAAAGTCAAAGCGGCTCTTGCTGAGGCTTGGCTTCGATTTCAACCTGAAACTCTTCAACAAGTTGAACGTCTAAGCCATACTATTGAACAGTGGTCTTCAGCTACTTCTGAGATCAAACAACAAGCTTATCATGATGCTCATCAATTGAGCGGGCTGCTAGGAACTTATGGTCTTGCTGACGGCTCTAAGATAGCTCGGCACTTGTTAGCGCATTTACACATCACGCAACCGACTAGTCCCGAACCTGAGTTAGCTGCTGTGAAGGTAGTCAACCAGCTAGTGGCATCCCTTCATCAGATCGTTGCTAGAGATCCAACGTCTACCCAGTTGATCAAAGGCATTCTGCTCAGTAATAGCCCTACTTTAGCAACCCTGATCAAACAATGGGTTAGACCGGGATTCGTTGAGATGCACTGCTTTCAACTGTATATTGATCCTGCTATTATTCAAGATCTTACACCCAAGGTGGTTCTAGTAGACCTAACAGGGATGGCACCTCATCAGCACCCGTGGTTAGAACACTATACATCTGGCATTTTTCAACCTCAGCTAAAGTGGATAGCGCTATTGGATTTACCGGAGGACATTACTGATCTACAGTGTTTAATCCAAGCTGGTATTACAGACTTCATTAGCCAACCCTTTAAACCGGTAGAAGTTCTTGCTCGAATTTTGCTCCAAGCCACTCAATAGTTAAGAGCGCCCTCTAGCTTAAGAGTTGAAGCAAAACAGCAACAGACTCAGCAAACTTGTTAGGATCTAACGTGTGGGTCTCAAGACCTTTCCTGTAGGTAAGCCTATGTCTATTGCAACTCATCTATCTGAAGCTGATCAAGCTAACTTAACCCGGGCCGATCAAGTTTGGTTTAGACTTAAACACTCAACCGGTAAAGACAGTCATCCTGTAATCTATGAGGATCCTACTCAGCTAGATGGGGTGGATTGGGATGTTGTTATTTGTGGTGGCACCCTAGGCATTTTCATGGGTGCTGTTTTAGCAAAACGGGGGTGGCGAGTTGCTCTCATTGAACGGGGACAACTACGAGGGCGGCAACAAGAATGGAATATTTCCAGACACGAATTGCAGGTACTCCTTGACTTAGGGTTGCTGACCGAACCAGAACTCGATCAGATCATGGTGACTCATTACAATCCAGCCCGATTAGGCTTTTTAGGAAGCCCCGACTTTTGGGTACGAGATATTCTCAATATTGGTGTTGATCCGGTGCAATTACTTGAATTGCTGAAGCAGCAGTTCTTAAAAGCAGGGGGATCCCTATTAGAGTCTTCAACCTTTGAATCTGCAACTATTCACCCTGATGGTATTGAGATCCAGGCTGGAACCCGGTTGTCCTCACGGTTAATGCTAGATGCCATGGGGTATTTTTCGCCCGTGGTGCAGCAAGCACGGCATGGCCAGAAGCCTGAGGGTGTATGTCTAGTAGTGGGGAGCTGTGCTAAAGGGTTACCTGACTTAACCACCGGAGATCTGTTGTATACCTTTACCCCGATTCAACATCAGTGCCAGTATTTTTGGGAAGCTTTTCCAGCCCGGGATGGACGGACAACCTATTTATTTACCTATGTTGATGCTGATCCAGCCCGCATCAGTTTAACCATGCTGTTTGAAGACTATTTGCGCTTATTGCCAACTTACCAATCTGTAGAACTAGATCAAATCCACTTTCAACGGATCTTGTTCGGTTGTTTCCCCGCGTATCGGCAGAGTCCCTTCCAGAGCCCCTGGAATCGGATCCTGGCTATTGGGGACAGTAGTGGATGTCAATCACCTTTGAGCTTTGGGGGCTTTGGAGCTATGTTGCGTCATCTCAAACGCTTAGACCAAGGCATTCATGAAGCTTTACAAGCAGATGCAATGACTAGTCGTGATCTGGCTCTGCTCCAACCCTATCAACCCAATCTATCGGTGACTTGGTTATTTCAAAAAGCTATGAGTGTTGAAGTCAGCAGTCACCCCGATCCCAATCAAATCAACACCTTGCTGGCTAAAGTTTTCTCGACCATGATGAATTTGGGAGAACCCGTTGTTAAACCTTTTCTGCAAGATGTTGTGCAGTTTCCAGGTCTATTGCAGACTTTATCAACTTTGTCCCTTTCTGATCCTGGTTTGGTAGCTCAGCTTGTACCTGAATTGGGATTCATGCCATTACTAACCTGGATCAAACACTTCAGTGCTCTTGGTCTATATACAGGTCTTTATCCCATTGGCAAACAGCTGGACTCTGTCTTCACCTCTAATCCAGAACAACCTCACTACTATTGGCACCAATGGTTACGTGCCTTAAGTTATGGGGCTGGGCAGGATAATCAATCATAGTGGGAATGACAGAGGCGGTCGTGAATATGTTCAAGCCGAGATCGTTGAGTAAAGCTATCAGATTGGCGAGGTGGTAGAGTTTCATCATTGGGCCAAGACTCTAGGTCAGAACACGGGCATGAATGAGTCACCATACCTCGAGTAGGGATAGTGACCGGTATCTGGCAGCGACTGCAGGCTGTAACCTCCCATTGATCACTGAGTAGTTCGGCAATGGTTTCATTTGTACCCTCTAAATGACACTGATCAGCCTGAGCTTGAATAGTTTGCCACCAGGCCTCAAACTCTGGGCTGAATTGCCTTGGCCCCAGAATGGTGTTGGGCTGTAGTGTAGTTGACCCACTTGTTCGCTCAATAATGACTGACCGACCCAATTGCAGCCAACAAGCCAAGTACTCTTTTACTTGTAATGGAGTAGCCATGTGAGAAATTTTGGTTCGACTCTTTTATCCTAGAATAGGATTCTAAGCAACAACATGGCTCTAAACCTTTACTTTGTTTAAGTTTTGAAACTCTTGTGCACACAACTAGTGATTGAGTTGTCAATGGAAATACAAAGTATAAATGCGAGATCTTTAGCTTCAACTACGTAAAAACACCAGATCACAAAGTAAATCTTATTCTACGACCAGAGATCCTCATGACAGCCATCACATTAAACGGTAAAGCACTAGCAAAACGCCTCCAAGCCCAGCTCAGTGAGCAGATCAGTCATTATCAGCAGTCCCATCGAGCGCCCGGCCTAGCTGTGTTGATGGTGGGTGATCATCCAGCCAGTGCCACTTATGTACGAAATAAAGAGAAAGCATGTTCCCAAGTGGGTATTCAGTCCTTTGGCCAGCATTTTGAGGCATCTGTAACCACCCAAGAGGTCCTAGCTGTGATTCAACAGATGAATCGAGATGAAGCTGTCGACGGCATCTTAGTCCAATTGCCTCTACCTGACCACCTAGATGCGACACAACTTCTGTTAGCCATTGATCCTGATAAAGATGTGGACGGTCTTCATCCAGTTAATTTGGGTCGATTGGTCCGAGGTCAACCTGGATTGCAAAGTTGTACCCCTCTTGGTGTCATGCGAATACTAGAGGAGGCCCCGATCCCATTAGCGGGTATGCATAGTGTGGTTGTAGGTCGTAGTCTCTTGGTCGGTAAGCCAGTGAGTCTGATGCTATTGGCAGCCAACTCAACCGTAACTATGGCCCATTCTCAAACTCATGATCTGGCCCATATCACCCGACAAGCTGATGTTTTGGTGGTAGCTGTGGGTCAACCGAATACCATCCACGCAGATATGGTAAAACCCGGTGCTACAGTTATTGATGTCGGGATCAACCGGATCTCAAGCTATGACGGACCTGCTCGCCTAGTGGGGGATGTCGACTATCCAGCTGTTAAAGAGGTGGCTGGTGCCATTACTCCCGTTCCAGGGGGGGTTGGACCTATGACAGTAACGATGTTACTTCAAAATACCGTTCTCAGTTACTGCAGACGAGAGGGGTTATCCCCTTTACCATGTGAATAAAATTAATATTTAGCCTCAACATTTAGCCTCAACATTTAGCCTCAACATTTAGCCTCAACATT
>CAYSWV010000029.1:14934-51886 GCA_964434865.1 uncultured bacterium
TTTAGCCTCAACATTTAGCCTCAACATTTAGCCTCAACATTTAGCCTCAACATTTGGTCTCTATCTCGGGACGTAGTTCGTAATCAGGGCACCCTTCACAAGGTCCAGAGGGATTGATGGCACAGCGAAGGTGGGGTGAAAGAGCATTGTTCAAGCAAGACGCATCACCCAGTATCCCTAGCAATGGGGGGTAGACAGGATCATTTTGATCAAGTACAGGATCAAATGTCAAAGACTCATGATACACACTATAACGATGATAGACCTCTAAATCAGCCAAGATGGAGTGTTCAAAGGACTCAAACCAAGATTCACCCACCTGATCAGCGGTCGAAATCGCCGTGACGAGAAGATCGGTAACCGTTGTCTGAACTGTAAATTGAATAGACTCTATCCAGAGATCAGTCTCATCTAGCCATAGATTGAGCCGTTTTGTCATTTCATCGGTAATGGTACTGACCACAAATCCTAACACTAGCAGCATCCTCGTGAGCTTATGTTGTTATCCTATCTTTAGGATAGTCGAAGCCTTGATTCTCTCTAAATCAGGAGGAAATCTCCAAACCCTATGGTTACCAGGGGTCCCGCTTTGTTTTATCCTTAATTCTTGCAAGGAATGGGGTGTATTATGCCGCGCCGGAAAGGATCGTCTTTGACCCGTACTGACGTGATTGCAGCTGCTTTAGCTTGCATTGAGAAGGAAGGAGTTGCTGGTTTAGGGATCAATCGAGTAGCCCGAGAGCTGGGAATTCAGCCACCTTCTCTCTACAATCACGTATCCAGTCATGATGACTTACGCCAAGCTGTAGCCATTGAAGGGTGGCGTCAACTGGTGGCTCGACTCGAAGATTTGACTGATCACCAAGATCCAAATTCAATCATGCGAGGAATTGCGTATACCTATCGCCAATTTGCACATGAAAATCCGTCTCTCTACAGTGTTATGGCTGATACTACCTTAGATGCTGATGCGCCTGAGTTCAGAGCCATCCTTAAATCTAATTCAGACTTTTATACTCGATGTTTACGTGCCTTTGGCGTAGATAGCGAGCAAATGATGTTTGCAGTTCAATGCTTTTGGTCAGCATTTCATGGCTTTATTGAGCTTGAACAGACGCGTTGGGTCCCTCAGGCCTCTATGGATGAGAGTTTCGAATGGCTCCTGAATCTCCTCATCAAGTCCATCCAAACCCTACCTAAATCAGAGCTATCTGTTTAATCTGCTATGGCTTAGTGACTAAGGTATCTAGAGATCCACATTGGCATGATAAAGTGTGGATACCTTTAACATTGCTAAGATCCTCTGGATTTTAAACTTATGGAAGAGCAACTCAATGCCCTCAAACAGGATGCTTTAACAGCAGTCCAACACGCAGATACACCTGAAGCACTGGAACAAGTCCGCATTGACTTTTTGGGCAAGAAAGGGAAGCTCTCAGCCATTTTAGGGGGGATGGGCAAACTATCAGCTGAGGAACGACCTCGAATTGGGGCCTTGGCCAATCAGGTTAAAGAATCTCTGCTAACTGCTCTTGAAGATCGCAAACAAACTTTAATGCAGGCCCAACTGGAGGCCCAACTAGCTGCTGAAACTTTAGACGTCACCATGCCAGGTCCGATCCGCCCCTTGGGACGGGTCCATCCGCTTCAAGCGACGATAGATCGCATTCTAGATATTTTTGTAGGCATGGGTTATACAGTTGTTCATGGTCCTGAAATCGAGACTGAATACTACAACTTTGAAGCCTTGAATACTCCTGCTGATCACCCTGCTCGAGATATGCAGGATACCTTGTACTTAGATCACGGCTTTTTGCTACGAACCCAGACTTCTTCTGTGCAAGTGCGCCACATGCAAACTCATCAACCCCCGTTACGAATTGTTCATGGGGGCCGTGTCGTGCGCCGAGATACTGTAGATGCCACACATTCCCCTGTCTTTCATCAGGTTGAAATTCTAGCTGTGAGTGAAAATTTAACGTTTTCTGATCTCAAGGGGACGTTACGAGAGTTTGTGACGCGGCTACTCGGTGAGCGTGAGACCCGATTTCGCCCTAGTTATTTCCCGTTTACAGAGCCATCGGCTGAAATGGATGTCAAGTTTGGCTCCCGTTGGCTAGAAATCTTTGGCTGTGGCATGGTGGATCCCAACGTATTTGAAGCTGTAGGGTATAACCCCGATCAAGTCACAGGATTCGCTGCCGGTATTGGAGTTGAACGAGTAGCAATGCTGTTGCATGAAATCCAAGATATTCGCTTGTTTTACACCAGTGATCTAAGGTTTTTAAAGCAGTTCTAGAAGGCTGGGTGGCTTCCTATTGAGTGCTTAAGCAGCTTGGAGAGGGGAATAGCTTTTATCCAATTGTCGGCGGTAGGCTTCGATCAAGGTATCACCTTTTCCTGTTTTAGTAGGACCAGACTGTTCCTGCTGTCTTATACTTTGTAACCGTTTTAAGGAGAGGAGCACTAAATTGACAGGCTTAAATTGTAAAGCATCATCTGGTTTTTGAATGGCTAGATACTGACAAATCTGTTGACGCCAGTCTTCATTAACGACAGCTGCAACAATCCGAGCATACCGATGTCGGTTATTCTCACAACCTGCTAGAAATTCGGTCCAAAACCATTGCCAGTCACTTGTTAACAGCCAATCAATTTGATCAACGGTTGGATCAGACTCACCATAGGTATCCGCATTCAGGCGATTCTCATGATCACTAAGACCAATATAGAGCCAGTACCCTGGTAAAAACGTCACCGCCATGCCGATCCGATAAATAGCCTCAGGATTAGCGCTTAGCGTATACCAACTCAAGTTCAACAAAGGTGGCAAGGTATAACCCCATACTGTCAAGGCCTGAACTAATCCCTCATGCCAGGGTTGAAACACTTGTTCATAAGCACTCACAGCAATTTCTCCTTCGATCACCACCAGTGAGAACACTCCAAAGATAGGATACAAGTACTTCATCCCTTCCCATACATCAACTTTGAGTCGCTGGATCCGTTGAGCCAACCACTGATCGAGTTTGAAGTAGATAGTTGAACTCTCTTGCCACTGATGGTGCATCTGCTGCAACCACTGCTGCCAAGCCGGTAAAGGATCAGGTTGAACAGCTAGCACCTCTGTCCGTAAAGGTTGAGCATCAATAACCTGTTGAATTCGACTATGGAAGGTAGCGGCAATCCAGCCCAACTTTTTCAGAATGGTTAAGAAACCAGCTGTAAAGGCGGCTTGATGGGCCAGATGCTCAGGTGGGGATCCAGAGGTGCTCACGGCGATCGCTTCAGAAAGGGTTACTAGTGCGGCGGCGATCAAAGCTAGGACATTACTAAATCCCACTGGATTCAGCAAGGGATTCAAAGCCGATCGAATGGCATAGCTATTATCCTGGAGTTTGGGGCTATGTTTAGCCAGATACTCAAATAAGGCAGCAGGAACCAATTTTGAGCGGACCCGGCCTTGTAACCGTCCTGAGAGTACAGCCATCACAAATGAAAACAGTGAGGCTCTAGCACCTCCAAAAGCAATATGACCATCAATGGCAAGTCTGACTTCTTGTTCATAGGCATGAAACTGCTGTTGGTAGGGAAAATCAGGATAGCGCTTGGGTAGTGCAGAGTCTAAATTGATCTCGACTTGTTGTGGATCATGGTACTTACCATAAAAAATATCGACAAAACAGGTGTGATAGAAATAGAGGCCTACTCCAGCTAGACCAATGACAAACCCCACTATTTTAAGCGGTGTGACGTTGTAAACTAGCTCTGCAAGGGGCTGCAGCGTTAGATCCATCACTGCTTGAAACAGAGCTGCCAAAATCAAGTCGGGGCGTAAGTACAAGCAAAGGTAAAAGAGGTTCCCGACACTAAACCAAATCCCAGCACGCTCAGGGATAGAAGCCTTACGTTGAAAGAGTTCTCTTAACCCCCGCCACCAGGCTGGAGCAACGTCAGAAGTAGGTTTGGCTGTGATAACGTCTAGAACCTGGTGACAAAACTGAAAGAAACGCTCTGAAGTTCTAATCACACCCAAAACAGCTGGTTTAGCTATTGCTACCAAGCTATCCAGGACAACAAAGCCAGCTACTGTGTATCGGGGGGTTTCTTTTCCAATCAAGGCTTGGTAGGGCACCAGCACCTGTTGGGGTATATCAATTAGTAACAACACCCCTATTAACGGTGTCACGATCCACAACCAGTCAATCTGAAACATGTTCATTAACAGTAATGGTCTGATGATCAATCTATTGAGCTGATAGCTATTGAGCTGATAGCTATTGAGCTGATCAGTATTATGATCCTGAGGCTAAAGCTCCACGGCTAAAGTAATGATAATCACATTTGATCAGCTACTGGTTTCTGAGCTAGACCAGGGTAAAAAACTACTCGCAACACTTTCAATAGGTAAAGGAAATGATTGTTTGAGTAGCTCCACCACAAAGGTCCAAATTCGATCAGAGGTGATCTCAGGTTGCACCAGCTGCCATAGTCGTTGGAGATGGTGAATTTGTAGATGATCATCTTCAGTCAGGGCCAGAACCAATTGTCGTCGAAGATAAAGGGCCTCTTCTGAAGCCAAGTATTGCAACCCCATTTGAGCTGTAGGGACTAGATCTAAATCGCCATCTAGTTTAGCAATCTCTATGAGATTTTCCAGCCGATTCCAGTAAAACTTGCCATCTTTGATCAATACTTGAGTCAATCGTTGTCTTAAGCCAGGTGATTCGTCAGTTAGCAAGCGTTTTGCCACGTAGGGATAGGCAATCGCAACCAACTTAAATTTAGGATCCAAACTTAATGCAACCCCTTCAAGCGTGACCACTGACCGAATTACTAAGCCAAAATTAGAAGGAACCTGAAACGGGTATTGATACATCAAATCTGAAAATTGATCGGTGGCTGTTTTAAAGTTAAAGTTCCCTACTTCTCTAAGTACAATATTATCAAGCACAATTTTTAAAGGCGGGATAATCGTTTCCGGTTCTACCTCTGGGATCAAAAAATCAAGTCGAATAAAATCCGTAAGGAGAGCACGGTAATCTCGATCAACCAAATGGACAAGCGCATCAACCAAATTTTCTTTCATCTCTTGAGAGATCTGGTCCGTCATACCGAAATCGATAAATGCCATTTTACCGTTGCGTAGAGCAAACAAATTGCCAGGGTGCGGATCAGCGTGAAAGAAGCCATACTCCAAGAGTTGCTTAAGGGAAGAAACTACCCCAATTCTGACTAAAGAAGCAATATCAAGATTGGCCGCTCGGATCCCTTCAACATTGGTAAGTTTGATGCCATCAATCCATTCCAGTGTCAACACTTGCTTACTGCAATAAGCCCAATAAATCTTGGGAACATAGACATCAGGATCATCTCGGAAGTAGGCTGCAAACCTCTCACAGTTACGTCCTTCGTTTAAATAATCAATTTCCTCAAATAACTTAGTGCCAAATTCGTCCACAATATGAGTCAATGAGCGACCCAAGTTCAGAGGAAGATAGGGACCAATCCAACCCGATAGCCATCGAATCAGATAGAGATCTAGGCTCAGTTGCTTAACCAAATTAGGCCGTTGAATCTTAACAGCCACCCACTCCCCTGTGTGTAACTGAGCTTTATGAACTTGGCCTAAACTCGCTGCTGCCACAGGCTCAGGACTAAATTGAGCATAAAATTTGTGAACAGGTTGACCTAACTCTCGTTCAATCTTGGCATAGGCTTCTGCTGCTGACACACCCGGTAATTGGTCTTGCAGGGCTGTTAGCTCCTCAAGGTAATCTCTCCGAATCAAATCAGGTCGAGTTGAGAGTGCTTGTCCAACCTTGATGTAAGTCGGGCCCAGATCAACTAACAAATGACGTAACTGACTTGCTCGTAAAGTCAAGTTTTTCTCGGTCTTGCCCTGCCATTCATCGACTTTGAGAGCCAGGCCAAAGCTGAGAAACCGGATCAAAATAGTTAAGGCTCGTAGAACAACTTGCCAGATTCGCCAGCGATAGTATTGGGCAATCGCCTGAGGGTCATAGATTTTAAGAGAAGCCAATGGATCTTGGGGCACGATTAGCAAGATTAACATTACAGTCTTCATCTTAATGTAAGGACATCAAAATAAAGCAAATGCTACACAATTGATTTGCCTAGAAGCCCTCACTTCCTAAGCAGAACCTCAGATAGGCAGTAACTCAACTTCTGGTCGAATCTCAAAAGATGGTGCTATACTAGCAAAGCCATTCAATCAGAATGAGCATTACATCATGATCCGGGGCGTAGCGCAGCTTGGTAGCGCACCACTTTGGGGTAGTGGGGGTCGAAGGTTCAAATCCTTTCGCTCCGATCAGAAATGACCCCACTTAAGATCCGCTCATTGAGCGGGTTTTTGCATTTATAGTAGGATGATCTGAGTATTGAATCTGTGTTCTTGGGCTGGGTTATGGAGAGACAGACACGGTAGCCGATACTATTTTTACGACTTTGCTTCGGACTGAGAGAGCTGCTTCATTTCAGTTATTGTTGCATTATTTGGGACCAGTGTCTTTTGGCTTAGTTGATCAATCAACTCAGTTTTTTTCATTTTTGAATATCCTGTCAACCCTCGGTTTTTAGCTATCTTCTTCAAGTCTGCTATGGGTAATGATCTAAGAATAATTGGATCCTGAATAACTTCTGGAAGGGGTTGAGGGGTTAAGTAAAAGATTTGTTCAAGAGCTTTCAATTTTGTCCCCTTGGTAATCCCGCATTTCAGGGTTGTAATGGGTTCCAGATTTTTCCAATATTGCCGAGGGGATTCATCGATGCGACTAGTAGCAACCAGCACATTTAACCGACTCAAAGGGCTACCTGGTCTTTGGGACAAGTACTCTAGCGCTTCCTTGATCTCATCTCTAGAGGCTGTAGATAGATTGAGTTTAGGTGTTTGCTCTTGAGCTAAAACTTGAGCTATTGTTTCAACACCTGTCTGATCTTGGGTAACCAAACACCATATTCGTTCTAATCCAGCAAGTTCGGCTACGGCAAATACAAAGGAGTTAGCGATCACTTGATACCGACCGGGCCGGATTTCTTTCACAATCACAGGGATATAGTTCTGGCCCCAATGTTGAAGATAGTGGGCAGCTGCATTGATCAAAAAAGGAGCGGCTTGGGTGCTATCACTGGGATCAATGTCATCCATAAACACATATTTTAAATTGCCAATACCATCTGTCATTGCAGAAAGTACTCCTTCGCCAGAGCATAATAGTATTCCCGCACTTTGTTGTTAGCATAGACAGCAGGAACAGCTGAAAAAGCAGCACCCGCAATGCCAGCATAATTCGGCAGCGTAAAAATAGCTCTATTTTTGGTGGCTCTGGTGTATTGTGGGTAAAAGTAAGGTCCTAAATCTGAGTCTTGGGCGATCAGTTGATCAATAGCTTGATAAGCTAACTCCCTTTGGGCAGCTGTGATCTTTTCACCATTCCAAAAGATAGGTAAGGCTTGGGGACCTGGATCCAAGTTAGAAGCATCCCGATCTCGCCGTAACTCTTGAATTTGCGGAATAAAGGATTTGATGGCCAAAGCAGCATTTCTGAGAGCGTAAATATTATTATGTTTAGTTGGAATTAAGACCACATCTGAGGCAAAAACAGCACTTTTACTAAAAAAACGCCAGTTAGGAGGAGCATCAATTAATATATAGTCATAGTGATCAATCACATCCATCAACTTCTTCCGCAAGCTTTCAATTTCCAAGTAATATGATAATTCTTGATCACTTTTCTCGGTAAAAATATCATCTGCTGGAATTACAGAAAAAGAATAAATTTGCCCTGTTTTTTTACTCGTAACCATACAATTACAAATGACGTCATTAATATCTTTTCGCTCAGACAGACATTCAAATAAACCCATTGGCTTTGTCTTAAACTGTAGTGACTCAGTTAAATCTTTTTGATTAGGATCTAGATCAATAACTAGAACTTTCTTGCTAGCTAAGGTTAAGGAGGCTGCAAGATTAATGGTCGTTGTTGTTTTTCCCACTCCACCTTTATTATTGTAGATAGCAACAATTAGGGATTTGGGTGGATCTTTAATTAAGCCTCGAATCGTTAAAATAGTATCTTGAATAGTATTGGGCTTTAGCTCTGAGCAAATGGTAGCTGGATGAATCACTTTGCCATGCTTTCTAAACAGTTGGATATGATTAGCGTTTGTCATCAGTCCCCACTGTGACGATCGACTATTGGGGGACAACAAATACTTTTTTAGCTGCTTTAAAGTAGATTGATAAGCTTTCATCCCTGGGGTCAGGTTAATATCTCTTCCCTTCAGTTCAACCAGCATATAAGGGTTGGCTCGGGTATGGAGAAAGATGTCACTATTGTCAATGTTCTTTCTAACTGCATGATCTACGGTGTCGTTACCACTTCCAGTTGGATACTGGGGGTAGCGTTCGGCTTGTTGAAACCCCAAGATCTCTAACAAGGCCAAGGCAAAGCTGTCATCAACTAAGGCTTCACTGGCTGACTCTGGCAACCGCGCCAAAATCTCTTCTAACTTCAGGGTATCCATCTGGATCTATGGCAACTAACATAGCTAGACTAATGCCTGATTTTTGCTTGTCAGTGATCCGGATCACAGGTTTTAGGTAAACTGAGTTACTCAGCTGTTTACACTTCAACGATCACAAATTTCGATCACAAATTTCAAAATCAAGCCCGTAGCTCTTTTGCAGGTAAGATGTTGTTGTGAGTCAGGTGATACAGATTATTGATTTAGATCCTCTGCGATAGAGCCTCTACCCAAAGATTTAGATCCTCTGCTACCGATCCTTCGTTAGTCATGTTGATAGCTTTTGCAACGATAGCCTCAACCTATATTCGCTATTACTGACATCTTAATAATGACAAGATCAGGGCAGACTTGTATGATATGAAGTTCTGGAGATGAGAGCAGCTATGAGCCAAGACTACGACTTAATCATTATCGGTGCAGGTGTAGGAGGTCACGGCGCCGCCCTGCATGCTGTGGAATGTGGATTAAAAACCGCTATTGTTGAAGCTGGAGAGATGGGCGGAACTTGCATTAATCGAGGTTGCATTCCTTCCAAAGCCTTGTTAGCTGCGACGGGGCGCTTACGTGACTTGCAAGCTACACAAGAGCTGGGGTTGACAGTTGGCCAAGTCAGTTTTGATCGGGCGGCTATTGCGGCTCATGCTGCCGCTGTTGTGGAAAAAATACGCGGAGATCTGACTAAATCTCTAGAAAAACTGGGGGTTACTATCCTTCGAGGTCAGGGGCGGCTCGCTACGGCTCAATCAGTCATTGTTGAAACTGCTGAGGAATCTCACACCTATCACGCCCAAGATGTCTTAATTGCCACAGGTTCAGTGCCATTTGTACCTCCTGGGATCACAGTTGATGGTAAAACAGTTTACACCAGTGATCAAGCTGTACGACTAGACCATTTGCCTCAAAAGTTAGCGGTGATTGGCAGTGGCTACATTGGGTTAGAGTTTGCTGACGTCTATACCAGTTTGGGGTGTGACGTGATCATGATTGAAGCTTTAGATAAATTGATGCCAGCTTTTGATCAAGATATTTCGAGAATGGCCCAACGTATACTACTAAAACCTCGAGCTATTGAAACTTTAGTTGGTGTCCTAGCTAAGCAGATTACTCCTGGCGACCCTGTCACTATTGAACTTTCCAACGAGACCACTTTAACAGTTGATGCTTGCTTGGTGGCTACGGGTCGCATTCCCGTTACTGATCAACTCGGGTTAGCTGAACTGGGTATCGATACAGGGCGCCGTAAGTTTATTCCTGTTGATTCTCGTATGGCTACCGATCTCCCTCATCTCTGGGCCATTGGAGATGCAACGGGCAAAATGATGCTAGCTCATACGGCGGCGGCCCAAGGTATTGTTGCTGTTGAAAATATCTGTGGTCGTCCAGCTGAGATGGACTATCGAAGTATTCCTGCAGCGGTGTTTACCCATCCCGAGATGGGCTTTGTCGGGTTAACGGAAGCTCAGGCTAAGGATGAAGGCTATCAGGTGGGGACTGTGCGCACTTACTTTGGGGGTAATTCTAAAGCGATTGCATCTTGTGAAACTGATGGGCTCGCTAAAGTGATCTTTGATAAAGCCACAGGTGAACTTCTAGGAGTCCATATTTTAGGGTCCCATGCGGCTGATTTGATCCATGAGGCAGCTCAAGCTATCGCTCGGCGCAGTTCAGTTCAAGAGTTAGCTAAGCTGGTGCATGTTCATCCCACTTTGGCCGAAACACTGGATGAAGCCTATAAGCGGGCAGCTCATGCTGTGGTCAAGGTGGCTTGATCCGATTGTGTAGAACTCACAGAACTTAGCAGGTTAAACTGAAGTAGGTTAGTCGCTCCACAGATCAGGTCAATTGGGGTTGTCACCCCAGGGTTTTCCTATGCCTCACACAATCCCTTCTGATACACCATCACTTGATCAATCTCGTCAGCTTTATTCTCAATGGCGTGATCCAGGGCTAGGTCAGGTTAGTGATAAACCTGAAGAAGCTTGTGGTGTATTTGGGATCTTAGCCCCCGGAGAAAATGTAGCTAAGTTAACCTATTTTGGCCTTTTTGCTCTGCAGCATCGAGGTCAAGAGTCAGCTGGCATTGCCACTTTTGAAGATGATTTTTGCCGTATTCACAAAGATATGGGATTAGTTTCCCAGGTCTTTAACGAACAAACGCTAGGCCAATTAGAGGGATCGATCGCAGTCGGCCACACTCGCTACTCCACAACTGGCTCAAGCCGCATTGCTAACGCTCAACCTGTTATTGTTGAAACACGACTTGGCCCTCTAGCTCTGGCACATAATGGCAACTTAGTCAATGCTGATCGATTACGTACTGAACTATTAGCAGCCCATCGTACGCTCATTTCAACCACTGATTCTGAACAAATTGCTCATGCTATCGCTGAAGCCGTTGATCAAGGAGCCGATTGGGTTGACGGTATTAAACAAGCCTTACATCGATGTGAAGGAGCTTTTAGTTTAGTCATTGGTACCCCAGAAGGCCTATTTGGGGTTCGAGATCCTTATGGTGTGCGGCCTTTAGTCATAGGTATGCTATCGGAGAACCCAGCTCTTGATGACTTGATTGATCAAGATCAACGGATCATTTGTAGCGATGGCACGCTATCCATGCCAGGTATGGTTCACTATGTTTTGGCTTCAGAAACCTGTGGCCTTGATATTATTGGGGCTAGCTATTTGCGTGATGTTGAACCTGGAGAACTGGTTTGGATCAATCCTGAAGGGCTAACCGCTCAACACTGGATCACCCCTACTCCTAAGCTATGCATTTTTGAGATGGTTTATTTTGCCAGACCGGATAGTTGGATGCTGGATGAGAGCCTCTACTCTTACCGAGTTCGCTTGGGAGAGCAGTTAGCCCGAGAAGCACCGGTTGAAGTGGATTGGGTGATGTCAGTGCCAGATTCTGGGACCCCTGCTGCCATTGGTTATGCTCATACCTTAGGCTTACCCTACACCGAAGGGCTGATCAAAAATCGCTATGTGGGACGTACTTTTATTCAACCCACTCAGGCGATGCGAGAGCGCGGTATCCGCATGAAGCTTAATCCTCTAGATGATGTCTTGAAAGGCAAGCGAGTGGTGATTGTAGATGACTCGATTGTGAGAGGCACAACCAGCCAAAAAATTGTGAAAGCGCTCCGTCGAGCTGGTGCAACTGAAGTTCATATGCGGGTTTCCAGTCCACCGGTGACCCACCCTTGTTTTTACGGCATTGATACTGATAACCAAGATCAGCTCATTGCAGCCAAACACTCTGTTGACGAAATTGCTCAAAGCATTGGGGTAGATTCTCTCGCTTACTTAAGTCTAGAAGGCATGGTCAAACAAACGGGGGTTGAGCAGACCTCATTTTGCACGGCTTGCTTCAATGGCGATTATCCTATTCAAATTCCAGATCCCCTCAAGCAACAGAAGCTGATCCTTGAATCTAAATCAGCCAACAGCCATTAGTCATCCTCGCCCAACTCGTTAGGGTTGTGTTGACATAGCCGTAAGTGAGGGAGCACCTTTCGCTTTAGCAACGCCATGAGATCGGGAGCCATATAATCATAGTAATCAGGTATATCTAAGCAAATAATGCGTTTATCTTTGAGCCAAGGTTGATACAACTTTGAGAGCTTACTACGATGAGTTTTTTCCATGACAAAGATCAGATCAGCCCACTGAACAGTTTCAGAACTCAAAGGCACTTCAGCTCCACGATTCAAACCAGCTGATTCCACCTCTAAGTCTTCATACTGAGAAAAGATAGTTTCAGCGGTGGGACTACGTAATCGGTTTTGGCTACAAAGGAAGAGTACTTTCATGCTAGTTCTCTGGATAATTGCAATTGAGCTGAACTCTTTTTCTTAAAAACAACCAGTGTAATATCATCATAAATTTTGTGATCTCCAATAAAGGCTTTAAGATCTTTGATAATCTGTTGCCGGATCACTGCAGCGGGATCATGACGATAGCGGCTTACCTGCTGACAAAGTCGATCAATGCCATAAAAAGCACCCATCGCATTCTCAGCTTCTGTGATGCCATCAGTGAATAAAATGACAACATCGTTATCTTCAAGTTGAGTCTGATGCTGACCCATAAACTCCTGGATATTAGGCTCTAAACCAATAGGAAATCCCAAATCAATAGTATCAACCCGTTCTACCCGCCCGTTTTGGCGAAAAATGACCATCTCTTCATGTTGTCCACTTAGAGTCAGAACCCCATCATAGTAGTCAATTAAGGCTAAAGACATATTTTTATCTGAATGCATCCGTTGAATATTGCCATACACGGCTTGATTGAGGGCAACTAATAAGGTCTGCAAGTCATCCTGATTAACGGCCAATAACGATCGGACAGCCGTTTGAGCCATGATCATAAGGACTCCACTTTCCAATCCATGACCTGTAACGTCTCCAATGCCAATTTTGACTCGGCCTCCCTGCCTGAGAACATCAAAATAATCCCCACCTACCTCATTGGCTGGCTCCATAAATCCGGCTATGTCTAACCCTGGAACAGCGGCTAATTCTTCATCCATAGGCAGGATCATCTGCTGCAGTTGACGAGTAATTTCTAATTCAGCCCCCATCCGTTGATTTTCAGCGTGTAATTGATCATTCAAACGGGTAATCTCACGGTTAGCCGTCTGCAATTCAGCCGTTCGTTCTGCTACTCGCTCTTCTAAATTGTTATTGATCTGTTCTAAAGCCCTAAAGCTGGCTCGCAGTTGGTCAGCCATCTGATTAAAGGCTTGTCCTAGTCGGTGTAGCTCATGGATCCCTTTAGGTTGGACAGTAGCGGTTAAATGGCCGGCAGCTAGAGTTTCCGTTGCTTCTGTTAATTGGCGGACCCCAGTACTAACCCAATCAGACATGATGAGTCCAACACCCGTTGCCACAGCTAAAGCCACCAGACATAAACCAATGGTAGTACGAGTATTAGCCTCGATCTGAGCCATAAAGTCGGACTCAGGAATCGCTAGCATCACAACCCAATCTAAACCCCGTGGATCGATGTAAGGTAAGGCCAGTACATAATAGGTCCCATGGCTAGATTGAAAATTCAGACTTGAGGGGCTGGTGATCTGTTCAAAAGAGTTAAACTCTGCTAATAGAAACTTTGCAGTGGCCTGAATTAGAGGGTTCTCGCTGGCCATAGCACTTAGTTGCTCGGGCTTGCCAGTTTCAGGATTGACTTGAAATGGGTTTTCAGTTGTTGAAGATGCAATAAGTTGACCAGAGCGATCGATAACAAAGACTAATCCATGACCAATAGTTAAGGTTCTTAAAAAGTCACTAATAGCTGAGAGACTGAGGCTAGAGCTTGCCACACCGATGAGTTGCTCTCGCTGATCATAAATGGGTTCTGATGCCCAAACTCTCAAAATTTGAGGATTGCTGCTAACGTGTATATCAGTCCATACCGATGATCCAACCTCCACAGCAGTGGTATAGCGCAGCCTTTCACGATAGGGATTATTGGGGTTAATCCGTATAACTTCAACTCGTTGCCCTACTTCATCTACCGACCAACTTTGATGGACACCCGTTGGATCGGTGATCCCTGTTGTAAATGAGCCATTCTGCCGCCGGATACTGCCAATGTAGCCATGATTGACAGTTGAAATATTGATCGATGTCAACGTTGGAAACTGTTGAAGTTTTCTCCAGATTAGTTGATCGAGAGTCTCAACCGCAGTAATATCAAGCAACCCTAGTTCAGCCGAAGCTGCTGTCAATTGGTTAACAGTATGAGGTGTATCTAAATACGTGTGTAAATGTAATTGAATCCGTTCTGATATCTGATTCTGTAGTTGTGCTGCAAGATTATCTATGGCTTCCCGGCCATTACGAAACGAAAGAAATCCTGTGAGGCCTACAGCAAGCATGATCAAGCTAACAAAAGGGGCAATTAAAATGAGACGGAAAGGGATCCGAAAAGCTGTCATCAGAACCTAGTTGAATCTGGATACTTAAAGTTTAAGATCGGGGCTGGGTCGAAAAGCAAGGTTTCTATTACCTAATAACATAAGCTCAGATTGATGGTGATGGCGCTCGTTCACCGAGTTAGGCCCCTAATGTCTACCCCTTTATCTCCCCAAGATCTTCCCGAAGCTCAAGTTTACTTTAAAGGAGTTGCCCCGATATAACCTATGAAACGCCGTCATCTTGTAGCCTTAGGTACTTCAGTTGCACTAGGAAACTTGTATCTAAAAACTGGACCCCAAAATCAACCAGCTGGGGCCGCCACTGCAAATCGTTCCCCAGAGCGTCGGATTCTTGATCGGCTTGGCTTCGGGTATTGCCCTCGTGATCTAGAGCATGTGCAGCAGCTTGGCATAGCAGCTTACATTGAAGAACAACTTATGCCTGATTCTCAGACTGATCCAGACTGTCTATCCCGTTTAGCAGTGGTGCGACTAGAGGGAGACAATCGTTCTCACCCCCTCCAAACCCTGGACTGGCCTCTACAACAGTTGTGGCAATTGACGGAAACCGCCGATGAGGAGCAATGGTGGCGTCCAGCTGCTGAAGTTATGGCAGCTAACTGGATCCGGGCTGTATACAGTCATTGGCAACTACAGGAGCTACTGGTTGATTTTTGGCATAACCACTTCAATGTTCATGCTTTTAGAGACGAATGGATTGCGGTGACCTGGCCTCATACCGATCGACTCATGCGTCAACATGCTTTAGGCAATTTTCGTGTCTTTCTGGAAGCTGTGGCTCAAAGCCCGGCTATGTTGATCTATTTAGATAATGCCAGAAGTAAAGCCAGTCCTGCCAATGAGAACTTTGCAAGGGAACTCTTTGAATTACACACTTTAGGTCGTGATCATTACCTCAACGATCAGTACCAGTCTTGGCGTGATGTCCCTGGGGCCGTGCAACAGCAAGCTATCGGATACATTGATCAAGACATTTATGAAACCGCAAGAGCCTTTACAGGCTGGACTTTAGGGGCTGGCCTCGAAATAGACTATGGGGATAGGCTCCCTGCAACGGGTGACTTTTACTACTTAGAGGCTTGGCATGATCCTTATCAAAAACGGGTCCTCGGTGTTGAATTTGAGGCTAATCAACCTCCTTTAGCTGATGGTCGTAAGGTATTAGATCTAGTTGCGTTTCACCCTGGAACAGCCCAGCATCTTTGCACTAAACTCTGTAGACGTTTCATTGCAGATGATCCCCCTCCTAATCTAGTTCAAAAAGCAGTCAAGACCTGGCTAAATAAACGAGAGGATCCTCACCAAATTCGAGAGACTTTGCGCGTTATCCTGCAATCATCTGAGTTACTGAATCACCAAAATCTAAAACTCAAACGCCCTTTTGAATTGATTGCCTCTTACTTACGAGCTACTGAGGCTGATTTCACGCCTACCTATGACTTTTTGGAGTACACCGAGTATTTAGGTCAAATGTTATTCAATTGGCCCACACCAACTGGGTATCCAGATACCTCAGATTACTGGTTAAGTACTCACGGGATGATGGCTCGCTGGCACAGTCTGATGGATCTAACCGTTCATAATGATTCAAGTTGGCTTCAGTTTAACTTTAGCAATCAAATGCCACCCTCAATTCAAACCAATCGACAAATCGTAGACTTCTGGATTCAACGGCTTTTGGGACGAGCACTGGAAGCAAAGAGTTATGCTCAGGTTCTGCAGACCTTTAGTGGTGATCAGGATAGGGATGCTCCACCCCTTGTTGAAGATTTATCAGAGCGGATTAGACACCTAGTTGCTTTACTGGGTATGCATCCCGACTTTCAATGGCGTTAATAGTTTGAAAGGAATCAATGATGACTAGATGGACACGACGAGGATTATTCACTATCGGGAGTGTAGGCTTATTAGGTTTATCAGTTCCTCATGGGCAGCAAACTCAGGCTAACCCCAATCAGCTGACTTTAAATCCTTCATCCACCGATCCTGATATCTTGATCTTTTTATTTTTAAGAGGGGGGTGTGATGGCCTGAACTTAGTGGCACCTGTTAATGATCCACATTATGTGGCGGCCCGGCAGGCAGAACTCCGTCTAGGTGAACATGGTCGGCAGGCGGGTCTCTATCTCAAGAATCCTCCTGCAGAAGCTGATTTTAGACTACATCCTAGGGCTTCTGAGTTAAAGGATCTTTATGATGATGGCCATCTGGCTTTTATTCATGCTTGTGGGTTAACACATGGCACTCGTAGTCATTTTGAAGCTCAAGATCTGATTGAACGAGGATCCCTTACTCATCATCGGCTGCACCAAGGTTGGATCACTCGATACCTGAATCAGAGTCAACTAAGTGGTCATTTGCCAGTTGTGGCTATGTCTACTCACTTACCCACCTCATTACAAGGATGTACGGCAGCGGTTGCTATTCCTAGCCTAGAAGAGTTTGAAGTGCCAGGTGATGATCTAGGATTCACTTTATTAAAGAGTTTTTATGCTGGCCCTAGCGATCCTGTGCGTCAAGCTGGCTCCCATACGTTACAGACGGTTAGAACCCTACAACAAAGTCTGGATCTGCAAGACGAGATCGATCAATTGCCATCTTACAGCTATTATCCTGATGACGAAGGATATGAACTAGGCCGATCGTTGCAATCAGTGGCTCATTTGATCAAGCTGGATGTGGGGTTGCGCGTGGCCACTATTGACTACGGTGACTGGGATACGCATACAGAACAACCTGATCGGTTTCCAGGGTTAGTGACTGGGCTTTCCAAGGCATTAGGGGCTTTCTACAAGGATCTAGATCAGCACCGTCATCAGGTCACTGTTGTCATTATGAGTGAGTTTGGCCGTCGGCTTAAAGGTAATGAGAGCCATGGTACCGATCATGGGTATGGCAATGTGGCAATGGTTTTGGGTGGGAGCGTTAATGGAGGTCATATCTATGGGACTTGGCCTGGTCTTGCTCACGAGCATCTTGATGATGGTACCGATCTCGCGATTACCACAGACTACCGTCAGATTCTGAGTGAAGTCTTAGTCCAGCGTTTAGGTACGCCTTGGCAGACTGTATTTCCTGAGTTAGAGGCTTATCAACCACTGGGTCTAGTTAGCTAAGCTGGTCTATGAGTCCTTTGCCACCATGAGGTTGTGTCATGAGTCCCATTGCTGTCAAAGAAACCAGGCACTATCAGGAGATCATTACGATCAAAACAGCGGCCAAAGCCTTTCATCCCATTACTCCCCAGGTTAGAACTAGTGTTCAAGCTTCGGGGATCAACACTGGTCTTTGTCATTTGTTTCTACGCCACACCTCAGCCAGTTTAGTCATTCAGGAGAATGCTGATCCCGATGTCCTTAGAGATCTAGAAACCTTTTTTGTTAACCTCATCCCTGAGAACAGTCGCCTCTATCGCCATAATGCAGAAGGGCCGGACGATATGCCAGCCCATATTCGCTCAGTGTTAACGCATACATCAGAGGTGATTCCCATTCATAATGGCTACTTAGCTTTAGGCACCTGGCAAGGGATCTATCTTTGGGAGCATCGTCATCATAGTCATACTCGTGAAGTTGTAGTCCATCTCACAGGATCTTGAAGCCAGGTCCTGAGTCCATCTCAACTGATAAGTTGCTCTAAATGAAAGTCAGTACAAAATAAATAAGCGTTCAACAGCTCGTGAGTAGGCAACATAGCGTAGCTGATTTCGTTCTCGCAGGTTGGAATTGAGTTGGAGATCGCGATCTAGCACAAAAACATTTTGAAATTGAGATCCTTGGGACTTGTGGACAGTGAGGGCATAGCAGTAATCTAAGTTAGCAAACAGGCTATTGTAGCGCTCAACTTCCTTCCAGGCTTTCATTTGAGCGGCTTGCGTTTGACGGCTGCGAGATAGTTTTGCCTCTCGGTTAGCTTCTAGGGCCATGGTCAAGGTGAGTTGTTTAGTTTCTTCAAATACTGAAAAGGCTTGTTCATGTAGGATCGGGAGTTTAAGATGAATGTCTTCTTCTGTTGTAATCTCTAGGATCCAAGCTTTGTAGCCATGAGCCTCGCCTTCTTCAGCTGATAAAATCGTGACCTCCCCACATGAGTTTAATAAAATGCGGCCTGAACTTGGATCAACCACCGTATCCCGAGCCATCAACCTCTCACCCGGTAAAAATCGGGGCACTGATTCTCCATAGAGTTGTTTGCGTACAAATTGGTTGAGTTTACTCACTTCTTGATTGCGCCAAGCCAGTAGTCTGGCATAGTCAGGGTCAGATTGAAAGGCATCTGCAGCAAATGCTTTGAGGGCAAATTTTAAGAAATTCCCTCGTGTCTTTACACTAACAATCCCTTGTCGATTATCAGCAATCAGTTCAGTGGTTGGCACAGGTTGAGTGTGCTCTAGGTTTAATCGAATTTGATCTAAGGCAAAGCCAATTGGATTACCACCAGCTTGCCGCATCACCTGAGTGAGTTCTGAATAGGGGGTAATGGCGAAGGTGGCAGATTCGGTTTCGCCTACAGGAGGTAGTTGGGCTGGATCACCAATGAAAATAAACTTTGAGCCTGAGAGTTGAGCTTGCTCCTGCAAAATTTTCCACAGATCTTGATTAACCATAGAACATTCATCCACCAGGACCAGATCATACTTATCCAGCCGATTCTGACCTTCCGGAGATAAGTAAGTCTCACCCAGATGTTGACGGACCACTAAGCCTAACAGTCGGTGAATGGTCATAGCTTCTAAATGCTCATTACCCCATTGATAAGCCGCTCGGAAAAGAGATTGAGCCGCTTTATGGGTAGAGGCTGTCAGGGCAATCCGTAGTGACTGGCAGCGCTTGATTAAAATCTGGGTAATGGTGGTTTTGCCCGTTCCGGCGTACCCTTTGAGCACATAAAACAGATCACGACCATCTATAAATTGGAACATAGCTTCCAGGGCTGCCTGCTGTTGCAGATTCAGCTCAAAGGTTGCGGTAGATAGACTAGAACGCTCCTCCATTCTGGACATCAAATCACTATAAGATGTGATACTAGTATATTTGAATTTAGTGGTCCTATTTAGTGATCATAATGTTTGGTGATCATAATGTTTGGTGATCATAATGATTAAGAGCCTTGAATCTAGACTTTAGGCTTACTGGTGGTCCACCTTGTATTAGGTTGATTCAGTATTAGGTTGATTTAATTAAATCTTGAAATAATTCAACTAATTCGGGTGAATCTCTGATCGAATCCAAGACCTGCTGGATCAAACGTTCTCGATCACGATATTGATGGCATAAGTTAATATCATCAGTAATTTGACGACGCCAAAGGGTAGCGTTTAAGGGATCCTGACATTCTGCTAGCATCTCTAGAAAAGCTGGAATAGCTGAAGCACAAAGTTCAAGTAGGGAGTGAGGTTCTGAGGGATCTAATTGTTGATATAACCAGTGCTCATAACAAGCTAGAAATCGGGGAGAAGCAACCTCGCTCATAAACCATCGAACCGTATCTTCGTCTAAGTGACTTAAGCTGTCATCGACAATGGCAATAGCCTCAAACTCCTCGAAGTGCTCCAGGATCAGAGCAAGAGAGTCACGGGCTGCTTCGCGGTTGCGGCAGAGTAGAGCAGTCTCTAGTGTCATAACGTTACTAAAACTGGGAACGTTGTCAGGGAACCTGTGGGATACTTTACAAGATCTATTGATGCAGATTCTACCCAACTTGACAGAAATCTTTAGGTGAATCTCACATCTGGTAGCCAAGGCTGCTAAAGGTCTCAATGCCTTATGATAGCCCAAGCTTAAGGCAGCCTGATTATAGCTTAATACCTACAACCTTCACATCTGTTCATAGGAATTCACCAAGCTCCACCTAAGTTTGTATCTATTTATATCCTGTGTAGACTTGGTACTCCAAAGCCAATACTCAAAGCCAATACTCTATCCATATCCTATCAATCTGTATTAGATCAATACCCTATTCTGTCGTGTTCAAGTGAGTCTGGATCGTGTCTGAGTGTCCTCAGCCTGGACTTAAATTGAGCCTTTTTCAACGAATTAATTATCTAGTAGGGCTTTGAAGTGATCACGAAGCAGTTTTCAAGTGTTATGGTTAACTTGTTTTGTTAAACCCTCTAATCTCATGGAGTTTCTCACCAGTCTTCCCTTTACAACATCTGTGTTTCTGGGCTGGATTCTGTCAGTTTGTCTACATGAATTTGGCCATGCTATGACTGCTTACTGGGGAGGCGACCACTCAGTTAAAGAAAAAGGGTATCTGACCTTAAATCCACTGGCCTATACCAACCCATCCACAACCTTATTCTTTCCCTTGTTGATCTTGGTGATGGGTGGGATCCCTTTACCTGGAGCTGCTGTATATATCAATATTGGACGTTTGAGAAACCGGGCTTGGCGCAGTTTAGTCTCGGCAGCAGGGCCCTTAATGTCAGCCCTTTGTGCTTTAGGATTTGCCCTGATCCTATTTTTAGGTCTGAGTGAGGAGCAGTCGCTCGCTTTGAATGAGTTGGTGCGGTTTCAAGGCCCCATTCTGACTCACCCTACTTATCAAGCAAACTGGTTTTGGATTGTTTTAGGCTTTTTGGTTTGGCTCCAGATCTGGTCTTTAATACTTAATTTACTTCCGGTTCCACCCTTAGACGGGTTTGGCATCATTGAACCTTGGCTACCCATACAACTTCGAAAGCGACTTCAACCCATTCGTCGATATGGGATTTTAATCATCTTGGGTTTGTTATTTTTTGTTGATCCCGTTCAGGAGCTGTTTGTATCGGTAAGCTTTGGCCTCAGTAGTGGGTTAGTCCCGGTGAGTACCCTTTATCTGGGATCCCAGTTATTTGGTCGGTATGCTCTGTTCTTAGCGCCCATTATCATTGTGGGACTCATTTTGTACCAGCGGTTGATGCCTGCATCGACACCCCAAAAAGACAAAAGTATTAGTTTAGATCCTGAAACAGCTTTGAGTGTTCTAGATCAGTTACTGGAGGCCGATCCTCAGCAAGCCCAGAACTGGTATCAAAAAAGCGTTGTCCTCTCTCAATTGAAGCGCAACTCTGAAGCCTTAATAGCTGCTGCCAAGGCAACAGAACTCGATCCCACCCACCTGGAGGCTTGGGTTTTACAAGGTGAACTCTTGAATCGCTCAGCAGAATACAAGCAAGCTTTGAAAATACTGGACAAAGCCCTTGAAATTGATCCTAGCTCTACTAAGGGGCTATATTTGCGCAGTTCGGCTCTGTATTATCTTGAACACTATCAACAATCCTTGGAGACTATTGGTCTCTATCTTGATCAAGTGCCCAATGATGCCAATGCCCTGTATCTAAAGGCTTGTTGTTATTCTGCTTTAAATGACTTGCCTCCCGCTCTACAAACGTTAGATTTGATCATTAAGCACAACAACTCTAATAACCCGATGCATGTCAATGCGCTAATTCTTTCTAGCAACCTCTTGAATCGTGCAGAAAATTATGAACAAGCTCTGACTATTGTTGATCAGGCACTCGCAATTGATCCTACCTCTTCGGGGGCTTGGTTTGCCCGGAGCGCAGCTTTGTTTTACTTAAAGCGATACCACGACTCTTTAGAGGCCACTGATCACTATCTCAAGCTTGTTCCTCATGATGCCAATGCCTACTACAACCAAGCCTGCAGTTATTGTCAGTTGGGTGATCTAGTTCAAGCTCAACAAGCCCTAGATCAGGCCCTTGCAATAGGGGATCAAGCCCTAAGAGAGCAGGCTGCTACTGATCCTGATCTGGGTCCTTTGAGCAATAGATCTGAAAGTGAGACTTCAAGAGGATAGCGTTGCCAAGCTAAAGCATCTAATTCTACACAGCTGACTCTTGTAAACCCTATCAACTTTAGTTGACTTAGCTCAACTGAATTAATCAGATTCATCTGATGAAACCCATCTGACAAGAAATTTAGTTAGCGCTATGACCCAAATAGATTGGCTTTTCTGTAGCATGCTTAGTGATCTTAGTCGGCTGATTGCCTTAGCTGCTTTTGTGGAAGACTAGAGTACGGGTTAGTCCTTGAATGATCAGACCTAGCTTTGAGTGCATCCGCTATCCTGGAGCGATGGACTTTGACCTGCTACTTTAGAACTAACTTTAGGTTACCCGCAGGCTCCTGAAGTCAGATCTCACCTAAAAGCCCTGTGACTGAGATCAACTCTCACAGATACATTTGAAGTCACCCAGATACCGCCATGACCCAACAAATGACGATGCAAGGCTTAGATGGAATCGGTCGTGTGATCTCTGCCGATCTGAACCAAGAAATGCAGCAGTCCTATTTGGAATACGCCATGAGCGTAATCGTGGGCCGCGCGCTGCCAGAGGTCCGGGATGGCCTGAAACCTGTGCACCGACGTATCTTATATGCCATGCATGAGTTGGGTCTTACCCCTGATCGGCCTTTTCGTAAATGTGCTCGGGTTGTGGGGGATGTTTTAGGTAAATACCACCCTCACGGTGATCAAGCTGTCTATGATGCCCTTGTGCGGATGGCTCAAGATTTTTCTAGCCGGTATCCTCTGATTTCAGGTCATGGCAATTTTGGCTCGATTGATAATGATCCACCTGCAGCCATGCGATATACCGAGTGTCGACTGGCCTCACTAGGGGAACGAGCGCTACTGTCAGATATTGGGGATGACATTGTTGAATTCATGCCCAACTTTGATGAATCTCAACTTGAGCCAACGATCTTACCAGCCCAACTCCCCCTATTGCTTTTGAATGGATCATCAGGGATTGCTGTAGGGATGGCCACCAATATTCCGCCCCATAATCTTTCAGAGCTGGTGGATGGATTGTTGTTGATGATTGATAAACCTAATTGTAGCCTTGAAGATCTGATGACTAAGATCCCGGCTCCTGATTTTCCCACTGGGGGGCAGATTATTGGAGATACAGGCATTCTTGAAGCTTATAGCACAGGTCGTGGATCTATAGCCGTTAGAGGTCTGACTCAATTTGAAGAAATTCATCCCGGTAAAGGGCGCCACCGTCGCAATGCTATCATTATTACTGAATTTCCCTATCAAGTTAATAAAGCCGCTTGGTTAGAAAAAGTAGCTGAACTCGTGAATCAAGATCGGATCACCGGCATTACCGATCTCCGAGATGAATCTGACCGCACTGGAATCCGAGTTGTAGTTGAACTTCGGAAAGATGCAAATCCCCAAGCGGTGCTTAATCAATTATTTAAGTTGACTCCACTTCAAAATAATTTTGGTGTTATTTTACTAGCCCTGGTCAATGGTGAACCCAAACAAATGGGGTTACAGGAGATCTTGCAGCACTTTCTCCGCTTTCGGGAAACAACCCTAACTCGAATCTTTCAATCTGAGCTGGAGCGAGTCCAACGTAAGGCCGCTGAGGTTGAGGGTATGTTGTTGGCTTTATCACATTTGGATACCGTTATTGATCTCTTACGTCATGCCCGAGATGGCTCAACAGCTAAGCAGCAACTGCAAGAGGTCCTAGAGTGCACAGCCCTGCAGGCCGATACAATCCTAGCCATGCCCATGCGACGGCTCACCGGATTAGAACAAGAAAAACTCCAATCTGAGTTCACCACATTACAGGCCCGAATCCAGGAATTAGAAGGGCTTCTGCAAGATCGACGTAAGCTGCTCAACTTCATGAAAAAAGAGTTGCGAGATATTAAGAAGACCTATGGTGATCCTCGACGAACACTTTTAAAAACAAAAGATGAAATCAAAGCTGAGGAATTAAAAATACCTGATCCTACTCAAGAAAAAGCCACTAATGTTATTCTACAATTCACCCAAAAAGGCTATCTCAGACGCTTACCTGTCCCCTCTCGCCGCTCCCGCTCCAGTCATCGAGATCTACATAGCGATGATCACGTGATTGATGAAATGTTAGCTCAACTCAATCATGAACTGGTGGTCTTAACAGCACTGGGACGAGCTTATACCATTAAGGTCTCAGATATTCCCATTTCAACGGGCCAAGCTCGAGGAACCCCCCTAGTTACTTTATTACCGGTTTCTGAAACAGTTATTGCCGCTTTTATTGTCGATCCCGGTATTCAAGATCAGCACCTTATCGTTTTGAGTCAAAAAGGCCGTTTAAAACGAGTGCTCTTATCAGAATTGACGGGATTAACCAGCCGTGGTTCTACCGTATTGAAGTTAAAAGATGATGATGAACTAGGCTGGGCCCTCACTTATCACCCTACTCTGACCGATACCTGCTCATTGGTTGTGGCGACCTCAGGCGGGCGACTTTTGCGGTTACCGCTAGATGATCTGCAAATTCCCTTGATGGGACGGACAGCTATGGGTAATCAAGCCCTGCGCCTTCACAAAAAGGAAAGCATTGCTGGAATGGTTGTTGCTCAACCTGATAGTGATATTGTTCTGGGCACCCGAGCTGGCTTTCTCAAACGGATCCCTGTTGAAGACTACACTCAGGTAGAACGAGGGGCCATCGGGACCCAGGCTATTCAATTCAAACGAAAAACAGATAGTTTGGTCAGTCTAGCTCCTGCAACTGATCCTAACTTGAATAGGTTGCTCTTTATCTCGGCCTCTGGGCAGGTGGTCGCAGAGTCAAGCGAAACGATTCCTCTTGAAGATCGGACTGGAACAGGTATCCAACTCTTTAAACTAGCAAGCGGTGATTCGTTAGCTCAAATTCGACCTATTCCTAATGAGGAAGCCATTTTACAATCAAGTTAAACTTGCCCAAATGCTTCGAAGCACTGTCAGGATCTAGATGTCAAGGTGAGGCCTTATCAATATGGATACTCAAGTAGAAACCTTGCTGAAAATGGGCGTAACCACTTGGAATAAATGGCGAAGCCAAGACACCACACTTCAAGTTGATTTAAGTGACATAGTGTTACAAGGGATCAACTTGAATAATATGGATCTGTTTTTAGCCAATGTCTCCCGCTCAGATCTGCGTCGAACGTTTCTGATTCAATCCGATTTACGTGGGGCTACGCTTGTAGACTCTGATCTCCGCCATAGCATTATGATTC
Organism: uncultured bacterium; assembly: GCA_964434865.1. GTDB lineage: Bacteria > Cyanobacteriota > Cyanobacteriia > Thermostichales > Thermostichaceae > CAYSWV01. The sequence goes on from CAYSWV010000029.1 coordinate 40,456, forward strand.
AAGCAGATTTACGGGGAGCCGATCTCACTGGGGCTAATTTTCAAGAGGCAAACTTGAGTGGAGCCGATCTCAGGTATGCTAATCTAACTCAAGCTAATTTAAAAGGAGCTAATCTTGGTGGGGCGGATCTTCGAGATAGCCTTTTAATTGATGCACAACTGATCATGAGTGATCTTTCAGGAACGAATTTGACGGGAGCCTGTATTCAAAACTGGGCGATCAATGCGGATACTCGATTGGATGAGTTAAATTGTAACTACGTATTTCTGAATTATCAGCCTGACCAGCAGCGTAAAGTTAACCGTTTTCCAGCCGATGAGCATCGCATCTTAGCTAGGGGTGAATTTGCCCAGCACTTCCAACTAACGTTTAGTTCGATGGTTTTTTCAGTACCTGAGGGGATTAACTGGGCTACCTTTATGCGGGCCTATTCTCGAGTCCAAGCAGAATTCAACCATGATCCCATCGTGATTCGATCCTTAGAAGTATCGCTACAGGGGGACATTATGGTTAAGCTAGATGTGCCCGTGACTATCAATCGTACCGATGTTGAAATGGCCTTGAGGGAGTATTACTTTGATAGCCAGGATGCTCAGCTCTCATCATCACAGCAACCATACGATCAAAACCGGAATGTTCGCCAAAACCGCTACACAACCCTGACTGAAATTATTCAACGGTTGGCTGAGGATAGATCTGCCACAAGAAGTAATGCCACCTCAGCTAGTCAACCCCAGGAGCATTAGAGGTTTGCTGCTGCGCCAGCGCTTGATGTTCCAATTGAATTTGCCTACATAGCCACCCATCACCTCCCCGGCGATCAACAACACCATACAGATGCACCGGATCACTTCTACCTCTAATGTCAAAAAAGCCTAGATCTTCAGTCCAAATCTCATCTTTAACTAAAGCTTGCACGGTATCAGAAATTACGATGTCATAGTGAACAACTTTTGTAAGGCCTTCGATGCGAGCTGCAACATTGACAGCATCTCCGATCACAGTGTACTCAATTCGATCAGGTGAGCCTAAATTACCGGCGACAACCTCACCAAAATTAATACCAATGCCATGGTAGATGAGAGGGAGGCCTTCAGTTTTTAAGCTTTTTCTTAACTCATATAAAGCATGACGCATCTCCAACGCTGCATCTACAGCAGCCAGAGCATCTACAGCAGAGCCTCGGCTTAGGGGGGCACCAAATTCTGCCATAACAGCATCACCAATGAACTTATCTAGCGTGCCCTTCTGTTGCAAGATCGGAGTAACCATATTGGCAAAGTAACGATTGAGTAGAGCCACCAGATCCTGAGCTGGCATCATGGCAGCTAAAGTCGTAAATCCCCGAATATCAGAAAATAGAATGGTCACTTGACACTCTTGACCTCCTAAAGCCTGAGCGAAAGATTCAGGTTGAGACAAGATATTACCCAAGACAGCTGGTGAGACGCGTCGTTCTAAAATTCGTCGTAGCTTTGATCGGTTAAACTGATCATTAATGCCGATAGCTACAATATCTAAGATACCTGTAATGAGTATAGTGCCCAGTAAGCCTGGAACCGGAAACACCCAGCCTGTTAAAAACATCCCATACCCCAACGCTCCCATTCCAGCGGAGGCCAAAAGAGTTAAGCTCAGTTTGAACGCTGGATGTTGATGTAGCACCAACAGGCCACCTATTCCACTCCCCACAACCAGCATCAGCAAAGCTCGCCACCCTGCCGGAATAAACTGAATACCATTTTGATTCAAGAGAGTTCCGATCGCATTGGCATGCACTTCAACACCTGGCATGACTGGATCGACTGGGGTACTGAGTAAATCAAGCAAAGAAGCCGCTGTACCACCGATCAAAACAATCTTCCCTTGAAAGACCTGACCTGAGCGTAAATTATTTTGCCAAAAGGAAGGTTCAAACAACCACCAGAACGGATAAGTGGGATAGGTTTGTTGAGGACCGCTATAATTAATCCCTAGAGTTGTTGGAGGAACCTCAATCCCAGCTGCAACAACGGGTAAGGGATTATTAAAGTCAGCTACCAGATCTCGACCAGGAATTTCAAACACTTGTCTGTTGGGTGCAATAGGTAACTCCACTGATCCCGTTCTGACACCTGGCACCAATAATTCTGGTATCGGTCGATCTACTAAACTAGCCGATGATTGAAACACTTGATCTATGGTTTGGGTGGCTAATGGATAACTTTCGGCTAGGATAATACGGTCTGGATAACTTTGAATCGCAGCTTGAAAAGCTAGATCATCCTCTCTCCCATGAACACTAGGATTGCGAAACACCAGATCGAAAACCACCGATTTAGCGCCAGCCTGAATGAGATGATGCAAGGCTTGACCATAGATGGCTCGGGGCCATGGCCAGGTTTGTAATGTGGCCAGGTCTGGCATTTGATCAAACTCTTCAGGCTCAAACAAATCCGAGAGCCTCAGAGAATCTTCATCAATAGCTAAGATCACAACATCAGGATGGGGGGGTTGAGAGCCTCTCCAAGTAAAGAAGAGACTTTGCATCGTATATTCAAGGTAGCGGAAGGGAGTATAGGAAATCTCAAATAGATGAGCTAATGCCATGCCCGATCCGATGCCTAACCCTAGGTATAAAGCGATCCAACGTAATAGTTTTGATCTTGACACTCAACTGTCTCTCAAAAAACTCAGACCTACCTGAATCAGTCGTTCGCCGTTTATTAGGGTTAATCTGCTATAAGTTTAAACCACGTTTGATCCCTAAAAAGGATTTCATCGGCAATTGAAAGTCACTAAATAAGTCTTCTGTGGTGGCAAAGCGTTCTATCACATCTGCATTTGACATGGTTTTCGGTTCAGGTAAGCGGGTAGCGCCACGTTCTACAGTCACTTCCTGACCCTTAAGCAAGGTAACTTGATCGGATCCATCGGGGAGCGTAACCACAACTTCACCCTTCCAGCAGAAAAACGTGACTTGATTAGGTTCAGCATCGATAAAAGCTGTAGTACCAATAATCGCAGCTGTTGCCACCGGAGTTTCAATCATGCGTGGGACGTTACTGGGTTCTTCACCCCAAGCGATAATTCGACCTTGTTCAATATCGATATCCTGCGATACTCTTAAAACCGCATTGCCCCCTAAACGAAAAGCTAAACCATTACTAAGTTTGACTTGGGCCTTACCCGGTTTTGTGGTGCGTAGATACCCGCCTTCCAGAATTACAGTCCCCACTTCGGCTTTAAATTCCGGACCCGGACTTTGCCAGGCAAACACTGGTTCTTTAGGTATATCTAAGATCCTAGCTCCGAAAACTTGCTGGGCATAAGCGGGCAGTCCCCATGACCCAATGACAAGACCTAAGATCCACAGTGACTTCTTCATGCTCAGTACTCAATCCACCAAAGCTACTCTAACCTAATGAAGCTGAGTTTCTCCTGAAAAAGTATGTAATAAATCCTGCATTTAAAGTAGTTGAACTAAGTACTACAAATTGCGAGATCACGCAAACCCTGATCGCGCTCAACTTACCATCCACTTAATATGAAGTTCCTTGTCCCTATGTTCATTTCTTCATCGAAAGTTTATGCTATTAGGGTGGTGTTTGTAAATTTAGTTACTTGATTAGGCTGAATTCAATCTAAGCATTTTGATTTCCTGGGACCCATGGGTAGCTGTGTTGAGATCAAGCCACGGAAAATAGGATTAGAAGTGTGGAGGATCTGAGGGGTTGTAGAGACATTCACTGATGTGAACATCGTAAATCCAGTAAGCCACTCATGTACAATTTGTGAGGGACCTTTTGACGAATCGCAATGACTCATCCTGCTGTTACACAGGCACCAATCTCCTGGCATACTCTAAGTCCAGCCGAGACCATCTCCCGCTTAGATACCCATTCAGAGCAAGGCCTCACGTCTGAACAGATTCGGTCCCGTCAAGAACAGTATGGAGCCAATGAGATTATTGCTACCGGTGGCCGCAGTAATTGGCAAGTCTTGTTAGATCAGTTTACAAACATTATGCTGCTGATGCTATTTGGGGTTGCATTAGTATCGGCTTACCTAGACATTACCGATGGTGAATTTCCTAAAGATGCTGTGGCCATCTTGGCGATTGTGACTCTGAATGGAATTCTGGGCTATTTGCAAGAAACACGAGCTGAACAGGCTTTAGCAGCCTTAAAGCAGCTTTCGTCTCCTATTGTCAAAGTCCGACGTAATGGGGTCCTGCAAGAAGTATCTGCCAAAGAGCTAGTTCCTGGTGATTGGGTCTTACTAGAGTCAGGCGTTCAAATTCCAGCTGATGGCCGACTGTGGGATGCTGCGAATCTCCAAGTTCGTGAAGCCGCTTTGACGGGCGAGGCTATACCCATTAGTAAAGAATCTCATCAGAATCTAGCTGAAGATACAGCCTTAGGCGATCGAACCAACATGGTTTTCCAAGGGACAGAAGTCATGCAGGGGCGGGGCACTATGATCGTGACCCACACAGGAATGCAAACCGAGTTGGGAAAAGTCGCTACCTTACTCAAATCGGTTGAGAGTGAACCCACACCGCTGCAACAGCGAATGGATCAACTAGGTCACGTTCTGGTGTATGGCTCCTTAGCGTTAGTTGCAGTAGTAGTCCTGGGTGGTGTGGCTTATGCTGGGTGGGACGCCTTTCGTGAGTTATTGATCATTTCCCTCAGTATGGCTGTAGCCGTAGTACCTGAAGGGTTGCCCGCTGTTATTACTGTCACGTTAGCTATTGGCACTCAACGCATGGTGCGACGCCAAGCTTTGATCCGGCGGTTACCGGCTGTTGAAACGTTAGGGTCAGTTACAGCGATTTGCTCCGATAAAACAGGGACTCTGACTGAGAATAAGATGGTGGTCACAGCCATTGAGACAGTCACAGGCCACTATAGTGTAACCGGCACTGGCTATGTTCCAGAAGGAGACTTTTATTGTCAAGGGAGTCTAATTCAACCTCTGCAAACTCAAGATCTAGCTATGGTTCTTTTGGCTGGTGTTGTCTGTAATGATGCCACTTTGAATCAGTCGGCTGTAGATCATCGCGGTACCCTTTCATCTGAAGGCAAAGCATCTGAAGATAAAGTCTGGGCTATTTTAGGTGATCCAACTGAAGGAGCTCTGTTATCCCTTGCTGGTAAAGCCAACTTGTTTAAAGAGACGCTAGGGTCAGACTTGCCTCGCGTGGGGGAGATTGCATTTACATCAGAACGGAAACGAATGTCAGTTTTAGTCTCCTTGACTCATTTAGCCTCTGATCATTCAGTGCGCCCGCTCCTGGACAGTATCCATTTGACAGAAAAACCTTATGCTCTATTTGGCAAAGGATCGCCTGAAATGCTCTTGGAACGCTGTCAGTGGATCTTAGTTGAGGGTGAAATGATCCCCATAACATCAACTCATCACAACCAAATTCGGACGGCTAATGAAGCTTTGGCCAGCCAGGGGTTACGTGTCTTAGGAACTGCTATGGTTAGTCTCACCGCGCTACCGGAGACTTCAGATCTAGAACCGCTTGAAACTAATCTCGTGTGGTTAGGCCTGGTGGGGATGAGAGATGCGCCCCGACGGGAAGCGTTTGAAGCAGTAGCAAAGTGTCGACAAGCTGGTATTCGGCCCATGATGATTACCGGAGATCATCAACTTACTGCCATTGCTATCGCCAAAGATTTAGGCATTGCCCAAGAGCAAGAGCAAGCTATTGAAGGGAAAGCCCTAGCTCGGATGTCAGCAGCAGAGTTAGATCAAACCGTTCGTTCAGTGAGTGTCTATGCTCGGGTGGCTCCGGAACACAAACTATGGATAGTCCGAGCTCTACAAAAGCAAACCCAATTTGTAGCGATGACTGGAGATGGCGTCAACGATGCACCGGCGTTAAAACAAGCCAATATTGGTATTGCTATGGGTATCACCGGCACGGATGTGAGTAAAGAAGCCAGTGATATGATTTTGCTCAATGATAACTTTGCCACTATCGTTGATGCGATCGAAGAAGGCCGGATTGTTTATAGCAACATTCGTCGTTTTATTAAGTACATCCTCGGCAGCAATATTGGAGAAGTCTTAACGATCCTAGCCTCAGGTGTACCTGTGATCGGAGAAGTGCCTCTCTCTCCCTTGCAGATCTTGTGGATGAATTTAGTGACCGATGGTCTTCCCGCTTTGGCCCTAGCCCTAGAACCTGCAGAAGAAGGGGCTATGAAGCGACCCCCCATTGATCCACAAGAAAGTATTTTTGCTCGCGGGCTGGGGGCTTACATGATTCGGGTTGGGATTATCTTTGCTCTGACAACCATCGCTATGATGTTGATCATTAAGCCTTATTTTCTGACTTGGAAAACGATGGTCTTTACCACATTATGCGTTTCTCAAATGGGCCATGCTCTCGCCGTTAGATCCAGCTCAAAATTTGTGTTCCAGATGAATCCGACCACTAATCCCTACCTTTATTGGGCTGTAGGCTTAACAGTGGCGTTACAACTGGCATTAATTTATATTCCCTTTCTCAGAGCTTTCTTTGATACCGAAGCCCTAAGCTCTACTGAACTCTTGATCTGCTTTGGATTCAGTGCTTTAGTTCTGGTTTGGGTTGAACTTGAAAAGTTAATCATTATGCTGGTGGGGCAGAAAGTCCCAAGTTGGAGAGGCAATCCATGAGATCACCAACCATAGGCCACACTCACTCCATGCATCCAGATGTTCCTTGGGTTAGGCAGCTGGAACCACAAGACTATGCTTCTCCAAGAGCATCCGAATTTCATCTTTTTGAGCAGGTTTAGCCACGAATCCACTGGAGCCAACTAACTTAGCACGAGCTCGATCAACAACACCATCACTTGATGTCACGATGATAATCGGCATGTCTTTGAACTGGTTGATCCGCCGAATTTGGGCACAAACCTCATAGCCACTTGCAACAGGCATGACCAGATCTAACAACACTAGACTAGGTTTCTTCTCTAGTAGTGTTGGCAAAGCTAGTACTGGGTTTTGTACATGTAAGCAGTCACAACCTAAAGCTCGAATCATGGTGCTCATTCGCATCCCATCCATCTCACTATCATCAATGTAAATCACTAAAGGTCGATAGCCAGCTAGAGGCTTGGAGATAGTAGCATTAAGACCTTTAGTAGTAGTGGATTTACCACCAGGCGGAACAGTTGTTAATTGCTTCAAGCTGCGTTGTCTCAAATACTGAGTTACTTTTTCCTTTGAAACACGGATCCAAACTTCAGGCTGCTGACGCACCAGTATTAAGCTAGGGTTGCCTTGGCGCAGGTTTAGGTTGCAAACTAAATTTGCTTGTTCGGTAGTGTAACATTTCTTGTGAAAAGTATAGTAATGATCTTGATATTGCAAGAATTCCTTGGGACCAGCAGGAGTTGATACAGAAGCTAACTCCTGAACATCATTGAGGTCGAGAATAATCATCACATACTCCTGGACTAGACAACCTTCTATAAACTTGCAAAAGTCGGGTCACAAGCTCAAGGACTCTGAACTAGACTATAGGTTTAACAAAATCTAAAGACCCTACTCTCTGGAGTCACGTTCACTGGAGTCACATTCCCAGTAGCCAGCAGACAGCAGTAATATTGATTACCTTGCACTCAGTATATTCACCAGCAACACTGAGTAAGTCATGCAGCTTAAGAGTTGAACATTTGCTTGTTTACATTAATAACTATAACCAATAAAAGTAAAGATCTTGCTTAGAAGATGTCTTTTTAGAGGCATTTTCTTAAGTTTTTTGCAGATCATGTCTAATACAACTACCAGCATCCGAAGATACACTGAAGTTTTCTGTACTATTTTAGGAGTTGCTTTAAGTACCTATCCTTAAGAGTTTACACGGAGGCTCCGCCAGATCCGAGAAATTAACTCAGCTTTAATAATGGGTTTTAAAATAAAGTCTGTAGCACCAGTTTGTAACCATGATTGCATGGCTTGAAGCTCGGTCTGGTTTAGGATCAAAAGGATAGCAACTTGATGGAGATACCACTGCTCATAAACAGACTGCCAAAACCTAGATTCTTTAATCTGCATAAATTCAGTATCTAATATGACCAGATTGGGTGAAGCTTGATCGATGACTTGAAGACAGCCCTCCACATCTTGGCAAAGGCTACTCTCTAGAGCGACCTCAGCTAGATAATGTTTAAGATCGTGTTGCAAGCTCAGATCTTGAGTGGCACAGAGAATGTGCGGCTGTAATGAGAGACTGGGATCTCCCTGGACTGCTTGGTTGAGATGGTGGAGCCACTCTCTTAACCGTCTAGAATCTAATAAAGGGACGGTGGGATCCTGGTGCTGGATACAATCTAAAATACGGCGGGCATAAACGGATCCTTGTTGATAGCCACATATCCCTAGCAGGCCACTCAGTTGATGGGCATCTTGTTGTGCAAAGGTATGTTCCTCAAAGCTCAAGCTCCGTCGACACCAAGTCTGAATTAGGGACTCCAATTGCCTCACTTGTTTGAGGGTTTCTGGTTTGTGGCGCTCCCACGCTTGGGTCAAGGCTTCTGTGTATGTTAGCAGTTGTGTAGAGGCAGGCTCAGCCTGTAAGGGAGGGGGGCCTGAACGATAGCCCAACCCGTAAACCGTTTCAATAATGTGAGTAGCAACTCCAGCTGCTTTTAATTTTTGGCGTAGACCTCTGATATGAACCCGAACTGTTTTCTCGGTAGGAGATTCCTCCAATGACCAGAGTTGCTCTAGGATAGCTTGCAGGCTGAAGACTTTTTGCTCATTCCTTAATAGAAGCTCAAGTATACTATACTCTTTGGGTGTCAGGTCTATGGAATGGCCCTGGTAGGTGACATCGCAACTCTCAGGGTCTAATTGAAGTTCCCCCCATTGTAAAATAGGGTTGCGAGTATCGGAGTGACGCCGCGTTAAAGCCCTAATCCGGGCTAGAAGTTCATCTAATTCAAACGGTTTGACTAAGTAATCATCAGCTCCAGCATCTAATCCATACACCTTAGACTGCAGGCTATCTTGAGCAGTCAGTAGCAGGATCGGTTGAGAGTAGCCTTGTTGGCGGAGCTGCTGACACACAACCAGACCATCTATATCAGGGAGCCTCACATCTAATATGATCAAGTCAAACGGAGTGATGTGAGTGAAATCTATCCCTGCTTGACCTGTCTGTGTCCACTCAACTGAATGATGCTGCGATCCAAGAGCACCTATGAGCAGGTCAGCCAATCGGGTATCATCTTCAACTAATAGAATCTTCATGGAGCAGTAGACTCTTCATATCTAGATTAAATCTCGCCAGCACACCTCAAACTCAGCCATGTTTTCAGTGTGATCACTAGACATCCAGCATAGCTAGACCTGATGTCAATCAGCATAAGCACCACCCAAGATTCAGTGATATAGCTGATTCAAGGCTATTTGTTTTTAGTTAAGTTCATAAAGGACAGTGCGTTAATCTATGCCTTAGATTACAAGAGTGGGCTTTATGCTTAGTTCAACAAGTGATATGTCAGTTATGGCTCATGATTTTGCTGCCCGGATCTCGCATCCAACCTATGATGTTTTACTTGTTGATGATTCAATTCTGAACCTTAAGGTGCTGTCTACAGCCCTGATCAGACAAGGTTACCGAATTAGACAAGCGAAGAGTGGACCAGTTGCGTTAGCACTAGCTCAGGCCGATCCGCCAGATATCATATTACTTGATATTCGAATGCCAGACATGGATGGCTATGAAACATGCTATCAACTCAAGTCAAATGAGGTAACCCGTGATATTCCTGTAATATTCTTAACGGCTCTGGACGACTCTTTGGATAAAGTCAAAGCATTCTCGGTGGGTGGCGTAGATTATATTACCAAGCCATTTGAAATTAAAGAAGTATTACTTCGAGTTGATCATCAACTTCGTTTACGCAAGGCCGAAGCTACCGTTAAGCAATTAAATGTTGAATTAGAACAACGAGTCCAGGCTCGTACAGCAGAGTTGGAAGCGGCCAATCATACCTTACAACTGGAAATCAATGAACGAAAGCGCGCTCAAGATCAGCTGCTTTATCTGGCTATGCATGATCCGTTAACAGGCTTGTTCAATCGCGCCTACTTTATGCAACAGTTAGCGCAGGTCTTGCTGACTCAGGCTAGCTTTACGGTCATGTACTTAGACTGTGATCGGTTTAAAATTGTTAATGATTCTTTAGGCCACCTAGCAGGTGATCAGTTACTAGTCAGTATTGCTCGCCGCCTAGAGTCCTGCTTGCCAGAACGATCAACCACTATAGCCCGACTGGGAGGTGACGAGTTCTGTGTTTTGATTGAGCAGACCGAGGACTACCAGCAGAGCATTCAGGTTGCTAATACCCTACTCCAGACGTTCAAACACTCATTTGAACTCAATCACCGAGAAATCTTTATGGGTATTAGTATTGGCATTGTTGTGAGTCACCAAACCTATCAGATTCCTGAGCATGTACTACGAGATGCTGATATTGCCATGTACCAGGCTAAGGCTAATGGTCGAAACTGCTACGAAGTGTTTAGCCCTGACATGCATGCACAAGCTGCTGGTGCCTTACAACTAGAAACTGATTTGCGCTTAGCCTTGTCTAGACAAGAATTTTGTGTGGTTTATCAGCCTATTGTTTCATTGCAGACAGGATATATCAGTGGATTTGAAGCTTTGATCCGCTGGCATCATCAGACACAAGGTTTGATATCTCCTGCACACTTTATCCCTCTAGCTGAAGAGACAGGCCTCATTGTCCCCATTGGTGAGTGGGTCTTGCGACAGGCCTGTTCAGATTTGCAAGACTGGTCCCAGACCTTAGGTCGAGACGATTTGTCCATAAGTGTCAACTTATCGGTAAAACAATTTGCCCAACCCAGTTTGGCCTCTAGTATCGATCGGGTTTTACTAGAGACCCATCTCCAAGCAAATCGACTCAAATTAGAAATCACAGAAAGCGCTTTGATGGATAATGCTGATAAGGCAGCCCATATCTTAGATCAACTCAAAACCCGCAAGATCCACCTGAGCATTGATGACTTTGGTACAGGCTATTCATCATTAAGTTATTTACATCGATTTCCAGCCGATACCTTAAAAATTGATCGTTCATTTATTCAACGCTTAGATGAGCCTACATCCAGTTTTAGCATTGTGGAAGCTGCTATTACATTGGCTCATAAATTGGAGATGAGTGTGGTGGCTGAAGGCATTGAAACACAGAAACAATTTGAGTGTCTTAAATCCTTGGGTTGTGAATTAGGTCAAGGCTATTTATTTTCAAAGCCGATCAGTGCAACCCTAGCCAAAAACTTAATCCTAAATAGCCCCGTTTGGCAACCTTAGGATCACTGATCTAAGCAGTAGATTTGACGATAAATTCTATCCAAAAAAATACGATGTAATGCCTAATCAAAACTCTGATGATACTGGTATATTAGT
>CAYSWV010000030.1:0-1337 GCA_964434865.1 uncultured bacterium
TTAAATCAGCATTATGTTAAATCAGCATTATGTTAAATCAGCATTATGTTAAATCAGCATTATGTTAAATCTTCGATCCTGAGGTAGCAGGGGTAGCTAATCATGACATTCATCATAATAGTCGAGATCTTTATCAGCACCAAACTTCCCCAAGTTACACCATGGCCAAAGGAGCTGTGAGTTCCAGTTCAACCTTTGACTAGTTAACTAGTGAGTCGAAAGATCATCAGATCATCTGAATGAATTTGACTTCTGTTAACACATTTTCTCCCAAATCTTAACTTAATCTATGGCTAGGGAGCAGACGTAGTGAGCCTGGATATAAAGGCTGAGGTTAGCTGGATAAAATTGCTCGATAGTCCAACCCGTTTTTTGAATCAAGGATTCCATGAACTGACGGCTATAGGTTGCTACAGCTAGTGGCTTATCCTCAGGACTACGATCTTCAAATCCATTAGTCATCGATTCATCAATGAAGGTTGTAAAAAACAGTTTTCCCTGAGCACGCAGATATCTCCGCAAAATTTGTAGCATGACCAGTGAATCAGTTGGATCAAAGTGTGTAAAAACAGAAAAAAGCCAGATCACATCATAGCATTCAGGAAATGGGAGAGGTTCAGTACCTGTAATTTTGTGACCTGTTGGTCGATATAGCTTGTTGTGTACATCCCAATGAGCATATCGAAATCGAGTATCATAGTTTTCTACATGATCTTTTAAATACTGAGTAACTTTGGGTTCAACATCAATGCCAGTATAAGACTTAATAGGAATTTTTCGATTAATCAGCGATAAGGTGAATCGGGGGCCACAACCCACATCTAGCACATCTGAATCTTCTAGCGTTTCCAGCCCCAGGCAGGACATAGCATAGTCAATCAATACTTTACCTGTATGCTCCCATCCTGCAGCAATGACACCTGGCGAGTTTCTATGTAACTTACCTGGAATCTCAATGTGAGTTAGCCTTGCTCCAGGTTTTGCAGTGGGAGACTGAATCACGTTCTCAGTAAATGTCCCTTGATTGCCAACGTCAGTATTCATAAGATCATGACAAAATTGAGATTAACTTTATTTCAATTCAAAACTTTCGAGAGAACTATACCAGTCTCTGACCCTACTCACTGTTTCCAAAGACCTTTACTGAGAGATCTTTATTGACCAGAGATCTTTAGTTATCAGAGACCTTTAGAGGTTGCTTGAAAGCTGATGAATTAGAATTCTTTGATACGATAACATACTCGACTTTTCAGTTGCTGTCAATCATTAGTTAACAGAGTTCTATTTATACGATCAAACAACAAGACGATCAAACAACAAGACGATCAAACAACAAG
>CAYSWV010000030.1:1437-51849 GCA_964434865.1 uncultured bacterium
CTGTAGACTATTTTAACTTGGAGATATTTAGTTACATGAAGCACCTGAGAATGGTTCAGGCCCAGACACCATAGAACTCTAGACGGGCAGATTCAGAACTCTTAACTCCGATTCTCTTTTTCGGTCTATAATTGCATTTGGTAGCTACATCAAATAGATATTAGTTTTCGGTAGTTGCTTTCAGATGCTATGGCATTAGTAGTGCTTGGGTGACAAAAGTTTGATTGGAGGCTCTTTCAATACTGTGGCCTCAATCTGTTGGCGCTATTGGCAGCTACAGGATGGCAGCTATAGGATCTGAGAGGGAAAAGATATCTGGGAGGGGAAAACTATGTTTCAGCCGTTTCAGAAGACTAACCGTTCAGCCTTCTTGAATTTCCTGAGATCAAAATATGAGATGTATACAGGTAAGCTACACGTTCAGTCTTATCCCTATTATCTAACCCTTGAGCCTTCTGATAAGTGTCAATTGAGATGTCCCACCTGTGTTACCGGTATTGAGAATGAATCCAGGATCAGGCACGGTGATAATCCTTTTATTGCCAGGGATAATCGATATAAACTCAGTCATGATCTGCTGGATGCGTTGTTAGACGAGATGGGTGAGTATATCTTTCTAATTGTGTTCTATAACTTTGGTGAACCTCTGCTCCATAAAGACCTACCTAATATTATTAGAAAGGTGAAGGCCTACAACATAGAGACTGACATTAATACTAATCTGTCTTTACCTCTGTCTGATGAGCGCATTGAAGATTTGTTGACTTCTGGGATAGATTACATTTCAGCCTCGATTGATGGGTTTTCACAAGAGACCTATCAGATCCACCGGGTAGGGGGCGATTTTGAATTAGCCAAGAGCAATTTAGAAAAATTAGCAAAAGCCCGAGATAGATTAAAGCTTAAGACCATCATTACCTTTAATTTTCTTGTTTTCAGCCATAATGAGCATGAAGTTTCGGCTGCTCAGCAATATAGCAAAGAACTAGGTATCCACTTCAATGGCCGGGAAGCGTTTATTCATGATCCCACTTGGCTGCCTAGCCATCGCAAGCATGAAGCACCATTACCCGTTCCTGAAGAAGCTCAGTTGCCTCCAGAGTTCAGCTATAGAGATCATGGAAAGACCTTAGCATGGTCACCTTTACCTCGGGTTCAAGAGTCGAAACCGCCGCGGTGCTCTTGGCATTATGGCTACACGGCCATTTCGGCGGGGGGCCAAGTGACTCCCTGTTGTGCTGTGCCTAACCAGAAAAATGATTTTGGTACATTTGGAACTCAAAGCTTTTCTGCTATCTGGAACAATAGTTACTTTCGCAAATCAAGATCTGATTTTTCTCCTGAGGAGCTGCCAGAACTTACTCATCTAGAAACGGTGTGTACTCAGTGTCCAGTTGATAAATTCATCCACCACATGTACTCATTGCATGATTTTAGAGTCATCGCTCAGTTTAATCAAGTGTTGGGTGATTTAGATCCGGTTCTCAAACAAGCCTTTGAGCTTTTGTGTCAGAGTCGGTACAAAACCTCCATACAAGAATTGTTTCCAGATGGAGCCTTTCAAGTACCAGCACGACTTTTTGGTCCTGAAGAGGATCAAGACATTGCCAAATTTGTCCAGTTTTATGAGAAGGCTTGGGCGCAAGAGGATCCAGACACTACTTTAGCTACCTCAATAAGCAATAGCTTATCTTATTAGGTCTTTACATATGCAACAATTTGGTTTTCCCAAAACAAACCGCTCAGCTTTTTTCAACTTCTTACGAGCCAAGTATGAACTGTATACCGGGCAGGTAGATGTCAAATCCTATCCCTATTATGTGAGTATGGATCCTTCTGATAGATGTCAACTCAGATGTCCCACTTGCCCTACTGGCATTGAAAATGAGAGTCGCCGCAGCAAGACGGAAGATCCGATTATTTTTCGCCGCGATCGCACCATGCTCTCCCCTGAACTCTATGATGCTTTGCTGGAAGAAATGGGAGAGTACCTGTTCTTAATTATGTTTTACAACTATGGAGAACCTCTGTTAAATGAACATGTTCCCACCTTTATTAGAAAAGCAAAAGCCTACAATATTGATACTGAAATTCATACTAACTTGTCACTCCCTCTCTCAGACGAGTATATTGAAAGTCTATTAGGTTCAGGGTTAGATCGGATACATGCCTCGATTGATGGATTTTCTCAGGAAAACTATCAGATCCACCGGGTAGGTGGCAATGTTGAATTGGTTAAAGGTAATTTACAACGATTGGTGAAAGCTCGACAACGGTTACACCTGAATACTGAAATCACCTACAACTTTTTAGTCTTTAGTCACAATGAGCATGAGATCCCTGCCATACAGCGCTTTTGTCAAGAATTAGGGATTAATTTTAACAGGCGAGAGGCTTTCATTCATGATCCTGATTGGCTGCCCAGCTATCGTAAACAAGAAGTTCCCTGGGAAGTCCCGCAAGCAGCTCTACTTAGAGAGGATGCTCCTCTGGGCTGGTCACCTTTACCTTCCATTGAAGAGACTCACTGTCCTTCAGGATGTGGTTGGCATTATGGTTATTCAGTTGTGACTTCAAGTGGATCGATTGCCCCTTGTTGTGCTGCTACTAGAGAAGAGCATGATCTCGGTAAAGTGATTCCAGGCAGTGTTAGTTTTGCTCAGGTGTGGAATAATCACAACTACAGAAAATCCAGGGCCTTTTTCGCTGGGAAAGACACTCAGGATCTGGATTCCATTCAAACCGTCTGTACCCAATGTCCTTATCCTAAAGCACTCCACCACTTGTATTCTATCCATGATTTTAAGGTTATTGCCCAGTTTAATAACGTGTTCAAAAATTCAGATCCAGTTTTAGAGCAAGGATTTGATCTTTTTTGTCGAAGCCGTTACAATCAAGAGATTCATAAGCTCTTTCAAGATGGCATGGAATTTCTGTCTGCTCATCCATTTGTTGGCCATGAAAGTGACAAAGACACTGCAAAGTTTGTTGAATTCTTTGAACAGTTTTGCTTGCCCAAATCCGAATTACAAACTGTCTAAGCCCATCATGATTGAGAGTATGCTTTACGATCCCGAACAGTTTCCAATTTGCTATGAGTTAAGCCAACATTGGCACCACTTTAAAGATCTGTACAAGGTTCTTGATAAAACAACAGTTGATCTGCCACGGGGGTGGTCTCACCTAGACCATTTTCGGGCCATTAAAGACAACAATGGTTGGACTCATTCCAGAAAACTGGACACAGGGGAAGAAGACCCTGGTTGGCTCACCTATATTTTGTGTTGTCAGGATCAATTTCCAGTAGAGGCAAAGTCGCTTTACCCTGATGTAGTCAAACTGTTATCAAGATATCAAGGGATCAGTGTTTGCGGCCTGTCATTGCTTAAACCCCAGTCCATGATTTTGCCTCATACTCACCCAGAGCTTGTGGGCACTGATATATTAAGCTGTCAATTAGGTCTCATTGCTGAACCGCAAACATGCTACTTAAGTGTGAACGGAAAATTTGAAGAAGTGGTTCCTGGAAAGACAATAGTATTTGACGGAACCTATCAGCACTTTGCCGTTAACGTATCTAACTTCGATAGAGTCATTCTTTACCTTGAATTTTCCCAAACTCAATCCCCCTTTCGGGAAAGTAGGCACAATGATTCTCTTCTGCCTTCACTTGACATAGAACTGGCCCACCAGATTGTAAAGCGGTATGGGGAAATTCTTCAAGACTCGTTTGACGGGTGTGTAGTTGATAGTTCAAAGCTAGATCATACTAAAGAGCAGATTAAAGCGGCATTACTCAAGCTATTAGCCGTTAGCTCTGATCCCCAGCAAGCGAACATACTGACAGTAGCATTTCTCAAGTTATCAACCTTCCAAAGTAACATTGGAGATCAACCAGTTTCCCTTTCATCCCTTTCCCCTGTAGGAGAATCTTGGGAGCAACGGGTCCAGCAAGAGACACTCCATCTGAGACATCAGTTGCAACAGATGACTATGTCTTCCTAGATGCAATGTTATGGTAGGGTCAACCGCAGTCTTAATCTGAGGACATCGTCGATCAATATTGGTGTTGTTGGGATGATCAAGACTAAGAACTATTGGCCACAGAGGGGATATATCATTTGTGCTACCCCCAGGAGTGGGAGTACCTTACTCTGCAAAATCCTGAGAGAGACCCATTTAGTGGGATATCCAGAAGAAGCTTTAACATCAGCCTATCTTCAACAGATCCAACCTGGACTTGAAATTAGTCGGGTTGAATTATTACAGCAACTACCAACAGCTTACGCAACTCCCAATGGGATCTTTGGCATCAAAATCATGTGGCCTCAGGTGGCACAAATTGTCACCAGTTGTCATGTATTACCAGGCTGTCAAGGCCTCAATGCTCACGAAATCTTCCAACACTTTTTTCCGGGTCTCCGCTACATTTGGATCCGCCGTCATGATCAGGAACAACAAGCCGTGTCCCTAGCGATTGCTCAGCAAACTCAGAAATGGTCATCTAAGCATGCTCAAACCGGGTCAGATCCTGTGTTTAATTTTTATCAAATCTATGATGGTTATTCGGCTTCTGTCTATTTTGATCAGCAGTGGCAACTCTTTTTTAAAGAACACCAGCTTCAACCTCTTGAACTATACTATGAAGATCTAATTCAAGATTTCACGGGAGAGACTCGCCGGATTTTAGACTATCTTGAAGTTGAGTACCCAGCAGATTTTCAGGTAACCCAAGCTCCTCTCAAAAAGCAAAGCGGCAATCTCAATCAGCAATGGCTACAACACTACCGTCGATTGCGCAGCACAATACCTTACTGTCATTATGTCTCAATTCAGGAAATCCAAGATCTACTCAAGGCGGGCGAGTTTCAACAGATTTTAACGATTGCCCACTACTTTCCTTCAGATTCTCCCTTTTACTATGTTGTTAAGATCATTAGCTTTCAAGTTAAGCTTAGCATTGTGCAAGACATAGTAGGGGCAGAACAGGATCTAGAAGCGGCCATCCAACATAAGCCCACCCAACCTGATGCTTATGCTCATCGCGCTTTACTGCGTTGTCATCAGGGACACTTTCAGGACGCAAAGCTAGATATTGCTACTGCAGAAGCCAAACTCAAAGCTCTAAAAACACCTGATGAGAGTGGCGTAGATCTCTTAATCCAAAAGGCTAAGCAGACCCTCGCACAGGAGAGTCAACTGTGATTATATGGACCCAACACTTTTGAAAATATGGCTTCAAATCGATCGACTCGTTCTTTCTCATGGCAAGATGGAGGGGTTAAAGGAGTCTAAGCCTATGGATCTATTTGTGGGACCGTTACCTCCTGGTATCAGTGATCTAGCCTTACGCCAGCTCTTTGAATCATTTGGTGATGTAACGTATGCACAGCGATGGCCACACCAGACTTTTGGATTTGTGGAGATGCCGAAGCCTAGTGAAGCAATAGCTGCGATCCAATCCTTGCAAGGTAGCACCCTTAAAGGCAAAACACTAACTGTCTGTGATGCGATTAGCAAAGAGATGACCAACACTCACACTTTTCACAGTTTTTTGCATTTTCTGGCTGGGGAATCTTTCACAGGTAGTCAGCCTTTGTTTAAACTCATGCAGCAGTTAGCTCAAGAGAAAATTCAGTGGGTAACCTCTTTAGAGCCTGGGCGTTGGAATAACTTAAGTAAGCATCCTCGGCTAGTTAATCGACTCCAGGGCGCTAAAATTCTGACCCTAGGACCTCTGGAAGGATCATTAGACTGGACTCTAGCCACTGCTGGAGCAGCCTCTGTGACTGGGGTTGAAGGCTATTGGCAAAATTTTTTAAAGTGTCAAGCCTTATCCATGGCATTTCCCTCATTACCCCTGGAATTTATTGAGTCAGATGTGATGGCGATGGATGTGGAGCCTGACTATAACATTATTGTTTGTTATGGTGTCCTCTACCATTTAGATCAACCCCATTTGCTGTTAAAAAAGCTCCGAGAACTCCAACCAAACATGCTTTTCCTCGCGACGCAAGTGGCTGTTGATCCACCCCATCCCGCTTTTAGAACACGACAACTGAAACACCTATCCCGAGTTGAGTTGAATAACCAGTATTACGATGGCCGCCTCTATGTTGATCAGCGCTCTAGTCCATTAGTGTATGGAAGTTCACTGGAAGATCAACTGTCCTTTTGGTTTTATCCAGAAGCGTTGAAACAACTATTACTGGATTTAGGGTTTCATCTGGTAGACTGGGGTACTCGAGATCAGGGCCAGGCAGGTTTGTTAGCAGGAGCAGTAGCTACCCTACCACGTTAAAGACCTAAACTCAGGATCTTGGCACTTTTGAAGCTGATTATCGCTGGATTCTACCATTGAAGATATGGAGTCTAGTTTAGCTTGCCTTAGCTTGGCGAGATTGCCATAGTATACTCAACACAATTAGAACAAGGCCCACCACGGAACTCAACCTCACTGACTCTTGCAACACCACAGCAATCCAAACTAGAGACAAAAATGGAGATATATAGACAACATTGGCAATAGCACCTTTATCCGAGGCTAACTCTAAAGCCTTGAGCCAACACACAAACGCTAATCCCATTTCGGCTAAGCCAATATAACCCCCAATAGCTAGGATCTTCTCGGTAGGCTCTACCACAGAGGACAGAATTGGTAAACTCAGCCACGTGTATAGGGTGCCAAAGGTAAACCCCATCAGCAATTTAACACCGGCATCCCGTCTATCACGAACATTCATTAACCAGTAGCTTGCCCATAGAATAGAACTACCCAAAGCCAACGCCACACCTATGGGATCATCTAATTGCAGTGTTGACAGATCACCTTGGGTTGCAATTAAAAGGACTCCAGCTAAACTTATGCCAATAGCTATTAAGGTTGCTCGTCTTAACGATTCTCCCAAGATAGGAACAGAGAGCAGAGCTAAGGTTAAGGGCCACGTGTAGTTTAAAGCCATTGCAGCTTGAGCAGGCAACCGATCATACGCTTGAAATAAAATCAGGTAGTATCCAAATGGGTTGATGAGTCCCTGTAGAGCTGACAGCTTGATTTGATCGCGTGTTTGCTGTTTTAGTAACGGTAATTTGCCTTGTAGTGTCAAAGCCAACCCCAGGATCCCACTAGAACTCAGCGTTGCCAGACTGAGCAGTTGTACAGCATCAACGTGGCGCAATCCTAGTTCAAAGGCCGTAGCCGCTGTAGACCATCCCATAATCGCCAGAGCCACATAGCCATAGGCCCATCGAGATTGATCCATTGGCTTTAGCGTCTAGGGAGGTCGCGGGCCATTGCTTTGAACATTGTCATGGCTTTACCCGGGCGGCGCGTAGGACGGGGCGGATCAATAGCTTGAACATCAAAGGGAGTCGTGACTGCTACAGCAGGCTTTGATCGTAACGGCATGGTTGAAATAGGCACCTTTGACTCTGGAGCTGAAGTAGTAACCTGAGTCTCTGGAGCTGCAGTGGGTGGGGCTGGTTCAACCGACGCTGCAGAGGTAACTTCAGAGGCTTCCTGGGTAGAGGTTGCCCTAGATTGATCGGACTTAGAGTTACCTCCTGTGACTAAATCAATTAAACCGCCAAACAAAATCCCAAAAAAACTGAAGAGGCCGCCAAATAGAGATTTGAACAAACGCATGATAGAGTCCTAGCTAAGCAATATGACAATAAACTGGGTCAATGATCCAACTGGATCTCACTTATTCTCAGCAGAATTGGGACGTATGGCTATAGGCAAATGTACTTTTGCAGTGATTTTGGCAGCGGGGCGGTCCCGACGGATGGGACGGTGTAAGGCAACCCTAGCTTGGCAACAGCAGACTCTACTGACTTATCAAATTGAGCAGTTTGTCCAGGTTCAGGTTCAGCCGATTGTGGTGTTAGGCCCTCACAATAATCATCTCGTCGATCACCGTTTGGCTGTTAGCTATGTCATCAATCCTGATCCCGCTCAAGGCAAAATCAGCTCGCTGCGAGTGGGCTTAGCTCAGGTGCCAGAGCCTTGCTCTACGATTATTTTATCGGCTGTGGATCAACCTCGGACAGCCAACCTCTACGGCCAATTACTGGAGAAACATACTCACTCAGAGGCTTTAATCACTCTGCCAACTCACCAAGGGCGTAAAGGTCATCCGGTTGTCGTCTCTAGCTGCTTACGACCCCAGTTAAACACACTATCTGAAGCAACTCAGGGCTTGCGTCATTTTCTTCAAACATTTCAATCTGAACTTCACCTGATTGAATGGTCGGCTGAGGCTTTACTCGATCTGAATACCCCTCAAGAGTACAAAGCCGCCAACAGAATCTGTCAGGCATGGGCACCCGACGATCTAGCGTGAGACTCTTACCAAGTGCGCAGTTGTTGTTTATGATGCTTATACGGTACTCACTCAGGTACTCAGGTTAGTTTGACTGTGTTGATCTGATGATCTGTGTAAAGAACACTGAGAGCAAAAACACCACGAGCAGAAAACGGCAAAGAACACTGAGAGAAGGGATGACTGTCATGTCAATGGACGTGTCCAACCATACCAACGTTTGGAATGAGTCCGTTAGTGTTATTAGGTTACCGGAAGGTCGATTAACAGCGGCCAACGGCAATGAAGTTCGGCAACAACTCTATCAGCTCCTGGCTGAATACCCTCATCATATTGTGCTAGACATGAGCGATATTGCCTTCATCGATAGTGTGGGAGTAGCTGTCCTTTTATCGGTCTCTCGTAGGGCTGGATCCCATCGGTGCCTGATGATCAGTAATATGCAAACTCAAGCTAAGGTAACCTTTGATCTACTTGATTTTGGCAAAGTATTTAGTCTTTTTGAGACTCTAGATGAGGCTATTGCTGGCTGTAAACCCAAGGCTTCATAGTACTATGGGTATTATCTTAATGGAATCACCTTGGAGTTTTATCTTTAAATGCTTTTCACAGTCTCAATCCAGTCATAGACCAGCTTAAGTCATAGGCCAGTTTAACCAACAGGTCAGCTCAAGGTACTCTAGTGAAATAGGACCTTAGTTACTAGGCCATAGGCAACTTTGGGTATGGAAGTCTCTAATCGCATCAACTCCAGCAACATTCCAGTAACCGTCATTCAGATGCCTGAAGGGCGGCTTAACGCAGCTAACGCCCAAAGTATTGCCAAGCAGTTGACAGAGCGACTCAATGACTTGGAGTTGTTTAAGATGTTAGGCGATTCCCCCAATGCGATTGTGTTGGATCTCAGCCGTTTGAGTTTTGTGGATAGTATCGGGATTGGCACTCTGATCTCATTTGCGAAGCGGTGTGGTAATCAAGGCTGGACCCTTAAATTAAGTGGTCTTCAGGCTCAAGCTAAAGCAGCTTTTGAGATTCTGGAGTTATCTCAGATGTTTGAGTTCTATGACTCGGTTGACGAAGCCTTAGAAGATGTCAATCATCAGAATGCTTAAACCGTTGAGATCTGATTTGAAGCCGCTAAGTAAGTTTGATGAATGGTTTCTGGCAAAATAGTCGCCAAATAAACCGGATCAATCCCCGTAAGACCTCGATGTTGGACACCCTGAAGGGCTGCTTGACTATGCCACCACGCTCCTAGGCAGGCTGCCCGTAACGGGTCTACCGATTGAGCTAATAAACCACTAATCATACCTGTTAAGACATCCCCACTGCCCCCTCGCGCTAAGGCTGGAGTACTGTCTGGATTAATCCAGATTTGTCCATCAGGATCAGCAATCAGAGTTCGAGCCCCTTTCAATAAGACCACAGCTTTGGCCATCTGGGCCGCTGCTTGGACCGCCTCAATCCGATCGCTGAGATCAATCGACGGAAATAACCGCTGAAATTCACCTAAATGAGGTGTTAAAATCGTTGCTGCCTGTCGGGTTGCCAACTGTTCCACCCCCACCTGGGCTAAGCTATTGAGACCATCAGCATCCAGCACTAGAGGACTACCTGAAAACTGATCAAGCCATTGATCGACTAAAAAAGGATTACTACTGGTCAGCCCCGGTCCAATAGCCATGGCGGTATAAGGTTCTCCTTCTAGTTTCTTGAGGGAAGCAATCGCCCCGGAACTGGTTTCAGCTGCACCTTGAACAATGACTTCAGGTACTGATTGATGCACTAACATTTTTAAACTTTCAGGAACCACTAAAGTTGTCATCCCCACACCCGTGGCTCGAGTCCCCAAGGCTGTTAAAATCACTGCGCCAGCATATGTTTTGGACCCACCAATGATCAGGAGATGGCCCTGCCGATACTTGTGGGTATCTAGATCAGGGGGGGAGGGGAGCCATTGATAGATTAGCTCATGCGTGAGCAGTCGAGGCGGCACCTGTTCACCTAAAACTGCGGTCAGAGCAAATTCAGGCACGCCAAAATCAATGCGTTCAACCGATCCTAAACACTTTAAAGCAGTTTCTTGCCACACTCCCCGCTTCCACAACCCCAAACAAAAGGTGCAATGGGCTTCAATACAACTATCCTGAGGCTGACCTGTATCGGCATCTAGGCCAGACGGCAGATCAATACTAACTATGGGGATCCGAGAACGATTAGCCCAGATCACAGCCTTAGCCCAAGGATCTTCTAACGGGCGGCTCATCCCAATGCCAAACATAGCATCAATCAGCAAATCGCAGTTGATTAAATCTTCAATATCACTCACAAACCGCACTCTTAGATGAGATACGTAACGAGCATGGCTAGCCGTCAGTGATTTGAGATCGGGATTACCTAACCAGACAAAGACCTGTCGGCCTTCAAGGGCTAATTGCCGGGCCACGACCAACCCATCTCCCCCATTATGCCCCATGCCTACTAAAACCCCGATTTGGGGATAGCGTTGTTGAGGATAAAGCACTTGTAGTCGCTCAAAGACACGAGTACTGACCAACTCCATTAAGGCTTCGACAGGCATACCCACTGAAAACATGGTTTGTTCAATCGCTCTCATCTGCTCCGTCGAGACGACAAGTTGATTGAGATCAGCATAGGGGTTGATTCGGATCATAAGCCTGTACGCTCTTGAGATCTAACTACTTGACTATCTTAGGACTAGCTTGATTGATAGCATAAACCTTTAGAATGCGACTTTTAGCGTAGAAGCCTAGCTTGATTGGCTCAAGGGTATCGCTGAAAGCATGATCCGTGACTGAGGATCCTAAGTTATGATGGCTGGCGACAAGGATAGAGCAGCTTTAGGTATTCAATATGACCTTTAAATTCAATAGATTCAATAGCTTCATGCTCCTAGGGGTACTTTGGAGTTATCCAGCCATGACTGATCAGGTGAAGGCTTTTAAATTTGAGTCTGATTGGATGCTAGCTCAGGCACCTGTTGAGCCTTATCAGGCTTTAGAACAAGCCGTTGAAGCTGAAGATTGGCCAGCTGCTATCCGTCTTATCGATACGTTAATCCAGCGCTATCCTGACCGTCGAGGCGAATTAGAGGCTTACCGGGATCAATTAAACGCTTTAGCCCGTTCTAATCCATCATCAACTCCACAACCTGATCCCGCCAATCGTACACCTACTCTTGACGCTCTAGGCTTAAACGGCATTGATTTAACTGATCCCTTAGTTCAAGATTTGATGCAAGGTATTCAAACATGTGTTTTAGAGCAGGTAACTCAGGCAGAACCTGATGATCTATTGGCCCTATCTCAACGCTGTACACTCCAAGCACTCACGCAATCGCCTGATGGCAGTCCTCGTCAAGATGCAGCGGATCGAATTGAAGCCTTGCTTCGCCTCACCGGGACCCCGCTCCCCCAACGCACTAGCAGCGGACAAGTTACTTTAACCCTTGAACCTCTGGTGGGGACGCAACTGTTTACGGTACCCGTTACCTTAGGAGGTCAAACTCAATCTTATTTATTAGATACTGGGGCAACCAATACTGTAGTCAACCAAGAGATAGCCCAACAATTGGGGTTACCTAGCCAACCAATTGCCAATGACTTATTTGGAGCTGGCGTTGTGGGTCAACAGTGTCCGGATGATTTAAATGCAGCCCTCTATCCCCTACCACAACTATCGGTGGGATCCGCTCGGGTGGAAGGACTGATAGGGATTGGGTTACCACTCGGAGCTATCCCAGGAGAGAAGTCAGGAGCACTTGGGATCGATTTTTTGAGTGCCTATGATATGGTTCTCGATCCTGCTGCTCAAACGCTACAACTCTTGCCCTCATCAGGCCTCTCCAATGCAGGCATTCCCCTCATGGGCCAGCTGGGCATGATGACAACAGAAGTCTATATCAATAATCAGGGGCCCTTTAGATTGGGTCTAGATACCGGGGCTGAAATTATGGTGATCGATGCCGATCTGGCTACAACGCTAGCCCTTGACGTTGTTGAAACTATCGAAGTAACTGGTTTCTGTGGTACCGAACTGGGCCAAATCACCGAACTGAATCAAGTCAGACTTCAAGATTATTCAGTTGCCGAGCTCGATGGTGTCATTTTGGACAATGAGGTTTTTGATCTAGTAGGCATTCAAGGCATTATTGGTCAAAACTTCTTAAATCAGTTCCGGCAGGCTTGGCGTTTTGATCAACCTAACGATGTTGGATTAGTTGATCAAGGGCAACTGGAACTAACGCCTTTGTAACAGGTTACCCCATAAGCTGCAATATCTCAGATTCATAAAGAATTAAGCATTAAGCTGAAAGGACTAGACTCAGAGGATCTCTACTATGGTTGCTACGCTAGAGCCGCAACAAAAACGATTAAGCCTGCAAAGTGCTGAAATTGCCTCCGAGACCACCACCATTCGCTCCATGGACTGGGATCGAGATCGCTTTGATATTGAGTTTGGTCTCAAAAACGGCACCACCTACAATTCATTTATCATCCGAGGGGATCAGCTAGCCTTAGTGGATACGTCACACGAAAAGTTTCGGCCCACTTACCTAGACTTCCTCAAA
This sequence comes from uncultured bacterium, assembly GCA_964434865.1. Lineage (GTDB taxonomy): Bacteria > Cyanobacteriota > Cyanobacteriia > Thermostichales > Thermostichaceae > CAYSWV01. Next base: position 14,353 of record CAYSWV010000030.1, read on the forward strand.
ACCCAACTTGATCTAACTCAATTAGATTACTTAATCATTAGCCACACTGAGCCCGATCATAGCGGTTTGGTGGTAGACATCTTGGAGTTAGCTCCCCAAGTTACGGTTGTGGGATCCAAAGTAGCCCTGCAATTTTTAGAGAACTTTGTGCATAAACCCTTCAAAAAACAGGTGGTTAAAGGCGGGGATCAAATTGATTTAGGCCAGGGGCACGTGTTGGAGTTTGTGATTGCCCCCAATTTGCATTGGCCCGATACTATGATGACCTTTGATCATAAAACCAGCACCTTATTTACCTGCGATGTCTTTGGCATGCACTACTGTGATGATTCGATTTACGATGACGATCTGGCTGCCATCCAAACTGATTTCCGCTTTTATTATGAATGTTTGATGGGGCCTAATGCTCGATCTGTCTTAAATGCTTTAAAGCGGATGGATCAGTTACCCTCCATTCAGTTAATTGCCACCGGGCATGGGCCACTATTGAAATATAACGTAAACGAATGGACATCGCGCTATCGCAAATGGAGTCAGAAACAAACCAAAGGCGATAAAACGGTAGCGGTTTTCTATATGTCAGACTATGGGTATAGTGATCGGCTCACTCAGGCTATTGCCAAAGGCATCACCAAAGCAGGTGTTGTAGTTGAAATGATGGATTTAAAATCAGCCGATGCGCAAGAGATCCATGAGTTAGTGGGTCATGCCTCTGGGCTGGTGATCAGTACCCCCCCCATGGATTCCATGGTGGCTGAAACAGGCGTTGGCACCGTTTTGGCGTCGGCCAATGACAAACAAGTGATTGGGTTAGTTGCCTCCTGTGGCCCCAATGATGAACCCATTGATCCCCTAACGAGTCGTTTTACCGATCTAGGCTTAGCTATGGCTTTTCCCTCTATTAAAGCTAAGGGGGAGCCGACACCTGCCACTTATCAGGAGTGTGAAGAAGCCGGTACTGACATGGCGCAGCGCTTGATGAAACAAAAAATGATCAAGCAAATGAAATCTTTAGATAGCGATCTAGATAAGGCCTTAGGTCGCATTTCTGGAGGGCTTTACATTATTACGGCTAAACAAGGGGAAGCTAAAAGTGCCATGCTAGCCTCTTGGGTGGCCCAAGCTAGTTTTAATCCGCCAGGGTTGACGATTGCTGTTGCCAAAGATCGGGCAATTGAATCCTTTATGCACACGGGGGATCCGTTTGTTTTGAATATCTTAGAACAAGGCAACCATCTCAAACTGATGCGACACTTTCTCAAGTGGTTTCCACCTGGTGCAGATCGCTTTGAAGGAGTTAAAGTCTATGCTGCTACTAACGGGGGGATTATCTTGGCTGAAGCGCTTGCCTACCTTGAGTGTGAAGTGGTGAGCCGGATGGAGGCCAGTGATCATTGGATTGTTTACTCTAAAGTCCAAGCTGGAGCCGTCTCTAAACCTGAGGGCATCACCGCCGAGCACCATCGCAAAGTCGGCAATCACTATTAATCGCTCTGACGTCTTTTCATCAAGCAGGATAGGTTTTGAAATGAGGCTTATCCTGCCCTATTGACTGGAATGAATATGACCAGAAAGACCAATCTACCCCGATGAGCCCACCCCGATGAGGTTGTAGTGATCTTGAATCAATCTATTCGCAAAAATGGGTAAAATGTGAACAAAATGAGATGTTTTATTAGGGTGATTGGGAGCTGTTATGAGCCAAGTATCAACACTACCCTCAGATCCAACTGTCTCTAATACTGCCTCACTAGCACTGGATGTCAACCATTTAGCCAAAACCTATGTCACGGGCTTTTGGATGAATAAGAAGATCCATTCTCTGAAAGACTGCTCTCTATCTGTGAAACGGGGGGAAACGTTTGGCTTACTAGGTCCTAATGGCGCCGGGAAAACGACAACAGTAAAATGCCTACTTGGGATCACTCAACCCAGTCAAGGCAGTGGCACCATTTTAGACTACAACTTAGGAGATAGACGGCTCAAGCAATATGTAGGCTACCTACCTGAGAATCCTTACTTCTATGACTATTTGACAGCTTGGGAAATTCTCGAGTTTTCTGGGCACTTGTTTCAGGTTCCACCCTCGACCTTAAAAGAGCGAATCCCAGCTTTGTTGAAATTAGTGGGGTTATCTATTGATACAGCTCGGAAAAAACCATTGAAAACCTACTCAAAGGGTATGTTGCAGCGAACAGGTATGGCCCAAGCCTTGATTAATGATCCAGAGTTAGTCTTTTTTGATGAGCCGATGTCAGGACTGGATCCCTTAGGCCGATATCAGATCCGTGAGATCATCTTGTCTCTGAAGCATCAGGGTAAAACGGTTTTCTTCAATAGTCACATTCTGTCAGATGTTGAGGCCATTTGTGACCGGGTGGCTCTCCTGATCAAAGGGCAATTGGTTTGTGAAGGGCACTTAGATGACATCCTTACTGTCTCTCAAACATACTATGTTAAAGGGATGGGGGGCCAGACTGAGCAGTTTCGCGAGCAATTGATACACTTCCAACAACAAGGTGATCAATGGCAAGGGGAATGGCATGGATCTGTGACAGAGTGTACGCAAATGATTGAAAAAGCCCAAGCTACCTTACTGCAATTACAATTACAACGTCAGTCATTGGAAGATTTCTTTGTTTCAAAAGTTCATGCTATTCAAGGTGATAAAGCTGGTGAATCCAGTTAAATTTTGAGCCTTTAAGATGCTAGAGTAATAGCTATCGGACTCATTGGGTCTCATGTCAATCATTAAAGTTGAAAACCTCACCAAGATCTACCCAGTTCCTGTCAAAGATCCAGGCCTAGGGGGTACACTCAAGCATCTATTTCGTCGCACCTATCGTCAGATCCAAGCTGTTCAAGGAGTTTCGTTTACCGTTGAACCTGGTGAGGTTGTGGGGTTTTTAGGCCCTAATGGAGCGGGCAAAACAACTACGCTCAAGATGCTAACTGGATTAATTCACCCCTCCGGTGGTGATGTTGAGGTTGCTGGTTACTATCCCTTTCACCGTGAAGAGGCCTTTTTAAAGCAAATTACACTAGTTATGGGTCAAAAGCAGCAACTGATTTGGGATCTGCCCACGCTAGACTCTCTCCGGATCAATGCAGCGGTGTATCGAATTTCAGAGACGGAATTGCATCAACGGACTCAAAACTTGACTGATCTATTAGGCTTAAAAGACAAATTAACTCAACCCGTACGTAAGCTCTCACTAGGGGAACGGATGAAGGCAGAACTGATGGCAGCTCTATTGCATCAACCCCGTGTCCTATTTTTAGATGAACCCACTCTAGGGTTAGATGTCAATGCTCAGGTCAGTGTTCGCCAGTTTTTAAAAGACTACAATCAGCGATACCAAGCTACTGTGCTCTTAACGAGTCACTACATGGCCGATATTACCGCTTTATGTGATCGGGTGCTCTTAATTCATCAGGGCCAACTCATTTACGATGGTAAATTGGATCGATTACTAGAGCAATTTGCCCCTTATCGAGAAGTTAAGTTAGATCTTGCCCAACCCTACCCACTAGAGCAATTACAATCTTTTGGCGATATCCCAACTGAAGATCAGACTACTCCCCAGCTGCAATCCGTGCGTTTGCTCATTCGCCGTGAAGATCTAACTTATAAAGTCAGCCGGATTTTAGATGCTTTAGAGGTTGTTGATTTAACTGTAAAAGATCCACCGATTGAAGAAGTCATTGGCCAAGTCTTTGTGACAGCAGGAAAACACGATCAAGGTCAAGTCTGATATCAAGCTATGGACTTTGCAGGCTCAACAAAAGGTCCAAGGGTAAAGATAACTTTTATCGATTAAATTTTCGGTTGTCTGAAATCATGAGCTAAACGATGTAAGTCAGCTCAATTCATCTCAACTGGAGGTTCAAACTTGTAACCAACACCTCGCACTGTCAAGATCAATTCAGGTTGGGTTGTATCGGTCTCTAGTTTTTTCCGGATCTGGCCAATATGCACATCAACCACCCGTTCATCACCAGCATGATTAAAATCCCAAACTTCTTGAATCAACTCAGCCCGGCGCCAAACTCGTCCAGGATAGCGGGCTAACGCATATAGCAGATCAAATTCCAAAGCTGTAAGGGGTATAGGGAGCTGATCTCGGGTTACCGATCGACTTTCAGGATCGATCTCAAGAGTATCAAATTTAATAGGTGGCGCTGATTGGACATCAATTTTCATCCGTTGTCGTCGCAAAATGGCATTAACACGAGCTCCCAGTTCTGGCAAATTAAAAGGCTTCGTTAAATAATCATCAGCACCTTGTTCAAACCCCTGAAGCTTATCGCTAGGGCTAACTCGGCTGGTTAACATTAAAATATACACGCCCGTTTCTTGTTGCATTTGTTGGCACAACTGGTAGCCACTGATATCCGGAAGGTTCAGATCCAAGATGACTAGCGTGGGTTGAAAACTGTTGAGTTGTTCCATAGCAGCTTTGCCATTTTCTGCTGTCTCAACCCGATAGCCTTGCCGTTGTAAATAACGCTGGATCAGGGTGCGAATATTAGGCTCATCGTCAACAATCAGGATCCGTGCAGTGGTCATTGTTCAACCTATATATACTCAGCAGTTTAAAAGTCATATCTAATCTTTGATGTACATTACCCCCTAGCCTGACTTAACTTTCAGCTGTTTACCTATTCACATTATTCACATAGTATCTACCGTAGAAACATTAACTTGCAAATGGAGGGATAGAGCTATTAACTAAGTGCATTAACCCAATGAATCCACCTAAATAAGCCGGTGAGATTGAATCGAGCTAGATCCGATTGGGATTACAATAGAGGATGTTGGGTTACAGAGACGGACGACTTAGCTTATGACAGAAGGTCTGAAGATAGCGATCGCTTATGGTGGGCTAGCTGGGGCTTATTTGGTTGTCTTTCCACTCATTTCAGCCTTTTATATCGACAAACGGTGGACTAGTGGAAATGCTTGGGAAAAGGTGTTGATGTTTTTTCTAGGTTTGATCTTTTTCCCTGGATTACTAGCATTAAGCAGTTTCTGGAATTTCCGGCCTGCTATGCGCAAGCTCTAGCCTGTTAAGCGTGTTACATAAATAGCCATCGGTAAGCCTCCTATGAATCGACTCACTGTTTTAGGATCAGGTTTAGCTTTTCTCATTGTAGTGGGTGGTCTTTACACGGGTCTACAAGTTGCAGGTATTGAAAATCTCTCAGCCCAATGGTGGACGAGTCTAGGCTTGTTAGGGGCTTTGTTAGTTTGGGTGGGGAGCTATGTGAGTCGTGTTCTTACTGGCTCTATGGCGTTTCATCAGCAACGTCAGACCTACACACGTGAGATACTTAAGCAACAGATTGCCTCCCTATCTCCAGAAGAATTAGCAGCTTTAACTGCCGATCTAGATGATGAACTTCAGGACTCTCAGCCACCTGCTTAAAGTTTTTACTCATCCACTGGGTCTGTCAAACTTGCCAAAGCTGTGAGGGGTCCCCGAGCTTTATTCAAGCACTCCTCATATTCGGTTTGAGGCTCAGAGTCAGCAACAATGCCAGCTCCTGCCTGTAGGGTCACCTGATTATCTTTGATCCATAGAGTCCGTAAGGTAATAGCTGTATTTAACTGGCCCGAAAAATCATAGTAGCCATAAGCGCCAGAATAGGGCCCCCGCCGCAACCCTTCTAACTCATAGATAATCTGCATAGCCCGAATTTTAGGTGCACCTGTGACTGTCCCTGCTGGAAAGGTAGCTTTGAGCAGCTCCCAGGGGGATTTTTGCCGATCTAACGCTCCCACCACATGACTAACAATGTGCATGACATGACTATATCGTTCAATGGTCATCAAGTCTGTCACAGTCACCGATCCTAAATTGCAGACTCGGCCCAAGTCATTTCGGCCCAAATCAATTAACATGACATGCTCAGCTCGTTCTTTGGGATCAGCTAGTAGCTCTTGTTCATAGGCGAGATCGGCCAATACGGTTGATCCACGAGGGCGGGTCCCAGCAATAGGGCGCACCACCGCCAGCCGCTGCTCACCTTGGATCTCTAGTTTTACCATGACTTCAGGGCTAGACCCAATCAGATAAAAGTCGTTAAATTGAATAAAGGCCATATAGGGTGAGGGATTCACCAATCGTAACGATCGATATAGCTGAAACGGGTCACCCGCATAAGCCGTTTTGATTTGCTGAGACAAAACCACTTGAAAAATATCGCCTGCTTTAATGTAGTCTTTGGCTTTTTTAACCTTTTGACAAAACTGATCAGGAGTAACGCTGCTAGTAAACCCAATCTCAGCACCCGATCGGGCCTTCCATTTCAAGGTTAAATCAGCGGAACTAAAGGGGGCTTGTAACTTGCGTAGAATGGTATCAACCCGATCTTGAGCCAAGGTGTAAGCGGTGGTCAACGATTGCTGACGAGTATCGGCAAAAGCCACAATCCAAATCTTGCGCTTAACTTGATCAAATAGCAAAATACTGTCGACTTGCATAAAGATGCCATCCGCAAACTCTCCAGACTGGCACGGATAAATGGGGACACTGGGTTCAATCCATTGAATTAGTTCATATCCCCAATACCCAAACAGACCGCCAATGCTAGTGGGTAACTCAGGGACCTTAACCGGTTGATAAGGCTCTAAACAGGCTGCTAGGGTTTTAAACGGATCACCATCCCAAGTTTGCGTGTGCCCATCTCGAAACGTTTGGATGGCTTGAGAGCCTCGAACCTCTAGCACCCAAAGGGGATCACACCCAATAAAGCTATAACGGCCAATGGTTTCTCCCCCTTCCACAGATTCCAGTAAAAAGTTGTAGGGTTGACCTGCACAAACTCGATACCAGGCCGAAACAGGCGTATCTAGATCAGCAACCCACTCTTGATACACTGGAATAAAGTTACCCTGCTGGGCTAAGGCCACAAACTGATCGTAATTAGGCACAACCATACGACACCCTTTCATCTCTTTTATGAATCTGTCAGGCAGAGCTTCAATGTGTTGTCCACAATCTAGACGGGTCTAGGCCAATACCAGACCATTGGACTTGAACGTGCCCCTCAGAATGTCGTAGAGACCGATCCCGTCGATAAGAGAAGAACAACTCCGATTCAGTCCAGGTACAATGTGGACTCACGCTAATATTCTCGGCTGGAATTCCCAGTTGGAGTAGTTGTAACTCGTTAACTTTGCGGATATCCAATCGAATTCGATCAGGTTCAGGATCAGGATAAGTCGTTTGCCTCAACAAGTCTGAATCTGGAGGTAACGTCTGCAGCACTTGAGCCGCTACCTCTTGAGACACTTGGTAAACTGGCCCCGAAATGGCAGGACCCATAGCAACTTTAATGGATTCTAACTGCACACCCTTTTGTAACCAGGCCTGCACCACCTGGGGCACAATGCTAGCAGCTGTCCCCCGCCACCCAGCATGAACAGCTCCAACCTGAGGGATGAGAGCATCCTCTTGTAATTGCCATCCAGCTATTAGAATCGGACTGCAATCAGCTGTACTCACCCACACCGATTGAGAGGGGGTCTGAGTGGCTACAGCATCTGCCTGATCACGGACGGGAGCGTGGGTCTGCACACAACCCGATTCAGTCCAAACTAAGTGATGACCATGTACCTGATGCGCCCAATGCGCCTGATCACTAGGTAGATTCAAATAACCAGCTAATTGATCGGGCTTACGGGGAAACCCATGGCGCGATCCAAACGCATGAGGCCAATCGGCTAGTAGTGAACAGGTTAACCAGGATACACCACAATGAGAATGCCAAGACCAATCTGCTTGCTTCTCAACTAAAAGGGCCGTGCTAGTCACACTCTCCTCTCCAACAATCCTTCCAGGTAGTATCTCATAGGTTTATCCGATCAAACCCGACCACCAGTATGGATGCTTGTTTATTTATCGATTCAAAGTAGAAATCTGAGTCTAACTGAAAAACTGATTCAACACGGTGCAGATATCACCTGGATTCCACCAAGCAATGAGAGATCGCTTTTTTAATAAAGTCTGATTACAAGCATTAATTCAATTAACATCAGTGGTCTATGTCACCCTCTTCAACAGATTGGTCCACAAGATCTGATTCCGTCTTCTGGGTAGGTTGAGGTGCTTAAATAGTATCAGTATCGCTCCGTAGCTATGAAAGTTTTAATCGGCTCAGACTATCACTGCAAGCCCTCTTTGCTCAAACAAGCCCTAGCATTAATCCCTGAGGTGGACTGGTATATCAACTGTGGTGACTTTTGTAGTCAAGCAGGGGCTCAGCCTAAGCGGCATCGGACTTTGGGCTACTCCCTCAAAGGCTTTCGTGAGGTGGAACTCTTACGCCAGTTTTTGGCTGATATTGATCAGTTAGGTAAGCCTTGGGTGTTTTTGCCCGGGAATCATGATCCATCCACGGTGGCCCTGGCCCCCCTAGCCGGTCGATATGGGACGGTTATCACGGAACCTCGCTTATTTCAACATCAAGATCTCCAGATTTTAGCGATCCCCTACACCCCTCCCTGTGGGTGGAACTGGTCTTTAACCACAGCCGAACTGAGTGCTATTCAAGCGACCTATGCTGAAGCTCAGGTTGACATCATCATCACCCATGCTCCACCCAAGGGCATCCTAGATGAAGGCGGCAAATGGTACCACCGCAATACACCTACTTTGCGCCCAGTCGTAGAGGCTCTCCATCCCCACTATTACTTTTGTGGCCATATGCACTTAGACGGTGGCAAGATTGTGACCGAAAATTCCACTACCTTTGTCAATGCAGCTCTTCACAATCTAGTCTTAGAGATTCCAGATAGGGCTGGATTAGTCTCCTGTCAGGATGCCACTTCAACCGCTTGACTAACCACCTGAGTGGCTTGTTTGAGTCGATCGACAGCCCACCCTCGCTGGTGTAGTAGTACTAATGATTCCATCAGATCAGGACCTTGAAGGTCACCCGTGAGAGCCGCCCGTAAACTTTTCATCATCAGGCCTTTCTTGACCCCCTGATCTTTAACGACCTGATCCACTACTGGCTTCAACGTCTCTAAGCTAATCTCAGATAAATCAGCTTGCTGTAGGGCCTCAGCCATAGCCATCATCAGGGTAGTCACATTAGGCAATCGCAGTTGATCGAGTGCAGTTACTGTGTAGACTAATTTCTCCTCTAGTAAGTAGCGGCTAATTCGAGGGGCTTCAGTTAATCGATTAATCCCTTCACTGATCAAACGAGCGACCTGTTCTAACCATAAGGGATCAGGAATTTGGTCAGCCTCCATCCCGGGGATCTGGCGAACCACTAATCCAGCAGCTTGCCAAAACGGGACCAAACGCTCTACCAGTTCAGTTGAATTTAATTGTCGAATATATTGAGCATTGAGCCAGTTTAATTTATCCCAATCAAATCGGGCTGCTGAGTGAGTCACCCGTTTAAAACTAAATTGATCGGCAGCTTTTTCAAGGGTAAAGATCTCTTCAGCATCAGGGGGTGACCAACTGAGTAAGGCTAGATAGTTCTTCAAGGCTTCGGGCAGGTAACCCATCTGTTGAAACTCAGCTACTGACGTTGCTCCATCTCGTTTAGATAACTTGCGGCCCTCACGGTTCAAGATTAAAGGAGAATGAGCAAAAGCTGGCACCTCATGGCCTAGCGCTCGATAGAGCAAGATCTGTTTAGGGGTATTCCCAATATGATCTTCACCTCGAATGACATGAGTGATCAGCATATCAATGTCATCAACCACCACCGCCAAATTGTAGAGCGGTTGGCCATCAGCACGAGCAATTACCATATCCCCCCCCAGATCTTCGCTATTCCAGCTGATCTCACCTCGAATCAAATCCATCCAGGCAATGGTTTGGGGTTCTTCAATTTTAAAGCGGACAACCGGTTGGCGACCTTCATTTCGATAAGCCTGTTGTTGCTCAGGTGTAAGGTTGCGATGACGATTATCGTAACGAGGGGCCTTACCAGCTGCTTTTTGAGCCGTTCGCATGGCATCTAGTTCGGCTTCTGTGCAAAAACAGTAGTAGGCTAACCCTTGATCTAACAAGGACTGGATCACCTCACCATAACGAGAGGATCGATCGGATTGATAAAAAGGGCCTTCTTGCCAATCTAACCCTAGCCAGGAAAGTCCAGCCAAAATATTACGGGTAAATTCAGGCTTAGATCGGTCTCGATCAGTATCTTCAATTCGTAAAACAAACTGACCTTGATGACCCTTAGCATAGAGCCAGTTAAATACAGCTGTTCGAGCTGTGCCGATATGTAAATTTCCAGTTGGGCTAGGAGCTATGCGTACACGAACCGCCACAGAATTTAGATCCTTGACATCAAGCGTTACTTCTAGATCCTAGGACGTCTAGTTCCATTTGTCAGGCACCGAGTTCAAACTAGTTATGTTGAGGCTATGGCCGGTATTCTGGATCAAATGCTTGCCAATGGCTGGAACTAGGGTAGAATTTCATTCGAGGAGTATGTGATGTGAGATGGTGTATCAATTGGATTGGCGACGTATCTAGCTCTGTAGCATCAGGTTTTGTATTCAGAGCACAGATTTGGCATTCAGTTGGTGATCGATAGACAGCAATCAAGTGTGAGGATGGGTTCTATGCGTGGTTTGATAGCCCTAGCTCTAGGAGCTACATTGACGGCTTTAATGGGGACTGCTGCACAGTCGCAGACCTATGATATTCAAGTAGAAATTGATGAGCGCCTTCTAGATGGTGAGGCTGGTGTGATTGACTATCCTGAGGATGTGACTCGTGATCAAATCTTGGATTTTACAGACTACACCACAACCTTACTGAATCAAGAGTTTGGAACAGGTCCTCGCTTCTCCAATCCTGATCTACCTTCTCCTTACAACGGGTCCCTTGCTACTCAGTCTGGATACTATCGGGTAACCTTGACAACACCTGATTTCAGAGTGGTGCGCCCTTAGCCCAGAAGTGCAGCTTGACTTTTTGATTTATTTTGATTTGATGGATGGTTTGAAAAACTGACCTCAATAGTGTCGAGATCCCTGAATAAACCCAGGGATCTTAATGGTTATCATTAAAGATTATGCCTATTTAAAGAATGAAATTATGGTTTAACTACTAAGACTCTTCGGAAGCTGCTGTATTGCCAGAAGGCCTCACCCAGTCAACTATCCAAGTGGTGAGAGCATGAGATAAGAGTCCCAATGGGCCCGCAAACAAGCACAAGACTAAAGAGTGTCCAGTCCAAATCCCTTGCTGTTGCCCAGATTGATAGATCCACCGTCCTGCTAACAAATCCATTACTAAAAAGTGGACCCAGGCTACTGCAGCGGGAGGTTCGGTACCCTAGTACTGAGCTACATCTGACAGTTTGGGATTAGCTAGAGCTTGAGCCGATTCTGGAGTGATAGAACCAATAAATAGATACAGATAGAGGGCGGCCAGCACCACGAAGGGCAACCATGACTGCATGACCTTTTGTGTAACCTTCCATTTGGGCAACAAGATCATTAACGCCCAAAAGGGTAAAACAAATACATTTGAGCTATCAAATAGCAGCGACAGCGACATGGGAGATCCTCAGTCAGGAGTCTACGTTAGAAGCGTGGACCCAGGCGTTCACCTGGATCTTGACAAGCCGAAACCTAAGCTGAAGCATCAGGTGAAAACGATGTACCGCAGCCACAAGTGGAGAGTGCATTAGGGTTTTTGAATCGGAACCCACCCCCCAAGAGGTCCTCAGAAAAATCAACAGTGATCCCATCCAACATCGTCATACTCAAGGGGTCAACTGCCACATGTAGATCTTCAAAATCAAAGGTCTTATCATCAGGGTTAGCCACTTGTTCAAAGTTCATAGTATAAGACATACCTGAGCAACCACTGGGCTTAACTCCTAAACGAAGCACCGCTTCAGCCTCATTTCCTTCATATTTACTCCGAAGGCGTTTGAGTTCTTGGAGAGCAGTGGGAGTAACCTGAATCATAAAGCACCTCAATTGACGAAACAACAGAAATAGCCAGAATCCTAATTATTGCTCAGCCTAACCCAGAATTTCGGTAGTTGTAAAAACAGTCGTGCCATGACAGGTCTACTCGAAGGTGTCGTCCTCATTGAGTCGGTCGTTATCACTGGATTCAGGGGTCTCTAGGGCATCTTCATCTGCAGGGGCTTCTATCGAGCGATCCGTGTCTTGAGTGTCAGTATCCGGTTGATCTTGCAATTGTTGGAGTTCCTGATAGACACGTTGGCCAAAGTTAGGATTAGAGTTAGCTAGTGTGATCAATTGCCGATACTGGTCGACCGTTAGTCCATTCTCGGTCACGATGGTAGTGGCTTCAGCCTCAAACTCTTGTTCAATAGCAGCTTGAGCACTCTCATTGGGAGCATTTCTAAGATCTTCACTGGCTTGACGCAATAAAGGTTCAATTTTTACCAGTGCTGCTACCAGCTGATCAACCTGTTCATCACTGACTTGATCGGGGGTAAGGGTAGGAATGGCTAAGGGAGTCGCCGGTCGAGCATTAGGAGGTGTGGGCTTAACTTCAGCTGGATTAGGGGTGGTTTCGGGCAATGACTCATCCCTAGAGTCGAAATCAAGATCCTCAGCCGCTTCACCTGTATCTTCTATGGACTCTAGCAGCGGCGGCAGAGTGGGAGCTGGCGTGGCTTCCTCAGCAGACTCCTGAGCATATACAGGACTTACCGCTAAGCTAGCTCCTATGAAAAGACTGGCAATTCTCAAGGTCCAAGGTCTTGACATTGTTTTTGGCATCGTCCTCATATCCGCCTCCTTAATATGCTGTAGGTCTAAGCAAAACACAACGATGAACTCATTGCCCCGCCACTTTATGATCAACGCCTACTAAAGTAGCAGCCTCTGGCCTCAGCTGCCCATGTTCAGGTTCGATCTTGATCAGGGTCTGTCTGGCAATCAAGGTTACGGTTAGGCTCCGCGAGATTGCTCTAGTCTAGACAATGTTTTTTAATGTATATTATTTAATGTATATTAAGAGTCTGCTAAAATCTATCCTCAAAAACTAGACTGATCCCGTACCAAGCCTTTAGGCTATCCATCACAACTTCTGCTTGGGCCTAACACTGACTATTTGAGTTCTGTTGAGATTTGGTGTCTAGATTAGCATTGAGATTCGTATTTCTGATCCCTAAGATTCCCCGAGCCGCCCGTTGACCTGATAGATAAGCACCATGAGCTGCACTGGGATAGACCGAATGAGTTGCCTCTCCTGCAAAAAATACACGATTCTCAATGGGCTCAGCTAGGGTTGTGTAGTCCTCTATTTGGGCGCCTGGTGGAATATGGGAGTAGGATCCTCTAGCAAATGGATCTTGAGACCAACGGGTCATTTTGCAGTCAATCGGATCAGGAATGTCAGGACCATACATGGTTTTTAGATCGGACATGATCAATTGCACAACTTCTGTATCAGTCATAGGCTCCAAAGACTGAGCCAACTGGCCACTGGTGAAGGCCATCAAAATCGGTTGTTGTAAGGGTTGGGCCAGATTCCAAAACTCAATGACTTGATCGCGCTGGGGCTTAAGCAGGCCTAGTCGATGAGCTGTTGCTGGCCAAAATTGCGCTGGAAACCGGAGCACTACTTTATTGAGGGTCCCCATTGCTAAACGAGCCATGGCCTGTTGCTTAGGTAGGGGTAAGTCGGGAATAAACTGAACCATTCTCTGTTGCAAAACACCTAAAGGTAAAGTGACAACCCCGTAACTAGCTCGGAATAAGCCCTGAGAAGTGACAAAACTTACACCATTTGAATTATAGGCAATATGAGTAACACAGTGATTGAGACGGACATCTAAACCTGTGGCCAACTGTTGGATCACTTGTTGAAACCCTTGAGGAAACCAAACGTGATCGCCTAAAAAGTCTTGATCTTCATTCCAATAGCGAAAGGATAAGTGGGCAAGGTTGGTGGCATATTCAATTTCAATCGCTGAACCCACTATCCATTCCACCCCTTGTCGGATCAATGGATCTAGGGGTATTCCAGCGACCAATTCCCGATAAGCCTGAGCCATCGAGATTGAACGTGGAGCTGCTTGTTTCTGAGACTCCAAAATACGCCACACTTTGGCGACAAAGGTATCAATGGCCTGATGTTCAGTCTCACTTAAGGGTCGCCCCGATGGATCATAGAGATCTAGGGCTTCAAAATTAGTCGGTACCGTGGAAATGCGGAATAGCTGAGTTAAGTCTGTCAGAGGATTAGCTTGAATACCATGAATCCAAGATGCCCCCAAATCGATGGCAGGTCCCAACGAGTGATCAGTCCAAATGCGACCACCCATCCGGGATCGAGCTTCTAAGATTGTGACGGATACCCCATGGTCATTCAGGTAACGGGCAGCCGCGAGCCCTGAGATTCCAGCCCCCACAATGATGACCTGCCCATCTATTGAGGCGGCCTGCACAACACTATTCATAGCTAGTTAAAACCTGTTACGACAACTCAGATAAGGCGCAATGTCTTCAACCCAAGGTAATAAAGTTCTGATCTGTAAGAACTTGATCAGGAAGACTGATTAGCTGTCCACCCAACTCTGAGTCGTTGTAAACCAAACATAATGTCTTAGCACAGTCAAAAATAACTAATTAATACTTTAGAGGATTTTCTCTGAAAAGAAAACGCCTGCTTAGAATTAGATAGGTAGCAGGCGTGGAGCAAGCTATTTAACTTTACAATCTAGGTACTGTTCAAATCGTTACTTAAGTTACCAGTAGAGGAGTCGAGTCCTTAGACGTTAACTAACTCCGAAAGCTTCCTGAGCAGGAGTACTGGACTCAAAGGCTAGCTGGGACTGATTGCTTAACTAGCGACTCGACCAAAAACAGAGGGTAGGGTAGCCTCTAGTTCGGGTGAGAGTTCTCCCTGTTGAGGACTCGCTTCTGGATTAGGAGACAGGGCCCGAATGACTCGGGCGCCAATAGCTTGTAACTTTCGATCAATTCGCTCATACCCTCGATCAATATGTTGTAACCCTCGAACAGTTGTTAGCCCACGAGCCGCCAACCCAGCTAAGGTTAGAGCTGCTCCAGCTCGTAAATCAGTGGCTAGCACAGGAGCTCCTGACAAGAAGGGCACACCTCGAATCAGAGCTACATGACTTCTGACCCGGATATCAGCTCCCATGCGATTTAACTCAGGTACATGGTGCATCCGATTTTCAAATACAGTTTCTTCAACCAGGGAATCTCCCTCAGCAAGAGCAGCTAGGGCCATAATGGGGGCTTGGACATCAGTGGGAAATCCTGGATAAGGTAATGTTTGAATTTCAGCAGCTTGAGCAATCCAAGCTGAGTCCCGATTTAAGGGAGCAATTTGGAGTTTATTAGCCTCAACCTCAGTAATCGCAAACCCCATAGCTTGCAACTTTGCAATCACCGCCCGAATATGATCCGGGACAACCGGGCCTACAGTAATGGTAGATTTAGTCACAGCCCCAGCAATTAAGAACGTACTGGCCTCAATCCGGTCTGGAATCACAGTGTAGTCAATTCCATGCAACTTGGGGACTCCTGTGATGATTAGGGTGTTAGTACCGATCCCACTAATTTTGGCTCCCATAGCACAACACATATTGGCTAGATCAACCACCTCAGGCTCTTGAGCTGCATTTTCAATAATAGTTTCACCATCGGCTAATACAGATGCCATGAGTAAGGTTTCTGTTGCCCCAACACTGGGATAGTCAAGATGAATGCGAGCCCCTCTGAGTTGTCGAGAAAATGCATGAACCACACCATGTTCGATCCCCACAATAGCCCCTAAAGCGTGTAATCCCTGTACATGTAGATCAACTGGACGACTCCCGATGGCACATCCCCCCGGCAAGGGTACCCGCGCTACACCCAAGCGAGCTAACACTGGACCTGTGATGAAAAAGCTAGCCCGTAACTGAGAAACCAGCTCGTAAGGGGCTTGGGTTGATTTTAAGTGTGAGGCATCAATACTCAACGTTGAGCCTTCGTGGGTAACCTTAACGCCAATTGAGCGTAAAATCTCACTCATCCGGGCAATATCAACCAAATGAGGCACGTTATGCAATCGACAGACATCAGGTGCTAGTAAAGCGCCAGCCATCAATGCTAGAGCTGAATTTTTGGCTCCACTCACTTGAGCATGGCCTTTCAACCGCCGCCGCCCCCAGATATGAAGTACAGGTTCAGGGGGGTTGGTTATTAACTCAGGGCTAGTACGGGATACAGATGTGTTTTTCAAGAGACCTCCGGACAACATGCGTTAGGGCGAGGGAATCACAGGACAAATCAATCACTGATATCTCTAATAAAATCCAGATCAGCACCCTTTGAGATTGAGATCAGGCCAGTTGAGATTCAGTAATGGTAGCTAACACACAGTGAGGAGGTGAGTAAGAGAGGTAATCGTGAAACATTGTATCTTTTGCAGTTAGCTTAATCCTCATCTTATCGAAATCTCAGGAATGTGCATCATTACCCAGAGAATATGAGGGAAATACTCCTTAGATCCCAGTCACATTAAAGGCTGACCTGAACGACTTTCAAGGGTGACATTAGAGTTACTCATAGATCCAAGACGTACTCACGGGATCCCAACTGATTAATTCATCAGGTTTGAACCACAGTGCAATTTCGCGTTCGGCGGTGTCTGGGGCATCCGAACCATGAATGATGTTACGCCCAATATCAATCGCAAAGTCACCCCGAATCGTTCCAGGTTCAGAATCTAAGGGGTTGGTCTTACCGATGAGTTTACGGGCGGAGGCGACGACCCCTTTCCCTTCCCATACCATAGCCACAACAGGACCTGAAGTAATAAATTCTACCAATCCTTTGAAAAAAGGCCGATCTTTATGTTCCTGGTAGTGTGTTTCAGCTAGCTCCTGGTTGACTTGTATCAGCTTTAGACCGACCAATTGAAATCCGCGAGTCTCTAAACGTTGAATAATAGAGCCGACTAAACAGCGTTGGACTCCGTCGGGCTTGATCGCAATAAATGTCCGTTCCACAGTTGACTGATTCCCACTGAAAGACCGCTATCAACCTACCATGTTGCCTGACGATTTCGGCCATGTTGCTTAACGGCTTTGGATGATTGTCTACCCTAAAAAGCACCTGGTTTATAGAGATCCGACTGGACCTAGGGCTTAGAGTTAGAGTAGAAGGAGATAGATTGTAATCATAAGTTTAGGTTTTGGGGGAGGTGACACCATGACTACTAATATTCGTCACATCTTGTCCATCAACACCCCAACTGAGGAACGAGAGATTGTGCTCAAAGCCGCTGTTTACTCTATGGGTCGAGATGCTTCAAATGCGATCCATATTAATGCCCAATCCATTTCACGACAGCATGCCTTGCTGATCCGAGTCCCTAACCCTGATGACAGCTTTCATTATCAAATTCGGGATGGCGATGCCGAAGGTCACCGTAGCACCAATGGTTTTAAAGTGAATGGCCACCGATATGATACCTATGATCTCAATCATGGCGATGTGATCACGATTGGTCATGATGTCAAGCTATCCTATCGAATGGAAGATGCCTCTCTGCCTCAAGAGGTCACAACCCTCTCCTATCGCAGTGTCAAAATTCCTGCCACCAATCCAGAGGGAACGCTTTTGCAAGCCGATACTCGACTTAAGTTAAAGTTATCTAAGTTAACGGCACCCCTAGAGCCAACTCCGACTCCGGAAGAGCAGCCTCAATACCCTCGCTCCCGTCGGATAGCTACTATCGTTAGTCTGGCCCTGATCTCTGTTTTGATTCTGATTGGGGTGGTGGTGGTTTTGCGCAAGAGCTTGTTAGAGCCGTGATGGAGGTATCAACTTGAGCCTTTATATTTCAGCTATGTATTTTCAATAGTTACGGGTTCAATGGCATCTGCGATCTCAAACCCAAAGATTTGGGAGAAGAAGTAAAACTCACTTTCAAGAGCCCGTTTAATGGAGTCAGCTTGTCGAAATCCATGCTGCTCGCCTTCAAAAGCAACATAAGCAACAGGAATGCCTTTTTCCCGTAAAGCTTGAACCATTAACTCAGCTTGATTGGGCGGAACAATCTTGTCTTCTAACCCTTGAAAGAAGATCACTGGACATGACAGTTGATCCACAAAGTGGATAGGAGACCGATCATAATAAAGTTGTTTTTGGGCTGGATAGGGACCAATCAGGCGATCTAAATAGCGAGACTCAAACTTATGGGTGTCACGTACCAGGGCTTCTAGATCACTGACACCATAGTAGCTAGCTCCCGCCTTAAACACGTTGCGAAAGGTGAGGGCTGCTAAGGTGGTATAGCCTCCAGCACTACCGCCATCGATCGCTAACCGTTGACCATCGACAGCACCTTGCTTAACCAGGTAAAGCGCTCCATTGATACAATCGTTGACATCAACCAGGCCCCATTGGTGGTTTAACCGTTGTCGATACTGACGTCCATAGCCTGTGCTCCCACCATAGTTGACATCTAAAACCGCAAACCCTCGGCTGGTCCAATACTGAATCCGTAAGTTATACGCTGCTGCTGTTGCACCAGTTGGTCCCCCATGACTTTTAACCAGCAAAGGGGGCTTTTCCGAAGTCGGGCCAACAAAGTCTCGGTTTTGAGGTGGATAGTAAAACCCATGAGCTGTCAAACCTGATTCGGTAGGAAACTCAATCGATACTGGTAATGATAAGTATTCTCGTTCGAGGGTCACTGTACTGGACTGCCGGACTACACTTAATTGCTGAGTATCTAGGTTTAAGTGAACAACAGCAGCAGGATCTAGGGCGGAGCCTGCCATCAAGATGGCTTGATCGGAGTTTGCTTTGATCCCACCCATAGAGGTGTAGGGTGTCTCAATGAGGGCTAGGGTTTGGTCTACGGTATTGAGGATAGCCAGTTGATCGGTACCATGACTGGTGTAGGTACAAAGAATTTGCTCAGCATCAATAAAGCCATAAGTTGACAACCCAAAGGCCCACTGCGGTAAACCAAATTCAGCCTCTTTGAGATAGACCGGTTCAATAACCCCTTGATGGTAGCGATAGAGATTCCACCAGTTGCTCCGATCAGAGACAAAGTACAATACACCATCGGGAGACCATTGTGGTTGAAAGATGGATTCTTCAGCATCCCCGGCCACCTTGGTAGGAGATCTCAGAGATCCATCAGCATTAACGGTAGCTACCCATAATTCAGTAGCATCCCAAGGCATATTGGGGTGATCCCAACAAAGCCAGGCTAGTTGAGTGCCATCTGGACTCAAGCAGGGTGATGCATAAAAATCATGTCCTGAGAGGAGCACGGTCCCTTCAGTTTCTTTCAGATCAGTGGCATGACACGGTAGACTCACCAGGGCATGGGTAGGGTCTTGCTCAGACTGGCGAGCATCTTCTCGGACTAAGATAAGCCGTTGACGAGTTTGATCCATAATCCCGTTGGCGTACTTAAGCTGGGCATCAGACGTTGGCGTTAAGGGGTAAGGGGCTTGCCCGGGAGCTTGACAGTAAAGCCGTTGATCCTTAAAGTTTGAAAAGTAGATCCAGCCTTGATAGACCAGATAAGCCCCGCCACCGTATTCATGCACTCGTGTCCTAACATTAAAATCAGGGGGAGTTAGGTCTTCAATCGAGCCATCGTTGTGCTGGCAAACCACTACATTGCGTCCTTTCTCAGCTGGGCGCCCCTCTAACCAGTAACAATCCGGTCCATCCAAGACCAACTGGCCCAGTCGAATGGAACTCGACACCATTAAGTCAGCTGAAATAGGGGATCTCCAAGAGCCGTAGGGAGCGGTAGTCGGATCAGTCATGAGTCTCTGTCCAGATGAGTCGCAGATCCAGTCTACGTTGCTATGAACCGGATCAAACGATGATCAAGCCTAAAGCACATGACTTTTGAGTTTTTTGCAAGGTTTTCCCCAGTGCCCTACTTAGTTATGTCATCCTGAGAATAGTGTTAAGGAATGTCAAGATGACAGCAGATCGACCTACTGTAGTGGTTGTAGGAGCCGGGTGGGCTGGTCTTGGGGCCACCTACCACTTAGCTCAACAGGGCTATCAAGTGACCTTATTAGAAGCTAGTCCCTATCCAGGTGGATTAGCAGCAGGTTGGCGCACATCATCGGGTCAGGCGGTGGAAGGGGGGATCCATGGCTTTTGGTATCCCTATCAAAATATCTTCAAGGTAGTGCATGAGTTAGGTTTGCAGCCTTTCACGCCATTTACTCGTTCTTCCCAGTATTCTCCAGCTGGCTTGGAGGTGGAATCTCCCCTCTTTCAACAGCTGCCTCACCTACCCTCTCCCTTAGGCATGTTTCTCTATACTGATTTCAAACGACTACCCCTTTGGGATCGGCTCTCTGCCTTGCCCCTGCTGTATGCTGTGGTTGACTTTGATCACTCTAAAGAGGCCTGGCATCGCTATGACTCAGTCACGGCCCGTGAACTCTTCAAACAGTTTGGAGTATCAGAGCGATTGTATAAAGAGTCATTTGAGCCGATGTTGCTAGTGGGATTATTTGCCCCAGGTGAACAATGTTCAGCGGCTGCCGCTTTGGGTATGCTTTACTACTTCATTTTGGCTCACCAACCTGATTTTGATGTGGTTTGGTGTCGAGGGTCGATTGGAGAATGGATCTTTCAACCTTGGGTGGAACAGATTACTCAACTGGGAGGAAGGGTTCTGACTCATCATCGGGTTACTGACTTTAGCTTGAATGAGCAGGGTTGGGTGCAAACTGTGGTTTCTGAGCATGAAACGTTTGATGCTGATGCTGTCATCTTGGCTGTGGGAATTAGCGGGGTTCAGTCACTGGTCAAGCACAGCAAGACTTTACACACTCGCTCAGAATTCCTGAATGTAATGAATTTGCAGGCGATTGATGTCATGGCTACTCGCTTGTGGTTTGATCGTCACATTCCTATTCCTTTACCGTCCAATGCCTGTTTTGGCTTTGATCCAACGACCGGCTGGACCTTTTTCAATTTAAATGAATTACAAGACGAATTTCATCAAGCTGCAGGCACTGTCATTGAAGCGGATTTCTACCATGCTAATCAACTATTACCTATGAGTGATGAAGCCATTATTCAGAAGATCCAACGAGATCTGACCACTTGTATTCCAGCTTTTGCTACTGCTCAGGTTGTGGATGCCCATATCACTCGGGTACCACGAGGGGTAACTCATTTTGCCCCTGGCAGTTATCAATACCTGCTACCAGCCACCACAAGTATTGAGAACCTGTTCATGAGTGGAGATTGGATCATTAATCAACATGGATCTTGGTCTCAAGAGAAAGCCTATGTAACCGGCTTGGAGGCTGCTAATCGGGTCATCCAGCATCTAGGACAGGGACAACCAGCACCGATCCTACCTGTTCAAGCTGATGAGCCTCATATTCAGCTGCTACGTGGTCTTAATCAAGCCATCCGTGCCACCACAGAATGGCTGCCCCACTTCAAGGGGATACCTTAGCCATTGGCTTTAAATTCGAGAATCTTGAGTAATCATGGGTTGGGCAATCTTAAGCTATTGAAAGTAATACGCTAGAAAAATATGAAACCCTAACAAAACAGAGAACCCACCCACCAAGACAATATGGAGACCTAGCCACACCGACCGGAGATGTCTGATCAAAGGAGCTTTGGCTATGACAGGAAACAAGGCCTTAATAGATTTTTGGTTAATGGGACTCAATGAGAACTTTTGCTGGGGCGTAGCTAAGATCCGGGTTTCAACGGCAACACCTAATAGGGCTGATAACGATACAGCTATAAAAGTCAGCAGAAAATAAAAATTAAAATGGTGTCCCATGGATCCACCAGTGTGAATGAGGATGACCCCTAAAAATGCTACGCCTAAAAAAATATGCAGCTGGCGCCAGAAGAGGACTGATCCTGGAATTTTGATTTTCCATTTGCGGCCTCGCTTTCTCAGTATTAAAGCCATTTCAATAAAGAAAAATCCTAAACCTACAAATCCAGTTATTTGCTTGTAAATATCGCCTTGAAGGATCAGGTAAAGATTGAAAATACGGTCTCTGAGCAAGGCCAGGTAAGCATCACTAACAATATAGGGAACTAGCAACACGATTGAGATAATCGTCAATATAGCCAGTGTTTTAAAAGTAGGTTTCATTACCCTATCTCCATCAAGCAAAGCATGGTGTAGGCGATGGCCCAGCTTGAGTTACATCGCCTTGGAGCCTATGTCTTAGGCATTATCTAGGGGCAAGTTGATGACGACACCGCCCATAACATCACCCATTTCAAAGATTTTGTCAGGGTAGCGTTCTTGATGAATAGGATGGGTATTGTGGCAAGTCACACAAGCAGGCGCCACGGCTATATCAGGATAGATCGCTGAGAAGTATCTCTGCCCACCAATCTCTTGATAGTCCTTGTAGGGTTGTGCTGTTTCTTCAACAATCTTGATCCCTTCTTCTTCAAACTCACCTTTAGGTGCCTGAGCATCATTAATATACCAGGTAGAAATCAAGCCGTAGGTAAACTGTCCACTTTCAGAGGCAAGCTCGGCCCCCAGTCTAAACATTTGGGCGGGGAGGGGAATCCCATCATTCTCTTCCCAAAATTCAGTCGCTTCAGCCTCAACAACCCCATCTTCTTTGGACACGCCTTCTAAAGTTGTGAGCCGGTTGACCACGTGGCGAGTGTAAGCAGTCCGATCAGATTCAGCTACTTTGTGAATATAGTCCACAACTAATTCAGGTGGAATGCCAGCTGTTTCTGTTGTTTGAGATCCGCCGCCGCAGCCAACCGCTGTAAAGACCAGGGCCAGGCAGAAAATAACCAATGCCATGACCTTTGACCGTAGTGACCGATTCCAACTTAGCGTTAACATCATTGTCTCCTTGATAGACTAAACGAAAAACTAATCTCACAGCGTTTGAATAAACTGAGTCAGAGACTCATGCTTGCTTCCACACCCATCAACTCGGTCTAGATCTAGATTCTCGATCGGCTTTTTTAACCCGTGCCATTTGTAAGGTTTCTAGATCTAGCTCAGGGGCATGTGAAAAATTGGTTTCAACTAACTCGTCGTCGAAAATACTGTTGTAGGAAAACTCCATACCATGACAATTCATACACACCTCTTTAACCATTCGATCACGCGGTTTCAAGGTATAGGTGTTGTTGTGATTGACCATGGTAGTCGTCTGCTCACCCCTACCTTCAACCTGACGTGGTAGGTGGCAAGTTGCACAGGAAACCACTTCAGCGCTGGGCCGCGGCAAGTTCACTTGCTCTAAATAGCTCTGGCCGTGGGGCGACTCATAATAATTTAGGGAATGTGTGTCATTGTGACAAGCTAGGCATGAATCTGTAGCTGCCACCTGCGTATTGACAGAATGCGGATCATGGCAAGTTGCACACGTCATGGTCATTGTATGGGCTGCAGCCTTCATGGGTAACCGAGCATGAGCCGGTGTTAATGGAGACTGGCCTTCTAATAATCGAATACCATGCTTACCTAATAAAAAGGTGTCTGTCTCCACTTCATGGCAGGTTTGACACGTATTGAAAGTTGGCTCAGCCACAAATGCTTGCGTTTCCTGATCTTGATGACAACTGGAACAATTGACGTCTGATAGCGCATGAACACTGCCCTGCCATAACTGCAAAATCTCATCGGAATCTTGACCTTGAACCGGTTGCATAGATTGGATCCAAGTCAAGATCAAGGTTAAGCCAACTAGCATGCCTAGAATCACCCAGCGTTTCATGACAGTGACTCCCATAGGTCAAAGTTCATGTCGGCGTCAGGGGGCTCATCAACTTGAATCTCTGGCTGACGTTCAGGCAGTAGGGCGTCAGGGAGTTGCGGCAGTTGGTCTAATGATTCCACTAAAAATCCTGTCGAAATCGATCGATGGTCATGATAGTTATGACACCCTGCTGTCCAACACCCTGCTGGATCAAACCCTTGATGACTTTGCAGCTCGCCCTCTGGAATCGAAGCATGACAGGCCATGCATAAGTCAGCTTTAAGGTGAACACCCCGCCCAAACATATGCACATGCTCAGCATGGCAGGCCGTACAAGTCAGCGCATCCAAATTGGTTAACTCGCTCGCCCAACGAGGATCTTGAAACTTTTTAGTGCCATGGGTGTCTGCTACCAATTCAGCGTGATGACACCGAGTACAGGTTTCATTGGTAACCGGCTTAAATCCATCATGACAGGAGTTACAAGATGCTTCAAATAGGTAGTGACCTTCTGACGTTTCACCTGGCAAGAAAATAGTTCGGTGCTCAAGCCCCAAAGCAAACACCATAGCCAAACTAAAGATCAGGAGTAGGATCACACCTACAACTGCTGTTTTCAAGGTAAAGACGGTACTGAAGAAACGAGCTGCCATGTTGATTCAAAGCTATAACAAAATAATCAGAAAACCGATGATCACAAAACCACCCATAACTGCCAGCACCGTGCCTAACCCCTCAGTCTCACTGGGCACATTTAAGGTCGATCCCTGAGGTTGACTCTGACCAATCGTTAAGACGTCTTCGGAATAATCAGCACCTTCAAGCATAATTTGGGTGATCGTTTGGTAAGCTCCAACCCAAGCTTGCTTAACATCGGCTGTCCAATTAGAACCAAGGTAAAATTCAAAAGTTTTGAGCAGGGCTTCGCCAACCCAGGGATAATGTTCAGGAAGAGCTCCATACTTAACATGCCGAGCTCCTAAACCGCGTAATGGACTTACTAAGGCATCTGGAGTTCGGACATTTTCAATCACTAACACTAGCGAATCGAGCAGTTTCTTTCGTTGCTCAGGCATGTTCGTGTGAGCAAACAAAGGCTTGGCTTCAGGATGAGCCGTAAACAGGTAACTATAAAAAGTCTCAGCAAAGTCAGTTCCATAGGGTTTTACCTGATCAAAGCTTTGCTCCAGTAAGTCCACATTGAGTGACATCAGATCTCCTTGCAAGACACTAAAGGGTCAAAACAATATCAAGCTAAAGATTAAACACTTATTCTCTAGTTCAATAATGTATCCAACCGACTCTTGAACCTGAACGTTGTTGGTCAAACAGGTAATGGCTCAAACATGTAAAATCCCTGTGGGCAAAATGGCTTGAGTCAAATCCACATGATGAGGCACCTGAGTGGGCCAGAGCGCACCCGTTAGGTTAGCCTTCCAAAACAGTGCTCCCTCCAGTAAGGCTTCAGTCAGATCAGCCCCAGCTAGATTAGCCATTCGCAGAGCTGCATGCCGTAAATCTGCTCTCACTAAGCAGGCTTCACGTAGATCAGCTCCTCCTAAGTTGGATCGGACCAATAGGGTGCCCTTTAAATTAGCCTTGGTTAGAACAGCACTAGACATGACAGCTTCAGCTAAGTTAGCACCCATCATTAAAGCCTGACTTAAAATAGCTGCTGACAAATTGGCAAACCCTAGATTAGCACCACAGAGGTTGGCACCCACCAGGTTGGCCTGTTGAAGATGAGCCATTTCTAACTGAGTGCCTTCTAAATTAGCACCCTCAAAGCGGGCTTGATATAGGTTCTGATGACTCAAATTAGCACCACCGAGATCAGCACTCTGAAAGTGAGTTGCCATCAATTTGGCTGAAGTCAAGGATACTTGTGTCAGATTGGCCTTCTCCAAAATAGCTGCTGTAAAGTCAGTATCAGTGAGAGTGGCGTCACGCAAATCAGCTCCGGTTAGATCTGCCCGTTGTAAGGTGGCTTCAGTCAGGTTGGTGGCATGGAGGCTGGCGCCTGTCAGTTTTGCACCTGTCAAATCAGTTTGATGTAGCTCTGCTTGATCCAACTGGACCATATCCAAATTAGCTTCAATAAAGCGAGTTTGAGTCAAGTTCTTACCCCTCAGATCGCAGCCTGTTAGGCGAGCCTGATTAAAGCTAACTTCAGTTAACTGCGTCTCTTTAAGATTGGCTGCCGTGAGAGTAGCCCCATCTAAAACCGATCCACAGAGGTTAGATCCTTGCAAGTTGACCATTCTCAAGTCTGCTTGCCGCAAATCAATGTTGGCTAGCAGTAAACCAGACAGATCGGCTCCCACTAGGCTTACTCCTGAGAAACCGCGCTCTCCACGGGTATATCGCTTGACCAACTCACTTCGATCCATAGAACACTCCTTTGGAACTGTCAGATTGAAGCGTATGAAACATCACGACCCAAGGCTAGGAGGCTCCATGAGGTTGCAGAACATCTTCAGGGTAGTCTGCTCCTTTCAGCATCAAGCCAGTGATGGCTTCATAAGCATCAACCCAAGCCTGCTTCGTTTCTGAAGTCCAGTCCGATCCCAAAAAGACTGAGAAGGTCTTGAGCAGAGCGCCACCGACCATAGGATAGTGCTCAGGTAGAACTCCATACTTGACATGCCTAGCCCCTAATCCTTCCAGAGCCTGTGTCAACGCTTCAGGTTTTCGTAAATTTTCAACCACCAACACCAGTGACTGAATCAACTTCTTTTCTTGAGCACTCATATCACTATGAGCAAATAAAGCCTTCGTATCAGGATAATCAGTCCAAAGATGGCTATAGAAAGTGTGAGCAAACTCAGGTGCCTGGGGCGCAACCTTAGCAAAGCTTTGCTCAAGAAGTTCAACGTTTAACGCCATTAGTAGCTCCAAAATCCCAATTCGGTAGTCTGGATCAAATCAGGTATGGATTAAACACAAGAACTCACTAGTGTAGCCAAAGCTTTCAAATTGCTAAAAGCTAATTCAATCATCATTATCAAAGCAGATCGTAGCTACTTTTGACTGTATCTGTCACTACGACTTCAATATCTATTGAGAATGAGATTGTGCATTTAGAGATCTTGCAAATTCATACTGATCAGCTCCTAAGTAAGAAGACGCACTTAGATTAAAGGCCTAATACTGAGAATTTTGTAGCTAGAAATACATTATCGAAGTTTATGATTTAAAAAATGCATAAAGCTATTGCGGTAACTGGAATTCGTAGCCGATTTTACAATAAAAACCTGATGTGTCAATCCATGAGTGAGTTTCAGAGTCATGATTTGTTTATTGTTATGCTTGCTACAATTTACGGTTAGGTGTGTCATATAATGTTTGGCGATATAATTAAACTAAGTAAGTGTCCAATACTACAATCAGACGGTCCAGACTACAATCAGATAGTCCAGCTAGCGATCATGGCAGGATCTCAGAGAGCTTGTGACTGATGGGTTAATGAGTCGACTTCCTAATAGTGTTGTTTTTCTAGATCGCAATGAAAGTCTTCAATTTTGGAATAGGACTTTGTTTAGGGATTCTCCTAATCCTTTTGCCTATGCGTTTGAGTTCCAGCTCGCCTTTGGATTCGTTTCAAACATTAGCGGTACAGGTAGACGGTCAAGTTAGGCCTTTGGCAGCGGTAGCCACGGAAACGATCACCGCTATTCATGGGTTGGCTCATTACGATAGTTCTCAAGGAAAGTCTTTGAATGCTCTGGAGACCTACTTGGCTCTCTGGTTTAATGATCGTGATTGGAATCAAGAACCTTTCGTTGTTTTAAAGGATAGAACCCTCAAGTCTGATTTGGCTTTAGCTCCAGATCGGCAATACTTTTCATTTCAAGAGCTATATCAGTCTAATTTGAGATCAATAGCTCAGCAAGCTCATGACCAACAGTTAGATTTAAGTCGAACTGAACGTGAAGCTCTTGCAGTTGAATCTCGTTTAGCTTTACTACGTGCAACTGTGGCAGCTGAAGATTTGCCTGTGGTTCCCCATCCCTCTGATCCCGAGGGAACCTGGGTTGGACTCAATCAAGCTCAAATCTATTATCCACCTGAATCTGTGGCCCCCTTGATAGCCCAATTTCAAGTTATTCAACGAGTGTATCGTTTAGGTCCTGAGCATTTTGAGGCTTTAGGCCCTGTAGTTGAGTCAGTCAAGGACACCTTGTTTCATTTGAGTCCAGCCGTTTACCCTGATCAGAGTATATTTCAACAAGAAGTCGAATACTCTAAGTGGCATTTATTGAGAAAAGCTGAGATCCTCTATGCAATTGCATTCATGGCTTTGCTTGGAAGTCATTTTCAAATCAACTCGCTTTACCCGTGTGGAATCGGTTTTTTTGTCGTGGGCTTACTTAGCCATCTCTTTGAGATTGGGTGGCAAGTTGAGATCACAGGTTACCCACCACTAACTACTTGGGATGGATCGCTAGTCTATATAGGGTTAGGTATGGCTGGATTTGCTTTGGTAGTCGAGTTGATGGCTAAGACTCGCTACTACTTATTAGCTGCTGCCCCTCTATCTATTGTGTTGCTAGCTTTGGTTGATCAGTGGCCCTCGATCTTAGCTGCTGTTCCCCTTTCAATTCTCGAAAGATGGCTAGGTCAGTAGAGCTAAGACTTTTTTCCTAATCTAGTTTTCCTTCGGTGATGGAGCCAGTGATCAATGCCAAAGGCAACCCCCGCTCCAATTAAATCAACCAATACATCTCTGACATCATCCACTAGGACAGGACGTTGTTTATAGGCTAACTGGATCAGTTCTTGCACAAGGCCTACCCCAAGCGCCAGCAATAAGTAGTCCCTAAAGTGAGTTCGAAGCCAGGGAAGGCTCTGAAGCAATACAATCCCTACCATAAAAAATAATAGAAAATGCCCAGCCATATGTCCCCATAGCCCTCGAAAGATTGATCCCAACGCTACACCAAAAGCTGGCCAGATCTCACCTAACCAGCCAAACGGGAAGACAATAACCAGGAGGCCTAATGCCAAAGGCCAAGCTCGACCCAGTCGTGACATTAAGCTAATTCATAGAGGTCATACAACCGAGAATGGCTACAAAGATCTTCAATAGTGATATGGTCATCTGTTAAGGTGAATACCATGCAAAACCCTTCACCCACCCGAGTCAGATAGCGATCTTTGTTAAAAGGTTCAGCTGCAACAGCCCAAGGCCCTTGGGTTCTCAGTTGATCAACCAGTTGCTGAATGTATTGACGATCAGCCGGCTCTAAGAGTTGGAGTAAGATTTCAGTGGAAGGTCGAAACGAAACTTTATACTCTGTAATAGTACGAGGGCGGCTACGGCGACCCCGAGTTGGGCGACGAGCAGTCGGTTCTTCCTTGATGGAAGTTTCGATAGCCTCAGTCAGTTCAGTCTCATGACTGCTGTCAAGTTTTGACAAGATCTTCTGACTTTTCAGCAACTCCTTGCGGTCTTTGGAACTCAAACTCTTGAGACCTTCGAGCAAATCAGGATGCAAACTCATTAAGTCACCTCAAGTTCAACAGTGTTATCAGATGGTCTTTGTTCTATGAACCTAGCATTTTACTAGACTATAGCTCCCGATGGATTTTACACTATACAACACATAGATGACTGCAAACTCAAGAATTAAGGGGTTTTCTCTTAACTTTTTCGATGGGTTTGGGGTTAATGTCTTTATCTTTTCATGAGTAATTCCTATGCGATGTTTTTTGTTGGTCCTCGGCACCCGTGGTGATTTAGAACTCTATTTGACTTTAGGCAGACGACTCCAACAGCGAGGCCATGAAGTTGTAGTAGGGACATCTCCATTTTTTCAAGATCGGGTTCAACAGTCTAACTTAAAGGGGTTGCCCATTGGTACAGGTACCTGGGACCAAATGATTGAGGTACTGGAGTCTCTTGGCGCTATCCCTGACAAGGTCAATCGGATTCTACTGTATTTTGAGCGTTGGCTGCGTGAACAACGGGATCAATCTCTAGATCAAATTCAACAGCAAGCCTACACCACCGATTATTTAATCAGCAATGTTCAACTGGTGTTGATGCGCAATGATAAACGGATTCCAGGGGCAGCTATTGCTTATGATCAGATGTCATCCCGACAAATTGAATCAGCATTACAAGAAAAGGTAGTGTCTATTCAATCGGATCAACCCAGTCCAGCTGATGCTCACGATCAAGATCCCCATACGCTGTACTTAGTTGCCATGAATAAGCTGTTTACTGACCCCAAAGATCAATGGGATCGCTACTTTCACTTTACCGGTTTTTGGCTGGATGAAACGCCCTATGCTAGTTGGATGCCTTCAAACGAACTAGAGAGTTTCTTACGTGCAGGGACCGCACCGGTTGTCCTGACGATGGGATCGATGATTATGTTTGATACCACTCATCTTATTGATACTTTTATTGAAGCTCTGAAGCTATCAAAGCAACGGGGTATTTTAATTGGGGGCTGGGCTCAGTTAGATCATGCCTTCACCCAAAGTTGGGATCAGCTGTATGTGGCACCTGAGATCCCCTACCCTTGGCTATTACCGCAAGCTAGTTGTGTAGTCCACCATGGGGGCATTGGTACAGCTGCTTGTGTACTGAAAGCGGGTAAGCCATCCATCCTGTTACCTCAGATTCCGAATCAAGACTTATGTGCACAAACCTTGATGAAACATAAGTTAGCCACAGGGGTTTTTGAAGTTTCGACTCTGACTCCCACTGTCCTGGCTGATGCCATTCAAGAAGCTGTGTCTCAGCCTATCTATAAGAAAAAAGCAAGATTTTGGCAAACAATGATCCGTAATGAAGATGGGGCTCGTATTGCCGTAGATCTGATTGAAACCCATTACGACTACTTATCCAAGTCAGAACGCAATCCGTATTTAGGGAACCTAGGCTTCTACTTGGATCCCTATCTGTAGTTGTGTTGATTTCCTGGCCTAGGTATGATCAGCCTAGTTCAGTGTTCAGGAGCCAGATAGGTGTCTCTGGAGTTGTTATTTGTCCACATCCCTAAAACAGGAGGATCATCTGTTAATCAATCCCTAGAGTCGGCCTATGGTAGACGTGCCATTTTAAAAGTGTGGTCTGCTGGAGACATTACCCCTCAAGATTTGGCCCACTGGGACCCTAAGGCTCACCCCCGGATCCAGGTGGTTGCTGGGCATTACAATCTATCTTCTGATCATCCTGAGAGTCTTCATACCAATCCTG
Source organism: uncultured bacterium (assembly GCA_964434865.1). Lineage (GTDB taxonomy): Bacteria > Cyanobacteriota > Cyanobacteriia > Thermostichales > Thermostichaceae > CAYSWV01. The sequence goes on from CAYSWV010000030.1 coordinate 45,269, forward strand.
CTCTTTCAAATCTCTATTTAAATGGTAAAGTAGAGGCCCTTACTGTGGTTAGGCACCCGATTCATCGCCTGATCTCATCCTATAACTTTTTAAGGAATCACCGTCTCCATCCTATGCATTCAGAAATCCTGCAAGTGGATCCTATCGAGTATTTACGTGCACAAACTGGGAATCTGCAAAGCACCTGGTTAGATGTGTTTCAAGAGGGCGTGTTAAAGAAACCTGCTAACCTACATATTATTCCCACTGATCACTTAGATCATGCTTTGACCTCTTTTATCCGTCGTCGTACTGCCCTGCGCGTGGCCACTCAACGAGTCAACGTCACTCATGAACGCTTTAAGATCCAGTATGCAATTAACTTGAGTGATATTCCTAAAGCTGACCTAACCTTCTTGCAAGACAAACATGCTCATGATCTGGAACTCTATGATTTGGCGATGAGCCAATACTAAGCTCATGTTACTAAACTCAATGTTGTCTGAACTCAATGTTGTCCAGATTAAGCACGAAGGTGGACCTGTTAACTTAAGCCCACCTTAGTCTAGTGTGTGGTAGCTAAGAAGCGGCTACCTGCTCAGCTGGTTTAGGTACAGTAGAACCTGAAGTACCTGTTTGAATGAGTTCAATTTTGTAACCATCAGGATCTTCAACAAAGGCAATCACCGTAGTCCCGTGTTTCATCGGTCCCGGTGCCCGAGAGATTTTACCGCCTTTAGCTTCAATGGCTTGACAAGTCCCGTAAATGTCATCAACGCCTAAAGCAATGTGTCCAAAGCCATCACCTAAGTTATAGGTTTGGGTTCCCCAGTTATGAGTCAGTTCGATCACAGCACCGTCAGCTTCACTGCCATAGCCTACAAACGCCAAGGTAAACTCACCCCCTGGATAATCTTTACGCCGAATCAGGTTCATGCCCAACACGCTACAGTAAAAATCAATGGATCGCTCCAGATCTCCTACTCGCAACATGGTGTGAAGTAAACGCATCCTGTCCTCCTAAGACATCAATCCTAGATCTCAATCTAATCCTAGATCTGTTGCCTTAGTTATGCATCTTTTCTCAGCAGAATACAGTAGCACCATGAATGCTCTAATCTGATTGCTGGTAGTAACACAATGAGGTTATTTCAAACTGTTGTCTGCAAGATACTACCTATAAGTTCAAAACAGCTGCTGCCTATTCCCAGAGCCATGCATACTATTAAAATTTTTGATCAGGGCATCTACTTAAGCCTGTTAGTATAGCTTTTGATTCGGAAGGTCATTGTTTGATCATATAATCATAGCTTCTAAGTCATTTTGTATTAAGTCGTTTTGTATCTTTTTTCGGGAATCTATATCACTATGTTAAAATTAAGCAACCAGAATTATACTAGCTTTACCAGGAAGTGACGCTCAAAACTTTACAAGAGGTTTTAAAACATGTTGTAAGTTTAAGTTGATTATCTAGTCCTACTCTCTGTACATTTCTCATTAAAAGATTCCACTCACTCTATTAAAAGAGGCATAACATTCTCATGACAATTTTTACTTTTACATTGAACCGTAGACTGAGATTTCTACCTTGGTTCTTGGTTACAATCTGTGTGATTTGCATTATTCTTCTTCGGCTAAGTTGGAATCACAACATCATGCCAGAGTCTTTTCTTCCACATCTAAGTCTTCAGGAAATTCAGCAACAACAATTAGGGAGATCACATGAACAAAGTCCAATGCGTTCCATATTTTAAGGCTTAATAGTTAGAACATTTAAATGTCTAGAGTGATCGCTTGCTCAACCTTGAGAATTAGATTTTATATTAAGCTTTATCTCTTTTTCCAGTTTTATCTCAGACATTTGCCAAGCTTGTACTATGAAGAATTAGCAATTTAAGACCACACTTTTTCAAACCAGGAGCAAAGCCATGACTGAATCTATTTACACAATTGGTGTTACTGCGAAGACACGCAATCACAAAGGCAACTCAATTCAGAATACTGCTTACACATTGGTTGATTTCACCGATTCAGGTTGGGCGTTAATCTGCCCCCGCAAAGGAGTCTGTCACTATGTAGATCCGGATGCCCTGAGACCAAAGGATATCGAGTAATACCATTTCGAGCTAAGCCTTGCTTTCTTGCTAGTCTCTTTAAATTCTAGGGTGCTGTCGAGTAAATTCAAATCCCAACTTGTTCAGTTATTGGGTGTTTCATGGTTTTGCTACCTAGAAGAAAGAGATGCCATAATAGCCCTCGATATCAACCTCTAATTCAGTCCTAACAGGCTCATCAACTTCAGTTAATCCGAGTTCAGCTAAGGAGAAATAACTGGCACTCGTATCAATAATGTGTTAGTATAGATTGGTCGGTTGAAATTCCGCGATAAGTTTTTCCAAAGGTTTGACTTTTCCAAAGGGTTGACCAGGTTCCATCGTTGGTAACGCTTTCCGTGATCTCAACTTTGCTAGCTGTAGTGAAAGCTTGGAGATCAGTTGTGGGTATTTACGTTGGGAATCTTTCTGCTGGGGTTACAGAAGAGCAAATCTGCAAAGTTTTCAAAACTTATGGGCTTGTGAAACAGGTTCAAATCCCTGCCGATCCAGAAACGGGCTGTTCGCGGGGCTTTGCATTTGTCAATATGGCCGATAAAGCTGAAGAGAGACATGCAATTAGAGTTCTCAATGGGTCAGAGCTGATGGGTCAAATCCTGACGGTCAGAAGATCTCATGTCACTCTTCCCTTGTAGCAGGTTATTGATAACAGCTTAAAAGTCTATAGACATAATCTTCAAAGAAAGCATTCTTCATAAACAATTCCAACAGATCTGGTTGTTGTTCTCTGGTTAGTGCTACCATGTCTTTGTGAATAAGGTATCGGTAGCTGATTTTGTTATTAGAATTGACAAGGTTTCCTGTTACGTCTTGGCAAGGTTTTCTCCGAACTCCCCAACTTCTACACATTGTTTAATGGAGACAATCTATGTCAATTTTTGTAGGTAATCTGCCTTACGAGGTGGATGAACAAGATCTCAATGATGCTTTCAGCGAGTATGGTTCTGTACGGCAAATCCATTTACCCACTGATCGTGATACTGGGCGGATGCGTGGTTTTGGTTTTGTCCATATGGAAACCCTGACTCAGGAGCAAGAGGCTATTACAGCACTAGATGGGGCTGAATGGCATGGACGCACAATCAAAGTTAACACAGCTAAACCACGTGAGAATCAAGGCTCATCTGGGCGGCACAAAACCTGGAGGTAGATAGCCAAGCTCAAGAGAGCAGCATAGAAGTAGTTGTCTATCTCATGTGGTTTCAACAAGATTAATTTGAGTAGGCATTCGACTACTGATATCTCTTAGCTGACTCTAACTGTGGACCCACATCATTGAATTGAATGTAAAAACGAATTGAATGTGAAAACTAGATCCCTACACCTTACTTGGGTAGGGGTTTGTTGTTATCAAATTTTCAATCTATTGAGATGGCCAATTAAACTGTAGTATCCGGTGAGCAAGGTACAAGTAAATGGATTTACTGGTGAAGCTTAATATCATAGGTTAGAAATTAACAGCTGTTTCAGTTTCAGGGTCAAACTCAACTCGTTGGCTAAGGTCAGTGATCCCATAAACGTTGAAGGTATAGGTTGGTTGTGGATCCTCAACTGTGGCTGGAATAGCTCGAACCGAGTGGATGGCTTCAGGCATAAATCCGATTAGATCACCGGGTTTGAGGATAATCTCACTGGCTTGGCTGATTTTGGCAGGCCCAGGTAAGGGATTTTGATCGTCACGACGCCAGAGTCGGTTTTCTTCATGGCCTGCTGTCTCTGGATTGCCTAACAACGTCACGATACTCCAGGTTGCATGATTATGGATTGGTGAGGATTGCCCCGGTAGCCAGGAGACAACCTGTACTGTGAAGGGATAGCCTGGTTCGTCATAGAGGAAGGAAACCCCCCACCCTAGAGTTGGCTCAGGAATAGGACAAGCATCCAGGATCCAATCTGACTGATTCAGCAAGCGCCGCACCAAAACCGCAGCAATCCGTAACCGATCTCGGTCCGATTTAACGGCATCCACTAGATCATCAAGATCACTTAAGAATCGATATAACCGATAGGGGCGTTTGGGGGGAAACCGTCGTAATAGCGTCGCTGATGGAGCTGGCATGGATCGAGGCTGTCCATCGGCACCAATTTCAAGAGTTTGGACTTGAGTTTTCTGCTCGGTGGTGGTGGATGGCATAGGGTCTATCCCAGATAACAATGAAATCCTAGTCTTAGGCTAGTCGATCTTAGGGATGCCTGAGTGAGAATAACCTGACAATCTGCTCAATCTTCCCTCATCAAGTCGGCTTAGGTAGCAACATGTCCCCAAGTGACTGGTGGTAATTCAACTTGTACCCCAACCCGACTATGAGAGACCCGTTGTAACGAACTGGATAACCACAGGAACATATCTTTAAATCGCAGCCCATCTAAGGTTAATGGAGGGCGCTCTGGAGGTGCAATCTGAGTCAGGATTTCCATTGAAGCGCCTTGAACACCCACCGCAAAAAATAAGATCTTACCGGCTTGTTCACTTTCGCGGATCTTTTGAGCTGCTTCTGGCCACGGTGATCCCTGATTGGGGGCACCATCGGAGACTAAAAAGAGCCAGGGTCGATAGTATTGGACCCCCTGATCACGATAAACTTGCTTCCGAGTTTCAATGAGTTCCAAGCCATAGAGGATAGCTTCGGCTAAAGGTGTCATCCCCTGAGCTTGGAAGTGGGGAGGTCGAAATTGATCAATAGTGACAAAAGCTTGGGTGAGCTTAACGGGGCCAAAGGTCACCACAGCAACTTCAACTCGCAAAGCTGCCATTTCATCTCGAAACACATCTGATTGAAAGGCTGCCACCGCTTGGTTGAGTTGTTGGATCCGTTGACCTGACATTGAGGCAGAGGTGTCTAGCAGCAAAACTACCGGTACACGAGGTTCAGGATTATCGGCAAATTCAGGTAGAGCAATATCGAGCGTAGACATAGAGACGTGTCCTGGACTGGGCGTGAGTAAAGCTGGCTTAGGGGGATGCAGCAATTGTTGCAGGGCTGCTTGCGCACTCGGAAATCGCTGATCTAAGGCTAGATCTGTCATTTTTTCTAACCAGTTGCCAAAATCTGAGTCAAGTTGGACTCGATGGCGAAATTGAATACGCATACTTTGATCTAGTAAATCACTAGGCGGTACACCTGTCGCTAGATGAATGAGAGTCGCGCCCAAAGCGTAGAGATCAGAGGCAGGTACAGCCCGTCCCCCGTATTGCTCGATCGGAGCATATCCATAGGTCCCTACGATTGTAAATGTTCGTCCTTCAACAGGCGCCTGGATTTGAACTGAACCAAAATCGATTAAATAAGGGGTTTGCGTGTCGTCAAGGATAATATTACTAGGTTTAATATCTCGATGTAAGATTAGAGGCTGTGATGTGTGAAGATAGTGAAGTAACTCCAAGAGCTGTCGAGCTAGATCTTGCAAAAAGGGTTGGGTAAAGCGTCTACCTTGATCTAAAAAAGCTTTAAGTGTAGTCCCCTCGATGTAGCTTTGAACCACAACCAAGTAATGAGGCGTACCTTCAAGAGAAAAATGATTTAAGTAACGTGGCACCTGAGGATGAGACAAACACTCCAAAGCCTTGACCTCTCGCTCAAATAGTTCAATATCACGCCACTCAAGAGCGCCATTAAAAGGAAGTAGCTTGATGACAACCTGTTGATCTGAGTTTTGATCGGTTGCTAGCCATGTTTGGCGAACAGGATGTTGACTAAGCCGACGGATTAGCTTGTACTGAGTCTGCAATACGTCTCCATGGTTGAGCATAGGGCTACCAATTGGGGGATATAATTGAACTTTAGGACTGATCTACTGACTTCTTTGGAAGCCTGAGTTAATCTGAGCATAGCGTACTTTTCATGAGAACGTCTTTTAATACAGCAGCATGACTTCAAAGACAATGATCCCGCGCCAGTAGAGGATCTGATCAGTAGAAGTTATTTCAGACAGAGGGTTTGTTAGATGAAAACCACTGAGTATACCTTAAGCAGAGTAACCTCCCGAACTTAAGATTCAATTCTCAGTGGCCTCTCGCTAGTCTATTGATCTCGCTGATTCTAGGTTACTCAATCAGACAACTGTAATTCACAACTTCAACCAGTTTTTAGGATGATGCAAGATCTCATATAGCCTAGACTCCCAAGTATTAGGTTCAGGTTGATAAGAATATTCCCAGCGGACTAATGGTGGTAATGACATTAAGATTGATTCAGTCCGACCCTTAGTTTGTAAACCGAAGATTGTACCCCGATCGTACACTAGATTAAATTCAACATAACGCCCCCGACGGTATAGCTGAAATTGGCGCTCACGTTCACCCCATTCCATCGGTTGCCGAGCTTCTACAATGGGGCAATAAGCGGGTAAAAATGCTTGACCACAGGATTGGACAAAATTAAAGATCTGCTCCCAACTACGTGTAGCACAAGGGCGGGTAAATAGCTCGACTTGATCAGGTTGAATGGGATCGGGGACTTCAGCAGTACCACTGGGGCGATAAATGGG
>CAYSWV010000031.1:0-50570 GCA_964434865.1 uncultured bacterium
CGAGATCAAATGTCGCCCTAGAAGGGCGCGGCTTGTATCCCGTTATTTTTGGTCAACAAGACTAGATGACTTTAATCTGGGTCTAGGAGCCATTCAAGATACCGTTCAACAGCTGAATTTTTAAAGATGCTACATCTCAATATAGTCATAGGAGCCTCATCGTGACTCCAATTTAATGGTTTCTGTGATTTGTTGAAGTTAGTTATATTTAGAAATGATCTAGAAAAATAATTGATCCCAACAGGCAGAGCTTGTTTTGGAGTTCTTTCAGATTTATAGTGTGCGGTCCATGTTCGGTACAATAGGTTCGGTACAATAGGTAAGGGTTGATCAGCACTCTCAAAGGTAGAGGGTGATCACAGCCTGTCAGAGCCTATATGGGAAATTGAGAGGACCTTGATGAGGATTGAGTCGTTTTTGCAGTTGAATGTTGGGGAATGGTTAAGCCAGCGATCGAGTCACTCGATGGCCACTCGTACCTCTGAGAGTGAGCGATTAACAGTTGTAGTCAGTTACTTAGATCCATCCCATCAATCTACACCTGAGAACTCAAGTGAGCAAACCCAATCTGGGGGGCTAGAAGTAACCTGGGTTGGGGATCTAACGCGTGGATCATTGAAGATGCTGTTCTTGCCAGATGCCACAGGTTTACAAGGGGCTGTTCACGGCTTACCAACTGGCTCGGCGGCATTTCAATTTAATCCCGATGATGAAGTTCTAACTTTGACATCAACTGATCAGCAGAATGGTAGTTCAATTCTAACTGAAGAGCGTATCTGGTTTCCAGGTGAGAATTTCAGAGTGCGCAACTGCACCATTGTTCAGGACCAAGTGTTGGTTATGTCCACGTTTTACACTGAAGTTCGTAAGGTGGCTAAGCCTACCTAGCTTCTAGGACCTGCTCTAAAGCCTGCAATAAACAGCTCCGAGTTTCAAAACAGCGAGAAGCCCCAGCTTGTTGGAGTTGTTCATCTGTATGAATACCCCATGTTACCCCCCATCCCACTACGCCCGCAGCTTGTGCCATTTGCATATCGTAGTGGGTATCACCAATCATGATCGCTTGCTCAGGAGGACATTGATGATAATTAAGAATGTAAAAGAGCGACTCTGGATGAGGCTTAGGATGAGTGACTTCAGTTGGTGACACAATAGGTTTAAAACAATTGATCCATGGATAGTTGGCCAAAACACGCTCAATACTAACGCGTTGCTTACTGGAGGCGATCGCCAGCGGGACATGCACTCGAACTCGCTGCAAAATCTCTGGGATCCCCTCAAAAGGTGAACTATGCAAGGGTCCCCACTCTCGGTAGGCCTGTCGATAGGTTTCAACCCCGGTCTCAATCTCTTGCTGGCGATCAGGAGGTAGTAGGGTTGCTAATTGCAGTTGCAAGGGTAATCCAATCATTTGACGCCACTGATCAACAGCGATGGCTGGTAACTCCAAGGCCAGGACTGTTTGTTGAATGGCTTTTAAAATCCCCGGTTCAGAATCTATCAGAGTCCCATCAAAATCGAAAATGATCAATTTTAAACTCATAGGGGCATCCTGTCCTAAGGGTTACTGACTATCGTACCTTATGGTTTACGGTACATGGTTTACGGTACATGGTTTACGGTACATGGTTTACGGTACATGGTTTACGGTATGGTTTACAGTAAGACTAAATAGTGTCATACCCTACACCAGGAGTGAGATTTGAGATCTATGTTCAATCCACCAGTTAAGTTTGGTACTGATGGTTGGCGTGCTGTCATTGCCGATGGGTTTACCTTTGAGCGGGTTGCTAGAGTCTCGCAAGCCAGTGCTAAGGTTTTAGCAGCAACCTACCCTGGAGACGGCATTATTGTTGGGTATGACAATCGCTTTATGTCTGAGATCTTTGCTCGACAAGCTGCTGAATCGGTAGCGGCGCTGGGTTTAACGGTTAAACTGGCAACGGTCTCAGCACCAACCCCAGCCTTCAGTTGGGCCGCTAAACACCAAGGCTATCATGGAGCTTTAGTGATCACAGCTAGCCACAACCCACCCCAATACTCTGGGATCAAAGTGAAAGGTGGGTTTGGCGGATCGGTCACACCTGAGGTGTCTCAACAAATTGAAACTGAATTCAATCAAGGCATGTTTCAAAACTCCCAGCATCCTGAAGCTTACATTCATGACTTTGATCCATGGCCAACCTACTGTGAACAACTTAAACCTAAAGTTAATCTAGAGGCTATCCAGCAGGCAAAATTTCAAATCTGGATCGATGCTATGTATGGATCAGCAGCCGGAGGCATGACACGCCTACTAGGTCAAAAGGTAGAGGAACTAAGGAGTTTTCGTGATCCTCTGTTTGGAGGTTTTGCGCCTGAACCTCTACCTCCACAATTAACTAACACAATGAAATTAATCCAATCCTATCCAGCTCCTTTGAAGGTGGGTCTTGTCTTTGATGGCGATGGTGATCGGATTGCCGCTATTGATGGTCAAGGTCAGTTTCTCAGTCCTCAGATTTTGATCCCTATTTTGATTGAACATCTGGCGAAACGCCGGGGGTTTACAGGAGAAATTGTTAAAACCGTTAGTGGATCCCAACTCTTTGACCAATTGGCTGCTTTCTATGGGATTGCTGTGACTGAAATGCCAGTGGGATTCAAATATATTGCAGATCGAATGATGCAAACAGACGTTCTTTTGGGGGGTGAAGAGTCGGGGGGTATTGGCTACCCCAATCATATACCTGAGCGAGATGCTATGTTGTCAGCTCTCTACTTACTAGAAGCTGTGGCCCTTACAGGGTTAGATCTAAGTGAGCTGTACCAGAATATTCAAACTCAGGTAGGCTATGTATCACGGTATCATCGCCGCGATCTGCATCTCAAAGACCAATCTCGCCAAACTCAGTTACTGCAACAACTCCAAGTTGATCCACCAACTTCAATCTTGGATCTGAAAGTGATTCAACAGGTTACCAAAGATGGACACAAATTTATCCTAGCTGACAACAGTTGGCTTATGATCAGAGGCAGTGGCACAGAACCTTTGCTGCGACTCTACTGTGAAGCGCGTGATGATGATGCTGTGAAGGCTCGCTTGGATTGGGCAGAACAATGGGCTCTTTCTTAGGCCCTAGGGTCCAACACTCTAAGCCTCTCTATAAGCTAGCTGTTGACCATTACTATCAGGATGCCGATCTTTGATCCTGCTTAATCACTAGCTGATGCTATTTTGGCTGAATTTGTAAGAAAGCGTCTTGATGACATGAATGCCTGAATCAAGCGCTCAACTCTTTACACGTCATTGAATATAGTGTTTACAGTCAGACTAACAAATAATATTAATACTATGGTTTTCTGCTTTTAGTCTGGCTTTCACAGTATCATTGTGAGTCTAGCCTCATAGTTGAGTTATTGGGTAGTCAGCTTGACAAAAGGGATGCAAATGAAGAAGTTAGTCATTTTTGGTACTAGGAATTTTGCAACAATTGCTTATCATGCCTTTATCTATGACAGTAGTTACACTGTTGTTGGTTTCACGGTTGACTTAGACTACATGGAATCAACCACATTTGAAGGCTTACCTGTAGTTGCTTTTGATACTGTTGTTCAGCATTTTCCTCCTGATGAGCACGATATGTTTGTAGCTGTAGGTATTGGGCAAGTCAACAGCTTGAGAGCTAAAAAAGTAGACGAAGTAACGGCTCAGGGATATCATCTGGCAAGTTATATCAGTAGTCGAGCCTTTGTGCCGCCCAATTTACAGATCGGTCCCAACAGCATGATCATGGATGGTGTGGCTGTACACCCTCATGTTCACATTGGTCGTAATAGCATTATTTGGAGTTTATCGTTAGTTGCTTTGTATTCCCATATTGGGGATCATTGCTGGATTGCATCGGCTCATTGTGCTGAAAAAACGACACTGGGTGACTATACCTTTGTAGGTGTTAACGCCACCATTCGGCCAGGTGTGACCGTGGGTAAGAGTAACGTCATTGGAGCTGGGGCCCTCATTTTACAAGACACCAAAGATTATGCCGTTTACAAAGGTAATGAATCCAAGGCCTCTGTTGTACCTAGCTATCGTCTGCGCCATTTGTGATCTAAATTGAGAATGATAGATGTACTAAATGATACTCTTTTCGTGTATTTACTTAGATTTAGCAAGGTAATATATGTTAAGGCTGTTTCTGAATTACGGATCACACTACATCTTGTCTCAAGGACGTCTCAAGGGCGTCTCAAGGGCCATCAATAGCAACAATAGACTAATGCCTGAATGTGATAAACAAATTAAACAATTTGCTCAAAGCTTAAATACTGAATAACTAAAAATAAAGCTCTTACCTGTGGATAAGTTGCTAAAATGAAAACTTACTATCTTAACTTGTGGGATAGCATGAGTCATTTTGGGATTCTATGTCCCCCTGCAGTCGGTCACCTTCACCCCATGGTTTCCCTAGGTCACGAGATCCAACAACGGGGACATCGGGTTACGGTTTTTGGGTTTCTAGACAGTTATCCCCATGTTGCAGCTGCTGAACTAGAATTTCAAGCTATTGGAGTTAAAGAATTCCCGTTTGGGCGTGTCAAAGAAATTATTACAGAAGGTGTTCAGAGTAATCCTTCAAAATGGGCGAATGGGCGTTGGTTGGAAGTATTTGCCAAATGTAATCTAGAACAAGCGCCCCTAGCTTTGCAGGCAGCAGGGATTGAGCTGCTAATTTCAGATCCAAGTTCTCCTGAAGGTGGAACCCTGGCCGATTGTTTGGGTCTGCCCTTTGTGTCCATATTTTGTGGGTTGGTGACTATACCTGATTATCAAATCCCGCCTCCAGCTACAGCATGGCCCTATTCCCTGGCACCTACTGCGTGTCAACGTAACCGTGAGGCCTACGATGATATTAGGCGTCGTCGCCAGCCATTGTTGAAGTTGATCAATCACTATCGAGTTCAATGGCATTTAGACACCTACCAACAGCTTTTTCAGGATGAACTGTCACCTTCGGCCCAATTGAGTCAGTTACCCCCTGCTTTTGAGTATCCCCGAACAGGTTTACCGCATCACTTTTATTTTACAGGTCCACTGCTTAATCCAAGATTGCGGGAGACTCCCCCTTTTCCACTTGAAAAATTAACGAATCAGCCTTTAATCTATGCTTCCTTAGGCACAGTGAACAATCGGCGGCCTCGGATCTTTAAATGTATTGCAAAAGCTTGTGAAAGTTTAGGTTTGCAACTGGTCATTTCATTGGGGCGGGGGCTAGCTTCCACCGTAATGACTGATCTGACAAAATCTGCCATTGTTGTTGACTATGCTCCTCAAGCTGATCTCATTGCCAAAGCCACCTTAGTGATCAGTAATGGAGGTCTTAATACTGTATTGGAGTCATTAAGTTGTGGTGTGCCAGTATTAGCAATTCCAACTGGGTTTGACAATCCTGGGATTGCTGCCCGACTGGCCTGGACAGGAGCTGGTGAATTTATTGTCCCTGCTGAAGTCAGTTCACATAGCCTCAAATCTCTAATTCGAAGACTCCTATATGTTGACTCTTATACTGAAAAAGCCCAACATTTACAAGCTCAGATTCTAGCCTCAGGTGGAGCTAAGCAAGCTGCTGATATTCTTGAATGCGTTCTGGCAGGTGTAACTCAAAAAGATACCAACCAGGTTTCTCCATTCTTACCCCACCTGAAATAGGTGAAGTTGTTAGCCTTTAGCATTTTCTTTAGCATTTGTAGATCACTGAACGGACTGCATACCTTAGGGCAAACTAAACTTTGGGAAAACTGAAACCTCATTTGGCCAATTTAAACTCATGATAGTGGCACAAAACATAAAATAAAACAGTAAAGGAGTGCTATAACTTGCTTCAAATTCAAATGACTCGCTCAAAAAATCAAGCGAACAGAGATCTTGTCACTACAAAAGAACACAAGATCTGCTTTAGAAACGAATTTTTAGTCAATTGGCTCAACAACTGCTGGGATGGGAAGTCTGCCTGATATCAGTAGCAGTAGAATTAGTAACTATCCTCTGGTGTCACTGTTCTAAGAGCCAGGCGTAGATTTGCACTGTATAAACAATCACAGATTTTCTGCTGCCAATTGATGTCAACACCTGGATCTGTGATGGCTTCATAGGCTTCTTCCCGATAGACGGCGCTGCACGCAGTATCAACGTCTTCCAAATGTTGCAGATGTTCATAAACTGTCTGAGGAGATGGCATTGGTTTAACTCCTTTTCACATGCTCATATATTGATTATGACGAGCTGCTTTTTCGAATCACAACTGGGCAAGCAAGTTTTGATATCTCTTTACATCACTTTATGAAGCATAAGTAACTCAACGGTTTCCTAGAGCTAAAGACTAGAGTTGCTGAATGGACCAGACCGATGAGATCTATCTCCAAGCTCGAGGACCATTTCAACAACAGACCCGAAAACACTTAAATAGTTAAAACTGATACGTTTTTGGGCATTGCTAAGAAATAATTCGGATTAGCTCGACAGTATCTAAGAAATTCCTTAAGACTCAGACGATATTGATGGCTTGGGAGGACAATTCAAACACAGTCGACTCTGCTAGCTTTGGCCACTCTGCTAGCTTTGGCTATCAAGTTGAATGTTGAGCTTTCATAGTGCTACTCAGGTCAGTGATTATGACTAATAACGAACACCGCAGCTTACCCTCTAAACAAGGTCTCTACGATCCCAGATTTGAACATGATGCCTGTGGTGTTGGTTTCGTTGTGCATATGAAAGGTCAACCCACCCATGAGATTATTGAGCAAGCTCTTACTATTTTGATCAGTCTGGAGCATCGGGGCGCGGTGGGAGCTGAACCCAATACTGGAGACGGGGCTGGCATTTTGATCCAAGTGCCCCATAAGTTTATGCAGAAAGTGAGTACTCATCAGGGGTTTGAGTTGCCTGCTCCTGGTGATTATGGTGTGGGTAATGTATTTTGTTCACCTGATCCTGACCTAAGACGGGAAGGCCGAGTTATCTTTGAAAATGTAGTGGCTGCAGCTGGGCAAAGCGTTCTGGGTTGGCGAGAGGTTCCGACTTGTCATCAGGAGCTAGGTGATACCGCTAAAGCAAGTGAACCTTTTATTCAACAAGTTTTTATTGGGCGTGCCCCTGACTTAGCTGATGAATTAGCCTTTGAACGAAAATTGTATGTTATTCGCAAACAGGCTCAGAAACAGATTCGAGAAAAAGGGGTTGATCCATACTGGTATGTCTCTAGTTTGTCTAGCCGGACTTTAATTTATAAGGGCATGTTGATGCCAGCCCAGTTAAAATCTTATTTCCCTGATCTGCAGGATCTGGATTTAGAGAGCGCTTTAGGATTAGTTCACTCTCGCTTCAGTACTAACACCTTTCCTAGCTGGGAGCGTTCACATCCCTACCGCTACGTTGCTCATAATGGTGAGATTAATACACTTCGGGGTAACGTCAATTGGATGCATGCTCGTCAATCACTGTTTGAGTCTGAGGCCTTTGGCAACGATCTCGACCCAGTCCAGCCTGTGATTGATCTAGAAGGCAGTGACTCAGCTATCTTTGACAATACCCTAGAACTCTTAACGCTGGCCGGACGCTCGCTGCCTCATGCTGTCATGATGATGATCCCTGAGCCAAGGACGGCGCATGAATCCATGACACCAGAGCGTAAAGCTTTTTATGAATATCACTCTTGTTTAATGGAATCTTGGGATGGCCCAGCATCGATTGCTTTTACTGATGGTCATGTGATTGGGGCTGTCTTGGATCGCAATGGTCTACGGCCCTCACGGTACTATGTCACTCGAGATGATCGTATCATCATGGCCTCAGAAGCTGGTGTGTTGCCGGTAGCACCTGAAGATGTGGTGCACAAGGGTCGATTAGAGCCGGGTCGCATGTTTTTAGTGGATATGAATCAAGGTCGAATTATCGCTGATGAAGAACTTAAACATACCATTGCTACTCAATACCCCTATCAAACTTGGTTAGATCAGCATCGAGTTCGTCTACAGGATCTAGGTAATGAAACTACAAAGGCTACCTCCCCCACTCCAGTGGCTCCCCTGATCCAACGACAAAAAGCTTTTGGGTATACCTTTGAAGAATTACGATTGCTATTAACCCCTATGGCTCAAAATGGAGTTGAAGCGGTTGGTGCTATGGGCAATGACACCCCCTTAGCGGTGCTTTCGAATCGTCCTAAGTTACTCTACGACTACTTTAAGCAATTGTTTGCTCAAGTGACGAACCCACCCATTGACTCTATCCGTGAAGCTATCATTACGTCCCCCATTACCACCTTAGGTGCAGAAGGCAACCTCCTCGACCCCATCCCTGAAAGTTGTCACTTGATCCAACTTGAGTCTCCGATTCTTAGTGATGCCGACTTAGCTAAGTTGAAACATGGAGTTCATGGGTTTGATGCTACTACTCTACCGATTCTGTTCCGCCCTTCCACAGAAAATCCTTCCAAAGAAATAGATGATGCCCTTCAAGAGCTTTTTAATCAGGCTGACATTGCCATTACTGAAGGCACTACTCTGATCATTCTCAGTGATCGGGATGTGGATCAAACTCATGTTCCCATTCCAGCTTTACTAGCAGTGTCTGGATTGCATCATCACCTCATCCGTCAGGGAACTCGTACTCGTGTCAGCCTGATTCTGGAGTCTGGTGAACCGCGAGAGGTCCATCACTTTGCTGTTCTGATTGGTTATGGTTGTGAAGCTATCAATCCCTATCTAGCCTTTGAAACCTTAGAAGCTATGATCAAGCAGAGTATCCTGACAGATATTGATTGGGCTACAGCTTGTAAACATTACATCAAAGCTATCACTAAAGGCGTGATCAAAATTGCTTCAAAAATTGGAATCTCCACTATTCAGAGCTATCGAGGTGCTCAAATCTTTGAGGCTATCGGGTTACATTCTTCACTGGTTGAAACGTATTTTACGGGAACGGCTTCTCGGTTGGAAGGGATTGACCTTGAAGTGATTGCTCAAGAAGCTGTCCAGCGTCATGCTAATGGTTTCCCTGATCGCATTGGCCAACCTTTAACATTAGATGCTGGGGGCGACTATCAGTGGCGCCAAGAGGGTGAGGCCCATTTGTTTTCACCAGAAGTGATCCATTTATTACAACGGGCCGTTCGTGAAGGTGATTACGAGCTTTACAAGGCTTATGCAGCTAAAGTCAATCAACAAGGCAAGCAATGGTTCCGGTTGCGGGATCTACTAGACTTTAAACCCTGTAACCCTATTCCTTTAGAAGAGGTTGAGCCGGTCGAATCGATTACACGACGCTTTAAAACTGGCGCGATGAGCTATGGTTCAATTTCAAAAGAAACCCATGAAACCCTGGCAATAGCTATGAATCGCCTAGGTGGGAAGTCGAATACAGGCGAAGGTGGCGAAGATCCAGAACGGTATACCTGGACTAATGAGCTGGGGGATTCCAAAAATAGTGCCATCAAGCAAGTAGCTTCAGGTCGGTTTGGGGTCACCAGTTTATACTTATCTCAAGCTCAAGAAATTCAAATTAAAATGGCCCAAGGTGCTAAGCCTGGAGAAGGTGGACAATTACCTGGCCGTAAGGTTTATCCTTGGATTGCTAAGGTCCGTCACTCGACACCTGGAGTGGGACTCATTTCTCCCCCCCCTCACCATGACATTTACTCGATTGAAGATCTGGCTGAATTGATTCATGATCTGAAGAATGCGAATCGCAAGGCGCGCATCAACGTTAAGTTGGTGTCAGAAGTGGGTGTCGGCACTATTGCAGCTGGGGTAGCCAAAGCTCATGCTGATGTGGTTCTGATCTCAGGTCACGATGGTGGCACAGGTGCCTCACCCCAAACCTCAATCAAACATGCTGGCTTACCTTGGGAACTGGGTCTAGCTGAAACCCATCAAACGCTGGTCTTAAATAACTTACGTAGCCGGATTGTGGTCGAAACCGATGGCCAAATGAAGACGGGACGTGATGTGGTCATGGCAGCTCTGTTGGGGGCAGAAGAGTATGGGTTCTCCACCGCGCCTTTGGTGAGTTTGGGCTGTATTATGATGCGAGTCTGTCATAAAAACACCTGTCCAGTGGGTGTTGCTACTCAAGATCCGATTCTGCGTCAAAACTTCAAAGGTGATCCGCAAGATACTGTTAACTTTTTCACCTTTTTGGCTCAAGAAATGCGAGAACTGATGGCCCAGCTTGGCTTTCGTACGGTTGATGAGATGATTGGTCGTACCGATATTTTAGAGCCAAAAGCAGCTATTGATCACTGGAAAGCTAAAGGTATTGATTTATCCAAGATTCTCTACCGTCCCGAGGTGAGTTCTGGGGTTGGCCAGTATTGCCAGATTGCTCAGGAGCATGGTTTGGAGCAATCATTAGATTTGCAGGTGTTAGTGGATCTATGTCAACCTGCTATTGAAAGAGGTGAAAAAGTTCAGGCTACGCTACCTATTCTTAACACTAACCGAGTGGTTGGCACCATCCTAGGGCATGAGATCACTCAGCGTCATTGGGAAGGCCTACCCGACGATACTGTTCACCTCCATTTCCAGGGTAGTGCCGGGCAGAGCTTTGGTGCCTTTATTCCTAAAGGGATCACACTTGAACTAGAGGGAGATGCCAATGACTATTGTGGTAAAGGGTTAAGTGGAGGCAAGATCATTCTGTATCCACCCCACGCCTCGAGTTTTGTAGCTGAGGATAATATCATTACTGGAAACGTTGCCTTCTATGGTGCCACGAGCGGTGAGGCCTATATCAGTGGTATGGCAGGTGAGCGGTTCTGTGTTCGTAACTCAGGGATTGCAGCTGTAGTTGAAGCAGTGGGTGATCATGGTTGTGAGTATATGACAGGGGGTAAAGTTGTGATCCTGGGCCGGATAGGGCGTAACTTTGCAGCTGGGATGAGTGGAGGCGTGGCTTACATTCTTGATCCAGAAGGTGATGCTGCTCGCTACTGTAATACTGAAATGGTTGATCTTGAAAGGGTAGATAGGCCTGAGGAGATCCGAGAGCTTCATACAATGATCCAAAATCATGTCAACTATACAGGCAGTGTCAAAGGTCATTATGTGTTAGAGCATTGGGAAGCTTTAGTCCCTCAGTTTGTTAAAGTGATGCCACGTGACTACAAACGGGTTTTGCAACACATCCAAGAGGCGTTGGAAGCAGGTTTAAGTGGTGATCATGCTCTTTCGGCTGCCTTTGAAGCCAATGCCCGAGATTTAGCCAGAATTGGGGGCAGTTAATAGCTCGGGATCCCTTTTTGCAGCTGCTCTAGGCTTTTAAACGATTGCAACAAACGATTGAAAAACTCGAGGCACATTATGGGTAAAGCAACTGGATTTATCGAATACCTACGAGAAGTAGCTGCCGAGGTATCGCCGTTGGATCGGATCCGAAACTGGGATGAATTTCACCTACCCATGCCAGAGGCAAAGCTACAAGTTCAAGGGTCACGTTGTATGGATTGTGGTACTCCATTTTGTCATACAGGTCTTGAAATCAATCGTATGGCTAGTGGGTGCCCTATTAATAATCTGATCCCAGAGTGGAATGATCTGGTCTATCGGGGATTGTGGCAAGAGGCGTTGGCCCGTTTACATAAGACAAATAATTTCCCTGAGTTTACCGGTCGAGTCTGTCCTGCACCCTGTGAAGGGGCTTGTGTGTTGGGCCTAGTGAATCCCCCCGTCACCATCAAAAATATCGAGTACTCTATTGTTGAAAAAGGCTGGGAGGCAGGCTGGATCACACCCAATCTCCCGGCTAAGCGTACAGGTAAAAAAGTAGCGGTGGTTGGATCAGGCCCGGCTGGACTGGCGGCTGCCGCTCAGCTAAATACGGCAGGTCATTGGGTCACTGTCTATGAGCGATCCCCTCGTCCCGGCGGTTTACTCATGTATGGTATTCCCAATATGAAGTTGGATAAGACTGCTGTAGTACAACGACGTCTAGAGGTTTTAGAAGCAGAGGGAGTCACCTTCGTTTGTAATACTGAAGTGGGCAAAGATCTACCTGTTGAAACCCTCTTGAAGGATTTTGATGCTGTCATCCTTTGTATTGGGTCAACCCGTGCTCGTAATCTAGATATTGCAGGCCGTGAATTGAACGGGATTCACCTTGCTATGGAGTTTCTGACTGGTAGTACTCAACAGCTGTTAGCTGAGGCGTCTTCTAATCCCTTCATTTCTGCTGCTGGTAAAGATGTCGTCATTATTGGCGGGGGAGATACTGGGACTGACTGTGTTGCTACTTCCCTGCGTCAGGGGTGCAAAAGTGTAACTCAATTAGAGATCATGCCAAAACCTGAGGAAACTCGCTCTCCAGGTAATCCATGGCCAGAGTGGCCCAAAATCTACCGGGTTGACTATGGTCAAGAGGAGGCAGCAGCCATGTTTGGCTCAGATCCCCGCACCTATCTACGCACAGCCACTCAATTTGAGAGTGATGCATCAGGCCAGGTAAGATCTGTACACACCATACAGGTACAGTGGAGCCGGGATGAGAATGGCCGCTTGGTGCCTCAACCGATTCCAGGTACTGAGTCGATGATTCCAGCTCAATTAGTGCTTTTAGCTATGGGGTTTGTGGGGCCAGAACAGCAGATATTAGAGGCCTTGCAACTAGACCGTGATCCCCGGAGTACTATCAAGACTGGCAATGGCAAGACTGATAATGACAGGTTTACTACGAGTGTTCCAGGAGTTTTTGCTGCAGGTGACTGCCGCCGAGGTCAGAGTTTAGTTGTGTGGGCTATTCATGAAGGACGAGGAGCCGCCAGAGAATGTGATCACTATCTCATGGGGTATTCGGAGTTACCAGCCTAATCCAAAGCCATCTCAACAATTTGAAGAAGGGTGATATGGATGGGTGATCATGTTTCTAGTTATCAACAGCTGGACTATGATGAAGAAATCAAGCCAATCACTAACATGACCACCCGTCCTATCAACTTTGCAGATTGAGATCAAACCATGACTCTGACTATAACAACTCCACCCCTAATTGATTGGGTGAGCCTTGCCACTGAAATGCGAATTGTTCTCGATCCAGATCGGGTGATTCATCGACGTGAGGAGTTGATGGTCTATGAATGTGATGGCCTGGCTAGCTATCGCCAACTCCCAGCTATGGTGGTGCTCCCTCGATCAACTGAAGATGTGGCTGCTGTGATCAAATTGTGTCAACGCTATCAAGCCCCCTTTGTTGCTCGTGGATCAGGAACAGGATTATCAGGTGGTTCCCTTCCTGTTGAAAATAGTGTTGTTATTGCCACTACCTTGATGAAGCAGATTCTTGAGGTTGATCTGGAGAATCAACGCGTTGTCGTTCAGCCTGGTGTCATCAATACGTGGATCACTCAAGCTGTTGCTGCGGAGGGTTATTATTATGCTCCTGATCCCTCCAGTCAGTCGGTGTGTTCAGTAGGGGGCAATGTAGCTGAGAATTCAGGTGGTGTCCATTGTTTGAAATATGGTGTGACAACTAATCATGTCCTTGGGGCCAAAGTGGTATTGCCCAATGGTGAGATTGTCGATCTAGGGGGTAAGGTTGCTGAGCAGCCAGGCTATGATCTTTTGGGTGTTTTTGTGGGATCAGAAGGAACACTGGGGATCGCAACAGAAATTACCTTACGAGTCTTGAAAGCACCCGATACTGTCCAAGTTTTGTGTGCTGATTTTGAAACTGTTGAACAAGCTGGAGCTACGGTCTCGGATGTGATCGCAGCTGGCATTATCCCAGCCGGGATGGAGATCATGGATAACTTCAGTATCAATGCTGTCGAAGACGTAGTAGCTACCGGCTGCTACCCAAGAGATGCTGGTGCCGTCTTGATCATTGAAGTGGATGGCTTGCAACAAGATGTTGAAACTAGTAGTCAACGGATCCAGGCTCTATGTGCTCAAAATGGCTCGCGTCAAGTTCAAATGGCTGTCGATCCTGAAGCTCGATTACGCTTGTGGAAAGGTCGAAAGGCGGCGTTTGCTGCCATGGGTAAGATCAGCCCTAACTACTTTGTCCAAGATGGTGTGATTCCACGCAGTCAGCTCCCCTACATCCTGGGCAAAATCAAAGAACTAAGTCAGGCGTACAACTACCCTATAGCGAATGTGTTTCATGCTGGGGACGGCAATTTGCATCCACTCATTTTATATGATGAGTCTGTCCCAGGATCACTGGAGCGGGTAGAAGCATTGGGAGGTGAGATTTTAAAGTTGTGCGTTCAAGTGGGCGGTAGCATCTCAGGCGAACATGGGATCGGTGCTGATAAACGCTGTTTTATGGAAGCGATGTTTACACCGACCGATCTAGAAACCATGCAATGGGTCCGACACGTCTTTGATCCTCAAAATTTAGCTAATCCCACCAAACTGTTTCCCTCCCCGCGTACTTGTGGAGAAGCTGCTCATGCCCATGCAATGGGAGCCTTTACTGACATCGAGGCCTACTAGCGAACTCGCTGTAACCCTTCTAGGTTTTGGGTAAGCATTTCAGTAAAGATGGTGAGAACGGCTCGCTTCCGAGTCCGAATGTTAGCGGTGACCGCCATCCCAGATTGTAAGGATACTGAGCGCCCCGTTAAAGTCAGATGCTGATTGTCCAGTTCAATCTTGACGGGAAATCGGTAATAGGGATAGACCGGATCGGGAGCTAATACATCCGAGCCAATCTGAATCACCTCACCTTTGATATCTCCAAACTCTCGAAATGGAAATGAATCGATCCGTACATCCACCGGTTGCCCAAGATCGATAAACCCGATATCCCGATTGGTGACAAAAACCTGAGCCACCAAATCTCCTTGCGGTACAATCTTCAATAGAGCTTGACTCGGATTGACAACAGCTCCAGGGCCACTGGCTTGTAAGTCAAAGATGGTTCCTGTATCAGGAGATCGGATCTCTTCATACTGGCGATTGACCTCAGCCCGAGCCAATTCTCGTTCAATCGTTGCAATGGTTTTTTCATTATCAGCAATCAAATTCAAGATGTCTTTGCGGGCTAGATCTTGAGCGAGTTGTTGTTGTTTCTGAGCTTGTTGAATGGCGGCTTCCAGTTGGCGTTGGTCAGCTTTAAGGGCATCAATAGTGGCTTGACGTTGATCAACGTGTTGGTGTTGCCGTAGGAGTTGCAAACGGGGAAGCCCCCCGGCCTCATAAAGGGGTTGCACACTATCTAAAACATCTTGATCAATAGCTAGAAGGGCCTCAGCATTTCTGATTTCAGTTAGAGTTTTTTGGAATGCTTCCCTGAGTTGCTGGATCTCAAGGTCTAGTACAGACAGTCTCGTCTCAAATTCAGCTTGATTGGCTCTAAGCAGCGCTTGCTTATCTGGATCTAAGTTGGCGATTTGTGAAGTCTCTCCCTGCAATTGAGCACGATAGATCTGATTTTCTTGGAGTAGAGCGTTACGGATGGCTTGAGTGGAGTTGAGATCAGCATCTGAACTTCGGGTATCCAGAATCAGTAAGACTTGGTTCGTCTCTACCTGCTCTCCTTCTTGAATATAGATATCTTTGACAACACCACCCACTGGACTTTGAACTGTACTGATCGCATTGATAGGTTCTAGCTTACCTGCAGCTGAGATCGCCTCATCGAACTTAAAGATCGCAGCCCAAGTGATCAGCCCACCAGTGCACAAAACAATTAACCAAATGATCGTGTAGGCCCATTGAGGTGACTGCTTTAAGAGAATCGGGGCTTCAAAGGTTCTGATGGGTTTAAAGCCCTGACCTGAGGGTTGAGGTAGATGAGAGTTAGACCCTTGAGAATTGTTTTGAGGCGTTGAGTCAGCGGTTTCTGGGTATCGTGGTGTCGATGAGCCTAGTTTGAAAAAAGACATGTCACAGTCCTAACAACAACAGAGATCACTAAAGACTAGATTGATACCAATTGAAATAACGGCCAGTTTGAGCTAGTAGATCCTCATGAGAGCCATGCTCAACAATAGCCCCCTGGTCCATGACAACAATTAGATCAGCATGCTTGATGGTGGTTAACCGATGGGTAATAAAAAAGAGGGTGCGGCCCCGAAAATGTTCAGTTAGGTTGAGGCACACCCGCCGCTCTGTATCATAATCCAGGGCACTGGTTGCTTCATCCAGTACAACTATTTGTGGGTTTTGTAAGATCATCCGAGCAATAGCAATACGTTGGCGTTGCCCCCCCGATAGGCCAGCCCCTCGTTCACCCAAGCGGGTCGCATAGCCATTGGGTAAGTTCATAATAAACTCATGGGCCACTGCAATTTTAGCGGCTTCAACCACCTCTTCAGCACTGGCATCCTGATGGGCCAACATAATATTATCTTGAACAGTGCCCTCAAATAACAATGGATCTTGAAGGACAATCCCAATCTGACGCCGGAGGGAATAGAGTTCAACTTTTGTAATATCATATCCATCGATCAAAATACGACCTGACTCGGGTAAATAAAGCCTTGGTAATAACTTCATTAACGTGCTTTTGCCTGAACCACTTTGACCAATAATGCCAATAAAAGCCCCCAATGGAAACACTTGGGAGACCTGATCTAGTTGAAGGGGACCTCCTGCTTTAAACCGGAATGAAACATTTTCGTAAATGACTTTTCCCTTAATTGGGGGCATGGGAATGTGATGTTGTTCGATCAACTCTGACTCTACAGGCGTATCTAAGATATCACTCAATCGTTCTAACGATAGGACGGTTTCTTGAAAATTTTGCCAGAGCTGCACTAGTCGCAAGAGGGGGTTGGTGGCATAACCCGCAATAATTCGAAACGCAATCAACTGTCCCAACGTCAATTCACCCTGAAGCACCAGATAGGATCCAAGCCACAATAACATCAGATTAGAAATCTTATTCAGGGAGTTACTCATAGCCCCTGAAATTGTAGAGGTTAAAACCGTGTTAAATCCGGCAGAAACATAACGAGCATAGCGTTCTTGCCATTGCCACTTGGCTCGAAGTTCAATGTTTTGAGCTTTAACAGTTTGAATGCCAGATAATACCTCAACCAAATAAGATTGAGTTTGGGCATTCTTTTCCGCCTTGACACGTAACTGCCGGCGCATCAAAGGTGATACTATCAAGGTTAGCATCCCAAATACCGGCACCGTAGCCAGTGCCACCAGAGTTAGTAACCCACTATAGATCACCATCACTATCAAATAGACAGCTGAAAAAATGATGTCTAAAACAACTGTTAGAGCGGTTCCTGTGAGAAATTTGCGAATGTTTTCTAGCTCATTGATCCGGCTGGCTAATTCCCCCACCGGCCTGCGTTCAAAATAGCGCAAGGGGAGTCGAAATAGATGATTAATAATCTCAGATCCCAGGGCTAGATCAATTCGATTCGTGGTGTCTACTAAAGCATACGTTCTAAGAGCACCTAAGACACTTTCTGCTAAAGCCATTCCCAATAATAAGATACCTAAAACGGTGAGCGTATCAGGACTATTTTGACTGAGGACCTTATCAATGATCACCTGTACAATTAAGGGATTAGCTAAACTAAATAGCTGCACAAAAAAAGAGGCAACTAGAACTGTTATTAGTGTGGGAGCATACTTCATTAATGACGGAATAAACCAGCTTAAACCAAACCGTTTTTGAGGTGATTCTGCTGTTTTTTGAGCTAATAAAATCGAGATTCGATCATCGGATTCGGGCACCAATTCTGATAGAGTAATTCGCTTTAGTCCATGCTTGGGTAAGGCTAGAATGATCTCTTTTTCAGTGGCTGTATAAACCACAGCGAGTTGATTGTGCCAGAATACCAAAGCTGGATAGTCTAGCTTAGTAATAGATCGCTGAGATACTCTTAATAACTGTGCTCTCAGCCCCATCAGCTCTACTAAACCACCGCAAAATTCCAAACTTATTGATTGATCTCGCTGCATCCGATCATGAATAACCCGGCGGATTGTGTCACGACGAAAAGGTATCTCATAATACTGCCCCAACATTTGAAAACAAGCTAAGAAACAGTCCACAGGTTGGTTAGCTCGAACCCAAGGAAAAGAGTGCTGAAGACTAGGTTCAATGTTAGGTTCTAGCTCAGACGTATCTGCCAAAATAGGCTTAGCAGCTCGCTCAGTTTCATTGTGAGTCTGTGTGGATACCTGCTCAAAGACTTGATCAACACGAATAGCTGGGTCTTGAAATAAGTGTTTGGGGAAACCAATCAATCGCGCTGATTGAGGTCCTACAATATGTAATTTAGTAGTTTCTTGATGACTAATTTCGAGGATCTTACCAATAGGACTGTTAGTGGGAGCACCACCACTCACTACCCAAACCCAAGCTGGATCTAGAACAGCTGTTTTGTACCGACCTGGCTTGAGATACTTAACCCGAGCTTGTAGATAGGTTTGCCTAGCTAATAATGTTAAAGACTGATTTGAATGGATCTGAGGCTTGAGCACACTCATTAGCTCAAAGGCTTCAATTAAGGGACACTCTTGTTTAAAAGCCGCCTCAAGTTGGGGATGGGCTTTTAGGGTACTCAGAAAGTCTGAGGCAGCCCAAGCCAAACAAACCCCTGATCCAGCCGCGATCACGGTTTCACAGGGAATACCGCGCACTAGCCCTAACCAGCCAATCATGGCACCTGGCTCAAGCAGTTCTAAAGACACTTGTCGTTGAGTCTGTGGATCAACACCCAAAAGTTGAACCTGCCCTTCATACACGATGGCAACATGAGAGGGAAGTTGTCCTCTTCCCAGTAAAGTCTGACCCGATGAATAACGAATGGGTTGAAGTTTCTGAATGACCAGATCGAGAGTTGATGTCTCTAGGGCTGAAAAAACTGGAATAGTTCTCAAAAAAGATTGGAGCAGAAGCTGAGCTTCTCGAGTAAAGGTAGTCATGATTGGAATTTGGCACGGCAAGCTCTGCCAGGCTAGAACTAAGCACTGAAACAGTTATCATTTGAAATCGAATGACTAAGTAGATCAACCTAAGTAAAATTGATCTTCTTTAATCTCGACTTGAAGATGACTAAGTATAGACTCTGATTCTTCGATCACATTAGATTCTAATCGTTCATTAATCAGACAACCCTAGCCTGCCCAAATATTCTTTCTAATCGATCTCTTGCTTCTATTAAATTTTGTCTAGATTCAATGACTTTCAGGCTTAATAAATTAGGCTACAAGGGAATTTGTTGCTAGCTTGTTAAGTAAAAACACGGGTATTGTACTCTCCCAGAAATCCAACTTCGATCAGCTGAAGTCTAGTCTAGAAGAGAATAGCAACACTCAAGATCCTGTAATTAAGCAAATGGTATTTTAAATCAGGTATCCGTAAAACTAGGGTTAGATCAGCCTACTGCTGAACAGTTGGGAGGATTTTCTAAGTACAAACAGATTCTGGATCGTGATCATTAATTATTTAATTTTCTTCATTAGCTAAAAAAACAACATGGTGACTTCAGGGATTTCTAGATTGGGGGCTATATGAAATTACTGTAAAGTACTTGTGGATCAGTTGCCTGGCCTCTTACGGATAATCTGAGGGTGATATTTTACCCAGTCGTTCTAATAGAAGAGGTTAAAGATCTCAACAAATTTCAGAATTATCTGCTTCCGATCATGGTTGCTATCTTTTATTTTTGCTAGGAGCTTAGTCTTATTTAAGCTTTCAACTCTTGATCCGAGCTGCCTTCAATCTGTTTAGACTTCAGGTAACTAGGGTCCGATATCTTTCAACAAATTTTGAGGTGTTTGATCATGCCAGAAATCCAACCTGGGATAGCTAATCTGTCTGTCAATGAGACTATTACTAACAACAATGTCATTAATACGGGCAACGGAGATGATCTGTTGTCAGGATTTGCTACCGATACTAATGATGAGGCTGAAGCCAACGGTATCATCAACAATGGTGTCATTGATACTGGTAACAAAAATGATACTCTCGAAGGCACAGCCATTGCCAATGGGATTCAAGCAGCAGAGGCCAATGGTATCCTCAATCAAGGACCTACAGGCACTATTTTGACTGGTAATGGTGATGATGTTTTAAGAGGAACAGCCGAAGCCACAGCGATTAACCCAGGGGGAGAGATCTTTATTGCTTCTTCCAATGGCGTGATTAATGATAGTGACGGCCTGATTGATTTGGGGAATGGCCGCGATCTGATTACTGCTACAGCTAGCACCATATTCGATGGTGTTGTAGATCCGGATGATGCCGAAACGTTTTCTGATGCTCTAGAAAATAGTGGCCAGATCTTTACAGGTAAAGGTGACGATACCATCGAAGTGGAAGCTTTTGTAAAGGCTAAGGGGGCTGTAGGGATTGCCGGTGGCCTTGACAACAGCAGTGTTGGGAATCCCAATGCAAACACGGTCTTGGATATGGGAGCTGGCCGTGATCGAATTAAAGCATTTGGTGAGTCTACCTCAGTAGGTGATGTGGCGATCGCCAGTGGGATTGATACTCGTTCTGTTCTAGATATGGGAGCTGGGGATGACATCATTGAGACTCGAGGTGTTGCCTCTGCCGTTCGAGAGGGGAATCCCACTCAAGAGATTGTTTTTGCTGATGGCCTAGAAAATCGAGCTCAGGTTAATTTAGGTAAAGGTAATGATCAGGTGATGGCCTCCGCCACGGCTACTGGGACTGGGTTTCAACGCACTATTGCTGATGGCATTGATAATCGTGGCACCTTTGAAGCGGGTGCAGGCAATGATCAAATCGAAGCCTCCGGTGAAGCCTTTGGGAAAGAAGGTAGCTTTGCTATTGGTATTGGCTTGCTCAATGAAAATGGGGATGCTGGACGGCTCTTATTTGATAAAGGCCGTGATCAACTAATCGGAACTGGATTTGCCAGCGGGGAAGATAGTGATGCTCAAGCAATCGGTATCTCAAATGTTAGTATTAATATCCCAGCTGCAGGTTTGAGTGTCATTGATATGGGGACGGGAGAGGATCTGATTCAAGGAGAAGCTGAAGCAACTGGGAATCAAGACGTTAGAGCATTCGGAACTTTTGGGGGCGTGTTTGAAACTGGCAATGGGGCTGATCAAATGGTTGGCCGGGCCACTGCTAAAGACGGTAGGCTTGCTATTGCAACTGGAGTCAACAACAGTGATAATGATG
Source organism: uncultured bacterium (assembly GCA_964434865.1). Lineage (GTDB taxonomy): Bacteria > Cyanobacteriota > Cyanobacteriia > Thermostichales > Thermostichaceae > CAYSWV01. Next base: position 21,107 of record CAYSWV010000031.1, read on the forward strand.
GTGCTCTGATCTCTATGGGTAACGGGAGTGATTTGATCACAGCTTCAGCTCATGCTAGGGCCAAAGGGGATACTGCTATTGCTAATGGCATTGAAAACCAGAACTTAATTGAACTAGGAGATGGTGGCGATCGGGTCGAAGCTAACGCCAAATCACTGAGTCGCAAAGCTGGCATTGAAGGGGGTGTCCAAACTGAATCTATTGCAGCGGCACTAGATAATACTGGATCGTTTCTCACGGGTGACGGTAGTGATCAGTTATCATTGTCAGCAACTGCAGAAGCTCGTGGCCGAGGATTCTCTGCGTTTGCTCATGGCGTCAACAACAGTGGTCGTGTTGAAACGGGTAATGGTACAGACGAAATTACTGCCTCTGCTATTGCCATAGCGGCTAAAAGTAATAGTGAAGCCATCGGTATTTTGAATGAGAGCCAAGGATTAGCAGGTACTATTGAGACCGGAGATGGGGCCGATCTAATTGTTGGAACAGCTTCAGCTGAGGTTACAGAACAGGGGAATGCCATAGCCATAGGGATTTCCAATGGAGAGTCAGGTGTGATCAATACGGGTGATGGCAATGATATTGTCAGAGGGGAAGCCACAGGGAGTAGTCATGATGGTACTGTTGAGACCTTCGGTATCTTTGGAGGCACCATCAATACAGGTGATGGCAGTGATCAGGTGATCGCCTCAAGTTTTGGAGGTAATGTCAATGTGAATACTGGCAGAGGTCAGGATTTGATTGCTGGTTTTGGGGAGGCTATTGTTGACGGTGGTGATGGCATTGATGTGCTTGCTTTTGACTTCACGCTAGAAGAGTTTTTCACTCAAGGTGGATCGATTACCCCTGGAGATGCAGCTACTAATGAACTGACATTCAGTCTTGATGGTGTTGATATGGTTGTGCGTAATGTTGAGGACTTCACATTTGCAGGTGAACCGTTATCGTTAGGTGTGGTGTAGCATCCTGACGAGGCTAGTAGCTTCTAGGTTGACTCTTACGTAAAGTGACAGGGCCGACCTAGGGCTGCTCGCAATTGATCTAAATAATCAGCTTGGGGAATATCAATCGAGCCAAATCGAGCCAAGTGGGTATTGGGCATTTGGGCATCAAATAAGGAATAGTGCCGTTGCCGTAAATGTTCAACTAACTTCACCATGGCGACTTTAGAGCCATTTGGGATCTGATAAAACATTGATTCCCCAATAAAAGCAGCTCCGATGGCTATACCTAAGATGCCACCTGCCAATTGATCACCACACCAGGTTTCAAAACTGTGAGCCCAACCAGCCTGATGTAGGGCTTGGTAAATCACTTTTAACTCGGTATTGATCCAGGTTACATTTCGATTGGCACAACCCTCTACCACTTGATCAAAGGCTCGATTAATCGTAGGTTGAAAAATATTCTGATTTAAGATTGGCTTTAATCGACGCGGATAGTGAAAGCGTTCATCAAGCGGAATCAGTGTTCGCTGACGTGTACTATACCAATTTAGTTCATGAGTGGCATCATCTGCCATTAAAAACAGACCCTGAGCATAACCTTGAACAATAGCAGGTACATTAACCATGAGTCTTAGCGAGAGGAATTGAGATTATCACCCGCTTCAGAAATCTTGGCTATCACAGCTGTATCTAAAGCGATCGGCTGATCAATGCCTGTTTCCAACTGTCGCTGAATTCGATCCCATTCAATTTGAGCTAGGCGGTCGACTGCCCAATTGGCTCGGCGTTGGATCATATGTAAAGGAGCCATCGTGCAAAGGCCTAACATGGGAATCCCTGCGGCTTGACCTGCTGCAATCCCGGGGTAAGTGGCTTCAATACCTAAACAGTTTAATCCCAATAAGGCTTGGGTCTTGAGAAAATAGTGATGTAAGTAGCCTAGGGTATCCACTTGATCAAGCGGTAAGTCTTGTTGAGTCACAATAGAGCTAAACCGAGACATGAGTTGGGCCCGTTCCAGCAGATAGTGGGTTTCAATTTTGGAAATTCCACTCACCAGAGCTAGCTTGAGATTCAGACTTTCAATCCGTTCAATGGTCTCAACTAAAAAAGGTATCAAGGGTAATTTGGTTAACTGACCTATCCGTTCAATATAGTGGGTTTGTTTGCGCTGCAAGAGGTGCTGAAGTTGAGCCGGACTCAGAACACGACCCTGATCCCCCCACAAGCGTCGAATTCGATCGGCATCTGTTCGACCCATATACCGCAAACGGTAGTCTTGAAAAGGGGATAGAGTCAGGGATCGGAGGTTATCCTCAACTAATAAGCGATTGATTGCCTCGGCATGGATGCGTTCATCATCCACTATGACACCACTGAAACCCATGACAACCGCTATTAAGCTCATCGAACTCTTAGATTTGATACGACATGTCCCCTTATTATCCTTATGATCGAGGTCTATTATCAATGGTCAATGTCTCCCAAGTTGTTAAGATCCTAGCCTGCGTCTTGACTGACGAAAGTCTTCAAGGATCCGTCTTAAATCCCTTAGGACCTCAGTTGCTGATTGGTACCGTTCCCGAAAGTCAGCTCGGATCATGGTATCAATGATCGTCGCGACACTCTGATGCACCTGGACATTGGGGAGTTGCCACATCAAACCTCCTGTAGCTGTGCTTTCGGTCAACTGGTCAGGGTAAAAGCCTGTTAAAGCTTGGATGGCTACCATGCCCACAGCGTAGATATCACTACTAAATCGAGGCCGTCCAGCATATTGCTCTGGCGGAGCAAACCCACGACTGCCAATCCCAACGGTTTTCTTAGGGCCTTCCGCGATCTCCAGTGAGAGCTCTTTCACAGATCCAAAGTCAATCAGAACGTACTTCTTGCTAGATCGACACCGGATAATATTTTGAGGTTTAATATCCCGATGGATCACATTTTGGCGATGAATATATTCCAAGACCGTAACTAGGCTCCAAATCAGACCTAAAACCTGAGTTTCGGCAAAAGAGTGATGTTGTAGTTCATCTTCAAGCACAGTTCCTTCAATATAATCCTGAACTAGATAAAACTCTTGATTCTCTTCAAAGTAAGCTAAAAGTTGAGGGATCTGTTCATGTTTGAGGCGTTCTAGCGTTTCTGCTTCTTTCTTGAATAACCGCCGCGCCAGTTCCATGCTACGTGGGCTCGTTTGCAAAGGCTTTAACTGTTTAACAACCACAACTGGTGCTCTAGGTCGTTGGGTATCCCGAGCCAAGAACGTTCGGCCAAATCCCCCCGATCCTAAACTTTCAATGAGTTTATACCGACCACTCAGTAAAGAGGGATCTTGGATAGGTGCTACTTTATCCATCTCTAATCGACTTTGTTGCCAGAATGACTCCACCATAGTCAGTAAACTTTTAATTCGAGCTTGAGCCACCGGAAAATTAATGGGCTTGGTAATGTAATCATTAGCCCCTAATTCAAGAGCTTTGACCACATCCTCACTTTGATCGCTGGCTGTCACCATAACAATCGGGAGTTGTGAGGAGGAATACTGTCGCCTCAGTTCGGCCAAAACGTCAAGGCCACTCACCCCTGGCATCATGACATCTAACAGGACTAAATTAAAGGTCTGCGTTTGAATTAGCTCTAGTGCTTCTTGACCTCGGCTGGCTGTTGTGATCTCATACCCCTGTTGGGTTAGGTGATGGGCTAGCAGCGACCGATTTGTCGAACTATCATCGACGACTAGCAATGATAGTGGTGCTGAGATCGATCTAACTTGAACAGAAGCCTGATTAGAGGTTTGACGATTCAAAGAAGACTGTAGATGGGGCGGGACTCCTGGAGCCAAAGATGATGCCAAAATCCCTGCGACAGGCTCTAAACCAGCAGCCTGAGAGTTTGAAAACTTGGCTGCATGAGGATACGCTGGTGTAGCTACCGGGATCTTTTGACCTGTGGCTAAAAGCAAAGCTTCAATCTTAGGCAAAAGTCGTTTAAGCTCAACAGGTTTTGTATCATAATCATCACATCCAGCCGCTAAGGCTTTTTCTCGATCTCCCGCCATGGCATGAGCAGTCAAGGCAATCACTGGAATTCGACAGGTTTGCTCTAAGCGTTTAAGTTGGCGAGTAGCTTCCCAGCCATCCATCACCGGTAAATCTAGATCCATTAGAATCAGATCGGGGTTATCTGAGCGAGCCTTAGCTACCCCCTCGGCTCCATCTTCTGCAAATAGCACTGTGTAGCCTTTTCGATGCAGCCGACGTGACAACATATCTCGGTTCATTTCGTTATCTTCAACTAACAAGATCTTGGCCATTTGGTTTGTCCTCACCCATTAGTCCGCACCAGCTGTATAGAGAATTACAATAGAAATGTGAGATTTTCTAAATGTTCTACCTTAAGATGATTAATTTTGGAATGATTAACTTTGGAATGACTAACCCCAAGCTCACTCTAGACAAACTCACAGTATCTTTGACGCGATATGATTAACTCCAACGAGATTCTAATGTCAGTAAGCGAGATTAAGTACGGGTCCCCCTATCAAAAGATCTGATTAATCAAAAGCCCTCATAAAATTTATAGTACAGACTTATTGCAAACTCGAGTAGCCAGGCTTTAATCAGACAACAAGCCCCTGGATGCAGGCCCATAGATGACTGAGATCCTAGGGTAATGTTAAAGTAGCCGCATGCTTGAGGTGTTCTAGCATGAAGAGATTTGGCATCAGGTGATCTGGCGTAGTGATCTGGAGATTGATAGCTATCGAAATAGCGTTGGTTTGCTAATGCCTGATAGGATTAGAAGGCCTAATATGATGTCGGAGATACTGCCTTGGAGGTCATGCTCTTTGGATTTCTCAACCTGATCTCTGATATGCCAACTGAAATAACGAGTTCTACCTATTCGAGCGTTACGCAAGAAGGCGATTACTATGAGCAAAGAGTCTAGTCCATCCCGATCCACCCTATCCGGGCAGCTCTCAACCCAAATCTTGTCATTCGTCATTATTGCTTTGGCCTTGCTTTCTATTGGTGGCCTCACGGTTTACGGCTACTGGTTGGTTCAACGGAGATTTGTAGAGGCTCGTAAAGAAAAAGCAGAGTTGCAAATGCGGCAAACTCGGGACGTGCTTGATCAATGGCTGGCCGCCCGACAGGTAGAAGTTGAAGCTTGGGCCAATACCCCTTTGGTCAGTTCGATGGATTGGTCTGAGGCCGACCCCTTTCTTCAACTGCAACAGCAACGTATTGCCACTTATCAAAGCTTTATTTTAGTTGAACCCGATAATTTCTTCTATATTACTCAACCTATTTCATCCTCAGTTCGGCGGGAATTACAAACGCTTGATCTCTACCAGCCTATTGAAGATGGAACCACTCAGATCAATCGCCTCACGCTAGATTTAACGCCGAGTAACTCAGAGTACTTGGCCATTATGACACCTATCTGGTCTTTTCCTCCTCTCAATGCCACTCTAGACGTTGAAGATATATCAGGTTTACGGCGCAACAGTCTAGAGGCCCTGGACTATCCAACCTCCCTACGACCGCCCCGAGTCATTGGATCTTTAGTAGGTGTTTTACCTCTAGAGCAACTACTAGAGCAGGTGCCAGGCTTAGGCGGTGACGATGCTAGCCAACTATTTTTAGTCGATCAAGAGGGCGTCCCCCTTTATCACTCAGACGAGAGTCTATTGACGACTCATCAAGATACTAGTCTGCTTACTCATGAAGATCCTGATGTGGTGACTCTAGTTGAACAAACTATTGCTCCCTCCAGCACCATTGATAGGATCGCTCTACCCTCTGGAGACCCAGTTTACTTAGTAGCCTCTCCCTTGAACCAGTTAGAGACCTGGTATTTAGCTTTGGTGATTCCAGCCCCAGCTATTGAAGGTCAACTGCAAGCTTTAAATTTGCAAACTGGTTTTATCGGGATCTTATTATTGTCAGCTGCTGTTGTGACTTTGGAGCAATTACTCAAGATTGGCCGTAGTCGGATTCAAGCTGATCGTGAAGCCCTCCTCAATAGTTTGACCAGTCGAATTCGAGAGTCCTTAGATCTAGATACTATTTTAAAAACTACAGTTGAAGAAGTTTCCCGAGTCTTAAATGCAGATCGAGTGACGTTTGGATGGTATCGACCTGATCCACTCTTATTTGAACGTGTTTGTCAATATCGTTTAGATTTGAGTCCCCCTGAACTGGGTTCACTGCCCTTGCAGGAGTTTGGTGAGCTGGCCCAACAGATGCAGCGGTGTGAAGTAATCCAACATAATGATATCCCTAAAGATCTGGCCGCCAACCCCCAATTGATTGCTGCTTATACCCAACATGGCATGCTGAGTTTACTGGCCATTCCTGTCAAAGTCGGGGATAGCTGTGGCTATCTGCTCTCCAGTCATAACTCGTCCCGGAAGTGGCTACCTGGCGAACTGGATCTACTCAGCTCCATTGCTGATCAGTTGATCATTGCTATTAAACAGTCGCAACTCTATGCCCAAACTGAAAAACAGGTGGAGATGATGCGCGAGCAAGCTCACCATTTAGGTGAAACCTTACAAAAACTCCAGGAAGCCAAAGAACAAGCTGAATCAGCCAACCAATCTAAAAGCACATTCCTAGCCACGATGAGCCACGAACTCCGGACCCCGATGAATACTATTATTGGCTACAGCGAAATGTTACTAGAAGAAGCGGAAGAAACTGTCCCTGATATCGTTCCCGATCTGGAAAAGATCCACTCCTCCGGTCAACAATTACTGGGTTTGATCAATGATATTTTTGATCTCTATCGAGTTGAAGCCAGTGTGGAACTCGATCTGGAAACTTTTGAAGTTGCTCCTATGATCCAAGATTTGGTTGCTTCTATTGAACCCATGTTGCAAAAGCAAACCAACAAAATCGAAGTGAACTGTCCGCCTTCAGTGGGCATCATGGTAGCTGATGTGGGTAAGGTCCGCCAATGCTTGTTAAACCTACTGAGTAATGCCTGTAAGTTTACAGAGCGGGGCAAGATTACGGTATCCGTTGTTCGCCGGACCACCACTCAAGGAAAAGACTGGTTACTCTTTCAAGTTCAAGACACAGGGATAGGGATGAATCAAGAGCAACTAGATGGTTTATTTCGCTCTGTCACTCAAGTGCAAACACCAGCTACCCGCAAGCAAGGAGGTACGGGTCTAGGGTTAGCCATTACCAAAAAGTTTTGCCAGATTATGGGTGGTGAGATCACGGTTGAAAGCAAACTTAACAAGGGCAGTAGCTTTACCATCCGGCTACCTGCTGAGGTCACCTACCAGCCTATTGCTGATCGAGTCCTAGATAAAGATAGTCTGCGTGAGCGAAAATTACAGCTACCTAAGACTGAAGTTGGATCAACTACTGAACGGTTATTAGATCAGTTTTATCACCAGCCTAACAAGCATAACGCTTTGAAATTAGCCATGGCCTATGACAAACAACAAAATTATGAAGATGCCCAGCGATTTTACTACCGAACGCTTGATCTAGACCATGAATTTGAATGGCGCAATAATATTTTGCAACGGTTAGAAGACATTATGCAAGTTTTAGAACCTGATAATGATGTGACCCCCTATCGATTGTTGCGGGTAGCTGATGAATATCGGGAACAAGGATCTAGGGATGCTGCGATCAAACTCTATCGACAAGTGCTGCGGATGAAGACCCATATGTCTATCCATAAAGCCGCTCAAGATGCTCTGGATCGGATTAAATAAGGCAAACTTGTTACAATCAACGCACTTGTTTATGGCTATTGCTAGTGACCTCATCGCCCCCTACGCCTAACTTGGAGGCTGACTATCCACCTCTACCCCCCAAGCCTGCCTCCCTATACTTGGTTGAGGCCGCTTTTCTAGCCAGCACTAACGTTCTGGTTTGGTTATTAAGCTACACGCCTATTGCTCCCTTTGCCCGCCTATTTTATCCGGTTCCTGTGGTTTTAGCGATCATGCGTTGGGATCGGCGAACTGGGCTATTAACGCTAACTGTGACAGGCTTATTGCTGACCATTTTGCTAGGTCCCACCCGGAGTGTCTTTTACCTGATCCCGTATGGTGTTTTAGGCTATTGGTGTGGGTGCTGCTGGAAAGATCAACGCTCTTGGTATATTTCTCTGCTGAGTGGAGCAGCCATCAGTACGCTGGGACTGGTTTTTCAATTTTTATTGTCTTCAATCTTAGTGGGTGAAAATCTCTGGACTTACCTGACTATTCAACTCACCAGTCTAACCAATTGGTTACTAGATGTAACGTTGAGCTGGCTGGAGATTTACTTAGCGGCAACACCTCTAATGATCCAAATTACGGTCATTGGCTTTATTGCTCTAAATTCGCTAATCTATGTGTTCACGGTCCATCTTGTGGCAGCCTTGATTACAGAACGGTTCAATTGTCCTCTGCCAGCTCCTCCTACCTGGGTCAAGTTCCTCTTGGAATAGATGGACTGGATTAAGTGGGTCAACCCAAGGGTTGCCGTGGTAGCATAAGATACATTTCCTCTAGCCTAAACTTGATTACCTTAACCAAATGTTTCCGATTCCTCCGCCTAAACACCAACTCCAATACCGGGCTTTGGGCCTGATCAAGGGTGTATTAAAAAAGCAGTCGAATAGCTACTCAGGGCTGCTATGCACTGAGGATGGGTTTGAGTATCCAGCTACGCCTGGCCGAGCTCAATTACTGAAACCGTTTTCCTATTGTATGGAGACTGCTCAGCCGCACTGGTTTTTTGTCCAACCCCAACCTCGGCCCCAGCAAGTCTTGGGACTCAGTGTCATTCGGATTCTTTCTTTGTCAGAAACAGAACTGGAAGCAATGGGATGGCTTGATACTGATTACGATGATCCCTTTCCAGCTATCGTGAATGAAGCTGAAGAAGGCTTTAATATTCGTGGTACGATTCGATCCCGTAAAGCTAGTGTCACCGTTTCACTCAAACGCAAGCCCCAAGGTAAAAAGCAGTTTCCTCCTTTATTAATTGAGGTTCAAGGCTTTCTTCCAGGGGCTGAAGATGGTGAATTTTGGGATCTACAGGTGGATCGAGAAGGCCATGATTTGGTGCTAATGGATGGGGCTAAATTGGCCGAGGCACCCCACCTTGATCAACAGTAATCAACTGAAAGCAGATGTCAGTCAAGCAAGGAGTTTGAGGTGTTAGCAACACGGTTAGCTCATTTGACCCCTTCAGCCACATTGGTAATTGCTAACCGAGCTGCCCAAATGAAAGCTGAGGGTTTAGATGTCTGTAGTTTGAGTGCAGGCGAACCGAATTTTCCGACCCCTGAGCATATCCGAGCTGCTGCGATCGACGCCCTACATCGGGGTGAAACGAAATATGGACCTATCCCAGGGATCCCTCAGCTGCGCCAAGCGATTGCCACTAAGCTGGCTACTGATCAGGGCTTAACCTACACCAGTGATCAAATCATTATCAGTAACGGCGGTAAGCAAACCCTGTTTAATCTGGCCATGGTACTTCTAAATCCAGGCGATGAAGTGATTATTCCAGTTCCTTATTGGGTGAGTTACCCTGAGATCATAAGACTAGCAGGGGCTAAACCGGTTTATATCCCCACCCATGAGGATCAAGGTTATAAAATTACTCCTGAACAGCTAGCAGCAGCTATTACCCCCAACACCAAACTTTTTGTCTTTAATAGCCCGTCTAACCCTACCGGGGCTGTTTATTCTCAGGAGGAGATCTTACAACTAGCTCAAGTCATTAAGGGCCATTCTTTTTACATTGTCTCAGATGAGATCTATGAACAATTGGTCTATGACGGGATGGAACATGTGAGTTTAGCGGCTCTAAGTCCTGAACTCTATGCTCGTACGATTATCAGTAATGGCTTTTCAAAAGCGTATGCCATGACAGGGTGGCGGTTAGGCTTTCTCGCCGGTCCCACTGAAATTATTCAGGCCACGATTCGTTTGCAAAGCCACAGTACCTCTAATGTTTGTACGTTTGCTCAATATGGGGCTCTAGCCGCTCTCACCGATCCAAGATCTAAAGACACTATTCAACACATGCGTCAGTTAATGGCTGATCGTCGAAATCTAATGTTTGAGGGTTTAACGTCAAGCTCTGGCTTTACTTGTAGCAAGCCCAATGGTGCTTTTTATATTTTTCCCAATATTCAATTTACGGGGATCCAATCAACTGATTTTTGTGAACGCCTCCTTGAAAAGTACCATGTTGCTGTGGTTCCAGGTCAAGCTTTTGGGTCTGATGATTGCATTCGCCTCTCTTATGCTGCTGAATCTAGTACGATTGAGAAAGGCATTGATCGACTCCAGCAGTTTGTCAAAACCTTGAAGTCCTAATTCCTTTAACCTAATAACCTAATGCCTTGCCTGTTGTAAAGTTGTCATAACCTACCTGAACTACTTTTGAGGATGAGTTTAGCAGATAGCGGTAGCTCTAGATCATTGTACAGAGTGTTGATGTACAGAGTGTTGATGTACAGAGTGTTGATGTACAGAGTGTTGATGGCTTGAATAATTCCATAAACATTCAAGAATAGCAGGGTGCTTCAGCTCGCAGTTCACTGTACCTCACTGTTAGTCTGTAGACTTATTCTCAGTCACAGAACAACTCAATATAACTCTCAACGTAAAACTTTGCCCCAAGCGACCATGCAATATACTAATGGCGTTCTCTCTGCTTCCTTCCAGATGAGTTGCTGCAAGCCTTAAAATTTTAAATAGACTCAATAGTTGTCTCCTGCCATATTAAGTAGCTAAAATAACATCTTAATGAATAATTTCACTGATGATCTGAGAAGTTAAGGAGGTGTTATGATGAGTTACTCTAGTCTTAACCTGAAGTGATGTCCTTTGTGAGACTCTTCTTCAATAGGTCTAGACAAATTAACTCATTGGAGGAATCCTTAACGTCAAAATGACCATTCAACAAATCGTAGAGACAGCTCTCAAGACTCAGATACTCACCGAAACCCAGCAGAGTGAGATCAATAGTTGTCTTATGTCAGGATCAGTGACGCTGGACGAGTTGGACTGGGTGGATCAGTTGAACTATGCTTTACTGGAGGGTACGATTAAAGTGATCTCATCCTATTCTTATTTCAATACCTACGATTCGATGCCAGTCTTGGAAGATCCCTAGATCCCTGAATGAGTCTGGCCTTGCTGGATCTGGCCCTGTTGAATAGTACCCGCTTCTTCTGGACTTGGGTTTGAAGTTGCCATGGAGATTCTGATCGGGAGACTTAAGAGCAACCTTGAGATCCCTACACCAGTAGTGGATCTCTTGAAATCAACCTAACATGTTAGTACAGGATCAAAATGGTTTGGCGATCAGGCCACCAGGTAGAGGCTCAGCTGTGGACAACCTGCCAGCTAAACTGCGGTTGGAAGGAATACAAAAGACTTGAACCCAATAGTGACGGTAGTTAGTGCTCCCGGTATCATCGGGCAAAAAGTAGTACCCAATCCCGATATGCTCGTAATTCGCATTCAAAATGTTGTTACGATGGCCAGGGCTATTCATCCACCCTTGCATCACCGCTGCTGCAGAGGCATAACCAGCAGCAATATTCTCACCACAGCTTCCTTGATACCCTTCAGCTTGAGATCGACTAGTAGGTGATGATCCATTCAAGCCCGTGTGACTAAAGTAGTCATTAATGGCCATGTCTTCAGCATGATTTTGAGCGGCACGAGTAGGCAGAACACAAGCCTCTAAGGGGGTTAAACCTTGCCGGGTCCGTTCTTGATTGGTGCGATTGAAAACTTCAAGTGCGGCACCACTTAGATTAGCGGGTGTACAGGATGAAACGGGAGTAGGTGTGGGTGTCGGCGTGGGTGTCGGTGTCGGCGTGGGTGTCGGTGTGGTATTAGCTTGAGCAATACTAAAGGCAATCATGAAGGTGTCGCTAAATTTCAACCCTGAAACGGTGACCTGATCCCCAACTTCAACCTGTTGGCTTGGCAATTGAGTCTGCGAGTAAGCAAAGATCAGAACATTATCAACAGTCCAAAAGCCAGTTAGCTGACCTGTCAACCCATAAAAAAATGGAAGTGATCGAATCTGGCCAGAAAACGAGTGGGCCGCTGCCGCTTGGGCTTGACTATCCATGCGCTCAGCCTGAAGGGGGTCTTCAACTTTTAACTCTCTCAGAGCTAGAGCAACTTGGGCATCCGAAGCAGAATGGGTAGTAGACGACTCAGGCGATGAACTGATAGGAGCTGAGCTACTACACCCCAAAGTTAGGCTTATCACTCCTAGGAGGAGCAGCCTTGCAAGATGTCTTACCATGTAGCTTAAATATTGAGTGGTTCAGGGGTAGTTTACCCAAGCTTTCTGCAATCTTTCTGTCTTTATGTAAATTTTATATCAAGCCGTTCAACTGCTCAGATCCTTAAGGGATAAACCTTGATCTAGGCTGAACTGCCGACTTAAATTCAGTGGGACATCAGACCTTGACGTAAGCTTTTGAGATTAGCAGGCAGTGCAATTTGAATACCATGCTCAATAATAGGAATAGGAACGGGGAAACTAAGACAAGCCCTAACCTGATACTGTAAGAGTGTGCCTTGATGATAATCAGAGAAATCCAACGTGGCCTCAAAAGCATCAAAGCTACCCTGAACGAGTTCAAATTGGATCTGCTGGCAGGGGTATTCATGCACTTTCAAACAAATATCAACCTTAGGTGAAAATAGCATTAAGTTGATGCCTGCGGCCTGGTGTAAAAGTTTAACTCTTGGATCTGCAGTAACTTGGCAGGAACTATGCAAGATATTAGGTAATAAAGTTGGCCAGTTGTTGTAGGTCGTAATCTGCTCCCAGCCATACGATCTAGAGCAAGGTAGATACAGTTGGGCCACCACACTAGCTTGACGTTCAGATGCAATGGATGTTTGAATCAGGATCCTACCTTGCTGCAAAGACTGACATCTAGACTGAGTAGCCGTAGCAGATTGGATCTGAAACCAGCTAGCACTAACCATAATGACTGCCTCACTCACACGTCAATTTCAAGTCTCAAATCATCTTTACCCCTAATTCAACAGGGCTAGTCCTAGCGTGTAGCCAAAATAATCACGATCACAGCCACAATGACAGCGGCGGCCACGCCCACAATGATCTGTGTCTGCTGTCTCGATTGCCGGGGAGATCCTGAGGTCGTCGCCTCTGTTGATGGTGCAGGACTCGAGGGTTCAGCGTCGGGGGGGAGGGTGGCTGGCAAGGAGCTAGCTGCTTCAGGGTCAGATGTCACAATAGCAGGTTGTTCAGGTATTGGCACCCAAGTGTCATCATTCCGTTCTGAGGTCTCTTCTGACGAATCGATCTGAGCTCGAATTTGGGCCATCTCATCAGAAGAGTACACTAGAGTTTGACCTATTCGATCAACATCAGGATTCTGGCCGGGATAGTAAAGTTCAGTAGGCTTTTCATCTTCAATATCTTCCATCTGCTCCAGTTCTCGGATGGGATCATCATCATCGTAAGGAGCCATCATTGTCGGATAGGATTCTTCCTCTTCAACTGCCAGCGTATAGGTTTGCTGCCACTCATAGTTGGTGCGCTGGCCTGAGATTCGACCATAAACTGTAAATTCGTCGATATCGGATATGGTCAGCGACCGCAAGTGGTTATGAATATCGTTAGACACAACGGGGTAGTTGAGGGTGACTGTATCTGGCCGAGTCAACAAAATATGGAGATGAGGTCCTCGCTGCCTCACCACCACCTTAGCCTTGCAGTAACTCAGCCTTTCCTGGAGAATCTGGGTAAGTTCAGACTCAGTCATCATAAATCCTGCTGTCAAATAATGTATGGGAGATTTGTGCTATACGAATTCCGAAAACACCATCATGATGAGCTCGACCTGATCACAGCCGGGGGTAGAACAGAATAGCTATTCTAGAATTCTCTCCTGAGTGTACTCGGTGATGCTCTGGAACTCAATCTGTGGCAATGGCGATCCTAAGCAGCGCCTCAAAGGCTACACTGGTGAACGGCTAACCTGACATGCAGTGAGAGACACAACTTTAAGACGAGGATAGACGGATGCCTGAAGCAGAGCAAGGAACGCAAGCGCCAGAACTTAAGTTTTTAATTGTAGAAGATCACCCTGAAGTCGCTCAAAATAACTGCGAATGGCTGCAACGGCTGAATACAACGGCTAACTGCACGATTGTCAGCTCACCTGCTGATGCCATGGGCCGACTGACTCGTGAACACCCTGATCTGGTTGTGACTGACATTCTATATGGTCAGATGAGTGGTGAACAGTCAGCCGAACCTGGGCTCGAACTCCTCCGACATATTTTTGAAACCTATCCCACCTTAAATGTGATGGCTTACTCTAGTGAACCTCTGCTTCTAACTCCATTAGTCGCCTTGATCAGCAAACATCAGGGTGGGTTTGCGGCAGTAAACAAGATGGAGCGGCGCAGTGTCTTCTTAGAGGGGGCCAAAAGTGCTCTCAATGGTGAATTACGGATGCCTAGAGAACTTCGTGGCCTCACCAAACTCACAGAACGAGAGATCGAAGTCTTAAATTTACTCTGTAAAGAAGCTCTGACTGATCAAGCCATTGCTGATCGGATTCATACCAGCAAGAAAACGGTCCAAAACTGTATTCAGCGCCTTAAAGAGAAACTAGATGTGTATGAAGGCGACGATGAAGTGAATGCTCGGGTTGCCATGTGTATGACAGCCGTCAAGAACAAGATCATCCAAGCCTGAGGGACATCGAAACTTTGACTCAACTCAGGTACAAAGAAATGTAACAAACTTGCTGTCATGCTGTTTTGGCAGCTATGCTAGACAACAATTCGGGCATGTAAGAGAGCTACATCCTCTATGAGTTATCGGTCAGACCAAGAGCAGTCAGATTCTAAGCAGAAGGTAACGCTTTATCTATCTCCTGAGTTGCATCGCAATCTTAAGATTCATGCAGCTGTTGAAATGGAGTCGATGTCTAAAATGGCCGAAAAAGCTCTCAGTTTTTACCTTGATCATTCTGAGGTGTTTGAAGGTATTCAGGGCAGTACTCATCAAGTTCATCGATGTCCTAAGTGTTCTCATCCATTTGTGCTTCGGCAGGGTGAAGTTAGTTCATTACCCGAGCAGGCCAATGGCCCCTTGCTTCTAGATGGATCTGAGGCTGACTTTTCCCAAAGTACTTGGGGTTCTCCTGATTCCCAGGATCAACCTAAACATGATGAACTGGTTCCCTGTTAATGGCCTCATCAATCCGATATGGTCGCTGCTCTGCCATTGGTGATGTGCTGTCCAAGTGAATGTTGTTCAGGTGGATGATCGTTCCGTCAGACTTAACCTATCATTGATATTCAACCTTACTTAAAGGGATATTCAACCTTAAAGGTATTCAGCTTAAAGGGATTGAGTGTTCTTGAAGGGATTGAGTGTTGAACTCAACTGAATCCATTTGTGGGTTCTAGATTCAAACGTAGCTTTAAAGATGGGTTTAAGAAATGGTTTTAAATTGGATTGAATTTTGTTGATGCCAGGGAGGGACTTGGCATGGAGTCGTTGAGCGTCCTTGTCAAAGCACAATATCCGTTAATTTATCTCCTCACACCTGAAGAGCGGCGAGCTGAAGCGGAGCTGGCATCTATTGCTAAGTCTGTGAACCCTCAACGACGGCTATTCAGTTGGACGGTGACCCATGGGATTGTTGAACATGGTAATTCATCTGAGACCACTCAGCACAACAGCACTAAATCTCCACAGCTGGCTATTCAATCAGTCATCGAGCAGCGAGATCCAGCTATCTATATATTCAAAGATTTGCATGACTTTTTAGATAGCCCTGAGGTGAAACGTTGGATTCGAGATGCCGTCTACAGTCTTAGAGATTCTGATAAGGCGATTGTCTTGATGTCCCCAGTTCAAACTATTCCAACTGAGCTTGAAAAAGATGTGGTCGTGGTGGATTTTTCATTGCCAACCATGGCAGATTTAGATCAAGTCTTGGACCAGCACTTAAAGCAGACACAAGCTCAAACCTCAAAGCGGAATGGTACCCCTTTGACTCACACTCAACTGTCCAGTGAAGATCGAGAGAAGTTAGTCCATGCCACCCTGGGCTTGACCCTAGATGAAGCCGAGAAAGTCTATCGCAAAGCTACGGTTGTCACAGGTGAGTTGACAGCTGAAGCGGTTGACATTGTTCTAACCGAAAAGAAGCAGTTGATCCGACGCAATGGCATTCTTGAGTTTTTAGAAGAAGAGACCACCCTCGATTCTGTTGGTGGCTTAGAGGAACTGAAGCATTGGTTATCACAGCGGTCTGAAGCCTTTTCTGAACGAGCTCGGACTTATGGATTACCTCAGCCCAAAGGCATGCTGATCTTGGGAGTCCCTGGCTGCGGCAAATCTCTCATTGCTAAAACAACAGCTCGCTTATGGGGTCTGCCACTCCTGAGGCTAGATATGGGCCGCGTTTATGATGGCTCTATGGTTGGACGATCGGAAGCCAATCTCAGAGCTGCCCTTCGTACTGCCGAATCACTGGCTCCCACTATCTTATTTATCGATGAGTTAGATAAAGCATTTGCTGGCACTGCTGGGTCAGGAGACTCTGATGGGGGAACCTCAAGTCGGATTTTTGGTTCCTTCCTGACCTGGATGCAAGAAAAAGACTCTCCTGTTTTTGTGATGGCTACAGCTAACCGAGTCGACCGGCTCCCAGGTGAATTTTTACGCAAAGGGCGATTTGATGAAATTTTCTTTGTAGATCTCCCCACCACAGCAGAGCGAGAAGAGATCTTTGAAATTCATCTTAAGCAACGCCGCCGTGAACCCCAAAAATTTGATCTGCACGAACTAGCGCTAACCTGTGACGGATTTTCAGGTGCAGAAATCGAACAAGCTTTGATCGCCGCGATGTATGAATCCTTTGCTCAAGGACGTGACATTACCCAAGCAGATATTCTAGCGGCGATGAAAGAAACTCAACCGCTGTCCCGCACTATGATGGAGCAGGTGACAGCGTTGAGAGAGTGGGCACAGCATCGAGCCAGGCCTGCGGCTTCAGCTGTTGCTGAGTATCACCGGCTTGAGTTTTAGGATTTAAAGATCTGAACAGGGATCTTCCCATCCCTATCTAGATCTTTAGATGTGCTCAGACTCAATCTGTGTGACCCACATTTTGGTCCCATACCCAACTCATAAGGAGAGAACCATGTCACATTTTAGCACTCTACGTACCAAGATCACTGATGCTCAGACTTTACAGCAATCACTACGTGATCTCGGCTTCTCTGTCCAACAGAATGCTGATGTTCGGGGCTACAATGGCCAGCGCGTACGGGCTGACTTAGTTGCTGTTCTTGAAGGGGATTATGATTTGGGTTGGTCTAAGAACCCAGATGGCTCTTTTGATTTGATCGCTGATCTATGGGGTGTTGCTAAAAAGTACAACCAAACTGAGCTGATCAACTCTATCAATCAGAAGTACGCTGTTAACAAGACTCTAGCTGAAGTTAAGCGTCCTGGCTTAGCTAACGCCAATGTCACTCTTGTTGTTCAGTAACGATCTCTTTGAGTGTTTCTGATCAGTTGCTTTTTCTAAACGTTGTCTCGGGGCTGTATCAGCCCTTTTTTCCTGTTTTGTGACCTTTGTTGGCCTTTTTGTGACCACTGCTGGATCGCTTAGATTTGAGGGAAGGGTGATGTAAAGTAATCAAAGCAACTCCCGTCAGAAGGCGGTTATCTAGTAACGCTCCAAGACCTATCAAGCTCCAAAGGGATAGCGACTGATCAAGTTGTGATATCAACCCCAGCCCTGTTGTGGATAGAGTTAGATCAAGTATGCCTGCCACAACAATCAAGCCCGAGCGGTGTAATTGACGATGCAGGACCACCCACTGCATACTGCCTACTAAGATCCCCAACAATACCCCTAACCCTGGGGAATGAAGCTTAAATAAAGTATTGGTTAAGGTTTCAACCCTAAAAAAATCAGTCATATTAGTGCCACCCAGTTCAAGCGGATACTGACTGATTACAGCGGCACCTAGGCCTCCCAGCCCATAAGCCAAAGGCATACTCACTAACCAAAGCGCTAATCGGTTAAAGCTCAAACTAGGCGATCTGAGCGCCCATCGTTGAGGTAAGGCAACACCTAGTCCCATCAGACTCATACCCATGGCGACATAACCATAAAGTAGAGTGGGAGCTAACTCTTCTAAAGAGGTTTCAGTTGGCATCAGAAGGGACCAACAACCTATCATGAGGCCACGACCAAGCAGCGATCCTAAACCACTAGCTAATCCCCACAGCACCAATGGTTTCCAAAAAGGGCTGCTCTGGGTTCGATTACGGTTTCGTGGCTGAGATTCAGGGGCATCAGTTGCCGATGCATCATTAGCGGGTGCTAAAAAACTAACCGGTCGATCAACCTTTTGCGCAATGGCATTCTTTAACCCTTGTAAGGCTTCTTGATTGTCAGGATCTAGCCGAAGTACACCCTGAAAATCGATTTGAGCCATCCCCCAGTTACTTTGGCGAAGGTGAGCAATACCTCGTTGTAGATAATAACGATGTTCATTAGGTTCAATCTGAATCATCTGGTTGAGTAACTGAATGGCATTTTTGAGGTTTCCATTTTCAATCCAGTTAACAACCGTTTCATAATCAGCTTCGAGAGAGGCTGCTTCAGTGGCATTCGACTGGTTTTGGCCATTAGCAGGATAAGGAGAAACAGTCTTACCCCCCGAGAATCGTGTTTCAAGGGTAGGGATTTGATCTTCATTAGAAGCAGCTGTTTGAGTAGATTGAAACCGGCGGCCTATAAAAGGCAAAGAAAAGCGAGGTCCCTTGTTTGATTCGGTGACAACAGCTTGAAGGGATTCACTCAGATCCGCCATCGTTTGAGGTCGAGCATGGGGATCTTTCTCTAAACAAGAGAGCACAATGGCCTGTAAAGCCCGAGGAATGGTGTGGGGAACTTGAAACCGCCGAAAGGCATGGGGTTTTTCATAATTATGAACATGGTACCAAGCCGGTAAGGTGTCAGTCTGAGGGGTAAAGGGGAGATTACCGGTCAACAGTTCATAAAGAACAATACCGAACGAATAAATATCTGAACGAGCATCCAGCCGTTCGCCTCGCATTTGTTCTGGGGAAGCGTAACACATAGTACCCAGGAAATAGCCCGATTGAGTCAAGCCCGATGTGGAGTCACTAATTAGCTTAGAGATACCAAAGTCCAATAGTTTGACTCGTTCAATAGCATCGGTTCCCTGCAAAACAAAAATATTACTAGGTTTAATGTCCCGATGAATCACACCTCGAATGGAATGGCGTCCCAGATCGACATTAAAACAATGAGCATGATGTAACCCAGCACATATTTGCTCAGCTAAATGAACGACTCGTTGAGGGGTTAAGTATTTTTCTCGTCCTAAAACCATGTCTAAACCTTGACCTGTGATGGGTTTTTGGTTGAGGTATTCCATCACTAGATAAGGTTGCTTTAAATGAACACCATACGACTTAACTTCTACAATACAAGGATGTTCTCCCAACATTGTGCTAACACGTGCTTCTTCTAAGAATCGATCTTTGAGTTTTTGATAAGCCTCTTCATCCATATCTGGTGGGGGAGGTCTCAGCAGTTTAACGGCAACCACAGCATCATTAAGTTGGGTGTCTACTGCCTTGAATACATTGCCATACCCACCTTCACTAACGTGACTGGTTAGTTTATATCGATTACCAATGAGCTGCCCGATGAGGTGCTGTGTCATAGCCTTGGAAAGCGAGAGGAAACCTAATAAGCCAGTTCTATAACTAGGATGGGGTAGGATCAAGCCCTCTTAACCTATAAAGATGCAGGACGACGATCTAAAGTAGAACCCTGCACATTGTAGACCCAGACCTAATAATCCCAGGTATTTTATACTATATTTCTAAGATCAACTGTCATAACGGGTCTTTTTAGTGACTAACCTAACTCACCTAACCCATGACCTCAAAATTTGATGACTCTGATCCTGCTTTTAGAACTCAGAACAATACTGTTGTCTTAATGAATCATAACGCGGTAGAACTATAGTTAGAGAAGCTTAAGCTGGGGATCGATATATTATGCCATTGGACCTTGAAACAGCTGCTCCTGGGGAAGTAGCCGTCTATCAACCCTATTATCCAGTTGGACGTCGTCAATTTTTGCCTCCAGCTGTGGGTTTGTATAAAAAAGGTAACTTTGAGGGGCAACGCCTGATTGATGGAGCTGAGCCGGTTCCCTTTGTCGCAAGTTGGATCAAATCTCCCCTACCTTCTGATCTCACCATTGTGAATGTTCAGTTTAATCATGATGCTGAACTGACGTATGATTTGTCGATTACGAACTCTGATTTTGTGGACTACTTGATTGAGGTCCTCAACGTTGTTCAGCGAGGGTATGAGCCAGACTTTAATACCTCTTTTTACAAGCGATTGATGCGGCGTGAAGATTAGTGTCACTTTTGAGTTTCATCACACTTGAAGTTACTTGCTTTTGAATAGAACTCGGTACGCTCAATCCATGATTGGACCATGATTGGATCAGTATTGTGATGCATAGGTCAATATGCCAGCTCTAGCCTCTGATTTAGAATCTGCAACACCGTTGATTCAACGACTGATCGCTAACGTTGAGTCTGTCTTTTTAGGGAAGCCTCAGGTGGTTCAATTGGTCGTTACGGCTTTGATCGCTCGAGGCCATGTGTTACTTGAGGACGTGCCAGGTGTGGGTAAAACAACTCTAGCTCAAGCAATTGCTCGTAGCCTAGGAGCAGAGTTTCAACGGATTCAATTTACTAGTGATCTCTTGCCCACTGATATTATTGGGGTCACGATTCTCGACAAATCATCCCATACTTTTCAGTTTAAACCGGGGCCCATTTTCACCCATGTTTTGCTAGCTGACGAAATTAATCGAACGTCTCCTCGAACTCAAAGTGCTTTGCTGGAGGCTATGGCTGAGAACCGAGTCTCAGTTGACGATACCACCCACCAACTCCCGAACCCCTTTGTTGTGTTGGCAACCCAAAATCCCTTGGAATATCACGGCACCTATCCTTTACCCGAAAGCCAACTCGATCGGTTTTTAATTCGCTTATCTATTGGTTATCCTGATCCCTCTATCGAACGCAAACTACTGTTAGAACGCCAAGTTACAGAACCCGTAGACCAGCTGCAAGCGGTCCTCACCCTCACAGATTTACAAACAATTCAAGCTGTTGTTGATCAAGTGCGATTAGACGACTCATTGGTTGACTATATTTTAAAAGTTGTGCACCAGACTCGCTCATCACCGCATATCCGGGCTGGAGTATCTACTCGGGGTGCTTTAGCTTTAGCTCGAGCCATCCGAGCTCATGCTTTGATTCGAGACCGTACTTACTGCGTCCCTGATGATCTGATGGCTCTATTAGGACCTGTCTTTGCTCACCGCATTTCTTTAACGAGCATCACTGACTCTTTTCAAAGTAATCGTACTGAAGCTGAAGCCATTATTGCTGAGATTGTTACCACGACTGAAATGCCGGTATGACAGTTGTACAGTCAGTATACCCATCCAGTGTTGATCACAGCAGAGGTCCTGTGGAAGAAAGACCTGGGTTAGAAGCCCTGCAACCTTGCTATCGCTGGTAACCAGTCGCACGCTGTTACTAATAGCTTCAATGAGTGTGATCCCTGACAGTAGAAGTATCCCAACAACTTGTCAGGAGCTTAAGATGTCTACCCGCTTGAAATCTAGTTATGAACCTCGCGAAACCTTAGGATCTATGGTTGTTCAAGGTATTGGACTCAATTTAACGGGTTTATTACTTCTGGGCGGCACCGGCTTGATTTTAGGACCACTAGGCTGGACGGGGACGGGAGTGGCTGTTGCATTGAAGTTAATTGGAGATAGTCACTTGATCCGAGCTTACTGGTTATGGCAAAGCCAAACTCTACCCTCTAGGGTTCCCAACTCTCATCACTGTCATATTTTCATCAGTCAGGATCAGGGTGTGGAGCGAGCTAATGTATCTAGATCTATCTGTGCGGAAGCAAGTCTCTAAATTTGAGGCGATACACCCGAGCGATGTTGACAGATACAGATATGATAAACCTGGCGTTTTTTCAGGTTACTCATGCGAATTCTCAGCACTTTGATTGCAGCCGTCCTCGGTATGGCCCTCCTTGCTTGGGTTTTGCCTCAGATCTCATCTACTTCAGCTCAGGAAAGCTCCACCGGATCCTCAGCTAAACAATATGAAGCCCCGCCTGAGATGTCTATTGATACCAGCAAGACATACATGGCAACTATTGATACAACAGCTGGCACTATGAAGCTGGAATTATTTGCTGATGAGGCTCCCCAAACCGTTAATAACTTTGTGTTTTTGGCTAATGAAGGCTTTTACAATGATGTGATCTTTCATCGGGTCATTGAAGGCTTCATGATTCAAGGTGGTGATCCATTAGGAACAGGTATTGGTGGTCCAGGGTATCGGTTTGAAGATGAGCCAGTGCAGCGGCCATACACTCGGGGCATTCTGGCTATGGCCAATGCTGGACCCAATACAAATGGTAGCCAATTCTTCATCATGCATCAGAACTACAACCTACCCCCTCAGTACACAATATTTGGTCAATTAATTGAAGGTGAAGAGGTGTTAGATGATATTGCGACTGCTCAGACCGGTCCTCAAAATCGTCCTTTACAGCCTGTAAAAATGAATAGTGTCGAGATCGAGGTTATTGAAGCCAACTGATAGATACTGACTAATGGATACCCAGGGGCGTCAATGCCCCTTATCGATACCTGCTCATCTTGTCTCACATGACCTGCCAATCTTTCACATTAGTGAAACATACTACTGACTGAGCTGTCTTCGTGAATTCTCCAGATGGCTTCTCCCAAAACGTTGGCGACAGATAAAATCCGAAGTTCAGGAAACTGGTGTTCAGGGTTAATGGGGATCGTATTGGTAACGATCACTTCCTCAAACAATCCCCCTGATAACCGCTCGATCGCTGGGTGCGAAAACACAGGATGGATCGCACAAGCATAAACAGTACTGGCCCCTTCACGCCGGAGGAGTTGTGCTCCTTTAGATATGGTTCCAGCCGTATCAATCATATCGTCCACCAGAATAGCCACTTTTCCTTTGACATCTCCAATCAGATTCATCACTTCAACGTCATTATGAGCTTGGCGTCGTTTATCAATGATGGCCAAAGGAGCTTCATCCAACTTCTTGGCAAACGCTCTAGCTCGGGCTACACCGCCCACATCTGGTGACACGACAACTAACTCTGAAGTAGGCAAACCCTTATTACGCAAATAGTTGAGTAAAACAGGTTGGGCATAAACATGATCAAAAGGAATATCAAAATAGCCTTGGATTTGGGCGGAATGGAGATCCATCGCCAGCACCCGGTGAGCCCCAGCATGGGTAATCATGTTAGCGACGAGCTTGGCTGTAATCGCTTCGCGACCTGCAGTTTTACGATCAGCACGGGCATAGCCATAGTAGGGTAACACTGCCGTGATCTGACGAGCTGAGGCCCGCCGACAGGCATCAATCATAACCAGCAGTTCCATCATGTGGTCATTAACGGGTCGACAGGTGGGCTGGACTAAATAAACATCAGCACCACGGATAGACTCCTGAATTTGCATATAAATTTCGCCATCCGCAAACCGCTTGTTGACCATTGGACCTAGATCCATGTCAAGGTAGCGGGCGACTTCCTGGGCCAGAGTTTGATTAGCTGATCCCGAGAAGATCTTTAAGCGATAGCTATCAGCTAAAGACGACGGAGATGGACTTTGGAGGAGTGGAGCAGACCGGACCACTGAAGCTGTTTGAAATCGTCAGCGCTATCGTAACACTCATCTCCTAGCCTTGAACATCTCATTTATCGCTAATTTATCCGTATTTTATCGGTAGTTTAGCTTAGACACCATATTATGCAATTATGATCATGCGATTATGCAGATCAGACTCTAGATCATTGAGTTGAAGTGAGCTCAAGTAAGTCAGATCATCGACGAGGTGACTCAGATCTCTTGGTGGTTCGTAGTGTTGAATGCTGTAAGCCTTGTTCTAGACTTCGCTGAACTAAATCGGTAAAGGACCACCCCAGAGCTACCGCAGCTTCAGGACATAAGGAGGTGGGTGTCATACCTGGGAGTGTATTCACTTCAAGAATCCAAGGTGAGCCATGTTCATCAATACGAAGATCAACACGGGCCAGTCCTTCACACCGTAGGGTTTGGTAGGCCTTTAAGGCAACCTGTTCGGCTAGAGCTAAACTCTGTGAATTCAAGGAACAAGGAACTAAATGTCGAGATCCACCCACTTGATATTTGGAGTCATAGTCGTAAAATTGACCCTGCTCTGGCACAATTTCGATAGCCGGCATCACTAAATGATCTAAAATTGAAATGGTCAGTTCTTTACCGGTGATGTAGGACTCAATTAATACCCATTGAGACCAATCAAATCCAACCTGGAGACCCTGCTGAAATTCAGCTTCAGATCCAGCTATGGTGACTCCTACACTAGACCCGCCATCAATGGGTTTGATCACCAGCGGGCTACCCAATTCAGCGATTAGTTCAGACCAATTAGAAGGACTTGAACACTCTAAAAGCCGCCAAGCAGGTGTCGGCAATGCTGTGGATTCAAATAGCTGCTTTGAAACGGCTTTATCCATGGCCAATGCACTTGATAAGTAGCCTGATCCCTGGTATGGCAAGCCTACCCAGTCCAACATGGCTTGCACAGTTCCATCTTCGCCACCGGCTCCATGCAAAGCGATCCAGACAAACTCGACGCCCTCACGCTTAAGTTGACACAGATATTCGGGTAAGTTCTGATCGGGATCCACTAATTGAACGGTATGGCCTAAATCGTCTAGCGCTCGTTTGATAGCTCGTCCTGTCACCAAAGATACATCTCGTTCTGACGAGCAACCCCCTGCTAAGACTACGATTTGCATTCTTTGTCCCCGATCTACTCTTCATTTAAGTTCTGCTAGTTAAATCACTAGCCACCCAGTAGCTAGCCACTATCTGATCAAAACACTGTCTGTCCCATCTCTAGGGTGATCGCCGTCGTCTCAAAAACTCTGGAATATCGAGTCCTGTATCAGCCGGTCGAGAAGCTGGTGGAGGTAGATCAACAGCAGGGTTATGAGTACTAGGTCCAGGTCCACTACGACTTGGTGTCGGCGGGCGGCGTTCAGCTCGAGGGGGGGAAGCCTTTGTCGATGAGCCTGAGTCAAAGCCGGTTGCTATCACAGTAATTCGAACTTCTCCTTGCATCCGTTCGTCAATCACAGCCCCAAAGATGATATTGGCATCGGTATCAACTGCTTCTTGAATAATTTCAGCTGCCGCCGTAACTTCATGCAAGGTGAGGTCACTTCCGCCTGTGACATTCAACAACACACCTCTGGCCCCATCAATGGAGGTCTCTAACAAAGGTGATGAGATAGCTGTCATAGCAGCTTCCCGAGCTCTTGATTTCCCAGATCCCATACCGATACCCATCAAGGCCGAGCCAGCATCAGCCATGACACTACGAACATCAGCAAAATCAACATTCACCAGCCCAGGAATAATGATGATGTCAGAAATACCTTGGACCCCTTGGCGCAGCACATCATCGGCAACCCGAAACGCCTCTTGGACCGGTGTTTGTTCTGAAATAACTGACAACAGTTGATCATTAGGAATCACAATCAAAGTGTCGACCGAGGCTTGTAAGGCCGTAATCCCTTCTTCAGCTTGCTTAGTGCGTCGACGTCCTTCAAAGGTAAACGGTCGAGTCACCACCCCTACTGTCAGCGCGCCTGTCTCTTTCGCAATCTGCGCTACGATTGGAGCAGCTCCGGTACCTGTGCCCCCTCCCATACCTGAGGCAATAAACACCAGATCGGCACCATCTAAAGCTGTAGCAATTTCTTCGCTGGATTCTTCAGCCGCCTTCTGGCCCACAGCAGGGTTTCCGCCAGCTCCCAAGCCTCGTGTCAACTTTTGGCCAATTTGCAACCGCTGGATCCCGCCAGCTTGAACTAAAGCTTGAGCATCGGTATTGATACTCCAAAACTCAACCCCAGTTAAGTTGCTAAGGGCCATCCGATTGACGGCATTGCCACCCCCACCGCCAACCCCGACTACTTTAATTTTGGCTACATTGCTAGGCACGATACCGTCTAGATTAGGAGCTGAGCGAGTTTGAGTACCGTTACTCATGTAGTCACCTCGAGCTGGGTCAGCCGGATAACGATGGGACTGATCAGGTAGATCAGTGTTTGGAGTTGAGCCTGCTGAAGAGGGATGAAGATCAGACCAGTTGGATGGCATTGCTTTTTGAGTGACTCGCCGTTGACAATTATTAAATATAGTAACTGAATCAATATATGGCAAAGTACCTCAAATGCCAACTCTTTTTATAGTTGGTTGAGTTCTGTATGGGATGAATCTGAAATAACTAAAGGGTTTTTTCTCCTTTGGAACACCCCTGATTCTATTACTTTTCTACTTTTCGCCCAAACTTTACTCTCTATAACCTGAGTCTATTCATTCAGCCTCACTTCATTCAGTTCTTAACCCTAGCTTTCTAATCTTATAACAAATCTCAACAACTTGATTGCTTAATCGAAGGCACCTAAGTTGCCCTGCTTAGATTTACGCGCCACTTTTATAGGCTAACCGCTGTTTGCGAAGCAAACATTCCTGATCACTCTTAAGTCTTGTGATCTTAAGTCTTGTGATCGTTTATCCAGGCTATTCAGATCCCAGGCGGCGGCAATGAGCTTTCAAAGCCAGATCACCCGATCATTAAAGACTTGATCTCTGTATAAGCAACTACTTTTAGAAGCCAGACTTTAGGCCTTGGACTTTAGGCCTTGGACTTTAGGCCTTGATTTAATACAACCCATTATCTTAACATAACCTTGATTTGATCTTAATAGTAGTAAAGAAAAGATTAGGTGAGCGAACAGTTTGCTGCTGCCCTTTCTAAAATCTCAAGCGATTAACTGATGTTATTATCCTTTAGTTATTATCCTTCAAGCTGCTCAAAAGCAAAGGGGTTCAGGACCTTTACGGCTTGGAAGAGGGACTGAACTTGAATCTAGGGTACTCCTCAATTGCAGAGACTTGCACTGAGATTGATGAAGTCTGGGTGATTTGGATTTTCACAGGTGCTGAGTTTCATCGATCAGGGTGCTGAAATGTATTAACAGGAACAGCCTTAAACGAAAGCTTATGAGGGCTACTCTGTGGTTAGCTCAGGCGACATACTGACTCTGCAGATTAGTAGAAGGTTTAATAGGTTATCAAGCTGTTTGAGAGCAAGTACAAGTAGATCTCAGCTTACAAATCTTTAGATCACAGCTCTACAAGCTCAAGCAGATGAGTGATGGTCTCAGTTTTTATGAAAGTCTCTAGCCAGATGCATTGAGATCAAGGCCACAAGCTAAATAGATAAACTCAAGTGGAGGTCTAAACTTAAGGCCACACTTGATAGGCCTAAACTCAAGCGATGTAGTCTTAAGCTCCACTTAGATCCAACAATAGGCCTGAATCAGGCTTCAGTTTAGAAACTAACAACTGTAAATCGATTCAGTCTCTGTGAACTTTAGAACTAGAAATGGCTAAGACCTTGAATTTATAAGGGTTTCCAGGATTTTGATGAGATCTGTAAGAAGGGTTGAGAGTTACAAAAAAATGACTACCCGGATGGAACATCTTGAAGGTACAATAGAAATCGATAAAATTTTTGGCACATTTTTGGGCACCTTGTTCATAGTCAGATTGTTCACAGTCAGTTCATAGTTATTTTGTTCATTGACTAGTTGTTCATTGACTAGTTGTTCATTGACTAGTTGTTCATTGACTGGTGCTCTTTGTTGACTCGTTGTTTATTTGTTGTGTTCCCGAGGGTAGACTCTTGAAAAAATCACATCAACCTCCCCGTGGCAATCTCCTGATTGTTGAGGACGAAAAGATCATTGCTAAAGACATCACCAATACACTCAAAAAGTTGGGGTATGGGGTGCTAGCTACTGTTTCATCTGCAGAAGAGGCCATTCTAAAACTTGATACCACTAAGGTTGATTTAGTTTTAATGGATATCTTTCTGAAGGGTGATCTTGATGGGATCAAGGCTGGCCGACAGATCTATGAGCGGTTCAATATTCCTGTGGTCCATTTAACGGCTTATGCTGATGAAGACACGCTAGAGCAGCTGAAGGAAGCCGATTCGTTTGGTTATGTCCGCAAACCCTTTCACGATGGTCTGGATATCCTTATGGCTATCGAGATGGCTCTTCACCGGCATCGTCGGTCAGAGGATCAAGACAACGCTGAAGATCGTAACGCCAAAGAGATGCTCAGGGATCTGCAACAACTGCGTAAGTATTCTGATTTTAAAGACTCTATCTTTAAGAAGTTCCTGCGTGATCTGAGTGAACCTCTAATGAATCTCAATGTTGCGATTCGCTTGCTCAAAGAAAATCCAGTAGGTCCTAAGAGTGAGCATTATTTAGACATTATCTCTGAGGAGTTTGATCGCGAAGTTGAGCTGATTAACAAAACCTCAGATTTAGAAGCGCTGATGAACCTCGAAAATGTTGAGCTATTGGATCAGTCGGGCTTACTAAAGCATCAAACTGACGTTCAGTATGAAGAACGAGAGCGGCCTCAACCTCAACCTGTTTTACAAGCGGTCCCAGCTCCGATCGCAGCGCCTGAACCTGTTGTTGTCCGGTCAACTCCTTCCCCTTCCCCCAAAGCCGAAAAATCAAGTTCATCGTCCCGCAGCAGTAGCTCTTCTCAAGGTCGACCTTTAAATCAAACTCAACTCGCTGAGCGTCTTGGTGTTGTGGTTTCAGCGATCACCTATTGGAAGTTTAAGGCTGGATTCTCTGAATGGAGTCGTAGCAAAGATCCTGAGGGCATTGCATGGAAATATTCACCTGACTCTAAGCGATTCTCTCCGGCATAGCCATCAGTGACCTTTAACGGACCAGCCTTAAGCTAATCTTAACCAAGAATAGCACTTGAACTCAGGGGATCATCCTCTGGGTTTTTTGTAATCTGAGTTTTTGGGAACTAGGGCGGCGATCGTACTTGGCTACAGAGGGTTAGGGTGTACTAATGACCGTGATGCGCACACGAGCTACTCCGGACTGAACCATTCTCAAAGCTTTAGCTGTAGCTAGTGATACGTCAATGATCCGACCCTGCAGAAAAGGGCCCCGATCATTAATGGTTGCAATCGTTTGGGATCCATTCTCCAAATTGGTGATCTGAACTTGAGTCCCAAACGGTAACGTTAAGTGGGCTGCCGTCATCGGAGCATCTTCAGGTCTGGCATGATACCAGGATGCATACCCTTCTTGCTGAAATGAAGGAGCTTTAGCCTGGATCTGAGGGGGGGTGGGCAAGGGGGTGGGTTGCGCCAGGGTAGTGGGTTGGGTTAATGCTGGATT
>CAYSWV010000032.1:0-34644 GCA_964434865.1 uncultured bacterium
CCCCCCCCCCCCCCCCCCCCCCCCCCCCCCGCCCCCAACAAATATGACAGCGAGCGGCTTGAGGATGCCAACAGAGTAAGATCCAGGCTCTTGATTCAACAGTGCGTAAGCACAAGCAGACCGTCCAGAGATCCAATTGTTGAATAGTTTCGATCCGGGCAGGTAACCATGGCGTGAGTTCATGCTGAATGGCTTGGAGTGTTGTGAGATCTACCGGTTGCACCGAAGGAATCCTAATGCACTATTTATAGCAATAAATTAGCCTCCCAGACTGAGACCGGAAGGCAGCAGAGAAGGGTGTACCCTCTTAGTCAAGGCAGATCCCATGGATCACCGGAGCATCCTGTTATAGAAAAAACTGGTGTAGCTGACGCTAAGCCAATTGGGAAGCAGGTGGTGCAGTTAGCTCTTAAGGCAACTATTCCAGAATCAAGGACTTCAAGGCCAAGTTGATGACCTGGAGTGAACCGATCTGGAGTTAACGTTGGATGAAATTTATGGTGAGTAAAAGCAATGAGCTAAACATAGCTGGAGGCAATGCAGCAGCGTACAGTTAACTACTTATCTTCTTTGCTTGCAGTTTGCACGTAAAGGATAACCAGAAAAATAGCAGGGACGAAAATGGCCAACAGGGTGGCTAATAGACCTAGGGAGTTCGTCTCCATAACACAACCTTACCAGCACTACAGATTGCTCACAGCATACCATTATTGCTGACTGAATAGCTGGCTATGTACAAACGTCATGATTTTAGGAGAGTTCTGATGATCAAGGCTTGGTCTTGACCGTGATATCACCCATTACTTTGGTTTGGCAGGCAAGCCGATAAGAGTCAGGTTTTTTCTTTAAATGACGCTCTTCAGCTGCTGTCCGTGGCGATAAATGTTCTGAACCATCGATAACCTCAACCACACAGGTACCACATTGACCATTGCCACCACAATTCATTAACTTGGCCATCATCTTGTAGATATCAATCTGGTTTTCTAGGGCCTTCAGGCGTAAGTTGGCACCATCTGCAGCGATAACTTCTTTGCTCTCATTCACAAATTTGATCATAGGATCCTCCGTTGCACGTCATCCGTATAATGGACCCACCCAGGTCTAGTGAGCAGAATGGGTTTGCTTATGTAAAATTTTAATACATTTATTTAAGTTAGACGTAGATTCTTGGGATGATGGACTCAGCTTTTGAGACCCAGCAGAGCGTAGTTAAAGTGATGTTGCACTTCGTTATGCTGTTTAATGCTTATAGTTGGCTTCAGAGTTAGGGGGCTAAAACTAATTGATCAGTTTGATCCCTGGCTAGCTCTTGATGGCGTTCAGAGTATCCTACCGACCTTAGTCACCACCTGAAGTTAGGGGTAGATTAGGGACTGGAGTAGGAACTGGATTCACAAGCTAAATGAGACATCCTCTGCTAAGGATACTACCTTTGCTAAGGGTACTCAGTTAAGAAGCCTATTTTAGGAAGGCATTGTTTTGTTGGCTTAGTTGGAGGCTCGCACTCTATGGGATTACCGTGGTACCGGGTCCACACCGTTGTTTTGAATGACCCAGGTCGCCTGATTTCAGTTCACCTTATGCACACCGCACTTGTAGCAGGTTGGGCTGGATCAATGGCTCTCTATGAAACTGCCATTTTTGATCCTAGTGATCCTGCTTTGAACCCTATGTGGCGGCAGGGTATGTTTGTTATGCCCTTTATGGCGCGTTTAGGCGTTGAAAACTCTTGGGGTGGCTGGGATATTTACGGCAATAGTATTACTAATGCTGGTTTTTGGTCATTTGAAGGTGTGGCTACGGCTCACATTGTTTTGGCTGGCTTGTTATTCTTGGCAGCTTGTTGGCACTGGGTGTACTGGGATCTAGAACTTTTCCGTGATCCTCGGACTGGTGAACCAGCGTTGGATCTACCCAAAATGTTTGGGATCCATTTGTTTTTATCAGGTCTGCTTTGCTTTGGCTTTGGTGCCTTTCACTTAACCGGTGTGTTTGGACCTGGAACCTGGGTTAGTGACCCTTATGGTTTGACTGGTCACGTGCAGCCTGTTGCACCAGAGTGGGGTCCAGCTGGATTTAATCCCTACAACGCTGGTGGTGTCGTAGCTCACCACATTGCAGCTGGGATTGTGGGTATTATTGCTGGTCTTTTCCACCTCACCGTCAGACCCCCTCAACGTTTGTATAAAGCCCTACGGATGGGTAATATTGAAACCGTCTTGTCAAGCTCGATTGCAGCTGTTTTCTTTGCTGGATTTGTGGTGGCTGGAACCATGTGGTACGGCAGTGCTACCACTCCGATCGAATTATTTGGCCCGACGCGTTATCAATGGGATGCAGGCTATTTCAATCAGGAGATTAATCGCCGGGTTACGGAAGCTATTTCTGAAGGGAAAACCCGCAATGAAGCCTATGAAGAGCTGCCTAAGTCCTTGTTATTCTACGACTACGTGGGTAACAGCCCTGCTAAGGGAGGTTTGTTCCGCGCAGGTCCAATGAACAAGGGAGATGGACTCGCGACTGAATGGCTAGGATACCCTGTTTTCCGAGATGGAGATGGCCGTGAGTTATCGGTAGAGCGCCTACCCAACTTCTTTGAAACGTATCCTGTGATTTTGCGAGATAGTGAGGGTATTGTTCGGGCTGACATTCCCTTCCGTCGTGCTGAATCTCGCTACAGCTTTGAGCAAGTGGGTGTCACAGTTGAATTCTTGGGTGGTGAGTTGGATGGTCAGTCCTTCTCCGACCCAGCTACTGTCAAAAACTACGCTCGTAAAGCACAACTAGGTCAACTCTTTAAGTTTGATCGAGAGATCACAGCAGCCGATGGGACCTTCCATACTAGTCCTCGCGGTTGGTTTACGTTTGGCCATGCTGTCTTTGCTTTGCTCTTCTTCTTTGGCCATATCTGGCATGGTGCCCGGACTCTATTCCGGGATGTCTTTGCTGGTATTGATCCCAACCTGGAAGAAGAAATGGTGGAGTTTGGTGTCTTCCAGAAACTAGGGGATCCCTCCACACGGAAAGAAGCCCAAGTTTAAGGTTGGGTAGTGTTTGCTGGATGAGTAAAGATGCTGGTACACAGATCGTGCGCTTTCAGAGTACTCTGGTCGTAAGGTCCCCAGTACATTAATTTGTGGAGGTTGCCATGGAAGCTATCGCCTACACCTTTATTCTCTTTTTGACAGTTGGTCTATTGTTCTTTGCTATCTTCTTCCGTGAAACACCCAAAATCACTAAGAAGTAAAGAATGAAACCTTAATTCACTTAGTTACACAGGTTACCAGGGATCGTTGAGTCTATCCCTGGTTTATTTTTGGGTACCTTGATCCTGAAGATTGGATGAGCGCGAATTAGGTTAGCTATATGGCAACGATTCTTCTAGTTGAAGATGATCCAGTTAATGCCCGAGTTTTTGAAAAAGTTTTAACGAAGCGGGGAGGCTTTACTGTCCGCTTAAGTCAGGATGTCGAAGAAATTTTACAACTAGCTCAGAGTCAAGAAATCGACGGCATTTTGCTAGACGTATCTCTATCTCAAAGTACCTATAAGGGTGAAGCCGTTGATGGTATCCGCATTGCCCAATTACTGAAAAGTAACCCATCTACAGAGTCTATCCCGATTATTCTAGTGACAGCCCATGCGATGCGGGGTGATCGGGAAGCTTTTCTGGCTCAAAGTGGTGCAGATGGTTATATTGCTAAGCCCGTTGTTGATCATCAAGAAATGGTGAATCAAGTTGCTGCTTTGTTATCGAGCCAATCCACTTCTTAACATGGCCGAAGGTGACCCCAATTGAAACCAGCAGAACACCCATGGACACCAGCGCTTGAGTGGGCTGACCTAACAGGTGGAGTGCCAGTACTCTCGGTAACAGGTGTAGCCACCTACCTCCAGGATTTGATTCAAGCTGATCCCTATTTAACTCAACTATGGGTTGTGGGTGAAGTATCAAGTTATACTCCACATCGAAACGGTCATGTATTCATTACGCTTGCCGATCCACAAACAGGAGACACCTTAAAAGCGGTCGTTTGGTCATCTCAAGTACCCCGCTTACACTACTTACCCACTATTGGTCAGCAAATTATTGTCTTGGGCCAGATCCGGACTTATATCAAAACTAGTGTGTTGCAATGCCAGGTGTGGCAAATCTTACCCGCTGGTGAAGGATTACTGGCTCTCCGTTACCAACAGTTAAAGCAACGACTAACAGCTGAAGGCTTATTTGATCCTGAGAGTAAGCAAGCGATCCCGGCCTACTCTGAGTGTGTTGGTGTCGTTAGTTCGCCACAGGCGGCAGGTTGGGGTGATATTCAACGCACAACTCAAAGTCGTTATCCAGGCTTTCATTTGTTGCTTTCACCTGCCATTGTTCAAGGTGATCGAGCCCCTGAGTCGATTGTCCAGGCTATTCAACGCATTGAACGAGATGGTCGAGCTGAGGTCCTGATTATAGCTCGGGGTGGGGGATCCCAAGACGATCTGAGCTGCTTTAATGATGAGCAGGTTGTTAGAGCCATTGTGCAGTGTTCTATCCCAATTGTGACTGGAATTGGTCATCAACGTGACGAAACCTTAGCTGATTTAGCTGCTGACTATTGCGCCCATACTCCTACAGCAGCAGCTGAGTATGTGATCCCACATCTTGAGCAACTCCTGCAAGCCCAACACCAGCTCCAAGCTGATCTGATTGGTAACATTCAATCTCACCTCCAGCAACACAGACAATGTCTGATTGATCTGCAAAATACTTTACAGCGTTTAAAACTTGGCGCTCAACTGGGCCAGCATCAGGTCCACATTCAGCAGTTAAGACACCGATTGGTTCAAGCGATACACTTGCAATTACAGCAGGCTCAATACCACCACCAAGCTCTAGCTCATCACCTGCAGGCTTTAGATCCCCAAGCTGTTTTAAACCGAGGGTATGCTATAGTTCGTTCAGACTCAGGTGAGTGGATTCGGTCTGCTCATATTGAACCTGGAACTCCTTTGATTATTGAACTCAGCAGCGGTTTGCTCCGAGTTAGAGTTGAATCCTAGCCCTTATGAAAATTCCATACATTGCGGAAACGTTGATGAAAGGCCTTGGGGATATCAGCTGAAAAGCGTAGTTTAACCCGACCCTGATCGCGTATTCCCATAATTTGCCCAGACTGGATCTGGCAATCCTGACAAATGGAGGCCACGGCGCTAATAAAGCGGGTTGAGAGTTGGCCTCGATTTACTATCACTTCCCCAGCCTTGATGGTGATCACAAACACAGCACTTGACGGAATCCAGATGGGTAAGTGCTTGTTTTTGAAAAAATAGTTAAAGATGACTAGCAGTCCAATAACCATGATCAGTAGCAAACCCAATAAGCTGAAACTGATCCCCATAGAGTGTCCTATCGAACTACAATCCAATTGGTGTTGGTTGTGCCATCGGGCATCGTTGCTCCTGTCAAATCAGCTCCTAGCGTATTAGCTGTACTAATATCAGCTCGAGTGAGAATGGCTTCCATCAATAGAACGTTTTCTAGATTAGCTCGGACAAGCTGGGCATCGACTAAGGTGGCTTTCCGAAGATCACTATCTTTTAAATTGGCACGGCTTAAATTAGCTCGAGCTAACTTGGTTTCGACCATACTGCATTGACTCAAATCAGTTTCTGACAGATTTGCTTCAGATAAAACTGCCCCATCAAGTTTAGCCCCTGTTAACTTCACACCTGCTAGATTAGCGCCGACAAGTTTAGATTCAGCTAAGTTGACACCATTTAAATTGGATCCACGCAGATCGACTTTATTCAAAGTGATTCCCTTTAAATTAGCGCCTTCAAGGTTAACACCTGAGAGGTTAGCATCTGACAAATTTGACTCACACAAGTTAGCATGGCTAAGATTAGCACGGCTTAGATCTGCATTTCTGAGATTAACGCCTAATAGATCAGCTCCTGTCAAATCGGCAGATTTCAAGATGACTTCTCGACGATTTTCATACCGAAGATTAGCGCCTCGAAGGCAAGCACCCGATAGATTAGCTCCACTTAAGTTGGCCATACGTAGATCGGCATCAATAAAATTGACATCCATCAGCTCAGCCATGATCAGATTGGCTTCTTGCAAGTTGGCGCTTTGGAGAGAGGCACCATGTAGATTGGCATCCTTGAGATTAGCTTTGACTAGATCCACTTGGTTTAAGTTAGCCCCACTGAGCTTAGCCCCTGAGAAATTCGCTTCTGTAAGCTTTGATCCACTTAAGAAGGCAAAGACCAGGATAGAAGCCCGAAAGTCAGCATTGGAAAAGTCAGCCCCAATCAGGTCAGCATTGCTTAGATCCAGAGATGTCAACCGTTCACCTACAAAGCTTTTTTGTCCCAAGCTATATTGTTTCAATAAATCGGCAGCGTTCATAAACTTTGATCCTTGTCATGGTTTTTGATAACAATTTCGATATCCGATATCTGGCCTAACCTTTTCATCCACTTTAGATCCCAAACAATTTGCGTTCAGCTTCCTCCATTTTGGTTAGCAAAGTGTCAAACTTAGCTGAATTCTGATTGATTTCCCGAACCAGCACCCGCAAAGCCCGATACTTAAGCCCGAGCCCTTCATCAATACTCATCCCTGTCAATGCTTCGTCAAGATCATTACTCAGTTCACTCAAACTCTGGTCAACGCCTGTCTTGACGATGCCCATAGTCCGTCTGACATATCGCTTGAGATCTTCATCTAAACTAGGTTGCTGCTGCACTATAGCGTTTGCGGCGAGTACCTGGCGTAAATGGGAGAATTGATTTTCAACATTACTATCCTCAATTGGGGCGATCACAATATCTGGTTGCAAAAGCTTGCGCTCAGAAGCTTCCAGTCTCCGGACTGTAGTTGAAAAAGTAGGGGACGCCGCTTCAATATCTTTCAGGAAAGCTTGAAGGACTTGGTGTTTTAAAGACAGGTAATCAGATGGATCTTCCTCGTGTAAACGTTCATCCAGCTGATTCCCCAGTTCAGACAGGGCATTTTCAATGGTAATCATTAACTTGGGTGTATGATTATCAACAACCTGTTGCAACCACTTACCCAATTTAATATCTTCATTGTTAAAGGTAGCAATTTGCAAAGGGGCTGGACTGGGTACTGGATGAGAGGCTGGTTCGACAGAGCGATCATCATTATCATTAGCTGGGGGAACCCCATGCTGTGCATAACCTAGATCCTGTGCATAATTGGGATCTTCATAGGATTGAGAATAGGCCTGCTCATAGGATTCAGCATAAGGTTGACTATAAAACTGATCCTGGGACAGATCATCAGGGGCCTCTGTAGACCCTTGACTATCAAGCCAATCTAATGACCCAGGGCTGGGAGACATCGCCTGTGTCCCTAACCCACCATCTGAAACCAGATTAGCAGAGTAAGGTTGAGGGGGAGGCACACAAACATACAGCGGCTTCAAGGTTTGGAGAAGAGCACCTACAGTCTGGGTATTATCATCAGAGTTTTCCAGTTTTGCAGCGCCATCTCGCAACTTTGTTTCCAGCTCCATGGGTGTTGCGGTAGAGTCCAAGATTTCTTTGACTAACTGATCAATACTCTGACGTTGTAGGGTGGCAACACCTCGGTAGGATAGTTCAACAGGATAATTCAGAGCTGTAAATAAAATAATCTTGGCTCGTAGTGGATTAGTATGGCGCATTACATTACATCTGAGATCGTAAGCGTCATAGTCACCTAGTTGAAATTGAGACCACCCTGTGCTAGCCGCCGGCTCCTGCATCATTGATTCTTGAGCAGCTACTGGACTGGGAGGGACCCCTTGAGAACTGGTGCTTGTCTCTTCATAGAGAGGGGTAAGCTTAGCCAGTAAAATCTGAGCGATCTGCATATATTCAGCTTTCTTATTAATACGTTTAATCGTGTTATCGAGGCTAACTTGAATATGCTCTAGGCTAGGGTTGTAAAAATAAACTTCTTCGATTAATGCCGTTAAATCAATCTGTTTAACAGTCTCATTATCTGTAGTCCATTGATTACGGCAAACATAGAGCAAGAGCTTTTTAATCCGAATCAAGTTTAGATCTTGCTGTAAAGTTTGGGTTACAGCCGCAATACGGGATAACCTGTCCATCTGCGTTGATGTGGGAGTCAGAGTCACGATAGATACCTTACGAATCCAATGCACGTGTAACCCATCATAGCTATACCCAACGTCAACCATTTTCAGGGACGATCAACTCATGCAGTACTCAAGATGTTGATCCCCAGATGTTGATCCCCAGATGTTGATCCCCAAATAATAATGTTGATCCTAGGTATAGTGACTTAAGGTTGAGAGGAAATAACCTAGGTTTTACTTTACCGTAAACCTGGTTGCTCGCAGAATAACATATGACACCTCAAATAGGCAGTTTGCTGGCTGAAATGAACAGACAGGAACTGAATGATTAGACTTGAGGTAGTAAGCTATACCCTGGTTACCCTAAAGATCTTGAGTTCACTAGATCCCTTTAGTTAACATGGCTACAGCGGGTGGAACTAACAAAAAGCCAGCTACTATTACAGCCACAATAGCGGTTACTAACACGGCAGCGGCGGCACAATCTTTAGCGATCTTAGCCAGATCATGAAACTCCTGGCCCACAGTTAGATCGACAATGGACTCTAAGGCCGTATTGATCAATTCCATAGCCATCACTAAGCCACAAGTCAGACTGATCAATGCCATCGCAGCTAGATCAATATGGAGACAGAGGCCTAATCCAATCGCCAAAACAGCAATCCCAACATGAATCCGAAAGTTACGTTGAGTTTGGTAGGCATAGATCAAACCCATACCTGCATACTGAAAGCTTTCAGCTAAGTTAGCAGCCACATGCCAGGATGCAGCTGGATCTCGATCTTGAAGCTCTTGATCTTGAAGATCAACTGATTGATCGGTTTGAAGGGTGGCTCCAGCAGTCAAGGGATCTGGAGATGAAGGTGAGGGTTTTGCCTCAACCGAGATGTAGTCCTTAGCCTCATAGTGTGTAGACATCACTTACCTCAGACTTATAATTTCAGTGTTAGTCAGAGACGCTCACAGGTTCAAGATCCGGTGTCGCTTGCAGTAACTGCTGTTGTTTTTGGAGCATGTGTTGTAACGATACCTCATCTGGATGATCCCAGCCTAGAAGGTGGAGTAACCCATGCACTGCTAACCAGGCTAACTCCTGTGTCAAGGAGTGACGATGCTCTAAGGCCTGACGAGTTGCAGTAGGAACTGAAATAATAATGTCACCTAACACCTTAATCTCGGTCAAAGCTAAGATCCCAGCGGGCATCATAGTCTCCTGAGCGGCAAAAGCTAAGACATCGGTTGCAGCATCAATGCCACGAAACTCACGATTCAAGGTCTGAATAGCCTCATCAGTGGTTAGACATAAACTCAACTCACAAGACTGATGAATGGATAACACTTCTAACCAGATTTCAAACCAGATCTGCCAGGTTTTCTCATCAATAGGGGTGGATACAGACTGTTGCAGGTATACTTCAACGGCATTCATGCATTTGTTCCAGCTAATGGCATTCCAGCTAATAACATTCCAGCTAATAGTCTTATTATAGGACAACCCTGATGACTAGCATGGATCTGATCAAGAGGGTATGGGACTAAATCTGATCAAATTTAAGATTTAAGATCGGGTACAACGACCAGTCTTGATAATCAAAATGCCACCACTCAGGATCGAAGAGGGTAAATCCTGCTGCCACCATTGTCTGTTGAAGTAAACTCCGATGGCCCCGTTCCAGTGCAGTGCCTCCCAGGTAATGACTATGAGATCGTTCTGTCATTTCATCAAAGTCACTGGGCATCGGAACAGGTAAGCCAGTAGCAACTTCAAACAGAGACAGATCAACAGCACAGCCTCGATTATGTCGGGATCCCCGTTCAGGATTAGCCACAAAGTGACGCTGATATCCAGAGGTCACATCCCAAAAGAGTTTGGTCACATCCCAGGGGCGATACCCATCAAATATGACCAGGCCATACCCCTGTGGCTTTAAAGCTTGATGGACCCGAATTAAAGCTTCAGCAGCTGGACGTTGTAAAAACACACGGGCTTCGTCGTAGACAGGGTAACCAACAAAATTATCTGATCGGGCATAGCGAACATCTAATTGAAGCGTTGGATCTAAAGTAACAACTTCAACCAGATCACTGTCTCGACATTCCGATACCTGTTCCCATCTCCCATCAGTCATTGTCATTAACTTAACTCCACAACCTTAGGTAGCCTAGCATTGGATCTTCCAAGCTCAAAGTCAACAACTACTCATATTCAATTCTTGTCACTAATGATGTACTCAAACTTGAAAACCTGACTCTGAGTAACCAACCTTCAGAGTTAGAGTAAGCTCAGTTGCGTCGCTGCATCAAATAGGTGCAATCGTTGTCGATCCAAGTGCATCTCTACCCGATCACCCGGTTTAATCTCAGTTCTGGCATTGACGCGTGCAATGAATGCTTGGCCTTCAATGCCTTCAGTATTCAGATTGTTTAAATAAAGAATAACTTCATAGCCTAGTAGTTCACGGTTGGTTACCCGTGCTTTTAAAGATGCTGGATCAATAATTGAAGACACCATATCCGGATCATAGATATCTTCAGGACGAATACCTAAAATACAGCTATGAGGGATTCTAGGTTGCCGTTCCAGGCTTTGCTTGATCCAATCTGGTAACAACACAAATAAGCTCTCTGATCGGGCCCAGAGATTATCTTCATTTTGGGTTAAGGTAACCTTGAAAAAATTCATTGCGGGGCTACCCATAAACTCAGCCACAAACAAGTTATGGGGGCGTCGATATATAGCTTCAGGGGTATCGATTTGTTGAAGGACACCGTTCTGCATGATAGCAATGCGGGTTCCCATCGTCATAGCTTCTACCTGATCATGGGTCACATAGATAAATGTTTTACCCAATTGTTGATGCAGCCTTGTGATTTCCAGCCGAGCTTGAGATCGTAATTTAGCATCCAAGTTCGATAATGGTTCATCCATTAAAAAGACGGCCGCATCTCTAACAATTGCCCGACCCAGGGCCACTCGTTGTTGTTGACCGCCTGATAGTTCTCTGGGCTTGCGCTTTAATAAGGGATCTAACCCTAGTCGGGTAGCGACAGTTTTGACCCGATGCCCAATTTCAGCTTTCGGCATGCCTGTTAATTTCAACGCAAATGACATATTTTCAGCTA
This sequence comes from uncultured bacterium, assembly GCA_964434865.1. Lineage (GTDB taxonomy): Bacteria > Cyanobacteriota > Cyanobacteriia > Thermostichales > Thermostichaceae > CAYSWV01. Next base: position 11,229 of record CAYSWV010000032.1, read on the forward strand.
CTGTCATATGAGGATACAAGGCATACGATTGAAACACCATGGCAATATCCCGATCTTTGGGAGGTATGGTGCTGACGTTTTGCTCTCCTATGTAGATGGCTCCAGATGAGAGGGTTTCTAAGCCAGCTAAGAGCCGTAAAGATGTCGTTTTGCCACAACCTGAAGGCCCTACAAAAACTAGAAACTCCCCATCCTCAATCACAAGGTTGAGATCATCAACAGCAAGCGTATGACCAAATTGTTTTGTCACATGCTCAAAGACCACCGGAGCCAAAGGGGCAACCTCCTACATCAGGGCTATTAGTGTTGAGATCCTAGCTTAGCTGTGAAGTTGTAGTCTCACTGCACATTCTAATTCAAGATCCGACATTTTCAGGCTGACTTTCAGATCAGAGCTGGAGACTCTAAGGTTGTTGCTTTTTGAAACCAGATACAAAGAAACATTGCGCAGAGAGCCGTATGGGTTCAATCAGATCAGACACTGCTCATAACTTGGAGGAGCTGAGCCAGTTCATTAAGGGTGCAAAATTGGCAGGGACCGGGATCTGCTCTGGTGAAGGAGGCATGTTACCAGAGGAACAGAGTCAAAATAGTCATTACTTATGATGGCCCTGCACTGGTTGAAGTGATGGCAGATGTTGACTTGATTTGAGAGCTAGAGTTAACTCTGGCTAGCTAGTTAGCGGCACTCGATTCCACGACTACTGATCGTGCATTGAGGTCCATCCGAGCGGCGGTTGTCATCATCAAACCGAAATCCATCATCAAATCGGAATCCATCAGTTCGCAACCGGTCATCATCAAATCTAAATACATCATCTCGGAATCGGTCATCATCAAATCTAAATACATCATTCAGTCTTTGAATGGTTAGTGAATTAGGCCGTCCTAAATTACGTCTAACTTCGGTTTTGGCGCGAGTTTCAGCTCGTTCTATTTGACGTTCACTACAGTCACTAGCAAATCGCTGCGATCCACTGGAATCAAATTCGACTCGGCAATTATTGTTAAAAGTGATGGCAAAATCACCATCTCCGGATCGGACTAGACGACTGGCTTGTGCTGCAGGTGCGAAGCTGATCATCCCAACTAATGTGCAGAGAGTTACCAACCCAGCTTGGAATTGAATTGTGTGAGACATCATTTTGGTTAAGATCATCTTGGTTAAGTCTTACAGCTACTACACCTATTGTGGCTAAGTCTCCATAGCCCCGACATCACCCATAACGTTAGGATTCGCTAGCCTAAAGAGCAAACCTTTCCACAATCTGGAATCAACCTGCGATAGGATGATCCCAGTATCTTTCAGTCGTGGCTCCAAGGCTATGCGGTTGAAAGTGGCCCTCAAACCTCAAATAAGATAACCTCCAACCACTCAAGGGTAGATCTGATGCTGAAATCGGTGACTCGTCATGTACATATCTTTGCGGGAGACATTGTTGATGATCAATGGTCTGCCCGGGAAGACTTACTTACTCTAGATGTTGATCCTGACAATGAACTAGTTTGGACTGATGAAGCTCTACAACAAGTGTATAAAAAGTTTGAAGAGCTTGTTGCTAGCCATGAGGGTCGTGATCTGATTGAGTACAACTTACGGCGTATCGGCTCTGATCTGGAACATTTTATCCGTAACTTACTCAAAGAGGGCAAGATTGCTTACAACATGGCTAACCCAGTGTTGAACTACAGTATGGGCTACCCACAAGTTCCTGTTGATCAAATTGAGGGTCAATATATTCCAGAAGGCTAGATCAGCAAGACCCCGAGCAAGGTTACTTACAAGGGCTATTGCAACCTGGATCCCTCTTGCAACTTGGCTCTAGATATCGTGGTAGATTGGGACAAGATGCTGGAGTACCCCTATGACAGATGCAGCAGCCACTAAAGGCAAAAAAGAGAAAGCCCCTGATAAACCTTTTCCTCAGTTTATTGAAGAGGATGTGATTCCTGCTGTGCTGGCAGCCTTTCAAGCCCGTAACGTTAACGACATCACGCTTAAGCTAGACGATAAAACTCTAGTGGGATCGTTTGATCAGGGGTATCGGGAGTTTAAGATTTTTTTTGCTGAGGCTGATTTACAAGGGAAAAAATATTTCACCTGCACTCTGAATGGACTCTCCTCTAGTACCGTGGAATCGTTTATGACCGATGAACGGAAAGTGAGCATTGATCTGTTTGCCTTTTATGTGGTTCAACGTCTCTATGCCCAACAGTGGTACTAAAGCAGGTTGAGGTAGTCCAGTCAGAGGTTCACTTAATCATCATAGCCTTTTGAATCTAGAGTCCAAATACGTGAGTCTAAGGGTCGCATCCCAGCTCGAATGGGATCAAAATCAGGGGGCAGTAAGGTCAAGTCATCATAGATGGACCCTCGTAGATAAACCTCAGTCAAGTTGGTTCGACTTAGGTCAGCACCCCGCAAGTTTGCTCGATAGAGATTAGCCTTGTAGAGATTGGTTTTGCGAAGGGAGGCCCCTCTTAAGTCAGCCTCACTGAGATCAGCTTCACTCAAGTAAGTTCGCTGGAGATTAGCACCAGCAAGATGGGCTTGCCTGAGATTGGCTTTGTAAAAGTTAGATCCGCTTAAATTAGCTTCTGTGAGCACAGCTCCCAGCAGTGAAGCTTCTGTAAACACAGCTTGGTCCGCGAGTTGGGCCCCCGTTAAATCAGCCCCTGTTAGATCAACCCCCGATAAAGTAATGCCATTTAGATCAACACCAGGCAGCTGGATCTGTTGAAAATTTCGCTCTCCTGCCACATACTTCTCTAAGAACTCAGCTACAGTAGTCACCCTCAGCATGCTTGACCTCATGGGATTATTTTTATACCCTGCCTTAGGGTAGGTTTCCTTATTGTAGTCAGGGTTACGCCATGTAGGTTAGACCTTTATCAGGGTTGCTGCACGGATCATGGCTTTGAGGTTTAAGCTTGAGATCTTGCCTAGATGAATGGACAGTAAAACTAAGGTTAAGTAGCCCTATGGTACGATTTCACTCGGCTAACCCCAAAGTTTGGATCTTAGGTGGTACGGCCTGCTTAGGAGTCTTGGGAAGTCCAGCTATCGGTCAAGAGGGCGAACCCCCATCTGCCTATCAATTAGATAGCTACTGCCGGCAATCTCCAGCTGCTATTGCCTATAAAGATAGGCTTAGAGAGCAATCGTTAAGCTCTGATTCTGCCTGGGCTGAGTATACCCAAGTCCTGTCAGAGCACAGGCAAGCTCTAGAGCAATGTCGCCAAACTCGTTGGCCTCAGATCCAAGCTACATGGCTACGGTTGTATCCTTGTGACACTCAACCTGGAGTTCTTGATCAAGTTTTCGATACGATCATCAATTCTGGGTATAACCGGGTATACATTGAGGTTTTTTATGATGGCACCACTGTTTTACCAGGTAATCAAGCCGCTCCCTGGCCCAGTATCAATCCAGAAGCCGATTTACTAGATCTAGCCCTAACTGCAGCCCGGCGGCGCGGGTTATCAGCCTATGCCTGGATGTTTTCACTCAACTTCGGCTACTCCTACAGCCAACTGCCCGATCGACAGACTGCTTTAGCTCGTAATGGTGAGGGGAATACGAGTATTTTTGACCCATTCACCTTAAATATCGAAGACTTTGATGCTGTTTCGGGTCCTGACCAAGTGTTTGTGGATCCGTTTAATCCCCAAGTGCGCCAAGATTATTTAAACTTACTCAACCAAGTATTGAAACGTCAGCCTGATGGTGTCTTGTTCGATTATATTCGCTATCCCCGTGGCACTGGCGAGGCCTCACTAGCTGTAACTGTAAAAGATCTATGGATCTACAGTGAAGCGGCTCAGCAAGCTTTCAAAGAGCTAGGCCTAAATCCACTCACCCAAGCCGTTCTAGAGCGCTATCTTCAACAAGGCTACATCACCACCCAAGATATTCTAACTTTTGACCAAACCTTTGCTGGATCGGCTATCCAATGGCAGCAACCGGGTCAAACGGCCTTGCCAGCTACACCAACCCCTACCTCCACACCAAAACCAGTAGCCACAACACTTTCAGCTGATACGTCTACTCCCAATCCAACACCGTTGCCTACCCCAACCCCAACTCCAAGGGCGGTTGAACGACAATCTCAGCTTCAAAACCAACTTTGGGATTTAGCGGTTGAATTTGCTCAATATGGGATCTTAGACTATCTCAACACCATGTCAGATCAGGTGAATACTCAGCAAATTCCCTCAGGAGCTGTCTTCTTTCCTTATGGCAATCGATCAGTGGGAGAAGGCTTTGATTCCCGATTACAACCTTGGCACCGTTTTGATCCCACTTCAGAGTGGCACCCGATGGCCTATGCTAAGTGTGAAGATGCCAGCTGTGTGGTGGAAGAGGTAAAAACTGTTTTAGATCAGGCGCCAGCTGGAACCTTTATCTGTCCAGCCTTAGCTGGCTTGTGGGGTCAATCGTTAGACCATCGGCCTATGTTGGAAGTCCAAATGCAAATGCTGTTTCAAAATACCCCTCAGCTAACTTGTGTCAGTCATTTTGCCTATTCTTGGATTGCTCCAGCTTCTGACCGTGCTCGTAAAATGTGCCAAGCTCCTCAGGTTGAGCCTCGAACGATATCTAATAACTTGTTTTAAAAGCAGATCACCCACTTTAAGTCTAGTTTTTAAACTAGTTTACGGATCAAGGTTTAAGGATCAAGGTCCTGATCTAGATCTTGAAGTAGCCAGAACCCTGCAAAAGACTGGGCTTGGAGGTCAGATTGAATAGCGAGAAAATGAAGGCCTTGAATAGCCTGTTTCCGAGCTTCAAACTGTTTGGATTCAGCTTGGATTTTTTCAGAACTGAGCCGCGCCATGATATAACGATCAGTTTGGCCTGCTTCTAGCAGAAGATAAGGTTGTGGCTCGGCCACCTGCCTCAGAAAGGCGGGCTCAATGCCACTCATCCAAGCCGCTAAAGGTGACGCTCGGCGTGATGTCATGAGCAGACCTGGGACGGCTGCCTCTGAATCGAATTGATCCCATTCCACTGGAAATTGATCACTAAATTCGGTAGGCCACTGATCCATATCTTTTAAATCAGATACTTTTAAGGTGACTAGAGCCCACTGATCACCACGGAGTTTATCAGGTAATGTTGCAGGAGCAGATAGAGCTGCATCCATCATGATGGTGTCATCGGGTTGGTAGGTAAATTCAGTTTCATAAGGGTAGACATCGGTAGCGCGTTGTTGCATCCATTTTCGCAGGGTATAAACTCGACGACTGGGCCGCATCGGGATACCCGCCCCTACGCATCCTCGTTGTAGTATAGAAGACATTCGACTGCGAAAGACTCGGATCGCAACCGGCTTGTCGGCTGTTATGGTCAAGTACTGCTGCAATTGCTCAGTCACCCACTCACTCTTGACTTGCTGATTATTGCAGTAGCAAGCTTGTTTAAAAGCTCCAGAAGTATCACAGACTAAGAGTTCCCAGACACGTTTATCTTGTTGGTCTCGTAAGGGTAGGGCGTTAAAATCCATCTCCCAGACTGTGCCTTGATTCATTCAATCACCTCAGTTAACAGCTAGCCCTAGGGTTGAGATGTACCAGTGGTAATGGTTGGCAGGGTTGAACCTTAGCCTATGCCAAGTTTGAGCCGTAAGAGCATAGATCTCATCAGCTTTTAAAATATAAGTCTTCAATCACATAGCTAGACAACTAGAGCCTAAAAGAGCAGACATCGGTTGAGCAAAAAAGTTTGGCAAAAGTCATAGTAGCATAGCACTTAGCTCTAGAGTCGAGAATCTTATTGATCTCGTTTGAAGATATAACCCAAGCTTGTCCAGGGCGTCATCCATCCCATAAAGGCCTTACGGGGGTTGGTCTCAGACGCTGATTCTGTTTCAGTTGCAATAATTCCCTCTTGAACGGTTGGTTCCACTAAGCGGACATGAAGTTGGTTAGCCGGAACATAATTGAATTTCTCTTTTTGGAGAGCTTCTTTCTGTAAAGGATCCATGCTGCGATCTAGAGTCTCTTGGAGGCGACTAACACGGGCACTCATCAGATCAACTTCAGCTTCTAAGACCTGGAGACGACTGTGCTGGGCCACTTGAACAGGTAGCAATCGGATCAGGCCTCCCATAGCCGCTGAAATTAATACAATGTTGACAGCAATGATAGTCATAGACTCTAATCCTCGAGCTTGCCACTTCCGTCGAGCTCGCACTCGATAGCGAACAGGTGGCTTTGCTAAAAGCCTTTGAATATCCAAAGATTGCACGGCACCTGTAGGTGAGGAGGAAACGACTTCTCGCTCCTGAATTGAGGGATTGGCTAACGCCGATGGAGGAGAGGAACGAGGGATCCGTAAGGTGGGACCTGATTCACGGCTAGCAACTGCAGATTGCTGGGGAGGAGGTGAAACAGGGCGTCGCTTCCTGGAGGACTTGGAATGAAGGGGCCGAGTGGATGAGATGAATCGATGAGACGCTCTCGTCACAGCTCTAGCCCCCATAACAGCCACACAGTCATTATGCGTCTAGACCCCATTGAGATTAGTTAGATCTACTCAAAGCCAGAGTACCGTTGTAGGCCTAAGGTTACCATCTACCGGTTAGACTTTGGGAAAACCCACTTGCAGTAACAGTCAGAGATCCATTAGATAAGGAATCACAGCGTGTATTGAAGCCGATTTTTCCGATTCTGTCAGGGATCTCCTACAGAAAGTTACCTGATTAGATGCCTTTACACAACTAAAGCTGCAGAACTCACTGTCCTACAGCCTCTGACTAAGCACATATACTCTACCACTGAATGGACAAGCCCTAGCTAAAACACCAATACCTTCTAAGTGCAGTAGCCTTACAGTTGAGTTCATCTGGGCTGAGTAGTCTAACGGATCTTAGAGTGAATCTAGGATCTGCAAACACCTTGACTTGATCGGCGATTGGATCCGCTCACTAGGAACGAGCTAAGGCAGCTCCCAACATCAAGGCCATAAAGGCTGGAACCAAAGCCAAGCCTAAGATAGTAAAGATTTGGGGTTCAGATAATGGCATGAGATACTCCTATTGAGAGAGATAAAATAATCTTTCTAACTTTACAGTTGGACTGGGATGATCTGATCTGAATCTCTCAGAAGCTAAAAAGTTCTTTACATCATCTAGCTGGACGTGTCAGTTTGCGAAGTCAGCTAGACGTTATGAGTGAGTCAGCTGAGGGGTGATCCAAGCTGGTAAGCCATAGAATCTATCAGAGAGCGCATGTTACCATAACTGAGCATTGAAAGCATGAGGCCTTTGCTTGTGATGAGTCGATCTGACTTGAAAACGAATTTAGATTTTTTAGCTGCAAGTGATCCGAAAATCTTTAGTTTGATCGGGAAAGAGTTAGGCCGACAACGAGATCACCTGGAGATGATTGCCAGTGAGAACTTTACCTCGCCCGCTGTTCTGGCTACTCAAGGATCGGTGTTAACAAATAAATATGCGGAGGGGCTCCCTCAAAAGCGCTATTACGGGGGCTGTGAGTTTGTTGATGAGATCGAAGCCATAGCTATAGAACGAGCTAAACAACTCTTTGGAGCTGCTCATGCTAATGTTCAGCCTCACTCTGGAGCTCAAGCCAATTTCGCTGTGTTTCTAACTTTACTCCAACCCGGTGACACGATCATGGGGATGGATTTATCCCATGGCGGCCATCTCACTCATGGCTCACCGGTTAATGTCTCGGGGAAATGGTTTAAGGCGGTTCATTATGGTGTATCAAAAGATACAGAACAGCTGGACTTTGATCAGATCCGAGAGTTAGCTCACCAGCATAAACCCAAACTCTTGATTTGTGGCTATTCTGCTTATCCCCGCCAAATTGATTTCACGGCTTTTCGCACGATCGCAGATGAAGTGGGCGCCTATCTAATGGCTGATATTGCTCATATTGCTGGGTTAGTGGCCTCAGGGCATCATCCTAATCCTGTGCCTATCTGTGATGTGGTGACCACAACAACTCACAAGACCTTACGGGGTCCTCGAGGGGGACTGATTGTGACCCGAGATACTGAGCTGGGTAAGTTGTTGAATAAGGCGGTGTTTCCAGGAACTCAGGGGGGACCGTTGGAACATGTCATTGCTGGCAAAGCTGTAGCTTTTGGCGAGGCGTTACAACCTGGCTTTATAAGTTATTCGGCTCAAGTGATTGCTAATGCTCAAGCGCTGGCACAGCAGCTCCACAGTCGGGGCATTCGCCTGGTATCGGGAGGAACTGATAACCACTTGATGTTGCTCGATCTACGTAGTGTTACAGAAAAGCTGCAACAGACAGATGTAGTTGAATCTACGATGACAGGCAAACGTGCCGATGCTCTAATGGAGCAGATTCATATCACAGCCAACAAAAATACTATTCCATTTGATCCAGAAAAGCCCTTTGTGACCAGTGGATTACGATTAGGATCACCGGCTTTAACAACTCGGGGCCTCAAAGAGTTGGAGTTCCAGACAATTGGGGATATCATTGCAGACTGTCTGGTTCATCCCGAAAATGAAGCGGTCCTGACCGATTGTCGCCAACGTGTTTTACAGCTGTGCCAATCATTCCCGCTTTATCCTCACCTAGCGATGACAGAAAAGACAGAACCTGCTCTCGTCTAAGGAGCTTTTATGACCTACCTGGTCGCCTTTCTGGTTGCTGCTGTTGTGGTACTCCTAACAACCCCTGCAGTGAAGGCTGTTGGGTTAAGGAGTGGCCAGGTTGATGTTCCCGATGAACGCAAGGTCCATTCCCAACCTATTGTTCGTTTGGGAGGTGTGTCGATCTTTGCTGGGAATCTCGTGAGTCTACTGTTGTTGTGGGGCGCAGGTGCATTTAGTGGCCTTCAACCTCAGCAGGAATATGAGATTTGGGGAGTCACCATCGGGGGCCTCCTATTTTTTATGATTGGATTGGCTGATGATCTGTTTCATCTATCCCCTATCAGCCGGTTATGTATGCAGTTAGCGGTGGCGGCGGCAGCTTGGTATGTCGGGGTCCGCATTGATTTTATTTCTTTGCCCTCACTGGGTATTGTCACCATTCCGGCTTGGCTCAGTTTGATTGCGACCCTCTTGTGGCTAGTGGGAATGGCAAATGCCATTAATTGGATCGATGGGTTGGATGGGTTAGCTGCTGGTGTCTCAGGTATTGCCTCTGTGGTGATGCTGATCGTGAGTTTGCTCTTAGATCGACCCACCGCTGCTATTTTGGCGGCAGCCTCAGCTGGAGGTTGTTTAGGGTTCTTGCGTTATAACTTTAATCCAGCCCAGATCTTTATGGGAGACGGTGGAGCCTATTTTCTTGGCTTTACCCTGGCTGGCATTGGTGTTATTGGGGTGGCCAAGGTTGTCACGACTCTAGCAGTAGTTTTGCCCTTCTGTATCTTGGCGGTTCCGATTTTAGATATGTCTACAGTGATACTCAAGCGATTACAGCAGGGGCGCTCTCCCTTTAAGCCCGATCGAGGACATCTTCATCATCGTCTTCTCAAAGCAGGGCTGTCACAACGATTTTCAGTCCTCTTTATTTACACCCTCACCTTATGGGTAGGTAGCTTAGCCTTGGTACTGGCAGGCCTACCAGCAGGATTAGCTTACTTGATCGGAGCGTCTTTGATCTTGGGCTTGGTCTGTTGGGAAGCCTGGCAACGGCAGCAGCAGTTTCAACGACGGCAGCAGCGACTAGCTCGATCCAATGGGTCTCAACATCGAACGACCCCTCACCCACAACTTCCTGATCGGCGAGATCTCTAGCTTAATCATGCCAGCTCTACACGATCAGTCAGAGCCTCTCCATCCCCTTGATCCGAGCTTGGCTCATCTAACCCTATCCGCTTCAGCTTTAACGATTTTAGGCCAGTGTCCTCGTCTCTTTCGTTACATCTATATTGACCATCTCATTTGGCCAGCCACACAGCTGACTCAAGATCCAGAAGATTTTGAATCTGGCCGCATTTTCCATCGCTTAGTTGAATTATATACTAAAGGTCATAGTCTCGATAGCCAACTCAAGGTTATTGCTCCACCTGTCCAACAGTGGTGGCAGCAGTTTTTAGCTAGCTCACATCAGCAACCTCTAGGCCACGTGAAATCTGAGATCCCAATCTGGGTAACTATAGACGGCTTCAGGATCATGGCTAAGTTTGATCGGCTAGTGATCACACCCCATCACATCCACATTATTGACTGGAAAACCCATCAAACACGTCCTCAAGATTATGTGCTGCGCCAACAGTGGCAGGTCAAACTCTATCCTCTCATTGCCTGTCTAGCTAGCTCTAAACTGACCGGTCAGCCTGACTTTACTCCCGAAGCGGTTACACTAACGTTTTGGTTTGCCAATTTTCCCGATCAACCTTTCAACTTGCACTATTCTCAGCAGCAATTTGATCAAGATTATACTGTGCTCTCAGCCAACTTAAAGTACTTACGCCACTTAGCTTCAGACACGTATCCCCTCACTCAAGATAAAACAGGGTGTGGATCATGTTTATTTCGGTCTCATTGTTATGGTTTGGCCCCTGAGCACATTACTGCCGCACAACTTCATCTATTTGAAGGATATGAAGATAAGTCACCGATATCGAGAGAGCTATTGTAGCTACAGATCAATGACACGTTGCTAAGGTCTCAAATTCGATCCATAGGAGGCCACCTGGGGGAACCAAACCTGCTGATGTTTTCTGATACCAAACTTTTTCAAGAGTAATACCTGATACTTGATAACAGCTATTTTGAAAAGCAGGTTGCAGCACTGTGGTGGTGAAGTCTGGATCTAACAGTAGATCAGTAGCGATTGAATTCATCAGCAATAGATCAGATTGGGCCTGATGGAAGCGAGGGTGACCAGGAGCTTCACATTGAATATAAGATTCTATCCAAGGATAAGTGTCGAGACGACCTAGATAGATCCCACGCAAATCTGAGCGGTACTGGGGATGTTGCCTCAAAAACGTAGATCCAATGCGAGTAAATTGAGTTTGACTCATGGGGTACGGTTGCGGATGTGTCTCCCTCACAATAATCCAGCCAAGCTTGATCCCATGGATCGAGTGGTTCTAGTGGCATGTAATTCCCGATTCATCCTGTTGGATCTCACTCTATTCCGGCAGTGGCTAGCTTGGATCTAGCAAGATTCAGTCAAATCTACGATTACAGTCGGTAAACAAACTATTTAAATTAAAAACAAAGCCATCAGTTTACCCAGCTCTGAATCCTGTTTTTAACCTAGGAGTCTCCCATGCCCCAAAATGAGCGATCGATTCGCCATATCGTAGATGAGGCCATTGACAATGGAATCCTAACTCCAGCCATGCAAGCCGAGATTGCTCTACTCTGTAGTGAGCTTGACCCGATTCCTCATCGAGAAAATCAGGCTTTAGAACAACTAATGCTAGCTGTTGAAGTGGGATCGGTGCAATCAGTTCCCTGTAAGCAGTTTGTGAATGTGATTGAGGATCTGGTGTTAGTTGAGGCCAGTCGTCAGATCACTCAATCTATCGAACTCAGAGAATCAGGTATCGACATCGGAGATATTTGTGCCTATGCGCTAAATCGCTTACCTGCTCTGTATGCCACCACAGCTGAAGGATCAAGCTATCAACGTGATTATGCCAAGCAAACCATGTCACAAGCGATCACTGAACGGGTTTCAGAAGCGATTTTCCAGATTCGCTCCCTACCTAGCCGCCATCCTGAGCGCCAGGTGATTGGATTTAAAGGCGGTCATGAATCGGCGGCCCAGATCAGCCAATTGCTCAAAACTTATGCTTGCAAGGTTGAGTCTGAAATAGTTATCATTCGATAAGCTGAATAGCTCCCTCTAACTCACAACCAAGCACTCTACCAAACACTCTAAAGGTATAAGTCTGCACATGCAGGCTTTATTTTTTCATAAAATGGACAGATTTGAGATCGGGTAGTCTTGATCTAAATTTTATCTATTAGCATAAGCCTATACTAGTGTAAACTTTATTCAAATAGGATTAAATGGATAAAGCCAAGATGAAGTGACCGGTTTGTTTACCCATAGCTCTACTATGTACCCGCTCTGTCCGATCTCATGTGATCATTTCAACCGCTATTTAATTCATGGATCGTCTTGTAATAGTTCCGTTAGTTTACGCCTTCAACAAGTCTTAGATCAGGACCGACTGCGACAAGCCACGGCCATGGTGATGCAAAGACATCTAACCCTCCGTTCAAGAGTGCAGGTGGACTTAACCGATAGTCAACGCTATTTCTGGCAGGAGAAAGCTGAGACCCTTGATGCTGAGGCTGACTTACCAATCGAATTTAAAACGCTAGGGTGTGCCGAATCTGATCTTGATGATGAGATCAATGCTCTAGATAGCCAACATCGCAATCAAACCATCCAACTTGAGCATGACTATCCTTTCAGACTGATTTGTATACAATGGCAGTCATTAACCCATTTACAACTGATTTCATCTCATGTTGCTTTTGATGGTGTCAGTATCTATCTGTTTTTAAACGATCTATTTCAATTTTACCTAACCTTGATGGCAGGTGAACAACCTATCGTTCAACCGTTACCTTATTTAGCTGATTGGGCACACTTATTTGACATTTCAATTAGTCACCGACAAAAACTAAAGATCCAAAGGCCTCTGATTACTCAGTATCGCTTGCAGTCAAGTGGGTACCAAGAGTGGGAAGCTTTACTCCAGAAGACTGAACTTTCAAGTCTAACAAGGCAAGACTTAGTCTCGACACGGACTGATCTCCTCAATCTACTAGTGGCCTTCCCCCGGATACGGCCTATCCATGAGATCGCGACAATCAACCCCCACACCGCTCCGATTGCCACCAAGTTTTTTGAGTTTACCCGAGCCCAAACAGAAGGTCTAAGACGCTTTGCTCGGCGATCTAACTCATCTCTACATGTAGTTTTAAATTTGGCTTACTTACAGTGTCAACTTGATTTAGCTGAACAACAAGGTGAAAGTGTTGAAACCGTGTTTTTCTCTTATCCTTTTAATAGCCGTCTCTTAGCCCATCATCCAATTTTAGAAGAATCAATTGGTAACTTTATTTCTTTTCAGTCCAGTAAACTGTTTTTGTCAGAGCCACCCCGAGATCCCCTAGCTTTACTAAAAAAGATTAAATTCCAAGATCCATCCCAAGCTATTTTGCATCACCAGCTCAGACATTTGCTCTTTAAATCAACCTTTCTTGAAGTCGTTCGGAGTGAAGATTGGGTCCCCTTTCTGAAGTTATTCCTTAAACAAACAGATTCTTACTTTCAAAATACGACACAACTTGCCACCAACAGTAGCGGTGTCATGGAGCGGTATATTCGTGCCCGAGATCTCCAGATTGTGACCTGCCGTAGTATTCCTCTGACGCGACGCTACTATCTCAATATGGGTATGTTTAATCAAAAACTGTCTCTCTGTGCTGGGTATATTCCTGCCTTACTGATCGCCGATCAAGTAGAAGAGGTGTGGGCCAGAACCCTTCATTACTTGATGACCTTTATTGCCATGAGTTAGCTCTATTCATGCTTTAAAGCTCGCTCCATCAAATTATGGACAGCAGCCTGAGGTGTGATCTCCCCTTTTAATAAGCGATAGACCTGTTGTGCAATGGGGACGGCGATCTGTTCACGTTTAGCTAATTCCACCAATACTTGGGTAGTATTCACGCCTTCAGCAACACCTTGGCTATCCGCAATAACTTCCTCTAGGGTTTGACCCTGAGCCAGTTTATAGCCGACTTGGTAATTCCGACTCAATGGACTGTTGCAAGTGGCTAGCAAATCGCCCAAACCAGACAATCCACTAAAGGTTTCAGCTTGAGCCCCCAAGTGCACACCTATTCGAGTGATCTCACGTAATCCCCGTGTTACCAAGGCCGCTTTAGCATTAGTACCCAGACTGAGCCCATCACAAACGCCAGCAGCAATAGCCATCACATTTTTTAGGGTGCCACCGAGTTCAACCCCAACCGGATCTGAGCTGGTGTAAATGCGAAACCGATCAGATGATAAGGCCCACTGCACAGTTTCAGCCGCCGCCATTGACGAACTAGCCGCGACCGCTGCCGCCGGTAAGCTCTTCCGAATTTCTTTCGATAAATTAGGCCCTGATAACACCACCACAGGATGATCAGGATAAGCAGCTTGCCATAGCTGGGAGGGCGTTAAACAAGTTTGGGCATCCAGGCCTTTTGTGGCACTCACCAGGATCGCCTGCTTAGGAATGGTGACCGTCTGGAGCTGAGCAATGACAGAGGAGACACCACTCATGGACACCACCGATAAAATTAAGGCTGTCTCTTGAACGGCCTCAGCTAAATGATCGCCTCGTCTCCAAGGTTTCAACTCATGCCCCTGGGCTTTGACCAATTCGGCTAGGGTTGATCCCCAGGCTCCCAGGCCCAAGACAGCAACAGTAAAGGGAATGACACGATTCATTTTGGCAGTCCTAAGCGTCAGGTCAAACGTTAGTATATGAAGATACGATTTATCTTACGAGCACAGTGGTGTGCTTCTCTGTAAACTCTCGTTGCCAACTCACTTGTAACCTATGACTGCAGTTGCCCTATCTACCTCTTCTCTCGTGGGTCCTTGGACACATGGTTATGCTAACACTAACGGTATTCAGCTTCATTATGTGACCCAAGGGGAGGGAGAGTTAGTGTTACTTTTGCATGGGTTTCCTGAATTTTGGTATTCCTGGCGGCATCAGATCCCTGTTCTTGCTAAAAAATTTCGGGTCGTGGTACCTGACTTGAGAGGCTATAACGACTCCGACAAACCTGATACCGGCTACGACTTGGATACCTTAACCCATGATGTTCAGGGTCTTCTAACTCACTTTGGTAGCAAAACAGCTTCTGTTGTGGCTCATGATTGGGGTGGATCCATAGCTTGGCACTGGGCTCAACACTTTCCAGATCAAATCCGCAAACTAGTTGTATTAAATTCTCCTCATCCAGCGTGTATGCGGCGTGAGCTACTGAGTAATTTAGACCAGTTTCAACGTAGTTGGTACCTGTTTTTCTTTCAATTACCCTGGTTACCAGAATGGCTGTTTCAACGTAATCTAAATGAATGGGTTCAGCAAATTTTTCAGGAAACTTCGATTCGCAAAAGTGCTTTTACTCGACAAGATCTGAATATCTATAAGACTGCTTTGGCTAAGCCTAAAGTGATCTCGTCAGCGTTGAAATACTACCGAGCTATATTTGATCTCAGGGCAGTTCAAAATTGGTTGACTGAGCCTATTCATCAAATCTTGTCTCCAACGTTGCTGATTTGGGGTGAAGAAGATCAGGTACTCTCTAAATCGCTGACTGAAAATATGGAACAGTTTTTCTCCAATACCTTTCGAATGGAATTCATTGGTGATTGTGGTCATTGGACACAGCAAGAAGCCCCCCAAACCGTTAACCGGTTGCTACTCGACTTTCTCACTTAGTTGTCTTCGATCCCAGTTTTTAAGATATCCCACCTTAGATCATCAGCCCAGGTCATCAGGCTAGGCTTAAGGCAAGACCATCGTCTCCAAGCTAGTGCTTAAATCGGCGGCCAGAAAGAGACCCTAACTTAACCGCTTGGGATTGCTTAGCACTAAAAGCACTGAGTTTGTAGGTCGTCAACTGTTTAGCCGACAATGACCGGATGGGATTGACTCGAGACTGACAAGCACCTATCAATTGAATTGACAAGGCTGTACCTGTTGGTAGGGGTTGAACCTTAGGGATGGTTGGTTCAACCGCAGTCTCAGAGATCGGGATCGGGGTTGGAACAGTATCGATCGTAGACTGGACAGAAGATGTCATCGGTTGAGCAGGTGTCGAGGCTGAAATCCCTGCAGGTTTTGCTACGGGCTTTGAGGGCGTTGGGGGTGGAGTTGACGTTGGGGCCTTAGCTGGAGCCTGTGATCCAGTTAGCTGATTCCAAAGAGCTTTGATAATTTTGAACATAGGAACAACTCAGCACGTAATGGGTTCAACTCTAATCCTAGGAGCCTCATCTTGTCTAGTGACTCATTTGGCATCAGATCCCCCTAAACCTTATCCTAAACCTTATAAGTAGATTTACGGTTGTATCACTGATTACATCTTACTCAGTTAAAGACTCAGGATGCTCTAGCCACTCTCTCTTAGAATCACGTCAGATATCTCACAGTTTACCTAGATTTGATTCAGTATGGATTCAGAATTAGATCAGATCTTAGTATTAGATCATCAGTACAGCATAAAATCCGTTTGAATAAGGGTCGAGGTTTTTGATCATGTTACTTACATTTCAAGAAGTTGAGCTGAGTGGAGTCCAAGTTAACGGGCATCTACCAACCCTGGGAATCATACATCAAGGTAGGAGTTATTATTTTGAGTCTTATATCTGGGCCGATCGATCAACGGCGCAAGAGTACTATCGCCAACGGCTCGACAATCCCCCCTCACCAACTGAACGGATTATCTTGTTGGAAACAGAGTCAGGTTTTCGGCTATGCATTCACGAAACCAACGTCAATAGTAAGCCCTATGAAGAAGCCTTAACTAGTATCAGCCAACAAATGCGCCTTTCAGGCCAACTGAAAATTGCTGATTATCAATGGGGTCTCCGAACCTACAAAAAGGCCTTTATCGGCTCAGAGGCCGTAACCTGGTTAGCTGATTTTCTGCAAATTTCACGCGCAGAGGCCACTAGAATTGGCCAAGATTGTTTAAAAATTGGCTGTTTCGAGCATGTGTTGGGCGAGAATGACTTTAAAGATGAGCATTTGTTCTACCGGTTTGGTCAAGATGGCCAACCTGAGCGGCGAGCCTTCAGTGTCATGTGATCGGAGTCTCAAGGGGAGGTTGCACAGACCTATCCCACAAACTTACGACCTTAATCTTGCCTAAATTCAAGACTAGGAAGGGAGCTTCACCTGTAAAATTGGAACTGAGCTAACAGGTTTGAGGTCAATCTTAAGGCTTGCTCTTTAAGTAGTGACTGTCCTGGGCTCAGCAAGATGGTAATCTTGGTTATCACTTGATCCTTATCGTTGCCACACGTCCAGGTCCTTGTTTATGCCTAGGCATTCTGCTTGCCAACAGTATCATGAGTTCACTAAGTATTCGCCGGAGGGGCTAGCCAAAAGTACTCATCGCCTAGATTGGAGCCAACAACCTATCCCCTTTAAGGATTATCCCGAAGGCATGGGAACTCGGTTGGCTTTGAAACCATACCTCAATCGGCAAACAGATCAGCTCGCTCAAGACCTAGATCAACAGGAAACCCACTTAACCCCTGAAGATATTCTCGAACGCCAACGGATCTCTCAATTTTTGTACTTCAGCTATGGGGTCACCTTAATGATCCCCTATCCAGGTCAAACCTTACTGTTGCGCTCAGCTCCTTCAGCCGGTGGCTTGTATCCTGCAGAGATCTACTTGGTCTCTAAGGGGGCACCAGGGATTCCAGCAGGACTTTACAACTATCAAGTACGGACCCATAGTTTGATCAGATTCTGGGATGAGGCTCGCTGGGATCTACTATCTCAAGCTTGTTTCCAGTCTCCTTGGTTAGAGGCCACATCATTAGCTGTAATCACAACTGTGGTCTTTTTTAGATCAGCCTGGCGGTATCAAGATCGAGCTTATCGACGAGTCTGTTTAGATACCGGCCATCTACTCGGTAATATTGAACTAGCTGCTTATTTAACAGGCTATCGGGCTTGCTTATCGGGTGGTTTTTGTGATCAGTGGCTTGAAGAATTACTCTTCCTCGGTTCAGCAGATGAAGCGCCCTTAGCTGTCATTCCGCTTGTTGATTGGCTAGATCCTCAATCTCGCACAGATCCCCACCCTCGTACACCCATGGCCTCTGATACCTGCCCAGAGATCCCAGCACTCACCACCGGCCAATGGCTTCCATTCATGCACCAAGCCACCCAGATCACCCCTGAACTTCAAAAATTACCTCCAACTCAACCCTTATCCGATCAAGAGCCAGAGGCAGGGAATAAATATGATTTCCCATTTTGTCTAAAGATCCAAACCCAAACGGATCCGATTCAATGGGGGCATCACGAGCAGGATCTAGTCAATACAATTCTTCGTCGTCGTTCAACACGTGAACTAACCGGAGCCAATATCGAATTAGCGGACTTACTAGCCGTCCTTGATTTCACGTACCATCCGGATCACTATGGCCATCAGCGCATGGATCCCCATCCTATTTACTTTGATCTATCGTTGATTGAGACCTTTGTTGTAGCCACTGGGGTAACGGGCCTAGAATCAGGCTGTTACTACTACGCTCCCCGTGTTGAAGAACTCCGGCAAATCCGGTTTAAAAATTTTCGTTCAGAAGTCTACTATTTGTGCTTAAATCAAGCCTTGGGTCGAGATGCTGGAGCCGTTATTTTTCATACTGCTGATCTTGATCAAGCGGTAGCTCGCTATGGTGAACGTGCTTATCGCTACTTGCACATGGATGCTGGCCATTTAGGACAACGACTCAATCTAGCCGCTATTCATGTTGGGTTGGGAGTCAGTGGAATTGCTGGCTTTTTTGATGACCAGGTCAATGAAGTGTTAGGTATTCCAGCTACTGAAGCTGTGCTCTATATAACTGCTTTAGGATGTCCAAAGACTTAACTATATGATCCAGTCAGTAGTTTAGTGAGTTTAGCCTAGTCAGTTGGGTTGAGATCCTGGCTGAAATGCTTGATCTGAAATGTTTAATCAATGAGTTAAAATTTCTTTTGACTTCAAAGTATTACACTTTGTAATGCCATATCAACTTAAGTAAAGTCTTTAGAGTTTGGGGTTAGGTCAACTGCAGTGAGTTCTCTATTGGACGGTCTCATCAGCATGCCTGAGATCATCTGTAGGTAAGTGCGCTAAGACAACATCCCAGGTTTAGACTAAAGACATTGCTGGTGTGTTACTGTTACGAGTTCGCACCCTGTGTAGGCCTTCGTAAAGGACAGAGTATCACTATGGCCGTTGCTGCCCCCTCTCTCGAACAACTCTCTATTAACACTATTCGCTTCCTCGCTGTCGATGCTGTGCAGAAAGCTAAGTCTGGCCACCCGGGACTCCCTATGGGTGCAGCTCCAATGGCTTATGTGATCTGGCAGCAGTTTATGAAGTACAACCCTCGTAATCCCCAATGGGCGGATCGAGATCGATTTATCTTGTCTGCAGGCCACGGATGCATGTTGCAATACGCCTTACTGCATTTAACAGGCTACAACGTGACCTTAGAGGATCTTAAACAGTTTCGCCAGTGGGGCAGCATTACACCCGGTCACCCCGAAAACTTTGAGACTGAAGGGGTTGAGGTGACAACCGGGCCGCTGGGTCAGGGAGTGGGAAATGCAGTCGGTCTAGCCATTGCAGAAGCTCATTTGGCAGCGACATTCAACAAGCCCAACCATACGATTGTGGATCACTACACCTACGTCATCCTAGGAGATGGCTGCAACATGGAAGGGGTGGCTAGTGAGGCGGCTTCAATGGCAGGTCACATGAAACTGGGCAAGCTGATCATGCTCTACGATAGCAACCATATTTCAATTGATGGTAGTACAGAGATTGCCTTTACTGAAGATGTAGGTGCTCGCTATCAAGCTTATGGCTGGCATGTTCAAAAAGTCGAACAAGGCGATACTGACATTGATGCCATTGCTAAAGCGATCCAGATCGCCAAAGCCACAACCGACCAACCGTCTCTGATTATTGTCGAAACCACGATTGGCTATGGTTCACCCAACAAGGCTGGAACAGCTGGTGTGCATGGATCACCGCTAGGCGACGATGAGATCAAACTCACTAAAGACAATTTAGGGTGGCCCTCAGATCCCACCTTCTACATACCAGATGATGTGTTGGCTCACTTCCGTCAGGCAGTCGATCGAGGTGAAGCCGCTGAAAAAGACTGGCAAACTCGCTTTGAGGCTTATGCGGCAGCTTATCCTGCTGAGGCGGCTGAATTTAAACGCATGATGGCCAATGAATTGCCTGAAGGGTGGAAAGAGGCTTTAGCCCCAGTCGCTGAAACCGGCAAAGAATCTACTCGTAATCTCTCCAAGTTTTGTTTAAATGCTTTAGCCCCTAAGGTCCCTGAACTGATTGGGGGATCGGCTGATCTGGCTCATTCCAACATGACCTATTTGCATGATATTGCTGAGTTTCAACCGGGTTCTTATGCTGGGCGCAACGTCCGGTTTGGAGTTCGGGAACATGGTATGGGAGCCGCCGCCAATGGCATTGCCCTGCATGGTGGTTTGATTCCCTATGATGCTACGTTCTTGATCTTCACAGACTATATGCGGGCCGCGATCCGGTTATCAGCTCTATCTCAAATTCGGGTCTTGCATGTCATGACTCATGATTCCGTTGCTTTAGGTGAAGATGGTCCCACCCACCAACCCATAGAACAGATCGTCTCACTTCGAGCTATTCCTAATTTGTTAGTGTTCCGGCCAGCGGATGCTCGGGAAACCGTAGGAGCTTATCAAGCGGCTTTGAGTCAACTGAAAACCCCTTCTGTGTTGGTCTTTACTCGTCAAAAGGTATCTCCACTAGCAGGGACTTCCGTTGAGAATGTGGCCAAAGGGGGCTACATCGCCGTTGACGTGCCAAACCCGACTCTGATCTTGATTGGTACCGGATCTGAAGTCGAGCTTTGCTATCAAGCTGCCGAAACCTTAACCGCCGAAGGCCAATCGGTTCGCGTTGTCTCGTTGCCATGCTGGGAATTATTTGAACAGCAGCCTCAAGCGTATCGTGATTCCGTTCTGCCTCCTTCTATGAAGCAGCGGGTTGCGGTAGAAGCCGGATCGACGTTGGGCTGGTGCCGGTATGTGGGCGATCAAGGTCGTATTATTGGCATTGATCAATTTGGTGCATCGGCCCCCGGCGGTATTTGTATGGAAAAATTTGGCTTTACCGTTGAGAATGTTTTGAAGACAGCTCGGGAAGTCCTAGCTCAAGCCTAATGCCCTGGCTGCCCTGAACTAAACAACGAACCTGGTAACTATGCGGCCAGGTTTTTTTGGTGATTTTACCCTTTGGGTCTCTAAGTTGTCGGTTTAGATCCATTCCCGAGATTGAAGCAGCGGAGTATCCTGTTTGGATGAATGCGTTGGAATCGAGCGATGGAATCCTCAAATACAGGCAGGCTGAAGCGAAAATGGTTCTATGGCCTAGGACTGGCCTTAATCGCTGCTATAGCTGGGGCTAGCACAGCATTGATCTATACCCACCCCACAGCGGCTAAAGCTATCTCCTCTGAGATCTGGGCCAAAGCCTCCAAATTGCTAGCTCAGTCTACCCCAGAGAGACTTCCTGAGTCCCAGGTCTCTCCTCTCCCTTCACCTACCCCCCCTCCTATTACCTCGGCTACAGCGATCCCACCTGAGATTGCCGAACCCTTTCGAGAGGCCTGGTATGCCTTAGCCACTCAACAACCTGAGATCGCTCGATCGCATCTGGAAGACGTGGCCCAGCAACAAGCTGTACCTTTTTTGGCCGACCAACTGCTCATGATGGAAGCTCAAGCCCAGGAGCAACTCGATCGGGTACCAGAAGCTCAAGCAACCTGGACAACACTCATCCAAACCTTTCCTCAGAGTCCATTAGTTCCTCGGGCTTTACTAGGCTTACATCAACTTGACACGCTTCGAGCTGACTATCCTGAGCATCCAGTGACTGGATCAGTTCTCCAAGCTTTACTAGCCCGTCAACCTGAGGATCTAGATGTTTTAAGACAGCTCGTGCAATTTCATTCCCAAACCCCTGATCTGCAACCTCATGTCGATCGATGGGTGCAAGAGCAGCCTGAAACCTTGACCTCAGAAGATTGGCAAGCGGTGGCCAACTTTTATTGGGATAATTGGGACTATGGCAAGGCCTCACGGGCTTACGATCAAGCTCCCCTGACCGCCCAAAACCTCTATCGTAATGCTCGTAGTCATCATTTAACGCGTGAACTAGCAGCAGCCCGCGAAGCCTATGCCGCTTTGATTGCCCAATTTCCAGATAGTGACGATACGGCCCTGGGTCGCCGCCGCTATGCTGATATCGCTGATCCACAAACAGCCATCGCTGTGTTGAAACCTTTAGCTGAGCGCTCGCATCTGGAATCGGCGGAGGCACTCAAAGCCCTAGCTCAAATTTATGCCAACAACAGTAGCCCCCAATCAGCTCAAGCCGCTCGACAGGCTCTGTGGAGTCGTTTTCCTCAAAGTGAAGCTGCCGCCGAAGCCGCCTGGGATCAAGCTTCAGCCTTAGCTCAAGCCGGCAATCTAGAAACGGCTATCCAAGTGGCCCAGCAAGTCGGATCAGCCCAGCAAGACACAGAAATGGGATCGTATTTGCTTTACTGGTCAGGCAAGTGGCAAGAACAAATTGGGGATACAGAAGGAGCGCAGCAAACCTACACCCAAGTTATTCAAAACTACCCGCGTACTTATTATGCCTGGCGATCTGCGGTGCAACTTGGTTGGCCTGTGGGGGATTTCAAAGCAGGTCGATTACCCGTCACAGTAGACTATGCAACCCCTATCGAACCATTACCGGGTGTATCGGAAACGGTTCAGGCACTTTACTTAATGGGCTTACCCTCGGCAACCTGGGAACGATGGCTCTGGGAGTATGGATCTCAAGCCCCTTATGGCTATGGTGTTGATATTTCGGCAGATGATCTGTTTGTCATGGCCTTATTACGTAATGCTAATGGGGATCACCTACGAGGGATTAATCAGCTCTACAGCTTAAAAACGGATAGTTTCCCTGGGGCTACAACTCTGCTCCAGCGCCGAGATTATTGGCAAAGCTTATACCCACTGCACTTCTACAATGGAGCGGACAATCAAATTGGGGGTGATCTATCCTCTCAACAAGGTATTGCGCAATGGGCCCAACAATACAACTTAAATCCACTCATGGTTGCGGCTTTGATCCGGCAAGAGTCACGGTTTGAATATGATATTGTGTCTCGCTCAGGAGCTTTGGGGTTAATGCAAGTGATGCCCGCCACAGGATCTTGGATTGCGGGTCAACTGGGCATTTCTCAATATCAACTCACCAATCCAGCTGACAATTTACGCTTTGGATCTTGGTATCTAGACTTTACCCATCGTTCGTATGAAGACAACACCCTGCTAGCGTTAGCCAGTTATAATGCTGGGCCTGGAAATGTTGCCAAATGGCTCAATCGGTATGGCCTGAGTGATCCAGATACGTTTGTAGAGCAAATCCCGTTTGCCGAAACTCGAGGCTATGTGAAATCAGTATTTGGCAATTATTGGAATTATTGGCAACTATATACCCAAGAAGGAGCCACATTAATCAGCCAACTCCCTCTCCATCCAGTAGCTAGTCGTTAAG
This sequence comes from uncultured bacterium, assembly GCA_964434865.1. GTDB lineage: Bacteria > Cyanobacteriota > Cyanobacteriia > Thermostichales > Thermostichaceae > CAYSWV01. Next base: position 34,586 of record CAYSWV010000032.1, read on the forward strand.
CGATCTCAACTCACCCCATTTTTGAGTTAAGGGCTTTGAGTTAAGGGCTTTGAGTTAAG
>CAYSWV010000032.1:34744-48462 GCA_964434865.1 uncultured bacterium
TTTGAGTTAAGGGCTTTGAGTTAAGGGCTTTGAGTTAAGCACAGCTAAAGGGTGTCGTGAGGGAATACCAATGGCTCTAGGATAGCTGTCTGGAGTAGGTTTGATTTTCTGAATGATCACACAATGGCGAATCCCCTGACTCAGTGGGGTTTGAAATGCATCCACTTGAGTGATCTCACCCCCAACGATCTGAGCGGCCTGCTGCACAGCTTCTGCTTCAACTCTTGTCCATTGCCCACGATACAAAATGGCCCGTCCCCCTACTTTTAGTAGAGGAATGCTGTACTCTACACACACAACAGCAGGTGCCAAAGCCCGAGATACAGCCAGATCATACTGTTGCCATTCATGATGAGCCCAAACTTCTACTCGGGCCGCTGCTGTTTTGACTTGAGATAGCCCTAGCTCAGCTACTACTGATTGGACAAACTGAATTTTGCGTTGAGTGGAATCTATACAAGTCAGCTGCCACTGTGGGTAAGCAATCGCAAGAGGGATCCCTGGAAATCCTGCTCCGGTGCCAATATCTATCACTCGTTGGATCGGAGAGCAGGGGGCCAAGGGATCGATAGACTGAACCCCTCGCAATGAGTCCCATAAATGCTTTTCCCAAAAGGCCTCTCGATGGGTAATCCGGGTGAGATTTTGGTGTTGGTTGCCCTGTAAAACGAGCTGATAGAGGCATTCTAGTTGCTGCAGTTGCCCAGCCGTCGGTTGCCAATTGAGGTGGTCAGCCCAGAACTTAGAGTCATCCATTTCCATGGGGTTAGACTACAGTGATCTTAGTTTAAGGGGTCTTGCTAGACATCACTAAACATAGTGTTAAGGAAGTGGAGAATCCTGACTAGGTTTGCTATGCTGCGAGCGTTTGTTTGTCGAGCTTGTCCATGTTAAATTTCAATCTCAAGGTTCAACCCTATCGGTCACTGACAGTCATCGTGTTAGGGATCACTCTGCTTTTGGGCACATTAGGCTGCTCGCCCACAACGGAAACCGCTAGCTTACCTGAGGATCTAGAGGCTCAAATTCTTCAGGTTATTGAAGATAATCCCCAGGCTATTATTGATTCAGTTCAGGCTTATCAACAGCAACAACAACAGCAGCAGCAGCAAGCCTCCCAACAGATCTTGAATGATATTCAAGCTGATCCAGCTGCATTAATTGGTGACTCCCCAGTAACCGGTTCACCTGATCAGAGGATTGTTTTAGTTGAGTTTTCCGACTTTCAGTGCCCATTCTGTGCCAGAGCCCATGACACATTGAAAACCTTTATGGATGCTCATGGACAAGATGTTACCCTCGTGTATAAGCACCTCCCGCTAGCTCAAATTCATCCTCAGGCAGTCCCTGCCGCAGAAGCCTCCTGGGCCGCTGATCAACAAGGCAAATTCTGGGAATTTCATGATGCTCTCTTTGACAACCAAAGACAGTTAAATGATGCCTTTTATATCAAAACGGCTGAAGACTTAGACTTGGATATAGAAAAATTCAATCAAGATCGAGCTAGTGAGGCCGCCAAACAAGCTGTAGAAGCCGATCTACGGCTAGCTCGTGATTTAGGTTTAGAGGGAACGCCCTTCTTCCTCATGAATGGTATTCCCCTGAATGGTGCTCAACCCCTGGAAAAATTTGAAGAGACTCTAGCTCAAGTCAAAGCCAACCTGAATTAATTTAGGTGAGATGATCCCATACCTTAGATCCTAGATCCGGACTTAGGTCAGATCCATCACTTTGTTCAGTCCCCAGTTCGATTATGCGGTGATCTGGAGTTCTAGCCTAAGTGTTCTATCATAAAGAGGTGTTCTATCATAAAGTCCTAGATGACTAGTAGGGTTGAGGCCCTGCTTTTTTATAGTCGGTTATACAGTTTCAATTGAAGATATCGATCGACTAAGTCGGTACTGATTTGATCAGCTGGAGCATCTAAAATCAAAACTCCCTTTTGCTGGAGCTGACTCATGGCCTGTTGGCGCTGGGATAGTAAATCTAGGGCGACGGCTCGATTGTAAGCAGTGGCTAAACGAGGAGTTGGTGTATGAGCTTGGTGGTCAATCCGAGGATCTCGTAACGCAACACAAAATGCTAAATATCGAGGTGTGAGTCGCATTAAAGCCGCCAACATTTCAGCTGAAGCCGTCACATCAATAATATCAGTAATCAAAACAACTAAGGCCCGTCGAGGTTGCTGTTGAACCAGCGAGGTGGCAGCCTTGAAATAATCAGGTTCAATCCAATCAGGCTGAATTGGCGTCAACCGCTCAATTAAATAGTTTAGATGAGATGGACCTTGCTGGGGCGGAATCCAGGTGTGTATAGTTCGATCAAAAACACCAACACCCACTTGATCACCTCGTTGTAGCCCGGCTAGAGCTAATGCCAATGTGGAATTAAGCCCCCAATCAAACCGTGTCAACCCCTGAACATGGGCCGTCATCAATCGTCCTCGATCCAGTAAGATAATTAACGTTTGTTCATGCTCAGGTTCTAGCACTCTCACAAAAGGACGAAGCCGACGCGCTGTTGCTTTCCAATCGACTAAACGGGGATCATCACCTCGTACATAATCTCTAAGTTCAGCAAATTCGGTTCCTAATCCCATTTGACGTGAGCGTCGCAGTGATCCTGCCGATTGCTGAGCTAACCGGATAGACAGGGCCTTTAAACCTAACAAATCAGGGTAAACCGATACAACTTGAGATTGAGGAACGACCCATTGATCCCAGACTAGACCCCAAAGGCTACGCTGGCGAATAGCTAGAGATCCCCATTCAAATTCACCTCGCTGGCTAGGGGTGACCGTATAAGTTAAGCAGTCAGTTTGATCAGCTTTGAGCCAAGCACTTAAACGAAGATCTGAACATTCACAAGAAGCAGGTAAGCTATCTCGGATGTGGATTTGAGCAGATTTAGATCCCGCCACGACTTCAAGTTCAATGGGATTGGGTCGGCCTAACGATAAACGACCTAAGGGTTTTCGCTTAATCTGAATCCGATGAGCCCGTGTTTTGGCTTGATCTCGCATCGCAATCCCCATGAGGCTGAGGTTCCAAATGGCTAACCCACCAAAGCTGAGCCCGTGTCCTCCTATCAGATCTAAGCCTAAAGCCAGTGGAAGTCCGATAAGCATGAGCAGATAGGTTCGGGTTGTGGGTATCATAGTAGTCCTGGGTACTGATAGTTTGACAGCTTAAATCATGCTTGAGATCACTAAAGCTAAAGATAGCTGAGGGGGTTATGCGATATTATTTTAAGACACTACGTTTCATTCAAGGATAAGGTTGTGAGTTCACTAAACCCACTTGAACCCGGATCTGAACGTACCTTAACACCAGAAGACGTTAAGTTTGCTGATACCTTAGTCTATAACGATCAGGGCTTAATTCCTGCTATTGTTCAAGACTACCTGGATGGTACGGTTCTGATGATGGCTTGGATGAATCATGCGTCTATCTTGAAAACGCTGGCTACTGGACGCACTTGGTTTTGGAGTCGCTCTCGACAAAGTCTTTGGCCCAAAGGCGATACCTCAGGCCATATTCAATATGTTAAGGATTTAAGAGCTGATTGCGATCAGGACACTCTATTGATTACAGTGGAACAAGTCGGTGATGTTGCCTGTCATACCGGATCACGTAGCTGTTTTTTTCAGTCTTTTTTTGATCCTGCTAGTGAGACTGAAGCTGTAGCTCATAAATGTGATTTTAATCACCATTCTCAACGTCCAATGGCTGATACGCTATCACAAGTCTATGGGGTTATTCGGCAGCGGCAGGCTAATCCTACACCGGATTCCTACACTTGTAAGTTACTCTCCAAAGGAGATAACACCATCTTGAAAAAGCTGGGGGAAGAGACAGCAGAAGTTGTGATGGCTGTAAAAGATCAGGATCCAGATGCCATTGCAGGTGAAGTGGCTGATCTCTGGTATCACTGTCTCGTTGCATTGGCTCATCACCATGTCGATATTAAAGACGTTTACCGTAAGCTCCAATCACGTCGGGGTCCCAAGTAACATGATTCAACACACCATGATTAACAAAGAAAGGCTCGAAACCTCTGAAGATGTTTTGGATCGGGGTCCTGAACCTGATTTGAACCAGGGGATTCTAATTCATTCCGGCTCTCAAGGGCAGGTTGATCTGGTCACTGACATTGAAACATTAGCTATTTACTTGCGGAGGCATTCAGAGTGGATCAAACGATGTTTCAAGCCACTCAAGGTCTACCCACTTTCAGATGAAACCTACAAGTTACAATTTTTTCGAATGGGTGGACTAGGTTTTGAACTAGAACCTTGCTTTGGGGTCCAGATTTGGGATGAACCTGGCTATCTGTTCCGGCTGAGTTCAATCGAATTACCCTCTGATCGAGACTTAACCTACAAAGTCACTTGTCAATCCTATTTTCAACTTGATGATCAAGAGGCGTCAGCAGCGTCTCCAGTCACTCGGGTACATTGGAAGCTGCAATTACAAATTTGGATGGAACTTCCTAGTTTTATTCAAGTCCTGCCTGCTAAGCTAGTCTATCGAGTCGCTAGTCAAGTTGTTCATCGGGTCACTCGAAGCATGAGTGATCGCTTAACCCACAATGTCTGTGCCGACTTCTATCGATCCATGGGTCAACCCCAACAAAAGTACCACCTTATACACGAAGAATAATATAGAGAGAATTGTTCAGAGAGTAGTGTATGGAGAGTGTGTATACGCCTCGTTTGGTACCCCCGCCACCCTCTAGAATGTTGATGGTCCATTGCTATGACCCAGACGAGACATCTCTCTATTCCGTTAATGCTATTTTTGAAGCCGAATGTGAGCTATTACACCAACACGGGACTGAACTAGCTGTTTATACACCTGAGATCGTCTCGTCTCGGCAGCTTCCCTTAGCTCCAAAGACCGTTTGGAATCCGACCGTTTATCAAGACTTACACCGTTTGATCCAGACTCACCAACCTGAGATTGTTCAGTTTTATCATAGCTATCCCTGGCTTTCTGCTTCAGCCTACTATGCTGCTCAAACCTTCCATATTCCTACTATCCAAGCCTTATACGACTATCGTTATTTTTGCTCAAAAGCAACGCTCTATCGAGACGATCAGATCTGTGAACTCTGCATAGGCCAATTCATACCCTGGCCTGAGATCTATCATCGTTGTTGGCACCAGCGGTGGGCACCCTCCATGGTGAGTGGGGCTTTAATCGGCTTGTACAACCTGACGGGTTTAATCGAACAGGGCATTGATCTTTACCTTGCTCCAAGTGAGTTCCTCAGGCAAAAGTATATTCAAGCCGGAATACCAGCCGCATCTATTGTGGTCAATCACCCCTACGTCTCTCCCGATCCAGGCTTTGAATCACAGGGAGGCGAGTTTTATTTATACATTGGGGATCTATCCACTCAATCTGGAGTTCAGACCCTATTACAGGCTTGGCCGCTCTTACAACCTCAGTATCAGCTTCAAATCTTAGGAGAGGGACCACTTCTAACCACTGTTGAAGCAGCCGTCTCAACCCACACCAACATTAGCTATCTAGGCCCTAAGGCCAGCCCCACTGAAGTAGTAGAGCTGATGGGTCAAGCTAGGGCTTTGATCATAGCTTCAGAGTGGTATGACCCTGTAGGGATGACGTTTTTAAAAGCTTGTGCTCGAGGGACTCCGGTGATTGCCGCCGCCCAGGGGGCTCTGATTGAACGTGTTCATCATCAACAGACAGGTTTGTTGTTTGAAGCTGGCTCACCCCAATCGCTAGCAGAGCAAGTCGAATGGAGTTTCAAGCACCCTCAAGCTTGGAAATTGATGCGACATCATGTTCGTCAAACTTTTCTGACCGCTTACACAGCTGAGACCCACTTTAGTCGTTTAGCCGAGATCTATGCTGGTGTATTAACTCAAAGATCTAAGTAAGAGGTGTACTAATTAACCTCCTGAGTCAGGCTACGTTCAATAAGTGTAGCCCCAGTTTCAGTCCAACGCCAACCAGTATCCGGATCAAACTCGTAGTGCAGTTGAGTGGTGGCGGTCCCTAAAAGGTTACCAGACGGATCAAGAATCGTTCTTGTTTGTTCAGCCAAGCCAGGTTCAAGTGGCTCGATATTAATAACACTAGTTCTAGCTGGGCCTTGAGCAGGTGTGATCAGGGTTTCCCGCGAGAGTCCGTTAGTCGTATCGTAAGTTGCTGTTGTAGCAGTGCTTCTTACAACTTCATTATTGGCAGTGGTGACAGTGGCGGCTGTTTCTCGTTGAAAGCCAGACTCACGACTGCCAGACACTTGATTGTTTCGGTCTACCGCAAGACTAGATCCTGTTGGAGTCGTAATGGATCCCCTGTAGGACGTTGATAAGCCTTGTTCAGTTCGTTGAAAGGTACCGTTGCCTGAGAGCGATCCATTGAGGGTTCTACCATTAGGTCCTGTGGCTTCATAACTACCATTACGAGCAAAAGAGCCAGGAGACGTGTATTGTTGGGTAACCTGTATCGTTCTTTGGCCTCGTGGACCCTCAACACTACGTGTGCGCGTCCGTTGTCCCCAAGCTGGATGGGTCAAGTTGATCAAGGTCCAAACCACAGTACCCAGTACAAGCCAGTATTTCATAAGTCATGTCCATCATCAGGTTCTGACTATAAGACCTAGAGATCTGTCACGGTGTTCAACCTAAAATCTGCCCAAGCAGCATCGTACTAACTGCAGCACTGCTGAGTACCCTAACTGGCAACCCATTAGACTCTTGCCCGCTCAGCCTTCCTGCATTTCAGAATCCCAACCAGTTGTAAAATCAGGTTGAAATTTAATTTCAAAGGTCGTTCCTTGCCCCTGATAGCTGTCTACCCTCAAAGATCCGTCTAATTTAGCCACCATATCATCTACAAGCTGCAAGCCAAGAGAGTCAGTTTCAGATAGATCTAAGCTAGGCGGTAACCCAATCCCATCATCTTGAACAGTAAGATGAACATGTTGCCCTATTAGCCTACCTGTGATCCAAAGAGACCCATTTTCTCGATCTTTAAAGGCATACTTCAAAGCATTGGTAATCAATTCATTTAAAATGAGACCACAAGCAATAGCTTGACTTAGGCTCACATAGACATCAACCACATTGATATCAATTTTAATCCGAGCATAATCTAAGTTAAGAGAGTGCGAAACATTTCTCACCAAATCATTAATATAGTCATTTAAAGAGATCCGCTCCAGCTGCTCGTTACCGTACAGTTGCTCATGCACCATTGCAATAGACTGGATCCGGTTTTGGCAATCATCGAAAGCACTAATGACGGAAGGATCTGAGGATAACCCTGCTTGAAGGCGCAAGAGACTTGAAATGATTTGTAGGTTATTTTTAACTCGGTGGTGTACTTCTTTCAACAAGATCACTTTTTCTTGAAGAGACTGCTTCAGTAATTCCTCAGCTCGTTTTCGGTCATGGATATTAGTTAAAGAGCCAACCATGCGGATAGGTTCACCACTAGCATCTCGGACTACCTTACCTTGAGATTGAAACCAACGATAGGATCCATTTTCCATTTGCATTCGAACTTCAACATCAAATGGTTGACCCAATTCCAGATGATTTTGAAATGCTAACTCATAGGCTAAGCGATCCTCTGGATGTAAATAAGATTCAAACAAATCAAAATCGGGTTGCGTGCACTGTGCATCCAAACCCAGGAACTTAAATAATTGTTCCGACCAATAGGTTGCATTAGTTTGTAAATCCCAATCCCAAATAGCATCACTAGTAGCCTCAGTCACTAACTGAAGACGTTCTTCACTCATTCTTAGGGCCAGCTCTGCTCGGGTTTGGTTAAAGGTGCTCGCAAAAATATTACCTAAAGTCATCAATAGGCTGATCTCTTCTGATGACCAGTTCTTTTGAGAGTTAACCGCAGCGAGTCCCAGCACCCCTAATAAATGACCTCTCTCAGCAATAGGAACCAGGATATAGGATTGTAATTGTCGCCGTAGCATAGCCTGTCGTTCAGGTGCTGCCGCAGCCGGTAGGCTGTTAACGCCATTGACAACAACGGGCTGCAACTGATCAAGCTGTCGATTCGACCAGGGATAAGCCTCCACTTCCACTTCAAACCCTTTTGATCCTAATCGAGCCGGAATACCAGCTTGGGACCACTCATGAGTCATTTTCAGGGTGGTGTGATTGGAATCATAAAGATAAATATAGGCTTGATCTATCTTTAAAAAGGTTTGAATGGATTGAAGGGCATGTATAACCCCTTGATCTAATTGATCTGGATCTAAATTAATAAATTGAGTAGACAATTGTGTTAACAGAGCTTCAAATTCAATTTGATAAATCAAAGCATTTTCAACCTGCTTACGCTCAGACGTATCTCTTGAATTCATCACAATGGCTTCAATATCAGGGTTATCTAGCCAGTTAGTCAAGACGCTTTCAATCCAGGCCCAGTCCTGATCAGCTTGTTGGACACGATACTCAATGGCCACAGGAATACCCGGCTGATCTTTAGCTGCTTTTAATTTGTCCGAAAACCGCGCTTGATCATCAGGATGGATACTATTAAACCAACGTTGGTTAAGAAAATCATCCCCCGAATATCCTAAAATTCGCCTCATAGCAGGGCTGTGGTAGTGGATATTACCTGAGACATCGATCAGTGAAATAATATCAGAGGAATTTTGGACTAAGGCTCTAAAATAGGCTTCACGTCGCTCCAGTTCGATTAGGTTAGTTTCCAGATCCTTACTATCATCCGCCCCACTCAAAGGTATAGGTCTTGAAGTTGTTGCCAGATCCTCTGAGACCAGTAAAATTCCAGCTAAGCAAACATCATATTTATCTTGCACGGGTACAGCTTTTGCACAATACCGCATCTGATTTAAGGTAAAGTGGCAGGTTTGAGGGTGTCCCTGGCAAGCTGTTTGGCAAGTAGGTAGCAGCAGTGAGTGGATGCTAGATGGGAGCAGATGATCTAATCGCTCGAGCTGACTAAGATCAAAGGGGGTCTGGTTCCTCAAACAACCCTGAAGTTTAAGAATCACTAGTTCCCTGTCAAATAATATGATCAAACCTTCAGGATGACTTCTCACCAACGTACGATAGCAAGCTTCTACAAGATCTATTTGATACTCATTAAGATCTATTTGATACTCATTTTGACAGTGAGCCTGAATCATAGTTCATCCTGACCATATCACAATTGAATTCCAGACCCGATCAAAGGTGGCCATTGGGGCGATAGCCCATCAGCTCTGAGAGACTTCTATAGTTGAGACCTGATTATTCTGATAACGTTCTTTTGAGCAGCTTCTCTGTCAGCTGTAGTGTAGTCAGGTACATCCTATTCGAAGAAACCCATTTTTAATTGTCTACACCTTTTAAGGATCTACACCATGTAGCAGTTCAATCAATGATTGGTACTTAATATTACATGGTGACTTTCCAATTCTATCACTGTAACCTCTATCCCATCAGGGTAGGTTAAGCATTTCCGTGCTCTATTGCCAGCATAAGAGAGTAGCCATCTCTGAGGGTATGCTCAAGAGGGTGTTTTGGGTTTCGTCAACAAGATCCCTGCTGGGAGAGATCTAAGCTGGTGATTCTTAAATGGAATAGGAATGTCTGAGGCTGCTTGTCCTAAAATTACACCAAAGCTTTAGGATAGGGGAGTAGGTCCTGTTATTGCGTCCCAGATGTCAGATTTCCCGCCGCTCAACATCCCAAAAACACAAATTCAGAGCTTTAATGAGCTTCAACTGGTAACGTTAGATCCTTTTCAAACTTCTAGATTGTTGTTTGGGCAAACACGTATGAATGCAACACGGGCTGATGTTATTGCGGTGGGCGGCGCCGAAGATAAAGAAAATGAAAAGGAAATACTTTGGACCTTTTTTCATCGTGTGGGAGGGCCACAAGCTACGTTCGTCATTATCCCAGCAGCATCAGGGATCCCAGATGTACTAGGTCCGCTGTACCAAGATATTTTCACTAGTATGGGCGCTGATCGAGATCAAGTGCATATTCTAGATATTCGAACTCCAACCGAGGCTGCTCACCCTAGAGCCAGAGACTTGATCGAAAAATGCCAAGGTATTTACTTTACCGGAGGTGATCAAGAACGGTTAGCTGAAGTGTTGGCCCATACAGAATTAATGCAGTTGATTCGAGAACGAGTGCAATCTGGGCGTTTAGTCGTAGCAGGTACCAGCGCCGGCGCTTCAGCCTTGGGTCATGAGATGATCTCAAGAGGCTACAGTGGCGAATCACCCACCCCTGCCATTGTGACGGTTAAAACAGGGCTGGGTATACTCAGTAATGTCATTATTGACCAGCACTTCCATCAGCGTAATCGGTTGTTACGTTTAATGACAGCGGTGGCCTCCTATCCTAATTGTGTGGGTATTGGTGTTGATGAAAATACGGCTGCCATCATCTATGCTAATGATTTGTTAGAAGTGATTGGAGCTGGTGTTGTTACTATCGTTGATGCCAGTGATCTACACTCTACCGTTGATCAAGTTCCAACCGAGCAGCCCTATAGTCTGCATAATGCCAAGATCCATTTTCTGGCTCCGGGATCTCGGTTTAACCTCAAAACTTTGCACAAGATCTAACACCAGGAGTTGATCCATTCTTACACTAAGGTGATAACCTCCTGATACTCTTACCCTTTACCTATCTAGCAGATTGTGGCTAATACCTCAGAATCTCTTTCCCGAACTCCTTTATTTGATCTGCAACAAGACCTCAATGCACGTTGGGTCCCCTTCAGCGGCTGGGAAATGCCTGTGCAATATCAAGGTCTAGTCGTTGAACATCAAGCTGTGCGATCAACGGTTGGCCTTTTTGATATCTCTCATATGGGCAAGTTTATTTTACGGGGCCCCCAAATCAAGTCCCAGCTAGCGCGGCTCGTCCCTACTGATCTTGACCCCATTCAACCTGGAGAGGGGCAATATACCGTTTTATTGAATGCAGAGGCTGGCATTATTGACGACATCATCCTTTATGCTCAAGGTCCCGACCCTGATCAGCCTAGCTGGGACCGTTGGACTGTGATTGTAAATGCTGCTACCACGGCTACAGATCGGCAATGGCTGGAGTCACATCTCCCTGAGGGGACCCTGCAAGATGAGTCAAGCGATCAGACCCTCCTGGCTATTCAAGGCCCCCAAGCTTTGGCTCAATTACAGCCTCTGATCCACGGATCACTGTCAGCCCTAAAGCGCTTTCAACATCAAAGTAGTACTCTCAAAAGTCCCACCAGTGAGGCAGTCTTTATTGCCAGAAGTGGCTACACTGGCGAAGATGGATTTGAAGTGATGACCTCAATTGAAGGCGGGCGTTGGTTATGGCAAACGTTAATGGCGAACCAGGTACAACCTTGTGGGTTGGGTTGTCGTGACACGCTCCGCTTAGAGGCCGCGATGCATCTCTATGGCCAAGATATGGATGAAACCACAACACCCTTAGAGGCTAATTTAAAGTGGTTAGTGAATTCCACAGCGTCCTACATAGGACAAGATCATTTAACCACACAATCCCAAACCGGACCCCAACGCAAACTGGTAGGACTACGCATGCAAGGCCGAGAGATCGCTCGCAACAGCTATCCTATCTTTTATCAAGATCAACCCGTTGGCACCATCACCAGCGGTACCAAATCTCCAACATTAGGCTATGCCATTGCTCTGGGCTACGTTAGAGCTGATCTGGCTCGTCCTGGCACCGAGTTGATGATTGAAATCAGAGGCAAACAGTATCCAGCAACGGTTGTCAAGCGCCCATTCTATCGTTCAGCCACGCCGGCCCCACGTAACGCGTGAAAGGTCACGTCTAACAGGGATCTGAGTTTGAAGTTGAGTTTAGCTTCTTTAACTATTGGGAATCTTTTAAGTGTCAACCTATAAATTATGTGAATAATCATCTCACCTAGACATAACAGTTGCCGTTAGAGTGTACTACTGCAAGGATAAGTGCCAGGATAAGTAATTGTTACAGGCTAGGCTAGATTCTGAAAACTCTCTTAGACACCGACCTAAAGAGCTAGGTATATGTTACATGTTGGAAAGACAGTCATTCTGAATCTCTAGATAGTTGCACAGGGTACCTATTTGGGCCGGTGTTTTGGCAATCTCATTCATCTCTATTATCTCTGTGACCATGTTAGATGCTCTACTGATCTTAATTTTTGTGGTAGCCGGAGCTGGACTGGGGTATTACAGTCTGGACTATTTACCCAGAGAAGTTCTCCAAGGTGCTAATATCGAGGGCGCCCGCTTTGTAACCGGAAGCTTCGGCATTCTCCTAGGTTTGATCCTGGGGTTGGGAGTCCGCTGGGCGGTACGCCGATTTGAAACCAATGTGAGATCATTACCAGCTGATATTCTTGTCACTCGTTCAGTAGGTTTAGTGCTAAGCTTAATCCTTGCTAATCTAGCGATGGTACCTGTCTATTTACTCCCTTTACCCAACGAGCTCTTTTTTATTGAACCCTTAGCTTCAATTTTCTTTAGTTTAGCCTTTGCTTATCTCGCGATTAGTTTAGCTGATACTCATGGGCCATCGTTATTTCGGCTCTTTAACCCTAATTACTCTCTCCAAGCGGCTTTACTAGCTGAAGGGAGTCTTAAACCTGCCATGGCTAAAGTGATCGATACTAGCTCGATTATTGATGGTCGGATTGCTGACTTAATTCAAAGTGGCTTTATTGAAGGTAGCTTGCTGGTACCCCGATTTGTCTTAGCCGAACTTCAAACTATTGCCGATAAAGCTGATCCTCAAAAACGGGAACGGGGACGGCGCGGCTTAGAAATGTTAAAAGAGCTGAGAGAAGCGTTTCCCGACCGATTTGTGTTTCATGAGACTGATTATCCAGATCTAACTGCTGTAGATGACAAACTAGTGCGCCTGACTCAAAGTGTTGATGGAGCTTTGGTCACCACTGATTTTAACCTCAACAAAGTAGCTACCGTTCTCAACATTACGGTACTGAATATTAATCAGCTAGCCGAGGCCTTAAGGCCCATTTATATTGCGGGCGACTGCTTTGAAGTCAAGATTACGCGTGAAGGGAAAGAAGCCGGTCAAGGGGTTGGCTATTTGGAAGATGGCACTATGGTTGTCATTGAGGAAGGCCTCAGATCATTAGGAAAAAAACGTACAGTTGTGGTCACCAGTTCAATTCAGACCTCTGCCGGGCGGATGATCTTTGCTCGATTGAATTCCAACTCGCCTACCCCTGTGAAAGCTGGATAAACTCATGTTAAAAGTATAACTACTTGATGATGAATCGGTAAGGTTAGGGTACTATATGTAAACCTACCCAATTAGTCTGATATTTAACGAATTCAATTATCATGTTACAGTCATCGCCTTCACACCTGACTGCATTACAACCCGAACCCTTAATATTCATGCAAGATAGTCAAGGTCGGCTTTCCTCTTTTCACTGGGATCATGCCGATAAGTATGCTGTTCACCCCGAAAAGATCCTCAGTGGTCAAGATGTTTGGGAATTCTTAGATCACTCAAGTTGGGATCAAGTCCGCACTCAAGTCTTTCAGACCCAACAGACTAAACAGCTACAATGTCAAGTCTTAACCTCAGAGTACAAACTCCATCTCCATCTCAGCTTAAATCCAGTCTTTGATCCCCAAGGCACGGTTATTGCCACAGCGACTGTAGGGCAGTTATTGGGAGCTACCCCGATTCATGCCACCCTAACTAGTGCCTCACC
>CAYSWV010000033.1:0-46897 GCA_964434865.1 uncultured bacterium
AGCTGTAGGCCCCCAAGCCCCATGTCCCTCTAGCCAGGGTAAGATCAACCGAACCCCAAGCCCCAAAAGTAGACCTGATTGTGTTAACGCTTCCGGCAAGAGAAAAGTATCTAGATCAATTAAAGCTAGAGCAATGAGCCAGCTTAGCAGTAAAGACACAGTAGCCGCTTGAGGAGTCAACCCCAATACACCAAAACATAGAGCTAACGTGAGCATCGTACCAGCCTCAACGGCAGGGTAGCGCCAGGAAATCGAGACACCACAATGACGACAGCGCCCCTTTAACCACAGCCATCCTAAAATGGGGACATTCTCGGTTGGGCCTAGAGGGGTTTTACATTTTGGGCAGTGAGATCCAGGCTTGATCAGAGATAGTCCATGAGGAAGTCGGTAAACGACTACATTTAAAAAGCTACCGATTGCCGCGCCCAAGTAGAGAATGACACACCAAATCAGTAGTTGTAGCTCCCACATAGCAATACTCACCTGAGAATGCAACTGGATTTAGTCTATCGTCTAGGCGACGGCTGCTGATGTCAGTTCAACATCAAGAACATCGATCGGAATAAATAATTCTTGAGGTAGCAAGATCGGATACTCAGAAAAAATCAGATCACCTCTCAAAGTCTGAGGATGAATCACAACACCTCGAGGCGACTGGAACGCGACATCAGGCCGTAGTTGCACATGAGACTCATAAATTTGGCGTGCAGCTTGCAACAAACTCGAATTCATTCGCTCCATGCTAGGTACCACTCATTCACGACAACACACACTAGATAATAGGTAGAAATGCTTAATCTACCCAAAAACAAGTAAGAATGAAGATCTTCAAGACCTTTAGTCAAATACAGCCTTTAGCCGAATACAGCCTTTAGCCGAATACAGCCTTTAGCCGAATACAGCTTGTGTATCAATCTACTGGATCCTGAAGATCGATCACTGAACTACACCAAGACTACCCCGTTTATACCGACTCGGACAGGTTTTGGGTTTGAAATTCAGGACTTGTTCCATTAGAACTCGTAGAAACACTGTAAGAGGATCCCCGATAATTCGGTTGTGGATTAAGCCGATCCTGATATTGACTAATGATCCGAATGGTTCGTTGGACATCAGCCGGGAAAATCACAACTAGATCCCCATCTTGAGCCAGGTTGAGACCAGCTTGGATAGCTTCAGCCTCATCGAGTATGGTCCGGAGTTCGCCTCCCCGTTCTTCGTTCCATCCTTGACGAATGATCTCCGCAACTTCTTTAGGATCGCGGCCTCGCAAATCATCGTCTTCTTTAACAATGGCAAGATCAAACATACGAGCTGATAATTTGCCCAGTTCCTTGAGATCTTGATCACGTCGATCGCCTGGCCCCCCAATCACGCCCAGTTTGCGGTGACAATCCCAACGCTCCAGCGTGGTTTGGATAGCTTCATAGCCTGCGGCATTGTGAGCATAATCCACCAAAACTTGGTAGTGACCCACATCAAACAGATTTAAGCGACCTGGGGTTTGGGCCACTGAGCTGGTAAAGGTGCCTAAAGCAACTCGAATATCATCAATGGCGACACCATGCAAAAAGGTGGCCAAGGTGGCAGCTAGGGCATTCTGGATCATAAAACTAGCTTTGCCCGAGAGGGTGAGCGGAATATTGGTGACTTTCTCGATGCGGAGTTTCCAGCCTCGCTTTAGGATCGAAATATAGCCTTCTTCATAGACGGCTGCTGTTCCACCGGCTGAGATATGAGCCTGAATCTGAGAACTCTGTGGATCCATACTAAAGTAGGCAACATGTCCTTTTGCGGCCTGAGCCATTTCAGCGACCAAACGATCATCAGCATTCAAAATGGCATATCCGCTTTTGTGGACAGCTTCGGCTAGAACAGACTTGACTCGGGCCATTTCTTCTAAGGTTTCAATATCACCAATACCTAAGTGATCGGCAGTTACATTAAGCACCACAGCAATATCACATTCAGAAAAGCCTAACCCTTCTCGTAGAATCCCCCCCCGCGCTGTTTCTAATACAGCCACTTCAACGGTCGGATCCCGTAATACCAGACGAGCACTGTAGGGACCCGTCATATCCCCCTTAGTAATCTGCTGATTTTGAATGTAGACACCATCAGTTGTGGTGAAGCCAACCCGAAGCCCAATTCCCTTCAATATGTGAGCCATCAATCGAGTTGTTGTTGTTTTACCATTAGTCCCTGTGACGGCCAGGATGGGGATCCGAGTCTTGGCCCCTGGCGGGAATAACATATCAATAATCGGCTCAGCTACATTCCGCGGAATTCCTTCACTCGGAGCTAAATGCATTCTCAGACCCGGTGAGGCATTAACTTCAACAATAGCCCCTTTATTTTCAGTCACAGGGATGGTTATGTCAGGACAAATCAGATCAATACCTGCAACATCTAGACCCACAATTTGAGCAGCTCGTTCTGCAATAAAGGCATTGTAAGGATGAATGATATCTGTGCAGTCAATCGAAATACCACCCGTACTCAAGTTAGCGGTTGATTTGAGGGTACAACTTTCACCGCGATCTAACACCGTTTTTAAGGTAAAGCCTTTTCGTTCTAAGATCCGCTCGGTCATTTCATCAATGGTAATTTGAGTCAGAACATTTTCATGCCCAAATCCCCGGCGTGGATCTGAATTCACTTGATCGATCAGATCTTGAATAGTAGAGCGGCCATCACCAATCACTCGGGCAGGAACTCGTTTGGCCACCGCTTGAAGTTTATTGTTGATCACGAGTAATCGATAATCCTCACCCACAACAAATTGTTCCACTAGAACGGTGGGAGAGAAGGCTAAAGCGGCTTCAAAGGCGACAATAGCAGACTGCATGTCTCTGATATCTACTGTGATACCCTTACCATGATTAGCATTTAACGGTTTGATCACTATCGGAAACCCACCAACATCTTCAATGGTGAGTTCAAGATCATCAAGATGACGAACCGTGTAACCCTTAGGTACTGGGATTCCCATATCCTGCAAGAGTTCCTTCGTGACTCGTTTGTCACAGGCAATATCTGTTGCAATAATGCTAGTTTTTTCGGAGGTGGTGGCTTCAATCCGAGTTTGATGGACACCATAGCCTAACTGAACCAATGATCCAGCATTGAGACGAATTGACGGAATGCCTCGAAGGGCAGCCTCATCTAGCAACGACTGAGTACTGGGACCAAAGCGGACCTTTTCCCGGATTTCCCGGAGCTCTTGAATGTCAAGCTCTAGATCACGATGATAAGATTCGCCATCAACCAGGGCTTGACAAAGATACACAGCGGCTTTGGCAGCAAACCGACCAGCTTCGGCTTCCTGGTATTCAAACACCACGTTATAGATCGCCTCCTTAGAGGTTTGGCGAGTCCGGCCAAAGTCAACGGTCATTCCTGCCATAGATTGCATTTCTAGAGCCACATGCTCGATCACATGGCCCATCCAGGTGCCCTCATCCACTCGTTGGAGAAAGCCGCCATAGCAATTACGAGAGCACTGATGCTCCCACAAGCCTGGCATTAAGGCTTCTAATCCTTCTCGAAAGCCACGGATCTCATTGGTGGGGCGATCCATCAGATCTTCAAGGTCCAGCCGCATTTGGATCAGTTTATGGCGACGAATACTCCAGAAATTAGGACCGGTTAGCACACGAAGATTCAGGATACGCATAGAGAACCATTAGATGAAAGACAGCAGAATGAGTAGCTTTCAAGATGATGCAGAGTCAGGTTTTCAGTACTGCAACTTAGAACACCAAGACATTGAAACCCCTAGAGTAGTCCAACGAGTCAGGTTTCCAACTAGTTATTATATAGATCTTTGGTCAGTTCTTCAGCTCCTGAATCAGGTCTAGGTACCGAAACCACCCGAAGATTGAGTTTATAAAGACTTATAATCATACTCTCAACTCAACTCAGGTTAAGTAGCAACAGCTACACTTCGATCTAAGCCTCACTTAATCTTGGGGGTTGTGTTGATCATTTAACTCACCGGCGGGTGGGAGTAGCGTTGAATAGCCGTTTGGATAATCGACATAAAGGCATAAGCTTTCTGATCATAGGGTTGTAACTTGAGGACGGTTTGAAAGGCCTGTTGAGCTTCTTGCAGTAAACTAAGATCAATTTGATCATTGGCTTGATCATCAGCGCTGGTTTCTAACTGGGCTTTTTGAACTAACAACGCACCCAAATTGTAATGGGCCTCCAGGTGAGTGGGATCATGTTCAACAATGATTTTCAATTCCGTAATGGCGGGATCGATAAACCCTTGGGAGGCTAGCACCCAGCCTAATTTGTATCGGGCCTCCCAAAACTCTGGATTTTGAGCTACAGCTGTACGTAACTCCTGCATAGCTGTTTTAAAGTCGCCTGCTTGGACAGCTGCAAGACCTAACTGATAGTGATCGGTGGAGGTATTTGATGATGACATTGTTGATTTCTAAGTCAATCTTGCATTTGATCAATTTCAAACAATTTCGACCACATTTTATCAGCTAATGGAGTGGGTAAGAGTCGCATTAATCCCAGCCCAAATTGGCCCCCTGTAAAGGCTGTATAGCGGGAAGCAGGCTTGCGATCGGACATCGACTTGAGAATCACCGTTGCTACTCGTTCAACGGGCCAAGCAAACCCTGAGACTGAACTTGACATCTCATCCATGCCCTCTAGGAGGGAACGATAAGGGCCTTCAGGGCTCACAAACGAGACTGTCTTTTCTTTGGCAATCTGGAAGAAGTCTGTGGCGACGGGACCGGGTTCCACCACCACCACATGAATCCCAAAAGGTGTGAGTTCGACTCTAAGGGCATCACTGAGTGCTTCTAGGGCAAACTTAGATGCGTTATAGACGCCACTAAACGGCATGGAGATCTGCCCAGCTACGGAACTAATATTGATGATCCGACCCTGTTGTCGTTGGCGCATGGCTGGAATTAGGGCCCGAGTCAAGGTCAGCAGACCAAATACATTAACTTCAAACTGGTATTTCACGGCTTCAGCTGGAATCTCTTCAATCGGTCCCATCTGGCCAAAACCAGCATTGTTAACCAAGATATCCACCTGACCAAACTGATTTAACGCCTTATCTGCCAGTGCTTTGACCTGATCAGTATCAGCCATATCGGTGGGGACAATGATCGCCTCAGCCCCTTGTTTCTCCACGATATCTTTAATAGTCTGCAAAATACCTTCTCGGCGGGCAGCTAAGACCAACTTGGCTTTTTGGGCTGCAGCTTGACGAGCTACTGCTTCACCAATGCCTGAGGTTGCCCCTGTGATCAGAATAACTTGGTTAGCTAGAGACATGTTGACTTTAGGATCGGGAATGAATGTTGTACTGTTTTAGCCTAAACGATTGCCAGTGCTTTAGGTAAATCCAGTCAGTTACATTTTGATTGATTGCCTTGACTTTGTTCATACAGTATTCCCCAAAATCTATGCTGACCCATCTACTTCAACAAACGATTACCCTCTTTGTCGTGCTAGATCCGATTGGTCTAGTGCTGCCGTTTATTGCCTTGACTCGTCAGGAAACCTCTGCAGGCCGTCGTTCAATTGCTTTGATCTGTGTGGTGGTGGCTGGAGGAATCTTGATGGCGTTTATGGTGGTGGGACAAGTGCTACTAGATCTGATGGGGGTAAGTATTGCCTCATTGCAGATTGCAGGTGGTCTCTTGTTGCTATTGGTCGGGATCAAAATGGTGATGGGTGAAGTCAATGATCAAGGTCCTGAGCCAGCTGAAGAGTCGGATATAGAACTCGCTGAATCGTTTCAGGCCACTGGTGTTGAAGCGAGTGTAGCGGTGTTTCCATTGGCCATGCCATTACTAGCAGGTCCGGGAGCGATTACAACCGTGATCTTGTTAACGGATAAAACTCAATACACGCCTTTTGAGCAAGTCGAGACCTTAGGCATCATGATCGGCGTTTTGGGATTTACCTACCTGGCTCTCATGCTGGCCGACCGCATTCAGCATTATCTGGGGCCCGTCGGGGTAACGGTCATCACCCGGATCTTAGGTTTGATCTTGGCTGCATTTGCAGTTGAAATGATATTAAAAGGATTTAGTGATTATCTAGCTAACTGGGTTTAAAAACAGCGATGTGGTTTTCCGAGAGAGAACGACTTTATTATCTTAAATGTAGTCGCCTGGCGTATACCCTAAAAGTCAGTGGTGATTTACTTTATTTTTTCTTCTTGTGTTAGACTTTAATGTTCACGAATTGATCTGTTTTAACCGGGCTAGTAAGCGATTAAATTCATTTGGTAACGGCGCTTCACAGGTGATCCAGGTTTCTGTTTTAGGGTGACGAAAAGTCAGTTTCCAGGCGTGTAAGGCTTGCCCTGTGAGTTTGATCGGGCTTTTTTTACTGGTGGTGTACTCGGGATCTCCCACAATGGGCCAGTGCTTGTAGGCAGCATGGACTCGGATCTGATGAGTTCGGCCAGTCTCTAGTTGAAATTGCATCAAGGTATAGTTGCCATATCGGTCTACCACTTTCCAGTAGGTTACTGCTGTTCTGGCTTTACCCGTCTCCAGCACAGCCATTTTTTTACGATCAACCGGGTGGCGTCCAATGGCAGCTTCAATCCGACCTGCAGACTCTGAGGGTGAGCCAAACACAACGCCCAAATAGATCCGCTGAGCTGTTTTAGCTTGGATTTGAGCTTGTAAGTGATGGTGGGCCTGATCTGTTTTGGCGATCACTAAAGCTCCGGTGGTGTCTTTATCCAGTCGATGCACAATACCTGGCCGATGCTCCCCATTAATACCCGAGAGATCCTGGCAATGGGCTAGTAGGGCATGGACGAGTGTACCTGATTCATGACCCGCTGATGGATGAACCACCATATTTTTGGGTTTATTAATGACTAGGAGAACATCATCTTCAAACAAAATCTCTAATGGAATTGCCTCTGGCTCTAGAGCTACGGGTCGAATAGGTGGAATCCTAACTTGGATCTGATCCCCTTGATGGATGAGTTGCTTTTTTTCAGTACAGATCACGCCATTCAGGTAAACTTGCCCTTCTTCAATCAGCTTTTGAAGTCGAGAACGGGACATTTCAGGAATTTGACAGGCTAACCACCGATCTAATCGCTCAGATTGGGGGGCTGAGAAGCTGATCTCTAGAGTTGACAGGGACATAAATTTGGGATTTTGGCTTCAATACTGACTAGGATTTGAGATCACTGGCTTTTTGCCATGCCTGAGTAATCCGGGCTTGGATATCCGGTTCGAGGCCAGCCATATTAAAAAAGTGGGTTTGTAAAGCCTGGTCAGGGGGAAGGACGGAGGGTCTTGAAAACACCCGATCTAAGGCTTCGATGATACGGTGGGCTAGGTGCTCGTGCATGATTATGAGGGCCGCTAGGTGCTTAC
Source organism: uncultured bacterium (assembly GCA_964434865.1). GTDB lineage: Bacteria > Cyanobacteriota > Cyanobacteriia > Thermostichales > Thermostichaceae > CAYSWV01. The sequence continues at coordinate 7,392 of CAYSWV010000033.1, forward strand.
TATTATAACGATCGCGATAAGGGTGTGAGTCTGCTGCTTGAAGAGCCTGCTTGTAATCGGCCATTGCATTGGTAAAGACCATCTCAGTGCCTGGGTAATAAGCCACCATTAAGTTGAAGTAGCTAGCAGCTTGATCACCGATGGATCCAGTACTTTGAAAGTCAGTACCATCCCCGGCCTGGCGAAAATCACTACGAGCCACCACACACGGGATCCCTAACATCAGGGCTACCATTTTTTCAACAACAGTTCCGGAATCTAACTCTGTTCCATCTAACAGGCACAGTATCGCATCACTGGTGGCAACAGCTGCTAGATCAGTATCGCGCACGCGTTTGGCCCGATCTAATTGTTCTAGATCCTGGGGTAAGCAACACTCATAACGGCCTTGGGAAAGCTGGTGAATGGCCTCAGCTAATAAGGCATTACCAGATAAGGCTTTGTAGTCGAATAAAGCACCTGCCAGGTAGATCACTTTGGTTGACATAGGACACTTCCTCACAGTCATTGACCCTCTACATATACTCCAGATCATTTCGTAAACCCAAAATCCCTACTTGTTCAACCGGAAGGGTGAGCTGATCAATCACTGAGGTCATCCTCTCAGTCGCAAATCTGAGATTTCACTTGAAAGTTGCTAATGGATCTCTTAGGTTGACATTTTAGTGATCTCAGGGACGGCTGGTTTGATAAGGACAGTTGAAAGAAAGACATCTTACCTAATCTTAAAGGAGGTCCATCATGAATCGTTTCGGAACTGCACTACTTACCACTGCTCTTGCCCTCAGTGCCACTACTCAATTGGCGTCTGCTAGTGTATTAAATGACTTGATCGATGCGAATCGTCGTCGCGGTGGTAGTGAAATTGAGTTTACTGAACGTCAAGCTCTGACTGCTAACCGTCCACAGATCATCTCTAGTGTTTTGAATGATTTGGTTGATGAGAATCGTCGTCGGGCTGGCAACGAAATCAATTTCAACGAGCGCCAAGTGCAAGTCTCTTCAGCTCAGACTGTGGCTTCTTTACAAGATATCTTAGAGGAAAACCGTCGGTTCTCAGGTCAGAGACGAGCTAACATTGCTTAGTCTAGCCTTGAAATCATCTGTCATGAGGTAATGGCTAGAGTCCAACTGCAAAAACTTGCTTAGCTGTAAGGCCTAAGTTTGGAAAGGTTGTAGATAGGATCCATTCATTACCTCAACCCTGTTGCACCTGATCAATATCGTTGACCAGTAAGTTCAAACCATTTGTGAAAAGCATGGAACCTTTAGAGAGCAAACGATTGTAAGTGCTGATCAACCAACTGACACAAAGTGCAAATCAGTATATCGGCGACCTAAGTCTGATGTGACTTTTCAGGTTTAAAACTCTTTCTAATAGCTTCGATCCTAAAGCCAGATCTAAAAATTGGAATTATTCTAATAGTGTATAGTCAGACTTACACCAGACAAAGGCATTATTAAATGACAGATAAGGGTAAATATGTAAAATGTCTTTTTCATATTCTTTCCCTCAACCATGGATTGCTGGACCATCAACACTTATCACAATCATTGATAGTTTTGGTGTTTGTTCGATACCCTAAAGGCAGCTGGTTTAAAATCAATTTTTAGGATCCTGTCAATGAGAAAGCATCTGTTCCCAATCGTCCTGACAGCCTTGATCGTATCGACTGCGCCACAACCGGTATGGAGTCAGTCAGCGACGGTTGAGTCATTTCGCTCTGATTCGGGTGGGTTTTCGATTCAAATGCCCAGTAGCCCTGATGAAGAAGTCCGCACTGTTGAATCGACGGTGGGTCCGGTTGAGGCTTATCTCTTTACTGCGGATCAAGGCAATAACGGGGTGTTTATGGTGACCTATGCTGATTACCCTGAAAGCCTATTTGAGGAAAAATCTCCTACTGATCTGTTAGATGCAGCGCGGGATGGGGGGGTTGCGGCCTCAGGAGGTAAGCTGCTGGCTGAAGAGAGTATCACCCTTGATCAATATCCAGGTCGCTATTTAACCGTAGAGTTTGCTAATGGGGCTGGTCAATCAAAAGTGTATGTGTATTTGGTAGGCCGTAGGCTGTATCAGATCTTATGGACTGGACCTCAAGCTAGAGCCTCTTTCGATGCAGTAGATACTTACTTAAACTCTTTTGAATTACTTGAATAGCTAAATCTTGATCCATAACAGCAGGGCAGAACTCAGGTAGTGACATCCATCACCTGCTCGAAGCGATCTAGATCTCAACCAAACTAGGATTGATTTTGTATGCTAGCGGCTAACTGAAATAACCTTACAGGGCATACATTATGAGCCTAATTCAGTATCTTTCTAAACTATCCCAAAAGCCGATCACGATGCTGGTGATGGCTAATATCGCCATATTCAACGGTGTTCAAATTGCCTATGCTTAAGAGTCAACCTTATTCAACTGTATGGATCGTAGTGCGGCATCGAACAATCGTAGTGCGTCATCTACCCTAACAACTCTAAGTTGATCAACTGAGCCATACGATCGGCAGCTTCACGAGATCCAAGTGATTGCAGTTTGGGTCGTACGGCAGCTAGGCGTTCGGGATGCCGGATCCACTCTAAACCCAGAGATTCCACCTGGGCTGCTGCTTGATCGGATTCACGAAACATGGCTGCTACACCCAGCTCGACTAAAGGTGACCCATTACTATATTGATGATCTTCTGCCGCATAAGGATATGGAATCAAGATCGCAGGGGTTTCCGAAGCCACTAGCTCAGCCAGGGTCGCAGCTCCAGATCGGCAAACGGCAAAATCAGCTCTGCGTAATAATCCTGCCATATCCGCCCAAAAGGGAATTCTCAAGTAGTGGGGATCACTAGGGGCTAAGGCTTCCACTCGCTCAGCATCAACCTGACCTGTTAAATGAATGATCCAGGCTCCGGCCTCTAACCAGGCTTTTGCGGCTGTGACCACAATTTGATTTAACCCTCGTGCCCCCTGACTTCCTCCCACCACCGCAATTAAAGGAACCCCATCAGGAATGGTTAAAGATTCAAACTTAGGCTCAACAGCGGTTGTCACGGCAGGATCCCAAAATTCAGCCCGTACCGGTGTCCCCACCACTTGAGTTCGGGTCCCTTTGAGATAGACTTCAGCTGCCGCTGATCCCAGGGCTACCGTTGTACACCATCGACCTAACCAGCGAGTGACTTTACCTGGAATAGCATTGGACTCATGCAAGATCACGGGTAATCCCACCGAACGAGCCGCCAGAATGGCAGGAGCAGCAATATAGCCACCGGTAGTCAGCACACCCTTAAACTGACCTTGAACCAAGATCTGCCGGATCCTAGCCACCGCCCCTGCTAATTGAGATAAAGATCGAATCCAGGCAATCGCTCGAGGGCCTTGAATCCCAGACATAGTAACCGTATGGAGCGGATAGCGATCCTGAACTAACTGCACTTCCATCCGATCAGGCACCCCTAACCACTCGATCTCCCAGTCTGTGAGTTGATCAGCAATCGCAAAAGCTGGAAAGACATGGCCCCCAGTACCACTAGCAGCCACTAACAACCGATTAGCTGCAGAATAAGTAGCTGGCGGATCTGAGTGAGACATAGACTCTTGATCAATAGGTGAAACAGTAAAAGTCTACATCAAACCTTTAATGAAACCGATACACCTGATCAGGATCTCATCTAGCCTAGTTTAACGAAACTCACTTAGTAAGGAGTAGTATGAATCCTGAGTTGCTTAATTGGTAAACATTTTCCAGAAGCAAGACCACGGTATCTAATTCAAAAGCTAGGTTATTTTTGGATTCCCAATCGGGAGTATAAAGCTAGTTTAAGCCTTAACTACCAGGGTCTTTTTCAGGATCAGACTACAGAGCGTTTTACAACCATCATTTCAAGATCTTTCTTTTGACAATCAAGCCAAACTGGACACACTTGAAGAAAACTGGAAACTTTGGGAAGATCAGAACATTGAGTCTTATTCAATAAACGTTCGATTGAGCAGTTGCGCTGGAGTCCGCCCAAGATTCATCCGGTAAGTTAGGGTTGGCACTGTGGGTCAGTTAACTCTTAGAACCGTTGTTTAATTCAACATACTTCTACTACCAAATCTTAGCCATTTGCAACACAAATCCAGGTAGCTCAGGATCACAGGAAATGGAGTCAGGCTCTCTGATCATCTCAGGCTCTCTCCCCAGACGATAAACGTACACCGTTCGACTCTTTCGATCTATCAACAGACCCAATTGAGATCCGTTTTCCATATATTCTTGCAGCTTCTCCTTTAAACTCTTGACCGTATCAGTTGCCGAGCGTAGCTCCACCACAAAGTCAGGACAGATGGGGGCAAAGGAGGCCTGTTCATCGTCAGATAGAGCCTTCCAACGGTCGAGCCTGATCCAGGCAGCATCAGGAGAACGCGTAGCCCCATTAGGAAGTGTAAAACCAGCACTTGAGTCAAAGGCCACACCAGTTCCATCTTGATCAACCCAATTGGCCAGCTGTTGAGCGATTCTCAGATTGCGATTGCCTGTATCTGCAAAAGCGGGTGGCATGACAATGACATCTCCAGTAGCTGTCCGTTCAATGCGTAAGTCTGGATTGGCAAGGCAGAAGTCATAGAATTGTGCTGTTGTCATCTGAGCATGGGGTACAAGACCTGACAGATCAATCGATAAGCCAGAGGGTTCCGTTTTTATCAAGATGTGAGTCATGGTCATCAATCCTGAACTAATTGCACTTCCATCCGATCAGGCACTGTGAGTTGATCAGCAATCGCAAAAGCTGGAAAGACATGGCCTCCAGTACCCTAACAACCGATTAGCTGCAAGTAGGGTAGTCATAATAGTGTATCTAACCCAAAGCTATCAGCAAAACCCTGGCAAGAGATCCATGATCTAAGTCATCATACTGGCTCACCACTTGATCAGTTAACTGTCCCATCTCAATGTTTGGATCACAAACAACTCATCGCTAATATTGAAGTCGCAGAAAAAGGTCATTCATGATCTGACTCCTGAAGACATTCGAAGAATGACTATTCCTTTAGCCTAGAGTGAATTTTACCACTTGAGATCAAAGGGTTACCCATCCCTGAGATACAAGAGATCAAGTATGCTTTCAACTATGGGTTATTTCATGGTTGAGATGAGTAGCTTCACTAGATGATTAATTTCAGGACGCTTCTGACTATTGGATTAGGATTCAAAATCAGTTGAGGAAATGACAACCGCGAAGTGTAGCACCAAGATCCGATGTATTCTATGCTAAAAACGCCTTAGGTTTTTTCTGGGATGTAGGCTCGTATGGGACGTGTGCTACTAGAGAATATTTGCAAACGCTATGGTCGACGCGAAGTTGTGAGTGATGTCAGTTTGGATCTTTCGCAGGGAGAGATTGTTGGTTTACTAGGCCCTAATGGAGCGGGTAAAACAACCACGTTTTACATCATGACAGGACTTGTGCAACCTAACCGGGGCCGTGTATGGCTTGATACTCATGACATCACCAATTTAGCAATGCATCGTCGGGCTCAATTGGGTATTGGCTATTTAGCCCAAGAGCCCAGTATTTTTCGAAGACTGTCTATTCAAGACAACTTGCTACTTATTATGGAACAAACTGGAGTTCCTCGTAAGCTGTGGCAACAACGGCTCACTGAACTCTTGCAAGAATTTCGGATTACTCATGTAGCCAAAAGCCTAGGGTTACAAGTATCAGGGGGTGAGCGACGGCGGACTGAAATTGCGCGGGCCCTGGCTGCCGGTCGAGAAGGTCCCCGATTTTTACTCTTAGATGAACCTTTTGCAGGTGTTGATCCTATTGCTGTTGCTGATATTCAAGAAGTGGTGGCTCGGCTTAAACATCGGGGAATTGGTGTATTGATTACAGATCACAATGTCCGAGAAACGTTAGAAATTACAGACCGTGCCTATATCCTTCATGATGGAGCTATCTTAGCTAAAGGTACTCCCGATCAGTTAGCCTCCGATGAGCTTGTACGGAAGTACTATCTAGGGGAAAAATTCCGGTTGTGATCCAAATTGTGACTCGATCTAAACCTGATCCAATTCCGACGATTAGCCACTGGTTATCGATTGGGATCATGGATCGCTATATTATCTCTGAAATGATCTTTCCATTCCTGTTTGGGGTCGGGGCCTTCACTGCTCTGGGCATGGCTATTGGTTCGTTATTTGAGTTGGTACGTTTAGTGGCCGAATCAGGTTTACCCCTGTTGTCAGCCTTGCAGGTATTTGGACTGCGGTCGCCCAGCATCATCGTGCTCACGTTTCCCATGTCAATGCTGTTATCCACTCTACTAGCGTATGGTCGGTTATCTGGTGATAGCGAAACAGTAGCCTTGCGCAGCACCGGTATTAGTATTTACCGGTTGGTGATTCCAGCAGTAGCCTTGAGTTTGCTAATCACAAGTGTCACCTTTATCTTCAATGAATTAGTTGTTCCCACCGCGAATCGACAAGCCTCGATCACCTTAAACCAAGCTTTAAACCGTGACGAACCTGACTTCAGACAAGAAAATATTCTGTATCAAGAATTTGGTGAAATTCTGACCCGAGATTCAAATGGTGAGATTGCAACCAAGCAAGGGTTAACTCGACAATTCTATGCTCGTAGCTTTGATGGCGAAACCATGCGAGGCATTATTGTTCTAGACTTTTCAAATGAGGAGTTAAACCAGATCGTTCTAGCTCAATCTGGGCTATGGCAGCCAGAGAATAGCAGCTGGCTATTTCGAGGAGGAACTAGCTATGTGGTGTCTCCAGAAGGGGCCTATAGCAACATAGTCACATTTGATCGACAAGAAATACAGCTCACCCGTGCCCCTTTAGACATTGCTCAAGAGGTGAGAAGTCCTGAAGAAATGAACATCAGTGAACTCAGCCGCCATATTCGTGTCATTGCATCGACAGGAGATGATAGAGCAATTAGACGGCTACAAGTGAGTCTACATCTCAAGTATTCAATTCCATTTGTCTGTGTCACTTTTGCCTTAATTGGAGCCCCCTTGGGTCTTAGACCTCAGCGAACGAGTTCATCGATTGGGCTAGGCCTTAGTATTTTAATCATTTTTGGCTACTACACCTTTACTTTTGTGACTCAAGCCTTGGGTCAAACCGGAACACTCGGACCGGCTGTATCTGCTTGGCTACCCAATATCATCGGGTCTGTAATTGGGATAGGATTGCTGTATCGAGCTAACCAATAATCTCACCGCCTCATCACTCCACTAACCTCATTTCTTAAGAAATTGCGCAAAAGATCCAATTCGCGGCATGATATAGACCGTAATTTATCGCATTTTCTAAACCTGTGAGACTCTGGTCCTCCAGGTTGACTTACTCAATGTCCTGTGTTGGAGTATCCGATGGCCACAACTATGATCAGATCAACGAACTCAGCCGAGCAGTTACTCAAAGACTATGCCCAAGGTAAGCGAGATTTTGCCCAAAAAGATCTCAGTGGCGCAAAATTGTCAGGTGTGAATCTCAGTGGCGTCAATCTAAGCAACGCTAACCTACAAGGCGCTGACCTGCGGGAAGCTGATTTAAGCCAAGCCAATCTCGCCAATGCCAATCTTCAAGGGGCAAAACTGCGACGGGTCAATCTCATTGGTGCCAACTTACAAAATGCTCAATTTCAAGGCGCTAATTTATATCGAGCCAAGCTGATCCGAGCCGATCTTCAAGGGGCTAATTTCAATAAGGCCGATTTACGCATTGGAGCGGATTTAAGAGAGGCCCAGATCAATGGCACTAACTTCAAAGGTGCTCTCTATGATGAATACACTAAATTTCCACCCAATTTTGATCCAGTTGCAGCAGGAATGTAAGGCTCAGACCGAGGGACTCAAGTTGGATTCTTAGTGATAGATAGTGCTAAGGATCCGCTTTCTTGCAGCTAGGGAATTGTTGTTTTAATGCTAATATGCAAACTGAAATCGAAAATCGTAAGCAAGATCACATTGATATTGTTCTGCACCAAAATGTTGGAGCCAAAGGCATTACCACCGGCTTCGAAAGATTTTTCTTTGAACATAATGCCTGCCCTGAGATTGACCTCGATCAGATTGACTTGAGTGTTACCCTTTGGGAACGCCAGCTCCAAGCCCCTTTCTTGATCAGTAGTATGACAGGTGGCACTGCAGCGGCTCAGACCATTAACCTCATCTTAGCGGAAGCGGCCCAGGCACTCGGTATTGCTATGGGTGTTGGATCACAGCGAGCTGGAATTGAAAACCCGGAGCAGATGATCACCTACCAAGTGCGTTCAGTAGCCCCCGATATTCTCTTACTGGCTAATCTGGGAGCAGTACAACTCAATTATGGCTACAGCGTCGACCAAGCCCGCCAAGCTGTTGAAAGTATTGCCGCTGATGCCTTAATCTTACACCTCAATCCTCTACAAGAAGCAGTTCAACCGCATGGTGATCGAAACTGGGCTAACCTATTAGATAAAATTGAAATCTTAGTTCAACAACTTCCTGTCCCAGTGATTGCTAAAGAAGTAGGCAATGGCATTAGTGCTGCTTTAGCCCAACGATTGGCTGAGTGTGGGGTGGCGGCCATTGATATTGCTGGTAGTGGGGGCACAAGCTGGAGTGAGGTTGAGGCACATCGACAACAGGATCCGCGACGACGACAAGTTGCCCATGCCTTTGCCAGTTGGGGTATTCCAACAGCTCTAGCGCTCCTTGAAGTTCAACGGCAGATCCCCCATTTACCTATTATTGCTAGTGGGGGGATTCGAAATGGGGTTGATGCAGCTAAGGCAATCGCTCTAGGGGCGACTTTAGTGGGAAGTGCTGCCCCGGCTTTACAGCCAGCTGTCAATGATCAAGCTCAAGCTGTTTACGATATGTTTGCGACGCTCATTGAAGAGTTAAGGATTGCCTCTTTTTGTACCGGATCTATCAATCTAAAACAACTACAGCAAGCTCCATTGCGGCATCACCAAACTTGGGCTTATGTTAAGGCCTCAGGCTAAAATCAAGATCTATGTATTAGAGAATACAAACGATCTAGCTTGGCAGGATGAGCTAGTGACCCCTTGCAAGCATTGACAATCCTGTGGGAGACTACTTAGGGATATATAACCTCACTTATAAAAATTAGAACCTTGACTTTAGATGTAGTGAATGAGTCATTGAAACCTTTTAGTAGGATTCTGAGCTATGCAAACAGCTAGTACCCCTAATGTATGGGACGACATTTGGAACACTACCCACTCAAAAGCAATGGTGACGAACGTCTTGCCTTTAGCCATCCAAGAGCGAGAAGGGATCAAAGCAGCTAAAGTCCTACACTACATTACTCAACGGTGCGGTCCGATCAATAAACTCAAAACGATCGAGATCGGGGCGGGCCGTTCCCTCTACAGTTTTCTCTTAGCTCAAATGGGCGCATCTGTGTCGGTCATGGACTGTAGCCAACCTGCCTTGGACTTAACTCAGAAACAATTCGCCACCTACGGTCTAGCGGTTAACTTAGTGCCTCAAAATGCCTTTGAGGTGGAGGCTGCCTCATTTGAAAGCTATGATGTGGTTATGTCATTCGACCCTCTCAAGCATTTTAAATATCCTGAACGGTTTAATCTAATTAAAGTTCAGACTGATCTGGTTCGGTCTCAAGGTGTTGTTGCTGTTGGAGTCCCTAATCGGTTCTTTTTTCCTCACGAGTTTCTCAAAGCCTATCTACACTGGCAATACAAATGGGATCTGGGATATGAAAGAGCTTCCACACGCCAAGAACTATTGAAAATTGCGAGTGAACTCAATCTCTATGATGCTCAAATCGTAGGATCTGCTTTTATTCATGATCTCAAGCGATATTGGCAGATTTTTCGTGCAGCAACTCCAGATGAAAAAATATATCAGCTCTCTCATCTGGATGAATGGAATCCAAAGGGTAGTCGTCAGGAGCCACCCTACTTCCTCAATGATCTACTGGGGGCCAACCTAGTTCTACTAGGAACCAAAGCCTGGAGTTAACAGTTTTACCCCAGACTCCTGCTACTTCAAAAGTGAGCTCATAGCCGATTAGCCACAAATTAATACGTTAGCTCCTCTACAGCCCCCCCTTGACTTTTAAAGTGTACCTCTACTTGTCCAGCAAATGGCACTACGGTAGCCTGAAGCTGAGACGGTTGACCAGCTGTGACAGTAACCGGAATGGGTTGATCAGGGATGGTCGCTTGAACAGTACCTTGACCCACTTCAACATAAAGCTGAATTTGATATTGACCTGATAAATAGATATATCCATCGGGATCATCACTGCCCAAGTAAAGGGTTTGCTTACCACTCACATGGCTTATCGAACCTTCACACCTGTACTGGCTTAATGAACCTTCACAGAATTGGTCTTTGTAACTGACTGCTGAAGCACAGGCTGAAAGGCCACCGATCATGAGTATAGGTAGGATAAGCCTCTTTTGAATCAAGGAGTTAGGTTTCATCATACACCTACTACATTTTTTCCTCTCTATCAGCTAAAGCTAACCTATCCCTCAATAAACTACTCATCTAGACCTATATAAGAGTTGTTAACGACCTTTAACAATCCCGATTTTTAGGCCATCGATGTCTTACTATCACAGCAACTGATTCAACCTAGTTCTATGGCTATTCCTATGATTCCTCACTATGGTGCTCGTGTAACTCTTCTTGGGCTTTCAACCACCTGTTTGATCGCTTGCTCATCTTCGCCTCAGACTAACATTGCTCCCCATCCTCCTAACCAAGCTGTAACGTCGGCTCAACCTGAGTCTGTTCAAGCACTAGTTCGAGACGTGGCAGCCATGGGCGATAAGCCCCAGGTGAGAGATCTAGAGGGTAATCTGATTGATATCCGCTCTGTCGAGACACAGTTATTTGAATTGATCGACTTTTCAGCTACAGTCATTTTTGCACCGGCAGATCTAACCGGTTTATGGCTAGTTCAAGCAGAGGATCGATTAAAATTAGTATTTGTAGGCGCTGCAGCTGTAGCTCTGGAGTCAGTGGCTGTTGGAGACATCGTTTCAATTAGTGGTATTGCCCTCAGCCCCACCTTAGTGCTGGCTAGTCAAGTCTCAACAGGACCTGAAATTCGAGTCAGTGCTGACGACATTGAATTATTAGACGATCAGGCTGAAGCCTTGAATCTTGGCACTACATCGGTTGGCTCTCCTAGCGATCAACTCATCACGATTGAAAATACAGGAACCTCTGATCTGGTGATCACTAACTTGAACCTACCAGAGGGGTACACGCTCACCTTACTGGCAGGGGTGGCATTACCAGATCTAGTGTCTATCCCCCCTGGCTCTAGCGAATCATTGCTCTTAACCTTAACGGCTGCTCAAGCTGGTCAGTTTGCAGGCGAGATTACCTTCAACACTAACGACTTTGACGAAGATCCCTTTAACCTTCCTATTACGGGACAAGTCATCGCTGATGCCACAGTTGTGAATACAGCAGCTGATAGTTCCATCCCTGATGATGGTCTCTGTAGTTTAAGAGAAGCTCTGGCGATTACTGATACTTCAAGTTGTGGTGGCTTACTACCCATGATTTTATTTGCTTCTGAATTAGCAGGACAAACTGTGTTCGTGAGTTCAACTTTAACTATCGATCGAGATGTGGAGATTCATGGTCTAGGATCAAGTGCCATTGAGATCAATGGTGGGGGCACTGTTAGGGTGTTCTCAATTAGCCCTGAACGCACGGTCAACATTGAGGGTATCACGATTGCCAATGGATCAGCTAGTTTAGGGGGTGGCATTCAGAATCAAGGCCAGTTAGTGATCAGTCGCAGTACCCTTACTAATAACACAGCCAGTGATAGCGGGGGAGCCATTTCAAATCGTGTGTCTGCTAACCTTGTGATTAACAACAGTACTCTTGCTGGCAACTCAGGCTTTGGGGGTGGGGCTATTGCTAATGGTGCCACCAGCACTCTCTCAATTAACCAAAGTTTGTTAACTAACAATGGAGCCAGTAACATCGGTGGTGGAATCAGCAATGAGGGAACTCTGATCGTTAGTTCTAGCACTTTATCAGGTAACTCAGCCTTTGGAGGGGGAGCCATCGGAAGCACCAGTGATCTAACCTTGATCGGAAGCACCTTAACTCAAAACTCAGCCTTTAGTGGGGGTGCCATGATTAATCAGTACGGTACAGCAACGATCAGTAATAGCACCATTTCCAGTAACTTTGCCTTGGCTGTTGGAGGGGGCCTGACCAATATTGGCAGATTGACCTTAGGCAACACCTCATTTGTGAGTAATTCAGCAGCTGACGGCGGATCACTCTTCAATGCTCAATTTTTTGGTGTTGCAACAATCAATAACACCTTGTTTGTTAATGCTCAAACCAGCAATTGTGCTGAAAACGTAGACAGTATTACAGCCACTAACCTCTCTGACGATGAATCTTGTGGGGGTGCTCTTGTGGATCCAGATACATCAGGTGCTCTGGGTAATCTGGCTGCCAATGGAACTTCAGTGGTAGTCGGAGATCCTCAGGGACAGTTTAGTGTCTTACAAACGCATGCGCTCCTCTCTAGTAGTGCAGCCATTGATGGAGGCGATACCCGTTTAATTCCTGCCGATATTGCAGACGATGATGCAGATGGAGATAGTACCGAACCCCTACCCTTTGATCAACGAGGTTCAAGTTTTGCCCGCGTGAACGGATCATCTGTTGATATAGGTGCCTTTGAATTCTAATCGCTTAGGTTACTTTGGCTAGCCTCTGACAATAGGGTTGCAATAGCCTGATGGCCTTTCTCTCTAGCATAGGTGATGGGAGTTTCTCCTTCAGCTGTTTGAAGTTGCGGATCAGCGCCTGCTTGTAACAACAGCTGGACAGGTTCCACTCGGTTAAATCGGTTGATAGCAGCAAAGTGTAAGGCTGTATAACCCCGTTCATTTTGCCAGTTGATCTCAGCCCCACTCTGAATTAAAACCTTTATGATCCCACTCTGGCCACTCAAACTGGCTACCATCAAAGCGGTTCGATCACGGGACCCGATGGCTTCAAGATCAGCGCCGGCTTCGATAAGAGCTTCAACAAAGGATTGTTCACCATAGCGAGCCATTTCAATTAAAAAGGTATCCTCAGATCCTAAAGCATTCAAATCTACGCCATAGTTCGCCAACAGGGTGAAGTATCCGTTGGGATGGGTTAAGGGGTTTGACAAAATTAAGAGTGAAGCCTAATTGACTAATAACGGTTCTTCAAGTAGTAGCCATTTACTTAAATCTTTATTCATCAAAGTCTCTAGTTCCTTGATTTCTAGCTCTAGCATAGTCAGGATCATAGTTTTAAATTCAAAAGTGAGTTTTGGCTTTGTGGAGAACTGGCGGTCAGAGTTATCTGTGATCTGGGCCCAGATCGGCGGTAGAAATTTTCGAATGGCGCGCAGCGGTAGAGGTGGGTGATCAAATTTATGATGGATCTTACTTTCAGCAATAGAGATGTTAGAGTGAGTGTCTTGATAATCTGTAAATAGTGAATAATCAATCGCTAAAAAATCAGAAATCTCTTGGATTACTTGCTCTCTAGAGTGAATCAAATCATCAAAATCTACAATGAGGACATTATCTCTTCCAAATGTTTTGATAAAAGGATAAATTTGAGTATAGTATCGGGTGATATCAATAAATAGTCGTTGCTTTCTGATCGCATCTTCAATATTTAGATCGGTATACCCTCTTTCGTAAGTGTGCATATAGCTAGAAACGATTCTACTAATCGGATCTCTGACAATATAAATTAATTTTAGCAACGGATTATAAGCAAAGAGATCATCCCAAATACGCAGGTTTCGTAAGGGGTAAAAGGTATAGGTTGTTGACGCTTCAAAGTACATTACATCGGGTTTAGGCTCAAATAGTTGTTCATATCGAGCTAATTCATCTCTCCAGTTAGACGCCGTGCAAAAAAAGTGAGGTTCTTTATACTTGCATCCCTCCAGGGAAGGGTGTGAATTGAGGATATCGAAAAGGGTTGTTGTGCCACATTTTTGGGCGCCAATGATCATAAAGTCAACTAGCATAGCTATTTTTAGTGCTCCAAAATCGCAGCTTTTTTCCGTTATCAAAACATTACCACGCCCAAAACATGACCCAAAACCAGGAAAACCAGTAATCCAAGTATCTCATTTTTAACTTCAGTGTATTACAAAATACTAAAACTCTTAGAAACTAGAGCTGATCTGAGCAAACCGGCAATCAATCTTGATCAAACAGGTCAATGTTAGGCTAATGATTGGAATGAAAACACTGAAACCTCAGGATCGTGGTATTGATCTCAGCAGCTTATCCATAAGACAGTAGTGGGCCCGCTTCAACGGTTCCTTGAAAGAAAACCTGCAAGTTACGATAAAACTGGATCAAATAATGCAGTTCTTCATCGGATAGTGTGCTTTGAGGATTCAATGCAGAGGGTCTCCCGTCTATGTTCAAGCCACTTCCAGCAGGGCTAGTTGAAGCTCTCACAGAGGCAGGAGCTAGAGAGTAATGTGTCCACTCAACCTGTCGATCCCGTTGTAGACGGACCACGATGGACATTGAGAGAAGATATAATGCGTGCCAGCTGTTAAATGATATCTGTTAGGCTTTGCTTCATAGACATTTAGCTTCCATAGACATTTAGGTCTTGTATTCCCTAGTTGTGCCCAGGATCTCTCTAGTCATTCCCGTAGTAGCTATCGTGTGACCTCCAATTCGATCAATAGAGCCAGGATAAAATCTTATCAGGGATGTTGAAGATCAGACCTATTCTGGTAGAACCTGTCAGCTCACCCAGTTTATGATCAAAACCGAATCGAACCTCTAACTCTTAAACTCATTGGATATGTCCTCCTATCAAGTTGTTGCAACTGCAGATGGATCGCCCACGTTTTTTTCGGAGGAATTTGGGCAAGCTTTTCATAATTTGAGTGGGGCTTACCAGGAAGCGCTGGAGAAATTTGTCCTCCCTTGTAAGCTACGAGAATTAGCTCATACTCAACCTCACATTCAACTGCTCGATATTTGCTTTGGACTGGGATACAACGCTGGTGTGGCTTTAGACGTGATCTGGCAGGAAAATCCTCGCTGCAGGGTCACCTTAATTGGGGTTGAACGGTCTCCTGAGGTTCCACGCCAGGCTTGTGATCAAGGATTGCTATTTGGCGGGCCTGATCTCTGGTCTCAGCTAATCGAGACTGGGCAGGTTCAATCTCCTTTATTTGAAGGATCGCTATGGTGGGGTGATGCCCGTCAAACCCTTCAATCTGTTCCACTTCATTGGGCCGATGCTGTTTTTCTTGATCCATTTTCACCTTCGGCCTGTCCTGAGCTTTGGACAGTTGAATTTCTAACATTAGTTGCTCAATGTAGTCGAGGCTATTTAACCACCTATTCGTGTTCGGCAACAGTTCGGAGTGCCCTAATTGCAGCTGGCTTCACTATTGGCTCAACGCCACCCTTGGGTCGTCCGTGGCCGGGTACGATTGCGTCTCGGGTGCATATTGACCTACCGCCTCTCTCTCAAATGGAACAAGAACACTTGCAAACTCGTGCTGCCGTACCTTACCGAGATCCTAGTTTACGTTCAGATCGTCAGTTAATCCGGGCCTCACGCCAACGTGAACAACAACAGTCTTCACTAGAACCCACCTCGATCTGGAAAAAACGCTGGCTCACCTCTGCTCCCTCCACTTTTAAACCCCATTAGCCATTGAATCCGTACCGTTACCCTGGCTCTACTCTAAAATAAAACGGTAGTATAGCTATGGCAGTATGAGACTGAGGAGAGGCCATGTCATCTGAACTTGCTGATCAACTGTCTGATCGGCCACTCTTGACCCTATGCCAAACTCAACATCTTCAGGTCCTAGATCTGTTGGAGCAATTTTTAGCTCTAGCTGATGATCCTAGTTTGCGTGAAGCACGACTTGATGTGGTGCAACAGTTACGCCAGCGATTATCCCGACATGTTCAGCTCATGCGGCATGGGTTTTACCCACCGCTACGTAAGCTAGTTCAAGATAACTCTACCCTCAACCAAAAAGTGACGGAGTTTGAGGATGCTTCAGCTGCTATTGTTCCGGTCGCCACTGATTTTCTACATCAGGCTGAGCGAAGCCCAGAATTAACTTATCACCAAGAAGCTGGACAACTCTATCAAAAGCTACGATCTCACTTTGAAACTGAACAAAACCAATTGCATCCTCTCTTTGCCCGTTATGTCCCGCTCAAAAAAGAACAGAAGCAGCTTGACTTTTTCCGGAAGCGTCTTGAAATGACAGTAGCCCAAGATCCATCCTCACCCACTACCGTGCCCCCGCGCCGTCCCACTGCCGAAGAATTGGATCGACAAGCGATCACTCGCCCTGTGCGGCCGGGTGAAAATATTTTTAATTTACCGACAGAAGTCTAAATGTTTAGATCATGGTATTAGAGTCAGGCTTGATCTAAGCCCAGTTCTCGCTTTAGTGTTTTTATAGAATCCTGACTGACATAGCTCTCGATTGGTATCACCTCAGGGAGTCGAATCAGTTCTGATCGGGCTTCTCTAACTACCGCTTTGACAGTTGTATAGCTGGATGAGTCACAAAAGATCACTTGAGATCGGCGGACTAAACGGCGGAGTTGATCAAGGTCAGTCACCACAGCCGTTAAAGTCAACAGATCATCGCCTCGAATGCTGTGCACAATGACAGTTGATACTTCTAGGATGGGATAGCTCAGGCTAATCAGGCCTACACAGCTATGAGTGGGTAAGTTGCGAATACGATCAACTTCTTGTTCAAAATTATAAATTTCAACTGGGAGCACACGGATAGACCATGGAGTGGCTACTGCCTCCACTTGACTGAGAAAATTGCGAATAGTCAACAGGGTACCCGATTGAAGTTGGGCTTGTTGCAAGGTAATATCAAGTTCTTCTAAAGGTACGAGTTGTAGAGGGATTTGGAGGTGGGGTTGTAACTCATCGATCATCAGCTGGCCAGTCCCTTGGTCTCGTTCAGGTACAGTAACCCAAACTTGAGTTCTACAGCGAAGCCGCCATTCAATCTCAGCCAAAAACAGATCGCGGGCTTGAGTTAAGCTGCATCCACAATTGAGCAATTGATCGAGACCCTGGCGGACCAGTTGATAAGCTTCAGTTTGTTGAACAAGCGGGCTATTTTGAATGGCAGACGTGAGTTCTGCTGAACTCCGGACATAGATCCCTGAGCTGGCTCGGGTTTCAACTAAACCCATTTCTTCCAGCTGTCGATAGACTTTGCTAATTGTGTTTCGATGCAGACCGGTTTGCATAGCCAGTTGGCGTGTACTCGGAAGGCGATAACCAGGTGCATACTGACCACAAGCAATCGCAAAACTAATTTGGTTTAACAGTTGTATAGAAGCCGGGATCTCACTGTGAGGTTGAGCATAAAATTTAAACATAATCGGTGACCTAAACTCTAGACTCACCCATAGCAGGGCATAACAACACTCTAAAGCGCTGGAGCAGCTACATCATGATGGATATAGATAGGAGGTAGATCATAAGTATGCCATTGTCCTTGATACCACTCTGAGACATAAGGGTGTAAGGTCAACGTAATCGGTTGAGTTTCACTCACACTTATTTGTAAAAAGCTGTAAGGATGACGTTCTTCAGCACCATGACCATTGAGGCCAATATACAACTGGGATTGAGCCACTGGCTGAGGGATCTGTTGATTGAGATCACGTTCAAATAAAGTGGTTGATCCCCAATGCTGCCGTCGAACGCTGCAACCACTCCCCCCACAAATGACCCAATGGGAGTAAGCATCCGCATGACCGGTAGCTCCGACTTGAATATGTTCTAAACAATGAGCATGACCACTCAGAAAGAGATCAACCAGAGGGTGAGAGCCAACCACGGTGGCTGCAGTATCTAGCGCTTGCCGTAAATGCCGCCGGAGTAGCAAGGATTCCTCAAGATCCCATTTGGTCATTTCAGTCACATAGGCCGGATGATGGCAGTAAACGATGCGACCCCGACTATCCGATGATTGCCAGGACTCGATCAAACCTTGAGTGAGCCACTGGAGTTGCTCTGGATCAGACTCAGGTACGATCAACGTGTTTGAATCTAATGCAAAAAAGTCGATGCCACTATACTGAAAGCGATAGTAGCGATTAGGAACTCGAGTAAAGTGTCCAGGTTGATAACGTAAGCACCGACCTGTATGAGTTTGGGCCACGTAATGTTGATCAAGATGCTCGGCTAATTGCTGGGCACTTAAAGGTTTTAAATAATCTAGAAAAGCTTTAGCATAAGCGTCTCCTTGCTCAGAGCCAGACCAGCCTATATTGTCTTCAATCGATAATCCCAATTTTTCAATGAGGGGATGACCTAGCTGAAACAAGAACCCAGACCAGGCTGGCAGATCATAATAATCATGGTTCCCGAGCACCGGTAAAAAGGGAAATTCAAAAATCATTTGATCATAACGGGCCTGTTGACCGCCTTGGATCAGCTCCTGATAAGGTTGAATAAAATTTTTAGGATAAAACTCTTGAGAGCCAACCACATAGACCACATCCCCTGTATGGAGCAAAAAGCGATTGTGTGACAGATGAGGCAGGAGCTGCTGAGCAATCTGACGTTGAGGATAATGATCGCTATGGGTACCCCACCCCGTATCACCAATCACTAGAAATGAAAAGCTAGCTTGAGCGTGATCATCGGCAATGACCAAACGAGTTTGATCAATAGCGCGGTCTTGGATTAGAGGATGGTGCCACTGGACCCGCTCCTTCATTTTCGTGATCTTAAGTTTTGTCGGAGGATTAGTGATCAATGGCATTGCCGACGGCTCCAGAATTAAATGACAGGTCTTGACAGGTATACACTTAGTTACCAACCCATCAGTACTTTACCATTTCCAGACTCTCACCAGCTTCAAACTGGCTATCCTGGATCTTGAGATATATCGGCTACATCAGGTGATGCTGCTTGAAAGTAGGTTGAGTATGTTGTAGCTTCAGTCGGCTGTTTTGGTTAATCAGCAATTTTACGAATATAGAGTTGGTAAAGGGGAGCATTTAAAATATTCAGTTTCCGAAAATTTATGTTGATAAAAGCATCAATAGCGGGTTTAGGGCATCGCAGCGGATCTTTGCCATAGGGGAGTTTTTCTGACCACAGATAATCATCAAAGGCCATAATGCCTCTAACCTTGAGTAGTCGAAACCCAAGGACAGCATCACAGAGAACATCTGCAGCCTGATGAGATCCATCGATATAGATAAAATCAAAATAATTTCTTTTTTGTTGATGCAGTAAAGTAGCCAGACATAGATCAGAGGCTTCTTTATGAATCACCAAATTTACAGTCTTAGGCACTTTACGGATAGCTAGATCGGTATTGTGTTTAAAGCGGGCTTCAACCCCTTCCATATCAAATGTCTCTGATTGATGCTCGACTCCACCAGCCCAGGTATCAACACAATGAATTTCAAGATCAAGCTGGTGTCCTAAGGTTTCTATCAGATAACAACAACTTCGCCCTTCATAAGAACCTATCTCAAGAATTGTTGAGGGCATGAGATAAGGAATAATGTTATTCCAGACGGGTTCAGCTTGAGTCCCAAACCAATCCTGCGTAAACTGAAAGTCATCGCCTGATTCCAAGGTTACCACGTTGCCAATCACTAGGAGACAAGTTTCTGGGTCTTAGTATAGCAGGTTGTTAATTCAAAAACTAATTTAGTCAGATTGAGTTAAGGATCTCAAAATAACTTCTAGAGCTTGCTGGATCGAAGGTATGGGTACCTGCTCAACAATTTCAGCTGCAAAAGCATACGTTAAAAGATCTCTGGCATTGGCCTCATCGATCCCTCGACTACGGAGGTAGAAAACTTCGTCAGCTTCCAGTTGACTAACTGTGGCTCCATGAGAGCACTTAACATTGTCAGCAAAAATTTCTAACTGAGGTTTGGTGTCTACTTTAGCTTTAGACGATAGCAGAAGGTTACGGCTGGATTGATTAGCATTCGTGAGCTGAGCAGCTTGCTGGACCAGTAACTTGCCATTAAATACAGCATGGCCTCGATCACGCACAATACATTTATGAATCTGATGACTGGCACCATAAGGAACTCGATGATCAATAGCCGTATGGGTATCTGCCAGCTGCTGATCAGAACATAAAGCTAACCCTCTGAGTATGGTCTCAGCTTGCTCACCAGCTTGAGTCAGTTCTAGGGTGTGCCGTGATATCGATCCACCCAAGCTAATAGATTGGTGGCTGTAGCGGCTGTCGCGGGCTTGATGAACCGCTGTTTTAGCGATCTGAAAAGCATTTGGCCCTTCTCGTTGAAATTTAGTGTGAGTGACTTGAGCATTGGCTTCAACCCAGATCTCAGTCACTGCATTGGTAAAATAAGACTGCTGGGTATCAGGACTGACAAAATCTTCAATCACATGAACGGAACTCTGGGAATTAGCCACGATCAAACACCTAGGCTGGGTTAGAGTTGCCCCTAGCTTTGTTAAAGTAATGGATAAAATATGGATAGGGCTTTCTAGTTGAATTCCTTGCGGTATTTGAATAATGGCAGCATGGGATAGGCAAGCCGTATTAAGAGTCGTGAAAATATCATCGCCCGCAATTTTTTGCAGGTAGGATTCAAGAATCTCAGGTTGGACCTGACTCAACGGTTTAACTGTTACCGTATTAGGTAAAGCAGTAAGGTCTGACAACTGCTCAGACAGCCAACCATTGACAAATACCAAGCGGCTATGCTCAGTCTCTGGCCACAACCATGGTTGGATAGTATCCAGCTCTACGGTAGGGCTACGAAGATCAGGCGTAAACGTATGCTGAACCAGACGAGATAGATCAGTGTACTTCCAGTCTTCATCCCGAGTGGTAGGAATGGCTAATTCATCGAGTCGAGAGCGTGCCTGATCTCTCAAGGTTGCCACCAAAGTTGCAGCAGGGAAACTAATTGCTTCAAGTCGGTGTTGAACAATTCCATTAACAAAGCTTGAGTTAGGCTCTGTAACTTGGGGACGCGTGGTTGAAGAAATGTCAGTTGTCATGGTGGTATAAACCTGAGATGCCCTCATTAAAGTTAGACAGCTGCGGGATCGGTTTCCCGGACCCAATCATAGCCCCGTTCTTCGAGTTCTAAGGCCAGCTCCTTGCCCCCAGTTGTCAAAATCCGTCCCCCTTCCATCACATGAACATAGTCAGGGGTTACATAATCTAACAACCGTTGGTAGTGAGTGATCATCAAAATGGTGTTCTCTGGATTAGAGAGGTAGTTGATACCGGAGGCCACAATCCGCAATGCGTCGATATCTAAGCCAGAATCTGTCTCATCTAAAATCGCTAACGTGGGCTCCAGTAGGGCCATCTGCAAGATCTCGTTGCGTTTTTTCTCACCCCCTGAAAATCCTTCATTCACACTCCGATCTAGAAAGCTCGGATCCATTTTGACAATATTCAACTTCTGCCGTACAAAGTCATCAAATTCAAGGGGATCCAATTCAACTTCACCCCGGTGAGAGCAGCGAGCATTGTAAGACACTCGGAGAAAGTCAGCATTACTGACTCCAGGAATCTCAATAGGGTATTGAAACGCCAAAAAGACACCCGCTTTTGAACGATCTTCAGGTTCCATCTCTAAAAGGTTCTGTCCCAAATAGAGAATCTGACCTCCCGTTACCGTGTAGCCAGGATGCCCCGCCAGGATCTTGGATAGTGTGCTTTTCCCTGACCCATTAGGCCCCATGATGGCATGAACTTCACCAGCTTTGATCTCAAGATTAACGCCTTTAAGAATAGCCTTACCTTCAATCTCTGCTGTGAGATCTTGAACTGCTAAAATAACCTGGCTGTTTTCAAGAATCATGGATGTGTCTCCGGCCATTGTTAACTGAATCAAATGTTCACTGAATTAAACGTCAATTGAGCCAAAGCTGACTTCAAGCAACTCCAAGCACCCAAATCAAGTCAATCTACAGTAGGCCTATCCAAGGACAGACCTGTTATCTAGCTCACATTATCTAGCTCACGGAGCTTATCACATCTATGATCTAGCCAACACTACCCTCAAGTTTCAGGCTCAAGAGTCGATCAGCTTCAACAGCAAACTCCATAGGGAGCTGATTAAAGACATCTTTACAAAATCCACTGATGATCATGGAGACAGCATCTTCCACTGAAATCCCCCGTTGTTGGAAGTAGAAGAGTTGCTCTTCCCCAATTTTAGAGGTGGAGGCTTCATGTTCTACCTTGGCTGTTTCATTCTGGACCTGGATATAGGGGAAGGTATTAGCACTAGATTCATCCCCAATCAACATGGAATCACATTGAGAGTAATTGCGAGACCCTGCTGATTTAGGACCCATTTTAACCAGGCCTCGATAGCTATTTTTCGAGTGACCCGCTGAGATCCCTTTGGAAATGATCGTGCTTTTCGTGTTTTTGCCCACATGGATCATTTTAGTACCAGTATCAGCTTGCTGGTAGTTGTTGGTCAGTGCCACTGAATAGAACTCACCGACAGAGTTGTCACCTACCAAGACACAGCTAGGATATTTCCAAGTAATGGCTGATCCCGTCTCGACTTGTGTCCAAGAAATTTTGGAATTGATGCCCTGGCACAGACCACGCTTGGTAACAAAGTTATAGATACCGCCTTTACCCGTTTCGTCACCGGCATACCAATTCTGTACCGTGGAGTACTTGATCTCAGCATCATCTAAAGCAACTAGCTCAACAACAGCCGCATGAAGCTGGTTAGTATCAAACATGGGGGCGGTACACCCCTCCAGATAGCTGACGTAACTCCGTTCTTCTGCAATGATCAAGGTGCGCTCAAACTGACCTGAATCACCATTGTTGATCCGGAAGTAAGTGGAAAGTTCCATCGGGCAGTGCACACCCTTAGGAATGTAAACAAAGGAGCCATCACTAAACACGGCTGAATTCAAAGCCGCAAAATAGTTATCCGCCACCGGAACGATGCTACCCAAGTATTTCTGAATTAGCTCAGGATAATCATGCATGGCTTCAGATATAGAGCAAAAGATCACGCCTTCTTTAGCTAGCTTTTCACGGAACGTGGTTGCCACAGATACACTATCAAAGACAGCATCCACAGCCACATTACTTAACCGCTTTTGCTCCGATAAAGGAATACCTAACTTTTCAAACGTCTCTAACAAGGTTGGATCCACTTCATCCAAACTGTTGAGCTTCTTTGTTTGCTTTGGAGCTGAGTAATAAATAATGGATTGATAGTCAATCGGAGGATAGTGAACATTAGGCCAGTTGGGTTCTACCATCTGTAACCATTGCCGATAGGCCCGTAGTCGGAAGTCCAACATAAACTCAGGCTCGCCCTTTTTCGACCAGATCAGGCGAATCACATCTTCGTTTAACCCTCGATCAATTGTGTCGGACTCGATGTCAGTGACAAAACCGTATTTGTAGGGTTGGTTTACGAGAGCCTTAACAGCTGCAGTCATAGGTATTAGATCTCACCTTAAACAAAGCACAAATCAACAGAGCAGAAACCTAGATCAACCAGTTGTTTGATCAACTCAACTCATCTAACACCCTACCTGAAGTGGCTAGGTGAATGTGTGTCAGATAAACCAATAGGGTCTATCATCGCTAGTAGATTAGTAAAACAACAACCTTGTTGCTTAACTGATCTTTAGGCTACTTTAGAAACAACTCAGTTGTCAAAGTGTTGTCTAACTGATTGTGACTTAAATACAGACCGGTTTCTCAAAATTTTGACTTTACCCGAGGGGGAGAGGATGATCTCAGCGCACCATGCATCCACAAAAGATGCGATTTTGATCCATTTGCGCAAGCAAGGGTCAGCGACTGCACAGGCCTTAGCCAACCAACTCCAGGTATCACCCCAAGCCATCCGGCGGCACCTCAAAGATCTTGAGCAAGAGGGATTAATTGGGTATGACTCAGCTCAGGTAGGGATGGGCCGCCCACAACATGTCTATCATTTGAGTGACTTGGGGACTGAGCAATTCCCAGAAGCCTATGATGAGTTTGCAATGGGCTTACTCAACACACTGGCAGCCACCATTTCATCGGATCAATTGGGCACCATTTTACGAAAGCAGTGGGAGCGGAAAGCCCAAGACTATGCTGAGCAGATCAAATCCGGACCCTTGGAAAATCGAGTAGCCGCTTTAGTTGAGTTACGTCAGGCTGAGGGCTATATGGCTGAGTATGAGCCAGTGCCACCTCATGATCCAACCCAACCCGTTACCCAATATATTTTGACAGAACATAACTGTGCTATTGCTCAGATTGCTTATACTTTTCCGACAGTGTGCGGCCATGAATTAGAAATGTTTGAAGCTGCTCTACAAAATTGCAGTGTTGAACGGATCAATTGGCAAGTCAATGGGCAACATCAATGTGGTTACTTGATCTCTCAGTTGTCAGAGTGAGAATTGCTAGCGTGATCAGAAACGGTTAAGCTCGAAACCGCATTAGCATAAATTGCTACTCATTATACTATTTGATTAAACTGATTTAAAAGTCAAGAATCTAGAGTTAACCAAGTATGGTACACTGGTTGAATAATTTAGGTTGAGTAATTTAAACATTCCAAGTACATACTTAAAATACCATAAGTTAACTAACGAAGTTAATAATGAAGTTAACTAGTGTTTTAGCTATTTCTTGCTAATCCACTTCATGAACGTCTACGTGTAGCTAAAAAGCACCTCTACCCCTTGCATTATAAAGACCTGCCACTTGCAAGAGATTCACATGTCAACTGGTCAACCCTTGATTAGCATTGTGATACCGATGCGTAATGCTGAGGACTACATTGACCTAACCCTAAGATCCATTTTGGCCTCTTCTTATCCTTTTCTTGAAGTGATTATTGTCAACGATGGCTCAACCGATCACTCACTTGAAAAGATTCAAGCTATTGCAGATCAACGAGTCAAGGTCATTGAAGGTCCTGGACAAGGAATTGCAGCAGCTCTAAATGTAGGGATAACCCAAATTAGGGGAGAGATAGTCATGCGGTGTGATGCTGATGATCTATACCCACCCGAGCGGATTGAATATCAAGTGAACTGGTTAATTCAGCATCCTGACTATGGGGCTGTTTGTGGTAACTATTATACGATTGATGCTCAAGGCGATCTGATCATTGAATATCAATGTGGGGATGCTGAAACAAATATCACTCAAGAGCTGCGAGCGGGCCAAGTCCGTACTCACCTATGTACCTATGCGATTCGAGCCAACTGTCTGAAAAAGGTAGGATTTAGAACCTACTTTAAAACTGCTGAAGATATTGACTTTCAACTGAGGCTGGGAGAGTGCTGTCAAGTGGCTTACCTACCCCAGTTACTATATGCTTACCGAATTCACGATACCTCAATTACCCATCGTCGGAGCCAGGCAGAAAGGCAATTTTTTGATCTGATGGTAAGAGAGCTGCAAAAGCAACGTTTAACTCATGGGGTCGATGATATTGAGCGCGGACAGCCTCCACCTGTGCCTGAATGCAATCAAGGCCCTTGGACCGCCCAACAACATATTCAATTACTGCTCATCTCACGCTCATGGCGTGAACATCAATCAGGTCATAGGTTACAAGCTTTTAAAACTAGTCTTCGCTCAATCCAGGTTAAGCCTAAAAGTTTTAAAGCTTGGTGGAATGCACTGGCTATTGTACTTGAATCTCCTAAACCTGAACTAGACACGTGAGATCTTTAACTGTTTCAATCGGTCCTCGGCTAACCGATAGATTGTTTTCTCTTGCCAATGTAAAGTATGGTCAGCTTGAAAAATCTCCAAGCTAATCATGACTTCTTTTAGATCTTCACGCAGCGCATCTAACGGATCCGATCCACTAGAAACCATCCAAGCTAGGCTATTGACTTCAACTAATTGAGCTAACCGTAGTAAAACTCGCAAGATCGCTTGACAACAAGCAAACGTGTCTGTGTGAGCTTCGTACCAAGGAACAGGGGCATGGCTTTTGTATTCAAGGCCAACTTGGATCACAACAGCATGAGCACCAAAGATAGCTAAAGCTAAGGGCCGTCGTTCCTCTTGAATAACCAGTTCTTCAGCTAGGGCAGTACGTCGTACATTTTCAACCCATAAGGCTCGCTGTTCAGGCTGGAGTGGTGCGGGTAGATCCAGATCTAGAGCTAGGGTAGCCAGATAAGTCTGTAGTACTTGCCCGGAAGGTCCAGGATAAGTTTTCAGAAAGCGCATCGTATGACCATTAGCTTCTAATAACAAGGGTACCCGCTCAACAATTTCCAGTCCAAATCCTTTTAACCCTCCAATCTTCCGGGGTGTATTGGTTAATAGCCGCATTTGCCGCACACCTAGTTCTCGTAAGATCTGAGCTCCAATGCCATAGTTACGCAACTCTGAGGAGGGTAACCACACGGACTTACGGTTTAATCCACGATCTTCAAGAGCATAGTTTTTGACTTGGTCAGCCAGAGACAGTGATTTTTGATGAGTTAGGTAAACAACAACGCCTTGTCCCTGATGTTCAATAATCTTGAGAGCAGTTTCTAGTTGGCGCCGGGAGTCGGATCGCAGTGACCCTAGCGTATCCCCCAAAAAATATTCAGTATGAACCCGAACTAAAACAGGTTGTTGCGAAAATTGGGTGTTATCTCCCTTGACCAGTGCAATATGCTCTAAGTGATCTAATGTATCCCGATAGATGTAGATCTGAAAATCCCCATGTTCAGTCGGAAATGCAGCCGAGGCCTCTAGCTGAACTAATCGTTCATGCTGTAACCGATAATCAATCAAACTAGCAATCGTAATGATCTTTAACTGATGGTGCTGAGCATAGTCGAGCAATTGAGCAAGTCGAGCCATTGAGCCATCAGGATTCTGAATTTCACAAATCACTCCAGCCGGATACAAACCTGCTAATACACAGAGATCGACAGCAGCTTCAGTATGACCTGCTCGTTTAAGGACACCCCCTTCACGAGCTCGCAGTGGAAAAATGTGACCCGGTCGACGTAAATCACTAGGTCGGGTATGCGGATGAATGGCAGCTTGAATAGTACGTGATCGATCAGCTGCTGAAATACCAGTAGTGACCCCCAGCTCGGGGCCTGCATCAATACTGACTGTAAACGCAGTTTGATTACTATCTGTATTATGGCCAACCATCAATGGGATCTCTAATTCATCAAGGCGAGGGCCTTGCATAGCTAAGCAGATTAACCCACGGGCTTCAATGGCCATAAAATTAATGACCTGAGGGGTTGCAAACTGGGCTGCAGCAATCAGATCCCCCTCATTCTCACGGTTTTCATCGTCCACCACAATGATGGGCTGACCTGATTTCAGATCGTCTATAGCTGCAGCAACCGGATGAAACATAAGACAGTTGGATTCACAATCCCTACTCTAACGACAGGTCTCTTGGCCAAGTTCACAGAACTTAATTTCTATTATGACCTAACTCGGGTCCTGATCTGCAAAATCTTGAGATCTGAAGCTAGGACCTATCTGTGTAGTCAAAATGTAGTAGATACTGAGAACTCTACAGCTTAGAACTAGGGGATCTAAAGGATAGCTTTGCCATGTCTACTGACGTCTGACTAAAAAAGCCTGATCAAGGCCTTGACATTTTTGTGTTACATGCGTAGTATAAATATTACAGAGATGCGACAAGGATCTTACTTCAGAGCATTAACCTCATAGAGCATCAGAGTGGTATCTCACCGATCTTTGAAAATTGAATATAAGCATAAGTATGGGGGGTGTAGCTCAGGGGTCAAGAGCGGTCGCCTGTCTAGCGAAAGATCACGGGTTCAAATCCCGTCACCCCCGTCAGTAGCCTAGTGGACGACTAGATAAGTCACTCTGGTTCTCAGCCAGGGGGAAGCGGGTGCAACTCCCGTCTAGGCTTCTCAATGTCCAGGTAGCCAAGAGGTAAGGCATTGGTCTGCAAAACCGATCATCGTGGGTTCAAATCCCACCCTGGACTCCAAAGTTGGGAGTGTAGCTTAAAGGCAGAGCCCTGGCCTCATAAGCCAGTCAGTATGGGTTCAAGTCCCGTCACTCCTACCAGCAGGGATAGTGTAATCGGCAACATCCTGGTCTCCAAAACCAGTGTTTCAGGTTCAAGCCCTGATCCCAATGGCCCCATCGTCTAGAGGCAAAGGATCTCGGGGTTTCATCCCGAAGACAGGGGTTCGAATCCCCTTGGGGCTATGATCTGGGATCTATGCGTTCCCTGATTTTTAAAGCTTTCATCCCTATGGCTTACAACCATTGAGAGTAGCTTCTGCAGCTGTTAACAGCTTTATCAACCTGTACGCATGGATCTCGATCTTAATGGCTTAATGGGTTGGCTCACCTAATGGTATGGGTAACGGTCTGTAAAACCGCCGCTTCAAGCCTTGAAGGTTCGAATCCTTCCTGACCCACCAATAGAAATAGAAGCAGTATGTAATACACAGTTCTACTACAGATTGATAGATGTACTACATAAAGAATTGAATCACTAAGTAAACAAGATCTAATCTAACCATTTAGCTAGCTATTTTATTAAGGAGGAGTGGCTGAATGGTGAAGGCACTCGTTTGCTAAACGGGCATGGATCATAGGTCCATTACAGGTTCAAATCCTGTCTCCTCCGTTTGGGAAGATAGCTGAGTCGGTTCAAGCGCTTGATTGAAGATCAAGAGTAGATGGGTTCAAATCCCATGCTTCCCATGTCCTGTAGCTCAATGGCAGAGCGACTCCCTGTTAAGGAGAATGTTGTAGGTTCGAGTCCTACCAGGACAGCCAAAGTCATGCCTTGTGGTGTAATGGCAGCATCCCGCCCTTTGAAGGCGAAGATCTTGGTTCGAGTCCAAGCGAGGCAGCCAACTAAGCTCCTGTAGCCCAATGGAAGAGGCAGCTGTTTTAAACACAGTGTAGTACTGGTTCGAGTCCAGTCAGGAGTACCAACTCTATGCTCCTGTAGCCCAACTGGAAGAGGCGCTGGTCTTAGAAACCAGAGGTTGTGAGTTCAACTCTCACCAGGAGTACTATTACCGGGATGTAGCGCAGGGGTAGCGCATCTGGTTTGGGACCAGAGGGTCGTAGGTTCGATCCCTACCATCCCGATTGACCACCTGAAGCTGAAAAGTGAGGCACCCTACTGATAATGGGGAGATAGAAGGGGCAGTAGGTAGATTAGCCTGTGGAATCAGGTTGCAACAGGGTCGTTGGCAGAGCGGATATGCAGCCGTCTTTTAAGCGGAACGATCCAGGTTCAACCCCTGGGCGGCCCACCAATGGGTTGTTAGCCAAGTGGTAAGGTAACTGCCTCTTAAGCGGTAGATCGTAGGTTCGACTCCTACACAGCCCACCAGGTTACTCGAAGCACTGCTAGCCAATTCTGTCAGAACTATTGCGGGGATGGAGCAAGAGAGGCTCATCAGGCCCATAACCTGAAGATCTGTGAGTGCAACTCTCACCCCCGCTACTACAAATGTCAGCACAAGCAGGTGTAGCGTAACGGTAACATCACGATTTCGTACATTGTGGCTGTCGGTTCGAGTCCGACCACCTGATCCACTATAAACAACGGCATCAGGGGTCAATGGGCTGGTATAGCTCAAGGGTAGAGCAATTGCCTTGTAAGCAAGAAGTTGCAGGTTCAATTCCTGTTACCAGCTTTAGGTGCGGATGTAGTGTAAGGGTAGCATGTGAGGCTTCCAACCTCTCGGTACGAGTTCAAATCTCGTGATCCGCTTGGGTAAGTGATCCCTAGATCCTTGCCATTAGATCCTATAGCTTAACGATAGAGTACCTCTCCCACAAAGAGGTGAGTGTAGGTTTGAATCCGACTGGGATCCTGGGAATGTAGCTCAATGGAAGAGAGCACCGATCTTCTAAATCGGTTGGTATAGGTTCGAATCCTATCATTCCCACCTGTGAGCCGTTTAGATCTGGGAATGTAGCTCAATGGATAGAGTGTCGCGCTTCGAACGCGAGGGTTGTAGGTTCGAGTCCTACCATTCCTGCCAGGGGTTCGTAGCTCTAAGGGGAGAGCGCCTGATTTGCAAGGAGGTTGTGGGTTCAAGTCCCACCGGATCCACCAAATGGTATCTGATACCGAAGCGGTCGAGGTGCTGGTCTATGACACCAGTAGTAGCGGGTTCGAGTCCCGTCAGATACCCTGCATTGAAAAATTGTAATAGACCCTCCTCATTCAAGAGGATCTATAGCTTTTAAAAAAATCATAGAGTCTATTGAGATAAGTACTCGATCAGATCTTCAACTTCTGCTGAGGTTAGACCTAGCTCTTGGGAAATAGCAGCTTGAATTTCAAGTGGATCAACAAGCGGATATTCAAAGACAAGTTGTTTCAAGGTTTGATTGCTCATACTGACTGTAACTTGTGAGCCAGCCAGGCTTGTGTTGACTGCAATCGTGAGAATCTGATTACGGGATTGAGGTGAAATTTGGGTGTTAGCATCTAGAGTCAGAGTAGAGTCATACTGACGCATGAGAATGTGGAATGTAACTAATTGCCCTCCAGCCCAAAAGATCGCCAATAGTAGTAATACGGGCCACACCACATTAAGGGTTGCCCCATGAGGTCCTAAAGATTTCTGAGGTTTAACACTACTTTGGCTCAGATTGGCTTTGCGTTGTTTCTGTGGGATCAGCATGATCTAGACTAGAGCACCTGGAATGTGATCAGAATGATTTGAACATCGTGGCATAAAATCAATGCAACAAGGAGAACCCGTTAAGTTATCGTGGGTGAAGGTCTTTTCAAGATAACTCAGTTATCAGGCTATCTCAACTTGCTGAGTTTCATGTGAGTAACGTTCATGATTGTGTTGTTGGTTGAAGATGACTTAGCCCAACTCCAACCCTTGCGTTTGGCACTAGCTCAAACAGGTCATCTGGTAGATGGTGTTGATAGTGCGACATCAGCACAATGGCTCATGGCTCATAAAGATTATGATCTATTAATCTTAGATTGGATGTTACCTGATGTCAGTGGTATTACACTCTGCCAGCAGTATCGTGCCATGGGTAAAAGTGCTCCGATTTTGATACTCACTGCCAAAGATACCACTGAGGATAAAGTGGCTGGACTTGATGCTGGGGCTGATGACTACCTGGTTAAACCTGTTGATGTGATAGAACTGCTGGCTCGGGTGCGAGCTCTAGGGCGGCGATCTCCAAGGTGGAATGGCGAAATTGTTCAAGTGGGTGACCTGCTGTTATCATCTACAGATCTGACGTTAAGCCGGGGAGATCGCACGGTCCTTTTATCAAACCGAGAGTTTCACCTCATGGAATATTTCATGCGGCGACCTAATCAGATTCTCTCCAGGGAACGGATAGAATTAGCGCTGTGGGAATGGGATAAGGAGCCAGAGAGTAATGCGGTGACCACCTTAGTCCGCCGGTTGCGACAGCGCTTGCAAGTGGTAGAGGCTAAAGATTGGTTGGAAACAGTCTATGGTGTGGGTTATCGGCTGAAGGCTATGGAGATCCCTTAGATGGCTATTTTTCATCGTAGCCGCCTCAATTTGGCCTACTGGTTTGCCCTCTCCATGGGTAGCATTCTAGTTGTCTTTGCGGGGGCCACTTACTATGTGGAAGCTGAAGAGCAACTGCGTAGCTTTGACAAAGACCTGTTTGTAAAGGGCAAAGTGATCGCCGCTCAGTCTCTTTACACCTTTGATCAGAGACAGGGACAATGGCAGGTTGAACTGGCTGACGCCTTAGAATTAGGGCCTGATGCCTTACCTCCTTTAGATGAAATTGTCTATGCCCGTTGGTATAGTGCTAGGGGTGAGTTGCTCAGAGCCTTAGGCACCCTAGATCAACCTTTGCCAGACCCTAATACTTCACCTAACCGAGGGTATACCTCTATTTTCCTAGACCCGGGGCAACCCCTGCGGCAGGCAACCATTCCTGTGGTACGAGAGGATAGCCTGATTGGATACTTGCAGATTGCCACAACGCTCACCCCTCTTCGATCAACCTTAAATCGCTCCTTGCTGTTTCTATCGTTAGGAGTCCCGATAACACTAGTCACGATAGGATTGACAGGTTGGTTTTTAGGCGGTATGGCCATGCAACCTATGCAGGAGGCTTTTAGACGCCTAGAGCGATTTACAGCTGATGCTTCCCATGAGTTACGAGCGCCTCTAGCCACTATGCTGAGCAATGCTCAGGTCGCTTTGATGCCTGCGTCTACATCGGCTACTCAAAAGGCTTGCTTAGAAGAGATCGTCAAAGCTGGCCAATCTATGAAAATCTTGATTGACAACCTGTTATTTTTAGCCCGCCATCATGAGCATCCTAGAGCTACTCCCCTATCTCTAATTGATTTACACGATGTCCTAAAGTCTCTCATTGAAGATTACTCAACACTGGCGGCTCAACACACTCGCCAATTTCAAATCCAGTTACCTGACACCCCTCTTATGATCCTGGGCGATGCGCAGCTCCTGCATCAAGCTATTGGTAACTTACTGGACAATGCCTTTAAGTACACAGCTGTCCAGGGCTTGATTCAGTTGCAAGTTAAAGTGCTCCCCACTTGTATTTGGCTCCAAATTGACGATGACGGGGTTGGTATTCCTGATGCTGATCTGCCTCATATTTTTGAGCGCTTCTATCGAGTTGATACCGCTCGCTCGCGGCAAACTGGAGGCTATGGGTTGGGTCTATCGATTACTCAGCAAATTCTTCAGGTTCACGGGGGGAGGGTTACAGCCTCGAGTACTCTAGGCCAAGGAACATCCTTTCGAGTAGAACTGCCTAAACCTGCAAACTCAAAACGTAAGCAAATCCTCTAACGACGCCAAGCCAAGTGTAAAAAACCTCCAGAGTGACGTAGAACCCCAGCAGGAGAGCTGCATACAAGCGTATGTCAAGTATGTGTCTAATTCTTAAACATTTTGTCATTTTTCTGTCATATTTGTTCGCTATTCTAATTCACAATCGAGATAAAGTACGTGGCTGAGCCATTTCGCGGAGTATCTGATGTCTACCTCTAACCCTCAACCAGGTCTTGTAGAGACTCAACCTTCTCAGCAGCAGGATCCCTCTAGTCCACCCTCTGGAAAACCGCAATGGGTTGGGATTTTGTTTGCCGTCTGTCTTTTGGGGTGTGGGATCGTCATAGGACGGTCTTTCCCTTCACTTCCCGATCCTGCAACTACTGTTGCGGCTAGTCCTGAACAAGGTCCCCCCCCTCGACCTGTTGAAACGGACATTATTAGTTCGGGCAATGGGGTTCAAACAGTCGATCTGAGTGGTCAAGTGGAACCTCGTAGCAGTACAGTGATTCGGCCCCGGACTGAGGGTGTGGTTCAAAGGATCTTAGTGCAACCTGGAGATCAGGTAGAGGTAGGCACTGCAATCGCAATTTTAGATGATACGGACCAGCGACTGGCTTTGTCTCAAGCCCAGGCTCGTTTGGCCGAGGCAGAAAGTGAATTGGCCCGTCTAGAAGCCGGTACTCGTCAAGAAGTGATTGCTCAACGCCAAGCTACTCTTGAATCAGCCCAAGCTCGAGAACTAGCGGCCCTTGATGATCTTGAGCGAACTCAGGAACTGGTTGAAAGTGGAGCCCTTTCTCAACGCTCCCTCATTGAAGTCCAGGCGCAAGTGGATGCAGCTAGGGGATCTCGCTTGGAAGCAGAAGCAGCTCTAGCAGAGGCAACTGCTGGTCCTCGTGCTGAAGATATTGCTGCCCAACAAGCCATTGTTAGCGCTAATCGAGTGGCGGTGGAACAAGCTCAAGTAGTCTTAGAAAGAACTCGAATTCAGTCAGCAACTTCA
The DNA here is from genome assembly GCA_964434865.1 of uncultured bacterium. Classification (GTDB taxonomy): domain Bacteria; phylum Cyanobacteriota; class Cyanobacteriia; order Thermostichales; family Thermostichaceae; genus CAYSWV01. The sequence continues at coordinate 41,225 of CAYSWV010000033.1, forward strand.
GGTACCGTCCAATCACGTTTAGCCAGTGATGGCGATTATCTTGAAGCAGGTGATCCGATCTTAACGATTGTGAGCAGCAACACCTTAGATATCTTTTTAGAGGTGCCTGAAGAATTGAGTCATCAAGTCGAAGTTGGCATGGCTACTACCTTAACCAGTCGGGCTGTGCCCAATTGGCAGCTTGAAGCTCCCATCACCGCTATTATTCCAATTGCAGACTCGACCTCCCGGCGCCAGCAGGTGCGAATCCAGTTAGATAATCCACCCCCTGATTTAGTAGCTGGGATGTCAGTTCAAGGCGAACTCGCTCTTCCGATCCAGACTACAGGCTTTATGATCTCTCGAGATGCTTTAACTCGGCGAGGGAGCCGCTGGTTAGTGTTTGCAGTCGACAATGACAGAGCTCAAGAACTTGAAGTCGATCTGGTGGCTGATATGGGTGATCAGGTGATGATTGCCCATCCTTTACTGGAGTCAGGTCAGACTTTGGTGGTTCAGGGAGGCGATGGACTGAGCCATGATGCTCCTGTGAAAGTCATTCCCTAACAGCTTAGCGATCTAAACTATTTCGAGGCCTACTATGAAACTGATCGAAACCGCAGTTCGTTGGCGGCATGGGACCATGGTTCTCTTTTGCCTGCTGGCCCTGTTTGGTATTCTCGCCTTGTTCCATCTACCTATGGAGTTGCAACCTGGAGGGGATCGTCCCGAGATCACGATTACCACGCCTTATCCTGGAGCCAGTCCAACTGAGGTGGAAAACTTAGTCACTCGGTCTATTGAGGAGCGACTTGAGGAGGTGCAAGGGGTCCAGCAGATGACTAGCACCAGTCAAGCCGGTCTCAGCTCTATCAGTCTTGAGTTTCAGTGGGGTTCTGATATTGATGAACGGTTTGTAGATGTTTTGAATAAGCTGCAACAAGTGGAATCACTACCCCTAGAAGCCAGTGAATCAGATGTAGAGGTAGTCAGTGGTAGTAGTAGCCCGATGATGTGGACCATTTTGGTACCCAAGCCGGGATTTGTGGCTGATGATCATCATTACCGGGATCTAGTCGATGATGTGGTGATTCCTCGCTATCGTCAAGTTGAAGGGGTCGGTCAGTTTATTGTCTCAGGTGGTCAAGAGCGTGAGGTCGAGGTGGTAGTCGATCCACAGGCGCTGGCTGATCGGAACTTGACCATTACCGATGTGGTCCAAACCTTGCGTCAGAATAATCGTGATATTCGTGGTGGGCCTCTAGTCTTGGGTCGACGGGAGTACCGGGTTCGTACAGTCAGTCGGTCAACCGATGTTCAGCAATTAGAGAATTTGGTTTTGCGGCGGGATACCAGCGGTACGGTTTATCTGGGAGATGTGGCTACTGCTGAGATGGGCCGAAAAATCCAAGATCGAGCGCTGGTCCGAAATGGAGAGCCAGCCGTAGCTGTGGGTATTATTCGTCAGGTAGGGGGTAATGTCCCTGAGATCTCTAGAGGGATTCGACAAGCTATTGCAGACTTAGAAGCTCGCTTTGATCAGGCTGGAGAGGGTATTCAGTTTGATATCCCCTATGACGAAAGCGATTATATTGGTCTGGCTATTTCCTTTGTTCAAGGAAACTTAATGATCGGGGCCATGTTGGCCTCAGTCATCTTGTTGTTGTTTCTAGGTTCACTCCGGACAGTGGCTGTGATCGCCTTAACGATCCCGACAACTCTGATTACTGTCTTTATTGTTTTTGCTGCCCTAGGTCGATCTTTGAATGTGATCAGCTTGGCAGGGCTAGCTTTTGCTGTAGGGATGGTAGTGGACAATGCCATTGTTGTCTTGGAAAACATTTTCTCTCATATGCAGCAGGGTAAGTCTCCTGTTCGAGCTGCCATTGACGGAACTCAAGAGGTCTGGTCGGCGATGTTAGCATCAACTCTGACCACGGTAGCTGTCTTTGCACCTATTGTTTTGGTTCAAGGTGAGGCCGGACAGCTTTTCTTTGACATTGGTATCGCCTTATCTGCAGCAGTTTTATTTTCTTTATTTGCTGCTCTGACACTGGTACCTATGCTATCGGGCCTCTTCTTAAATCAGGCTGAAGCTCAGCAAATGCTGCTAGGGGATGCTTATCCAGGACAAAATCGGTTTGAACGGGCTATCGCTCGGACCTCTAGTGCCTTTCGTTGGTTTCAGGGACGACTGGAGGCGTTACTTTTGGCTACCGTTCGTTGGTCATTAGGACCACATCGGTGGGGTCGTCGGTTGGTGGTTCTTGGCGTTCCTCTAACTCTGATTTTGATCAGTGTGCCACTACTACCTGCTCCAGATTACTTACCTGAAGGCAATCGTAATTTGATCCTCTGGCTGGCAGAACCGTTTCCAGGTACTAGCATTCCAGAAGCCCTACGATTAGCCGAAGCGCCAAGTCGTTTGGTGAGTGAGCAACCTAATGTGATCCGGACTATCTATGTGCATCGAGGCGGCAGTCGATTTATTGGCGCCTTTTTAGATCCCAGACAAGCTACCAGCAAAAACCTTGATGATTTGGTGAATCGGCTCCGACAAGCTAGTGCTGATTTCCCTGGGTATCGCTTCATGGTGCCCATTCGTATTTCTATCTTCAGAGATCCTGGTAAAGAGTTTGAGGTGCAACTGATAGGTCCCGATCTTGATCAGCTTAATCAACTCCAGCGGCAAGTTAGCCAAGAGTTACGTGCGCTCCCTGGGGTCCAAAGTGTCCGCTCTAATTTCGTACTAGGAGCACCTGAATTGCAAGTCATTCCTAACCGAACTCGACTGGCTGAAGTGGGCTTATCTGAAGCCGATCTGGGTGCTGTGGTGGAGTCTGCATTAGGGGGATTACGGGCATCTGAATTTGTGGATGGTAAACGGGAGTTAGATGTCACAGTTGAACTTAAAGATACTGTGGTGAACTCTCCTGAAGATCTACGACAACTGGCTATTTACACCGGCCAAGATCGCCAAGTGCAGTTAACAGATGTCGCCGAAGTTTTGGAAACAACGGGACCTGATACGATCAATCACGTGGGGATTGAACGAGCTGTGACGTTGACTGTAGGCGTAGCTCGAGAAGCCCCTCTGGGCGATCTATTAGCAACTGCAGAGGCCCAAGTCCTAGCGCCCCTACGGACCACCCTACCTGCTGGTATGCGAGCTGAGTTAGCTGGCTCGGCTGATGTTCTTGCAGAAACATTGACTCAATTGGCCTCTGCCTTTGTGCTCTCCCTGTTAGTCACTTACCTCTTACTGGTCGCACTCTACCGTTCTTTTACCTATCCAGTGATTATTATGGTGACGGTACCCATGGGTATGACCGGAGCTATCTTGAGCATTGTCATCGTCAATCTCATACCTGGAGAAGTGGTTCCTCTGGATATGATCACAGGCTTAGGGTTTGTGATCTTGACGGGTGTAGTTGTGAATAATGCGATCCTCTTGCTGGATCGAGCACTACAATTACAACGAGAGTCAGATATTCGACTGGATGCTGCACTTGAAAGGGCGGTACGGGATCGCCTACGACCCATCTTTATGTCAGCTGGTACCAGTGTGCTAGGCATGCTACCCTTGGCTCTGTTCCCAGGACAAGGTGCTGAACTCTACCGGGGATTAGGTATTGCCTTAACAGGTGGTTTGGCTCTATCAACTCTGTTAACCCCAACCGTTGTTCCAGCTCTAATGCAACTCTGGCAAGATCTGCGACTGCTACCAGCTGATGAGTCCTCTGAAGAGACCGTAGTGGTACAACCAACAGCTCAACAGCCCAAGATGCTACCTTGATCTCATTGGATTCCTCTCAGTTTGAGTGTTGAACCTTTTAACACGCCTACCCATTAGCGTCGCCAGACTCGTAGCCAAGATCTATCTAGGCATGATAGCTTGATCTTGATCATCATTTTGCTACTGGCGGGGCTATTGGGTCATGTCTAGGTGAAACTCTAGGTTAAATTGAGAAAGTTGAAAAAATGGATACAAACTTTTGGTTTCAAAGGTGGAAGGAAAATCGTATTGCTTTTCACAAAAGTGAAGTAAATCCCGCATTAGCCAAGCATTTTAAAGCTCTCTCTTTAGTTAAAGGCAACCGTATTTTTGTGCCACTCTGCGGTAAGACGCTTGATATTGCTTGGTTACTCTCTCATGGCTATCGTGTTGCTGGAGCTGAATGGATCGAAATGGCCATTGAGCAATTATTCTTGGAACTTGAGGTAGCTCCAGATATATCTGAAACTAAAAGTATGAAATGTTATACTGCAAAGGATATTGATATTTTTGTAGGTAATATCTTTGACGTATCGAGCGAAATGTTGGGACCAGTTGATGCAGTCTATGACAGAGCAGCTTTGGTTGCTCTACCCAAAGAAATGCGTAATCGCTATACAAAACATTTAGTAACAATCACAGATCAAGCGCCGCAGTTGCTACTCACTTATGACTACGATCAAACCTTAATGGAAGGCCCTCCCTTTTCCATTGGCAGTGATGAAGTTAATCAGCATTATCGAGAGAGCTACGATATCTCCCTTGTTGAAAGTAATGCTGTTCCCGGTGGATTGAAAGGAAAATGTGAGGCCCAAGAAAAGATTTGGCTGCTGCGGTGAGTGCTAGGTTAGGCCTCGAAGCAGGATCTACATCATCCTAATCTACTCATCGTAAGGAATACGGATCGAGTCAGAGCTTGCAAGGCCTTCTCATTACAACTACTTTAACTCTCGGGACGGCTAGGTTTGTCGATCGCGGCCAAGGTATCCCAATCTCGTAAATAGAATAGGGTGAAACAGGCTGCTAACATTGGCCAGGCTGTAAAAAAGAGCAAATTATCAAAGGGGCTGAGGTATTGTCCAAACGACACTAACGTTGAGGCTGTGTGCATAACTAAGATCAAGCCATAACTCCAAGTTTTTAAATAGCCAGTCACAAACGCTAAGGTGATCAAGGTCTGCAGAGTGCCAAGGCCATAAGAAATACCACTACTAATGCCACCAATCCCATAGAATTTTTGAAAGACTGCTGCCGTATGGTCAGGCACCACAAACTTATCAGCAGCCCAAACAAAAAAGACAACTGAAACACCTAAACGCAGGGTGAATAAGGCCACAGGTAGACGATTGATCAATTGTAACTGAGTCATAAATACTCCTAGAGGTTTTCTAGCACCTATCTTCAATCACCAAATCTTGTTTAGCTTGAACTACACCTAAGAATCAGTAGAGATCTAGTTCAGAGAATAATCAGATGAAACTTAACAAGTTTTAATTTCACAGAGGCTTTGTTTGAATGCCGGTTTAATACATCTCTCATCACTTAGGTTAGACGGGCCACCGCAACCTTTAATAAATCAGCACTGTCCAAGACTTGCCAATCTCCATTAGTGGCTTGTTGCCAAAGTTCAAAATGGAGGTGAGGCCCTGTGGATAGGCCTGTGGATCCAACATAGCCAATCACGCTGCCTTGAGTGACCGACTGTCCCGTAATGACGCTGATCTCAGACATGTGAGCATATCGAGTGCGGCTAGTGCCATGAGAAATGACCACCATGTTGCCATAGCCCCCACTAGATCCAGCCGCTAGTACAATGCCCGAATAGGCAGCTAGAATCGGTGTCCCTATCGCAGCACCAAGATCAATCCCTTGATGAAAATAAACAACTCCTGTTACAGGATCCTCCCCCAAGCAAAAGC
>CAYSWV010000034.1:0-45611 GCA_964434865.1 uncultured bacterium
CCTAAATCGTGAGGTTTAGGAATCCCCCTGCTTTAGCGGGGGGAGGATGTCAACAATCTTCAGTAGCACTAACATCTGAGCTAACCCATCTGAGTTTGTTATAATTCTTAATGAACTAGTAGAGATCTATGACTTATGAGTTTAGCTGAGATGTCATCTAGTCAAGCGAATGCACAGAGATCATCGTCATGGACTTTAAAGTTACTATACGATGGTGAATGCCCACTCTGTTTACGAGAAGTTGACTTTCTGAAGCGGCGAGATGCGGGGCGAGGATTAATCCAGTTTATCGATATTGCGGCGGCTGATTACAATCCTCAAGATCATGAAAACATTGACTTTGAAACTGCCATGGGCCGAATTCATGCCATTCGATCTGATGGAACCGTTATTCAAAATGTAGAAGTATTTCGTCAAGTTTATCAATTACTAGGCATGGGTTGGATGTATGCCCCAACACGTTGGCCCATTCTTGGCCCAGTCGTTGACAAGCTCTATGATCTTTGGGCTGATCGGCGATTAAGGTTAACGGGTCGAGCTGATCTAGCAACTTTAGTGGCTCAACGATCAAATCAGGCTCAGTGCGAGCGATGTGTGACTGATGAATCCAGGTCCTAATGGCTTAAGAATCAGGTCTTAAGGAGATAGACGTTTAAGAATCCATTGCTCCCCAGACTTGATATAGCAGATCCGATCATGAAGGCGACTCGGGCGACCTTGCCAAAACTCGATCAGAGTCGGGACTAGGCGATATCCACCCCAATGAGAGGGCCGAGGCAAGGTATCTTGAGCAGCATGGGCTTGATCTAGCTCTCGGTAACGCTGCTCTAGAGTCTCACGTCCAGACACTTCTTGACTTTGATTAGAGGCCCAAGCGCCGATTTGGCTACCTCGGGGTCGGCTTTGAAAGTAAGCATCTGACTCACTGGGATCCACCTGCTTAACGGTACCTTCGATGCGAACTTGTCGTTCAAGCGGATCCCACCAAAAGACTAAAGCTGCCTGAGGATTATGGGCCAAATCTTGACCTTTACGGCTCTCATAATTGCTGTAAAAGACAAAACCTCGTTGATCAAAGCTTTTCAGTAAAACAATTCGGGCGGAGGGCTTTCCAGTGGGTGTAGCAGTGGCTAGAGTCATCCCGTTAGGTTCACTGAGTTCAGAGGTCATGACGTCTTGCCACCAACGAGAAAACTGTTCGATGGGGTCCGGGCTAACTGCCGATTGATCAAGCGTCTGTAATCGATACTCTCGGCGCAAATCGGCAATAGAAGATGAAGGCATAGCTAACGGCTAAAGTCTGAACCCCATCTTACCAAATCGTATTGAGTTACCCAATCGTATTGACTCAGAGGTTCAAGTGTTGAGTTTAAATCTCAATTGTTTAAAATAAACTGGAGTGAGCCATGACGCTAGTTCAGTTTAGCAGGTGACCAGCTCTCTCCCTTACACTGAAGTTTTGACCCTGACAACTCCCTCTGACGACTCCTATGCGATCTAGTTCTTCTGGCACTATCTTGATAGTAGATGATAATGTTAACAATTTACATTTGCTATCCTCGTTACTCACCAAAAAAGGCTACGAGGTTCGCAAGGCTATTGATGGACCCATGGCGATCATGATCGCGATGACCGATCCACCGGATATTATTTTGTTAGATGTCATGATGCCTAAAATGGATGGCTATGAAGTGTGTCGGCATCTTAAGAGTCAAACGCAAACCGAGCCCATCCCAGTTATTTTTATCAGTGCTCTTGATGAAGCCATAGATAAGGTTAAAGCCTTCAAGCTAGGCGGTGTTGACTTTGTTACTAAACCCTTTCAGGCTGAAGAAGTTCTGGTCAGGATTGAGCATCAACTAGAGCTGCAAGCAGCCAAAACTGAAATCAGTACACTCAACGCTGAATTAGAATCTCGTATTCAACAGCGCACTCGACAATTAGAGGCCGAGATCAGAGTCCGGCGACAGGTGCAAGAGCGGGAAACCCTGGTGAATCAAATTGTTCAAGATATGCGAAAGTCTCTGATCTTAGAAGATATTTTAAATCAAACAGTTAAACTTCTGCATGAACACTTAAAAGTAAGCTGTTGTTTAGTATTTCAAGAAGATCCAACTCAGGCTATTATTTCCTACTCGTCAAATCCATCCGGCACTCAACAAAGTGAAATTCTTTCAGCTTACACAAGACTTCATCTCCATTTTAGAGACCAGCTCCACATCGGTGAAATGGTAGTCTGTTCCCATATAGCTGAGATCGGCTTTAAGTCCTTGCAAAGTCGGCTCCAGCAACTTACCATTGCCTCGGTCATCATTGTTCCACTTCTATACTCTAAAGCTTACTTGGGTAGTATTGGCTTACACCAAACCCAGCAGCCCAGATCTTGGACAGACAATGAGACGATTCTAATTAAAGAAATTGCCGATCATTGTGCCATTGCCATTCATCAGGCCCATCTATTTCGGCAAGCCAATCAAAAAGCTCAGCGGGAGCGCCTCCTGAATCAGATTATTCAAGCCTTAAACTCCAGTCTTGATGTGAACTTTATTCTAGCTGAAATTGTTCGGTATACAGGTCTCTCATTTGGCAGCGATCAATGTCTTCTCTTCTCACTCCAACAGGAACAAGCCCAGATCATTAGTTACTGGGAACTCGAGACCTCACGGGTAACTTCCCCTATCACAGACGCCATTGCTGAACCCTTTACTGACTGGTTAGCCACGTCGACTGTATTGCAAGAATTGCAAACCAATCAAATCTATTATCAGGATTTAACAACTCAGTCTGATAACTTACAACACATCTTTTTAAAGCATGTGCAAACTTTACTGATGATCAATGTGTCGATTCGAGGTGACTTTTTTGGGGGATTGGTGTTGGTATCCTCCTTGGCTCCAAAAACGTATACAGAAGAGGATATTTACCTATTGCAGCGGATTGCTGATCAGACGGCGACAGCTCTATACAATGCGAATAGCTATGCCAAATTAGATGAAATGGTACGAGAACGAACCAAGGAATTAGAACAGGAAAAACTAGTATCTGAAACCGCTAACCGGGCTAAAAGTGAGTTTCTTGCAACCATGAGCCATGAACTCAGGACTCCCCTGACATCGATCTTGACGTTTAGTACCCTTCTAGAAAAACAATATACGGGTCCCCTCAGCCATAAACAGTTTAATTATGTCAAGCTGATTCGCGAAAGTGGGGAGCATTTACTAGAATTAATCAACGATATCCTTGAGATTTCAAAAGTTGAAGCTGGTAAAGAGGAGCTAGTTCTAGAAGAAGTCAATGCAATTGAGGTATGCCAGTCCTGTATCACCCTCTTACGTGAAAAAGCTCAAACTCGGCATCTTAATCTACAACTTGAAATTGGCGAGTCTGTGAACAGGTATCCCTCCTGTTGGGTAGATAAACGACGCCTAAAACAGATCCTCTTTAATTTGCTCTCTAATGCTATTAAATTCACTGAAGTCGGAACAGTCAAATTAGCCGTCACCTCTACTGATCATGAGATACTATTTGAAGTTTTTGATACGGGAATTGGCATTAGTGAAGGAGATCAAGGCAAATTATTCCAGCCTTTTCAACAGCTAGATAGTGGTGTAAATCGCAAATATTCCGGTACTGGCCTAGGTTTGGCCCTGTCTCGCAAGTTAGCACGGCTGCACAATGGAGATATCACAGTCACCTCAAAACTCAATCAAGGTAGTTGTTTTACTTTACATTTACCTAGAGGCCATCGTGTGTCTGCGCAGCCTACACATCCAAAGATGAGTTTATCTATGCCACCTCTGGGTGAGTTGCAGCAAAGCCGGATCTTATTAGTTGAAGACAACTCCGCTGTAGCCGAGGCTCTACTGGATTACCTACAGATCCAAGGTTTTCTCACTAGCCATGTCAATAATGGATATGAGTTTTTTGAGCAGATCTCAGCCTTCAGACCCCACCTTATTCTACTGGATATGCAATTACCCGAAATTACAGGATTTGAAATTTTACAGCAGCTACGTAAAACGCCAGATTTTAATACAATTCCCGTGATCGCGTTAACAGCTTTCGCGATGGAAGGCGATCGAGATCAATGTCTGGCGGCAGGAGCTTGGGATTACATCAGCAAGCCTATTGATTTTGACTATTTTAAAAAGACCTTACATCAGTTTTTAAAACCAATGTGCTCTTGAGTTGGGGGGCATGTGATAGCTAAACTCATCTTAGTTCCATACCACTCTTCAGATCCATCCTGATTCATTAAGGTCTAGCTTCCAGATCAATGATTATCCTAAACTGAAAGTGGCTTGAGCCAGCTGAGCGCTCGTCTGAGGTTAGGTTAGAGGATCTGAATCATGTCTAACAGTGTGACAATTTGTGATTTCATCAACGAGTCAAACGCTAACATTCTCAAGGGACTGGTCTGGATTTGTAGTGATCAAAGTGATATTGAATTAGTTCGTACTTTACCCCAAAGCTAGCGGCAATGCTCGGGTTGGACTCAGGGATCAATGAGCTGGGGTTGGGATTCCTCTGCGGCGGGTCAAAATCATTCAGGTGCAGTTGGGGCTTGTGGTGCGGCTATCGGGACTCTTTCAGTTGCTGTTGGGACCTATTGCGCCGCGATCGGGACATGGGGTGCGACTATCGGGAATAATTTCGCCGGGGTCGGGACCTATTGCGCCGCGATCGGGGATCTAAAGTAGGCCAGTTGTAGGCAGGGAGTGGTTAAACTAGAACGGTATAGTCTTTCAAGTCACCTGTATGGCTTATAAACAAAAAAGTATTGATCAACTGCTGAGTGACGCTCAAGTGGCGATTGATAGTGCCCTCGCCAATCCTACCCTTCAAGGCTTTCTCACCCCCTTTGGATATACTCCTGAAAAGATCCAAGTTGGTCAAGCGCTACTAGCAACAGCCTTAGAGGCTCAACAACTCAAAAAAACGGAATATGCCGAGCAAATCGGTGCGACTGCCACTCTCAACACCCTGCGGGAAACGGCCGACAAAGAGTATCGACGTCATCTGAAAATTGCTCGGGTTGCCTTTAAAACTAATGCCGCGGCTACCAGTCTCCTTGAACTAAATGGTGATCGTAAACGCAGCTATTCAGGTTGGATGGCTCAAACTCGTCAGTTCTACAATGGCTTGTTGCAAAACCCCGAGCTACTAACCCGTATGAGTGAATTTGGTATCACATCTGAGATCTTAGAAGCAACGCTAGCAAGTATTGATGCCGTTGAACAAGCCAACACCATTCAAGAAACCGAAAAAGGTGAAGCCCGCCAAGCTACCCAAGATCGAGATGCTGCCATTGATGCCCTCACAGACTGGCTGGATGACTACCTCAACATTGCCCGGATTGCTTTAGAAGATCAACCCCAATTACTAGAAACTCTGGGGATCGCTCAGTCCTCTTAATCGTGATCACTAGTGATCTTATTGTAGAATTCAATGCAGCGAAAAGCTACTGTTCAAATCTAGCTAAAGATAGGTTAGATTTTGCGGCACTATCTTTGAACAGCGCCGTTAATGATGTCTTCAATGAAGGTAGCCTTGGGATCTAGCCCCCAGAGTCCAATTGAAATAGAGTCTCTGCTTTTAGCCACACTAAAGGGTTCTTCGTCATTTGTTAGGATCTAACCCATGTTATGACTGTGCTGGTGTCATGCTCTATGGCAAAGACCTACTTTATCAGAAGAAAATGGAACGCTGTGGAGTATGGAGTAAGGTCCTAATCATCTGAGGATTGTTTGTATGTATTCAAGGCATCTGTTGGCCCCTTTAGTAGCGCTAGGCGTGATCCTAACTGGCTGTGGTGTCAACCTATCTCAGTCTAGAGGGCTTGAGATTAAACTGTTATTGGGTAGTGCCTTAGACGACTTTTGTGAACAAGCGATCACCCGCTTTAATCAACAAAATCCGACGCTTCAAGACGGTCAACCTTTTTTTGCCACCTGCGAAGCTAAAGGCAGCGGTGATGTTGTGACCACCTTAACGAATCTTGCTCAACGCTATCAGTCAGGCCAGATCCAGGCTGAGTCTCCTGAGTTTCCGACCCTGCTCTCAGTGGATGGTGAAATTTATCACAGTCAATTGATCTATCGCATGAATCAACTGTTTCCAGGTCAAGACTATATTCCCTCCATTACCGATTCTCCCCTGCTGGCGCATAGTCCCATGGTGCTGATGACAACCACAGAGTTAGCCCCTGGTTTACAGCAAGTGGATGATCTGTATCAAACCTTGGTTAATGTTGAAACTCATCAAGAAATTGATCCAGCGAGTCCCCCCATTCCCGTTCACTTTGTGCATACGGCACCCACCCGTTCTAATTCGGGATTACAAACTTTAGTGGCTCAATTTGCCTCAGTATCCGGTAAACGACCTGAAGATCTAACATTAGCTGATGTTCAAACATATCAAGCCGATGTGGCCAAAATTCAAAATAAAATTACCCGCTACGGGGTATCCACCAGCTCACTAGCTCGATCAATGGCTCAAAATGGCGTCTTTTGGGCTTCAATCGGTTCTGTCTATGAATCCCTGGTGATTCGGGTGAATAGTCAGGCGGGCTCGGCCTCGTTTCAAGCCGTTTATCCCCAAGCTACCTTTTCTTCCAATATGCGAGCAATTGTGCCCAATGCCCCCTGGGTGAGTCCAGCTGAACAAGCCGCCGCCGAGCAGATTATTGACTTTTTACGTGATCCTCAAACCCAGGAGATTGCCCTCCAGCAAGGCTTGCGACCGGGTACTGTTGGCGTGCCTTTGGGTCCGCAGTTTTCAGCTAGTTTGGGTGTTGAAGCCAATCCTCAATATGACTCCTATCGCCCCCCAGATCCCGAAGTGGTGGCGGCGATGATCGAAGCCTGGCAAACAGTTGCTAAAAAAGCCTCCCGAGTGGTGGTTATTGTTGACTCCTCAGGATCAATGGCAGGTAACAAGATCAGCTCCGTGCAACAAACCTTGCAAACCTATATCGACAATCTAGGCCCGCGGGAAGAAGTGGCTTTGATCGACTTTGATTCTATGATCCGGGATCCCGTGTTAGTGGATGGATCCGAAGCTGGGAGAAATGAGGCCATTCAGTTTATTGCCAGCTTGGAGGCCGAGGGTGGCACGCTTCTATACGACGCGACCTTAGCCGGTCAACGATGGTTGCAACAAAACTTGCGCCCGGATGCGATCAATGCAGTTCTGGTGCTGACTGATGGGAACGACTCGGGGTCATCACTGGATCTAGCGCAACTCTTGCAAACCTTAGAAACGACTGGTTTTACCAGTGATCAACGGATTGCCTTTTTTACCATTGGCTATGGCCGTCAAGGTGATTTCAATGCCAGTGTCCTAGAAGCGATTGCAAACCAGAATGGGGGCTATTACTCCAAAGGCGATCCTGACACCATTGCTCAATTGATGGAGCGATTGCAACTAGAATTTTAACGGGAGATGGAGGAGTCTACTATCTAGTTTTTCATGAGGAGTTTCTTGAGGAGATCGGATGAAGATACCGAATCCGCTTTATTATCCTTGGGCTGTTTTATTAGGCGTTGTGGTCTTAGCCGGTGGCATTAGGGGTTTACGCAGTCCCCAGTGGTTGATAATACCTTTAGCGGCCATTGTCACCACAGCAACAGCAACCTTACAACGATCTCAAGAACCTGAAACCTGGGATCTAGACCATCCTGAATTAGAAGCTGAACTCCGAGCGGCTAAACAACAAGCCGAACAACTGGCTACCAAAACCACCATTTTAATGGCCGATGCTAATCAATACCTGACGAGTGTTGAACATATTGATCTGCTTGTGATGATCCAAGGAGCTTGTCATCAACTGCGCAGTTTACCCCAACGAATTGATCAGACGGCCCTTAGCTTCAAAAACATGGATGATCTATTTACAGTAGACGAACTGCAGCAACAGCTAGCGGAGGTTAAGCAGCGCCTACACGTTCGATCCAGCCGGCCATACCCTCATCTCCAAGCCATGGAAACCAGTCTGGAGCGTACCATTCAGTTAGTCCAACAGGGCCAGGATACTCGGCAAGCTCAAGTGGCCCATATTTCAACCTCGATTTTAGATACCGGTAGTGTTCTCCAAGATCTGCAAAACACCTTAAGATCAGGCAATCTTGAAGACCCAGCTACTCTAGACCAACTGCAGCAACTCAGCCAAGATTTAAAAACACTTCCGCAGACCATTGAGCACTTTATTTCAAGGCAAGGATACCTTATCCATGAATAAACGTCAGTCTTTACTGCTGTCTTTAAGCTTCCTGACTGTGGGTTTAGGGATCACCTATGCACCTATACCCGGTTTACAGCAAACTTTAGTCGTTGTGAGTGGTACCGAATTACAAGAGCCGCTAGAGGTTCTCAAGCACCAATTTGAAACCAAGCATCCTGAGATCAATTTGCAACTCGAATTTCAAGGATCACAGGATATGATTAATCACTACCTTGATGATCGCAATGACTTTGATCCAGGTGTTTTAATTCCAGCCAATGGCGTGATCCTCAACGAACTAGCTGATCGCTGGCAAGCCCTTCATCAAGAATCACCGTTTGCGGCAGATCCACAACCTGTGGCGCGAACCGTGTTAGTTGCTACCGTCTGGCCGGAACGAGGGCAAGCATTATTTCCTGCAGGTCGCTTTGATTGGGATCGAATTCAATTGGCAATGAACTCTGGAGACTGGGCGGATGTAGGCGGAGAGAGCCGTTGGGGTAGTTTTGATTTTGTCATGACCGATCCAACTCGCTCCAATAGTGGTCAATTAACGTTAAGCTTATGGGCCTCTCACACCCTAGATCTGCAGCGACCACTGAATCCAGTTGAGTTAAATACACCGCCCATTGAAGCTCTATTCCAGTTGATCAACCGATCTGTTTATTTACCCCCTCGATCAACCGATATCTTACTGCAAGAATTTATTGCTCAAGGCCCTAACGATGCTGATGTTGCCATGGTGTATGAAAGTATTGCCTTACTTCGCTGGGCCCAATCGGCAACAACTCAGGGCAATCCTTACCATATCTACTATCTTGATCCGACTGTTGAAACTGTTTCAACGGCAGCCCGAGTGAAGCGCAATATCAGTTCATATGAGCAAGAGATGGCGGCCACCTTTGTAGATTTTCTCTTACAACCTGAACAGCAGGCCGTTTTTGTTCAACATGGATTTCGGCCTACTCAGTCTGGCCTTGATCTTCAATCTGTACCCAATAGTCCTTGGGGGCAGGGCATTCCAGGAGCTGAGATCCAGCTTTCAAGCCGCATTCTTCCTTTACCCAATGAGGACAGTATTGCTGAGATCAAACGGTTGTGGGAGCGGTCGCAGTGACGGTTAACTCCATGACACTCTGATCACTACAGCAGCGAAGTACCCAGCCAGGTCAGCATTCAGTAACCCTCAATATCTTTAAAAATCCTGAGGTGTGTTACAATTTCGTACCATAGATTTAATTTCAGCGGTGACTGCAATCGGTTTAACTGGTATCTGGCATAGCCAGTCTTGAAAAGAGCGGCCCCCATTTTGAATAAATAATTGAAGATCAGCCAGCACTTGAGGTCGATAAAATCCACATAAAGGGTCCCAATAGTCTGAGTGTTTAGGTACGAAAGCAAGGTGATGGTTGGGTAGGTAGCTTAAATCTTGGCTCCACTCTTGCAGAATTTGGGGATTCAGATCGGGAAGATCACAAGCTAATAACAAAATCCAATCTGGTGGATCAATAGATGTTGATGAAATGGATGTTGATGAAATGGATGTTGATGATAGATGAAGTAATCCTTCTGCAAAAGCTTGCAAAGGCCCTTGACCTCTTGTTTGCTCAGGCAGGAGCTGCCAATTTGAAGCTTTCAGGAGATGCTGATACCGTTGGGGCCAAGGGGTCAAAATATAAATGTCTTGACAACAAACACTCGCAACCTCACAGATACGCTGCAGCAAAGGCTGACCCTGCCACATTAACAGCGCTTTATCCTGACCCATCCGTGAGCTTTGCCCGCCTGCTAGAATCAAAGCCGTGATCATAGGCATAAACGATGTTATTTTTGGTCAACAACTGTTTAGGTCAACAGCAGACAAACTAGAAGGACACTTGAGCGGGATGGCGCTGAACCTGAACCGTGTATGGCGCAGCAGCAATCAGAGACTGGCCTGTCATCTCAGCCGGTTGTGGAACCCCCAAGATCTCCAAAATAGTTGGGGCCACATCAGCAAGACCGCCACCTGAGATCAACTGAACATCATTGCCATGCCCAGATAGTGTCCGCTTTTCACCTTCAATTAAGATACAGGGAACAGGATTTGTTGTGTGAGCCGTCCAAGGATTGCCTTGATCATCAACCATCGTTTCGGCATTGCCATGATCAGCCAAGATCAATGTGGTTCCCCCTACTGAAGTGACTGCTGAGATTAACTGTCCCAAACAGCTATCCACAGTAGCCAGAGCTTCCATAGTGGCTTCATAGTTGCCAGTGTGACCCACCATATCGGGGTTGGCATAATTCATAATAATCAAGCTATATTCTCGCTTGGCTATAGCGTCTAGTGCCTTATTGGTTACAGCTTCTGCAGCCATAGGTGGAAATTCATCATAAGTCGCCACCGCTGGACTGGGAATCAGCTCCCGATCTTCACCGGGGTAAGGCTGTTCAACCCCACCATTAAAGAAGTAAGTGACATGGGCATATTTTTCAGTTTCGGCTAGCCGTAGTTGCTTGAGACCTCTCTGGCTAACCACTTGACCTAAAAGCTGATCAAGGTTTTGAGGCTTAAACAGAACCTCGACCGGCAGGGTGGCATGGTACTGAGTCATGGTTACAAAACTCAGATTCTGAATTAGCTCGCGCTCAAATCCACTAAAGTCAGGATCTACAAAAGCTTGAGTTAGCTGGCGCGCTCGATCAGGACGGAAATTGAAAAACAGCACCCCATCCCCGGCTTGGACGGCCCCAGGGGCTAAGCGGACCGGCACCAAAAACTCATCGGTAATCTCTTGATCATAAGCCTCTCGAAGCACTTGGCTAGCTGTTTTGCCGTTACCCTGGTGATCTTGAGTCATAACGTCGTACATTTTTTGGACTCGATCCCAGCGGTGATCCCGATCCATTGCGTAGTAGCGACCCCCAACTGTAGCAATGGTGCCAAATTCCAGATGATTGAGTTCTTGCTGAAGGCCTTCTAGGGTAGTGAGACCATCTTTAGGTCTAGTATCTCGGCCATCAGTAATGGCATGAATATAGGTCGGTACAGCTTGAGCCTTAGCTGCTCGGATCAAGGCATAGAGATGATCGGTGTGAGAATGAACGCCACCAGGAGAGCAAAGGCCCACTAGATGTAGACGCCCACCTCGCTGCTTTAGAGTCTGACAGAGGTTAACAAAAGTAGGGTTAAGACCTAAACTCCCATCTTCAGCAGCATCTGTGATCCGAACTAATTCTTGAGGAACGATACGACCAGCACCCAAAGTTAGATGTCCAACCTCAGAATTACCCATCTGATCAGAAGGCAACCCCACAGCACGACCTGATGCCCCTAGTAAGGTATGGGGGTAAGCGTCCCACAAACTGTCAATCACAGGGGTGTTGGCGGCGAGAACCGCATTACCATCTAAGCTTTCCCGATATCCCCATCCATCCAAGATAACGAGAACAACGGGAGCAACGGGTTGTGCAGCCATTTCGATAGCCTCTCGCTCAAGTTTTTGTAATCATATCAGGTCAAAACCGTTTCGCCCTATAGGGACCCTTTAACCCAATCTACCCCAATCCCATCTTTGCCTAAACATCTCTACTACTCTAAACATCTCTATTATTTAGAGGTTTATTATTTAGAGGCTATAGAGTTGGCCTAGATGTCGCACTCAATTAAGAGTGATTGGGTTGGAAATAGCCTAACGAATCTCTTGAATAAGTGAGCAAAACTCAATAGAGTCTTAATCTACCAACCTTGCCTAGCTCACCTTCAGCTAGTCCTACTTTTAGCCAAATCCTTTTAGCCAAATCTTCAATTATGGAATTCTCTATTCTGAACCGTCCGGTCTTGAGAGCTGCAATCACTGTTTTTTAGACCCAGACTGGCTTTGCAGTCTACCTTAATCAGGGATTCAGCCCTCTAAAGGCATTCCCAATCGTCTAAGCCTCAACCCTAAATTCTTGGGTACTACTCCAAAACACTGGAGCTTTTAGATCAGCAAATTATAGAGTATTTAAGTCGACAGTTACTATTCTAAGTTACTAACCATGAAGAGTTCACTACATTACATAACGAACTTTACATACTTGAACTCAAGTTAACATACTCAACCGAGGACCTCTAGCTGCTTGATGGCTTGGATCGGAGCATCAATTTGGGCTAGTTATCAATAACTGATTGGGCTTATTGGGGATTCTTATCAGTCACCCCTATCCAATAAATGAAATGTCAACGAAATTGAGAGATCTAGATTTCTAATCAGCCGATATTCTGATGCACAGGATAGCTACTTTGGTCATCAGTCAAGCTCTGAGTTCTATCAATAAGTCTAAAATCCTGCCATTTTATAGAGAGATATGCTAGTTTACACTGACCCTCTATAGCTTACAGCTCGCTCAAGTTGCTTAGCACGGATAGCTCACATGCAGTCTTTGCAACTTGCTGCATACGGAGCCTAGTTTTTAGCTAGACATCTTTTAGTCTAGAGATAGTGGCTTCAGTCTAAATCTGTTGATACGGGCTGGTGCACCCAACATCCGTCTGGGGGTGAGTGAGTTGTCCAATGGGAACTACTTAACTCGTAGCAGGTTGATCCAAGCTCAATAGGTTCTGGGTTCGGCTTCGCTACCGGCTTGATGGCCCCTTAGTCTATAGTTATCATTGCGTTTACCTATGTGATCGCCTGTCTGTTAGATGCTTTCGGTCAATCGCTTTTAAATAGTTTACTGAGATTGAATGTTTGCCCTATGACCCTTTCTCACCTTGCTTGGCTCACCCGTGAACACGATGCTTGTGGTGTTGGTTTTGTGGCTGATCTACGGGGGCAGCCCACCCATACCTTGATTGAACAAGCTCTCACAGCACTGAATTGTATGGAACATCGAGGAGGTTGTGGGGGTGATCAGGAGTCAGGTGATGGCGCCGGTCTGACAACAGCCATTCCTTGGGCCCTAATCGATCAATGGGCTACAGACCAGGGCATAACCTTACCCTCAAGAGATCAAATAGCTGTAGGGATGCTCTTTTTACCACAATCAGACTCCTTACGCCATCAAGTGTGTCAAGCGATTGAAGCTAAGATAGCGGCTTCTGGGTGGCACTTAGTAGGGTGGCGTGAGGTCCCTGTGGCGCCTCAACAGTTGGGTCCACTGGCTCGGGCTAATCAACCTTTTATTCGTCAGCTGATTATTCATTATTCTGATCTATCTGGACAGGCCCTCGAACGGCAACTCTATCTCTTTCGCAAACAAGTCGAGCATAGGATCTACCAGCAGTTTGGCCGTGATGCCCTCTACATTGTGTCGTTATCCTTGAGAACTATTGTTTACAAAGGAATGGTGCAATCGACAGCCCTCCGCCAGTTTTATTTAGATTTACACAATCCTAATTTTGTTAGCTATTATGCGGCCTATCATCGTCGCTTTAGTACCAACACGTTACCTCGGTGGCCCTTAGCCCAACCCATGCGCTACCTCGGTCACAATGGCGAGATCAATACCTACTTGGGGAATGTCAATTGGATGATGGCCCGTGAAAAAACACTAGCCCATCCGTTTTGGTCTGAGCAGATTGAGGATCTAAAACCGATCATTGATGTTCAATCGAGTGACTCTGCGGCTTTGGATAATGTGTTGGAATTGCTAGTTCAAAGTGGCTACCCCCCTCTACAAGCCCTGATGATGCTGATTCCAGAAGCGTTTCGTAACCAACCGGAATTAGCAACTCATCAAGATGTGATCGATTTTTATGACTACTATGGTGGGTTACAGGAAGCTTGGGATGGCCCTGCTATGGTGGTTTATTGTGATGGGCACTGGCTAGGAGCTACCTTAGACCGTAATGGATTGCGTCCAGCCCGCTATGCGATCACTCGTGATGGTTTGATCGTGGTTGGCTCTGAAGCGGGTGTCATTGAACTACCTGAAGCTGATATTGTTGAAAAAGGACGATTAGGCCCCGGTCAGATGTTGGCAGTTGATCTGGAACAAAAGCGAGTCTTAAAAAATTGGGATATTAAAAAGCAGATTGCCGCATTACATCCCTATGGTGACTGGCTAAAAGCTCATCGAATTGAATTTTTACCCCAAGACTTTGATGATAGTCTGCATTTGTCAGACTCTGAACTGTTAAAAACACAAACGGCTTTTAGCTATTCTCTTGAAGATGTGGAAATGATCCTGGAGTCGATGGCTGAGCAGGGCAAAGAGCCGACCTTCAGTATGGGAGATGATACACCCCTAGCCGTTTTGTCTCGCCAACCTCATCCCCTCTATGACTACTTTAAACAGCGATTTGCTCAAGTCACCAATCCACCTATTGATCCCTTACGTGAAAGTTTGGTGATGTCATTGGATGTTTACCTAGGTGCTCGAGGTAATTGTCTAGATGTGAAACCTGCAGATGCTCGCTCGATTCACTTACGTAGCCCAGTTTTAAACGAAGCTGATCTGGTAGCTCTACAACAGACTGAACTGAAGGCCCAAACATTAACGATACTATTTGAACTGGCAGAGGGCCTGAATGGGTTGAAAGCTGCTATCAATCGTCTTTGCCAGGAGGCTAGCGAGGCGGTTAAAGCTGGAACTGAGATCTTGATTCTAAGTGATCGAGGATTAGAGGAAGAGCGATCTTTAATCCCACCACTACTGGCTGTAGGTGCGATCCATCATTACTTAATTAGCCAAGGCTTGCGGTTACAAACATCTATTGTGGTGGAAACAGCCCAATGCTGGAGTACTCACCATTTTGCCTGTTTGATTGGGTATGGAGCCAGTGCGATTTGTCCCTATTTAGCCTTGGAAACGATCCGACAATGGTGGCATAAGCCTAAAACACAAACCTTGATGGCTAACGGGAAGTTACCCTCACTTTCTATTATTGAAGCTCAGCTGAAGTATCGAGCGGCCACAGAAGCAGGCTTACTGAAAATTCTCTCAAAAATGGGTATTTCCTTGCTGACTAGCTATCACGGGGCCCAGATCTTTGAAGCTATTGGCTTGAGTCCTGAAGTCATTGATCTGGCGTTTCGAGGCACGGTTTCACGAGTCGGTGGGATGACCTTAGCTGAGATTGCTCAAGAAGTCTTGGTGTGCCATCAGAAAGCCTTCCCGGTAACGGGTAAAAAATTAGAAAACCTTGGCTTTGTCCAGGCACGTCCTAAGGGTGAATACCACATCAATAGTCCTGAGATGGCTAAACTGTTGCACCAAGCTATCAAGTCAGAGCAACCTGATCATTACTCAGCTTACCTGCAGTCTTTGAAGAACCGCGCCCCTACAGCTCTGAGAGACTTATTAGAGTTCAACAGTGATCGGCCTCCCCTTGCTATTGATGAGGTTGAATCAGCGACAGCGTTATATGCGCGCTTTGCTACAGGCGGGATGTCGCTGGGGGCTCTAAGCCGTGAAGCTCATGAAACACTAGCTGTTGCCATGAATCGTCTGGGAGGTAAGTCCAACTCGGGTGAAGGCGGGGAAGATCCGGAGCGCTATGGGGTCCTAACCGATATTACCGTTGATGGCCATTCTATCAAGTTTGCCCATTTGAAAGGATTAAAATCGGGTGATAGCCTCAATTCAGCAATCAAACAAGTGGCATCGGGTCGGTTTGGGGTAACCCCTGAATACTTGTTGAATGCTAGTCAGATTGAAATTAAGATTGCTCAAGGTGCTAAGCCGGGTGAAGGGGGACAATTGCCAGGTCACAAGGTGAGTGCTTACATCGCCCAACTGCGCCGCTCCAAGCCAGGTGTACCGCTGATTTCTCCACCACCTCATCATGATATTTACTCTATTGAAGATTTAGCCCAACTGATTTTCGATCTACACCAGATCAATCCAGCGGCCAAAGTATCCGTCAAGCTCGTCGCTGAAATTGGTATTGGCACTGTCGCAGCTGGGGTTGCTAAAGCCAATGCTGATGTGATTCAAATTTCAGGTCACGATGGGGGAACTGGGGCGTCACCGTTAAGTTCGATCAAACATGCAGGAGTTCCCTGGGAATTGGGCTTGATGGAAGTGCATCGGTCGCTGCTAGAAAATGGACTGCGAGATCGCTCAATTCTACGTGTGGATGGGGGGATCCGGACCGGCTGGGAAGTGGTGATGGCTGCCATGTTAGGGGCGGAGGAGTTTGGCTTTGGGACCGTAGCTATGATTGCAGAAGGGTGTATCATGGCCCGAGTGTGTCATACCAATAGCTGTCCAGTCGGGGTTACTAGCCAGAAGGAAGAACTTCGCAAACGTTTTCCCGGTACACCTGACCATGTGGTGACCTTCTTTACCTATGTGGCTGAGGAGATCCGGCAAATTTTGGCCCAACTGGGCTACCCCTCGCTCACTGAGGTGATTGGGCGCGCAGATCTACTTCAACCTCGAGCTGATGTGACCTTAGTTAAAACTCAAGCTCTCGATCTAAGTGAGTTATTGAACATCCCAGCAGCCTATGATCCAGCTACAGAGAGCCAGGCAGCTTGGGTGGCCCATGAACCTGTCCATAGCAATGGCCCCGTTTTAGAGGATGAGTTGCTACAAAATCCAGAGTTACAGGCCGCTATTCAAACCTGTGGCCAAGCCAAACTACAAACCCCGATTGTGAATACGGATCGGACCGTTGGGGGTCGCATTGCTGGGGTGCTAGCTCGTCACTATGGGGATACTGGCTTTGCAGAGAACGGCGGACAACTAGACCTCAGATTCCAGGGTAGTGCAGGTCAGAGTTTTGCAGCTTTCAATCTGGCCGGGATGACCATGACCTTGATCGGCGAAGCCAACGACTATGTGGGTAAGAGCATGAATGGAGGCGAGATTGTGATTGTACCTCCAGCCCACTCCAATCGAGAACCGGATCAACACGTCATTTTAGGTAACACCTGTCTCTACGGGGCAACGGGTGGGTATCTGTTTGCCAATGGCCGAGCTGGAGAGCGCTTTGCTGTCCGCAATTCAGGGGCTCAAGCTGTGATTGAAGGGAGTGGCGATCACTGTTGTGAATACATGACGGGTGGTGTTGTGGTCGTACTAGGCCTGGTAGGACGCAATGTTGGTGCAGGGATGACGGGAGGTCTAGCTTACATTCTGGCTGAAACTGACGACTTCCCAGCTAAAGTCAACTCTGAGATTGTGCGAATCCAGCAGCTCCAGACACCAGCAGCCGAAAGGCAGTTAAAACAGTTAATTCAACTCCATGTTCAGCACACCCAAAGTCCCAAGGGAAGCTGGATCCTGGATCATTGGACCACTGTTTTACCCCGATTCTGGCAGGTGATCCCTCCGTCTGAAGATAAAACTGAGTACACCCACACTCAATTAGAACTTACACCTCAACAGATCAGTTAGAAGCCGATCAGTTAAATCGTTGTCTCCTCATGTTCTGATCAGTAAACGATCTCTAGCTGCGATAGTCTTGGGTAGCTCCTGAGGTGTTCTGGGGAACTTGGATTCGATTCTTACGGTATCAATTCAACTTAGAGTTAACACACTACATTCTACAAATCAAAGATCGAAGAGATACTCTGGATTTGACAACCAGTAATACGCTTGATCTACAAGCTCTTATTGCCGACTTTAACTGTACCCACCGTTTCATGGCATGATCCCCACCATGAGTTTTGATCATAAACCTCGCATTCTATTTCTCTATGGTTCTTTACGAGAACGCTCTTACAGCCGTTTGTTGGCCGAAGAAGCCGCTCGCATTATTGAAGACTTTGGTGCTGAGGTGAAATTCTACAATCCACGGGGGTTACCATTGCATGGAGCCGAACCCGATACTCATCCTAAGGTGCAGGAACTGCGGGAGTTATCTCTTTGGTCAGAAGGACAGGTGTGGTCTAGCCCAGAGTTGCATGGCAACATTTCAGGCCTGATGAAAACCCAGATTGACTGGATCCCTCTTAGCCTAGGTGCTGTCCGCCCCACTCAAGGTAGAACCCTGGCGGTGATGCAGGTCTCAGGGGGATCCCAATCCTTCAATGCTGTCAATACGATGCGAATTCTAGGTCGCTGGATGCGGATGTTCACTATTCCTAACCAGTCTTCTGTTCCCAAAGCTTATCAAGAGTTTCATGAGGATGGCACCATGAAAAACTCTTCGTATCGAGATCGGGTAGTAGATGTGATGGAAGAACTCTACCGCTTCACAATGCTTTTACGTGAACGAGTGGATGAACTGACGGATCGCTATAGCGAACGCAAAGCTGCAGCATCTGAGGCAATCACAGATACAGTTAGAAAAGCTCTGAGCTGATGATCCTGATCCGGGTATTAAGAATCTAGGTATTAAAGAGCAATAGCCTGGTCACTAGCAGCGGTGCAGTTCGCTTGAAGTATTTCCATCAAAGACTAAGCCTTGACGTTCAACATGTTGCAATTGAAGCTGGATCCCAGATGAGATCTGTTGTTGAAGCATGGTGATGACTTGCCGTGGATTCAAAAAAGTACCATCATTACGACAACAGCCGCGATAGATTACCGTTGCTTGACCATTGGCTTCAACAGTCTGACAGGCCAGATGATACAGTAGAGACCGACCATCAACCTGATAGGGTTTACCTGATTTAGAAGTTTTCTCCAGCCAACACTGGCCTTGATCTAAGACGGCTTGGATCCAGGTTGCCCATAAGGCTTCCCAGTGCTCAATGTCAGATCCTGTGACATCATCACCAGTGATACTAATTGTTAAAACATAATCAGCTGCTTGTAGACTACTAGTCGCGGAGGCCGCTTTGACTGGAACCTCTTGAACAGAGTAGATCTTAATTTCAGCTGGAAGTTGTTTTTGCAGCGTTTGATGAATCTCTTGCGCCTTGGCATTGAGACTGGATCCAAACAATTGCAATGGCACCAATTCAATATCAAGAACTTCACCCTGGCTCGTGTAGCCCAACGGTAAGGCATTGGCACTGGAGAGTCGAGGGGTAGGATGATACCCACCTGAAAAGGCCAAGGGTAGACCAGCCCGCCGACAAACTCGTTCCCATAGTCGCATTAGATCTAGATGGCTGAGCCAGCGCATATCTCCTTGTTTAGCATAGACAATTCGGAATCGTTGAGACGGAGGGATCGGCTCAGGTGGGGTGGCTCTAGGGTGTGATTTAACATCTAGCTTAGGAATAGGTGGCGGTGGCAACACGACATTATGGCCAAAGTCAGTCCCACAAATCCCGCAAGCTGAACATTGATCAAAAGAGCAGTCGGCTACAGTAATGGCTTCTAAAGCCCGCTGATAGTCTCGTTGCAACCATCGTTTATCAATCCCTGTGTCCACATGATCCCACGGTAGCGGATCCTCAAGGTCAAACTCCATAACAGGCAAGGGATGAGTTGTTGAAAAGGTAGCATCGACAGCCTGATAGGCTTGAGTCCAGGCAGCAAAGGCTTGATCAATACCTTCAAACCAAGCATCCATTCCAGCGCCCCCTCTCCAGGCTGCCTCAATCATTCGTCCTAACCGACGATCACCTTTGCCAATCAGATCTTCTAGGATGGAAAACCGCACATCGGTAAAGTGGGCTTTGACTCCTTTGATTGGCTTAATCTGATCACGTAGGAGCTGTTGCTTCCGAACAATATCCTCATAATCAACTCGAAACCATTGAAACGGAGTGTGGGGTTTAGGTGTGAAATTTGAAATCGTTAGGGTGAAGGTAACTCGATGCTTGCCAATAGCGGCACATTCACGCTTGAGCATCGTCAGAGTTTCTGCAATCCCGATCACATCGGCATCCGTTTCACCTGGCAAACCAATCATAAAGTAGAGTTTGATCTTGCTCCAACCTTCACGGGCTGCTGTTGTGATCCCTCGAATGAGATCAGCATCTGTTAAGCCTTTGTTAATGATGTCCCGGAGGCGCTGCGTGCCAGCTTCAGGCGCAAAGGTGACCCCTGTTCGACGCTTACCTCCAATGATCTGCGCAATGGTTTCATCAAAGCGATCCACTCGTTGACTGGGTAAGGACAAACCAATAGCTTCTTGATTAAAGCGATTTTGCAGTTCAGCTCCTACAGCAGGTAGCGAAAGATAATCAGAACAGCTCAATGACGATAGAGAAAACTCATTATGCCCTGTTTCTCGTAAACCTAGACTAATGGCTTCAACTAAACGATCCGGTTCAACATCTCGAGCGGGTCGAGTTAGCATACCAGGTTGGCAAAAGCGACAGCCTCGAGTACATCCTCGTCTCACTTCCATCACGAGTCGATCATGAACAGTTTCAACATAAGGGACAAGACCCACTGAGTATTCAGGCATTGGAGCTGCCACTCGTCGTTGAATTCGTTCAGGCACACCCTCAACAACAGGCTCTACAGGTAACCCCCTATAAAATTGGGGGACATACACACCAGGCACTTGGGCTAAAGCTTTCAAAACAACCTGACGCGGCTGATCTAGTGTCTCAATCATGACCTGGCCGATTTCAGGTAAAACCTCTTCACCATCTCCCAACACAAAAAAATCAAAAAAGTCAGCAAACGGCTCTGGGTTTGAGGTCGCTGTGGGTCCACCAGCAAAGATCAAAGGACAGTCTGAAACAAGGCGATGATTTCGGTCTGACCACGTCAATGGAATGCCTGCAAGCTGCAGCATCTCTAGAATATTGGTGCCCCCCAATTCGTAAGCTAGGCTAAACCCAATTAGATCAAATTCCTGTAGTGGGCGGCGAGACTCCACAGCAAATAGAGGGATCTGGAGTTGCCGTAATCGTTGAGCTAAATCAGGACCTGGTAGGTAAACTCGGTCACACAACTGATCGAGCTGGGAGTTGAGGACATTGTAGAGAATAAGATGACCTAGATTGGAAGCCCCAACCTCATATAACTCAGGATAGCTAAGCACCCAACGTACTTTGGCTGAGTTCCAGACCCGATGAACCGATCCAACCTCTTTGCCCAAGTAACGAGCCGGACGCTGGATCTCAGACGTTAAAATGTGATCAAGATTGATAGTAGGCATAGTCATTAAGCACAGGAACTCGTCGCTGAGAGCAGGTTTATTGACAACTTATCTATTTACAGCTCATCCTTTTACAGCTCATCCTTGGGTAGATAAATCCATGTCAGGTAAGCATAATTAGCTACTATAGCAAACTCAGATTGGGTACTATTCAAGATAGAGTCTTAGGCTAATACTTAGGCTAACAGTGGGCTAACGGTGGACTTCAATTAGAGACACATAAATGCTCAGCAACTTAATGCTCAGCAACAGGATCAACTCAGTCGCTCTAAAATAAACCGAGTCATGTGATGCAAGGCTGATCGGTAAGGCGTAGCCTCTAACGTATCTAAAGTCTCTGCGGCAGCTTGAGAGTAGTCTAAAGCGAGTTGCTGTGACTTAGAAATTCCCTTGCTTTCTCGAACCCAGTGTAACACCTGAGCTAAATCAGACTCGTGGGTTAGCCCTCGTTGAATCAATTCTTCGATCTGAGGAAACTCTTGCATGGCAAAGAGCACTGGTGCGGTCAGATGTCCTTGAGCCAGATCTGATCCAGCCGGTTTACCTAATGTTTCAGTTGAACTGGTGAAATCCAACATATCATCGATGATCTGAAACCCAATACCGAGTGATCGACCGTAGGTGTACATGGCCTCTGCAACTGGGGTTGGCGATCCACTCAAGACCGCTGCTGCCTTCATACTATTCGCCATTAAAGAGGCTGTCTTGTAGTAATTCTTCTCAATGTAGGTTTCAATGGTGAGCGACGCATCAAACTGGGTAACATTTTGTAACAGTTCTCCCTCTGCAAAATCTTTGATAACCTGAGACAAAAGTTTAACAACTTCAAGATTATCGAGGTTAGCCAAATACCATGAAGACTGGGCAAACAGAAAGTCACCCGCGAGAACAGCGATCCGATTGCCAAAATCCGCATTGACCGTTGTAATGCCCCGCCGGACATCAGAGTGATCAATAACATCATCATGCACCAGGCTGGCCGTATGGATCATCTCAGTAATTTCAGCCAAGCGGCGATGGCGTTCTGTTGGTTCTCCATCAGACATGGTTGCTCTAGCCACCAGCAAAACCAGGGCTGGACGGATCCCTTTCCCCTTCGCTGCAAATAGATGTTCAGCAGCCATAGCTAACACAGGATGCTTAGCACCAACCAAAGCTGTCAAATTTTGGCGAAGGTGTTTTAAATCTTCGTCTACAGGGCTGAAGGGGGTTATCACAGATGTCATAGCCACTCGTCAATATTTACATACATTTACACACGATTTCATTGTAAGCCACCCTGCAACTCTTGGCCTGGATCGCAGGGGAAGGAGGATTCTCATCAGGTTACAATCATCGATTAGCCAGAATGAAGCCACAGAGCCGTTCCCAAAGCTACAATCAGTTAAAGGCTACACCTAGCTAAACTCCTGCCAAATTTGATCCCTAAGCTGAAATTTATGTCGACTCACTCTCATTCTTCCAAGAAACGCAAGGCAACTCAACCGGATACGTCTCTGAGTACAGATGATGACTGGCAAGCTGAGTTAGAAACCGCTTTGGATCAGCCTTCAGTTTCAGGCAAAGCTCATCCTCATGTCCATGATCCAGAAGCTCAGCGTAAGCTGCTCAATCGGCTAGCTCGGATTGAAGGTCATATTCATGGGATTCGGTCGATGATTGAAACTAATCAGCCCTGTCCTGATGTGCTATTGCAAATTGCAGCAGTGCGGGGAGCCCTAGAGCGAGTGGCCCGCCTTATTTTAGATGATCATATTTCTCAGTGTATTAGCCATGCGGCCAGTACAGGTGACATTGAAGTTGAGCTGGAGGAACTCAAGCGAGCTCTAGATCGATTCATTCGTTGAGAGCGCAGAACGGGAATCAGGTTCTAAGGTTAATAGTATGCGTAAAAGAGTCACGATGGTTTTCCCCCGATCTCTGGTCCAATTACCCATTACCTATCGATTTGCCAAAGATTTTGATGTAGCTGCCAACATTGTTAGGGCCAGAGTGGCTCCTGATGAGGTCGGAACCCTAGTTGTTGAGCTGTCTGGTGATATTGATCAAGTTGAAGCCAGTCTGGAATGGGCTCGCTCTCAAGGTGTTGAAATTCACGAGCGCAATCGCGAACTCAAAATTGACACTGAAACCTGTGTTGACTGTGGATTGTGTACCGGAGTCTGTCCCACAGAAGCGTTACGGATCAAAGCGCCCAGCTGGCAACTTGAGTTTTTGGCCAATCGTTGTGTCATGTGTGAGCTGTGTATTCCAACCTGTCCGGTGGGTGCCATTAGTGCCGATCTGTAGCCATCTCAACGACTCTAGCGTCTTCAAGTATTGCTGTTGGGGCCTCATCACTCAGTGTCATGGGCTGATCGGAGCTGGTGTTCGAGTTGATTGATTCATCGTCCACATCCACCTGGAATCTAGAGACAGTAGATTGAAGGGCCTCAACTTCATGGACCAGCTCTCGAAGTGAGGTCACAATACTTTGAGATTCAGATGAGGTGTTTTCTGAGATCTGGGTGACCGAAATCATGGTTTCATTCACTTGCTGAGACATTTCGGTTTGAACTTGAGCATCTTTCGAAATACTGTCTAGATATTCATCAATTTGCTGGTTGATATCCAATAGCTCTCGTAAGGTGACCTGAGTTTGGTTGACCAGCTGTGTACCAGTAACTACTTCAGTAGTATTAACCTCCATCCCTTTGATCACATCCGTGGTTTCTTGCTGAATGCCCGTAATTAACTGTTCAATTTCACCCGCAAAATCATTGACCTGTAAGGCTAAGCGACGCACTTCATCAGCAATTTGGCGAAAGCCTTGGCCATGTTCACCCGCCCGAGCAGCTTCCAAGGAGGCATTAAACGCAAGTAGATTAGTCCGATCCGCAATACCAGAAATGATCCCTACGATCTGCGAGATCTCTTGTGATGACTCAGCCAATCGTTTTACCTGTTTAGCGGCATCAGCTGCTGTCGTGCGGATCTTGTCCATACTGAGTACAGTTTTTCCCATAGCATCATCACCCACCCGGGCCAGTTGAGCCCCATATTCTGCAATTTCAGCCGCCTCGTTCGCCGATTCAGCCACCCGTTGAACAGCAGCCGTATTCGATTCCACTACAATCACAGCCTCACTTAATGCTGTAGCTTGAGTTTGGGCATTGGGAGATAACTTCTCAGCTGTTGTTTCACTTTGATAAGCCAGTTGATTGACTCGGTTGGCCACAACTTTGACCTGGAGAACTAACTGTCGCAAACTTCTCAGGGTGGTATTGAAAGCATCTGCAATCGATCCCACCTCACCTTCAGTAACATGAGCTTGAATAGTTAAGTCTCCTTTTTGAGCACCTTCAATTTCTAACAGTAGATTGATCACCCCTTGTTGTAACTCTTCACGTAATTGCCGTTGCCTCTCTGCCTCTGACTGCCGCAAATCAACTTGGAAAGCCAGCTCAGACTCGGTATTAACAATGCTCTCAGCCATCGCATTAAAGGTTCTGGCCAATTGACCCACTTCATCCCCTTGTTCAATCGCAGCTCGGACCCGTCGATCCCCCTGAGAAAAGGCACGGGCCACTTGGCCTAGCTGTTGCATAGGATTAGTAATTGAACGACCTAACAGCAAGGCTAAAATGATGTGAATGACAATAATACTAACCCCAACGCCAACTAAGAGACTAATATTTTGATTCAACAGCGTGGTTAAAGCGGTTTGGGGGGTACCTCGGACCATGATAGCAACTGGATCACCAATCGGAACACCGGTAAAGGTACCATTTGAAGTTTCAATCCACTGATTTTGTAAGGCTGCTACAGCTACCGCATAGGACCGATCCCCGATCTGCAACCAGCCAATGTGAGGAAGCCGCTTGGGATTATTTACCACAGCCTGACTCAGCAGTTGGTTAGTGTCTGCAGTATCAGGCAACGGGACATTACTTTTAGGCACACCCGTCTGAGCTTGAAATTGGGATACAGCTAGAGTAAACTCACCATTCAAATTCGCGTAGATGCCACTATAGCCCCCATCTTGTTGTAACGTAGAACTTTCAACTTGGGTGCCAAATGTTCGTAAGATGTCTGAGGCTAAAGACTCATCAGTATTGATCAAATCTCCTACAATTAAAACACCCAAGGATTCATTGGTATTAGGATCAGTCACTGGATGAGCCACAAAGCTAGCTAAAATAGCCTCGTTAGGAGCCATGTCTTCTAAAGTTATTGAGGCAATGGACTCTCGCTCTAATTCAGCCTGCGACAGTAACGTGATAGTTCTCACCTGAGTTTGTGAGGCCAATACTTGAGTGGTTAATCCTTCTGGATCAAATAATTCATCCTGGCGATCAGCATTGGCATTCAAAACAATCGCTCTATCAGGATCTACCAACGTCACATATTCTACTTGATAGTCTTGAATTAGATTGGCAAAACTATCTTGAAGCGCATCAATCCGTAATACCGATGGGGTTTCTGCCTCAGCTAACGATCGCATCGAGGAGATTAAGATGGCATTTTCGGCTTGATTTCGGGTGATGGTGCCCAATTGATTCAATCGATTATTGTAAGTCCTTTGGCTAATGGCTAACTCAGAGCGGGCCTGATTGAGCAACTGCACTCTTAAACTTTGGTACAGTAGATAAGACCCTACCCCGATCAGCAAGAAGACTGTAATTTCAATCAATCCTAGCAAGGCCAGCTGTTTACGACCGATGGATAAATTGTAAAAGGCTCGTAGGATCGGGTGAGACTCAGAAGAGGTGGGTTCAGGTTCATAGCTTGGGGACTGAAAAACCTCAGTGGGATCCGAGAGTGGCTGAAGAATGACCGCAGGTGGATCAACTGGCGCTTCTGGTACAGATTCCAAGCTTTTTAACGCTTCTTGAGCCATAGAGCCAAAGGTACCTTCGGGGTCCATCTCAAGGATGTGCTGATAAATGCTAATGGCTTGGTCGAGATCACCAGACTGCTCTAGAGCATTAGCCGCCAAAATTTGATTCATCAACTCGGCATCACTAGTGGAGTCAAGGTCCCCAGCCGTTTCCACATTTAAGCTAGGATCTTGAGCAGATTGATCAGTTGACATAACAGCACGCCCTCCATCAGGCACTCAAAACAACTAACTAAACAACACTGTTTCTTGAGAACTGGCACTGGCCTCTAAGGCTGGTTGGAATGTGGCAGATTCACGATAAAGCATCTCAAATAAAGCTTCAGGCTCTAAAACAGCAATCCGGACCGGTTCGGTTGAGAGATTCGGATCAGGAATGGATTGCACATCTTGGGGTGAGCGATAAGCCAGGGCTGAAAAGAGGGCGCGGAACCGATGATTAAATTGGGCGGGTAAGGGCTGCAGCTGATCAGTAGTTAGGGTGTAGATGCCTTCAAGCTCGGATACCACACAAGCTACTCGGCGACGGCGACGACTCACGGCTGGATCTTGGACTGATGATTTGAGAATGGCAACGATAAACGAAACACCTGTGGGCAAGACCTGCGATATGTTTAAAAACTGACCTAAGTTAAAGACCCAAACCAATGATCCCTTTTGGGAGATGACCCCTAGCATGTAAGGTCTTAACCCTGGAATGGGACAAATATCTTTAGGATTAACGCGTAGGACAGCCTCAACCGTTGCTAAAGGGATCGCAAATCGAATGGGTCCCACTAATCTCACTCCAAAATATTCTTGTTGGTAGTCTTGTGTAGGCATGAGTTAAATCCCCTTCAATACTCTGACTTAAACCCACAAGCAACACTAACTAGCATACTGTTGAGCTGTCTCCAAGAGTTGTTTGGGGGCAAACGGTTTTTTGATATAAGCATTTCCCCCTTGGCGTAAAGCCCAAAACTGATCAAACTCTTGATCTTTGTGGGAACAAAAGACCACGGGAATATGTTGCAACTCAGGTGTATTCCGAATCAGACGGCAAAGCTCTAGACCACTTTGGCCTGGCATCACAATATCTAAAAGAATCAGATTGGGTTTAGGATTAGAGGCCAGCCATTGCCAGGCAGTCTCTACAGTACCAGCAATAGCAACCTCAAACCCCGCTTGAGTCAGAAGTCCAGCCATCAACTTCCGTTCTGATTCAACATCTTCAACCAGCAGTACTGTTTTCATAATCCCTTCACAATAGCTCAATTTGATCGAGTTCAACAGGCTCAAGGCCATAGTAGACACCAAGATGTTGTGTTATCTACGACTCACTCTGCTCAAGATTAGACGGTGTTAGTTTCTGTACAGTTTGCAATAGCCGTGATGGATCAAAGGGTTTTGTGAGATAGTCTGTGACTCCAAGTAACTTAGCCTGAAGTCGATCAAGCAACCCATCACGACCCGTTAACATAACAATAGGAATTTCTTTAAGCTGCTTAGACTGCCGTAACATTCGACTCAGCTCATAACCATCAATCTCAGGCATATTGACATCCATTAAAATCAGAGAAGGGCGATAGCGAGCTAGTGCACTCAAAGCTTGAGCGGGCTCAGTGATACCTAACACTTCATACCCGGCTACTTGTAGCGTTAATTTCACCTGCCGCTGCACTGTTTTACTGTCATCAATACAGGCTATAACCGTTCGTTTTTCCGCTTGTCGATAGGGATAAATTTTAATCGTTCCAGCTTTCACTAAGGGAGCTAACCATACCGCAATCACAATGGGATCAGTTTTCAAGTTAACGGCGGCTTCATACAAAGTAGACTTTTGGCCGAGCAACCGCATACAAGCTGACATCTGATTAGCCTGAATCAATTGAGAAATAGCGGCTTCGGGACTCGTTTGGGACCGTTCCCAATGCTCACAAAAGTGGTCCATATGTTGGGTGTTGAGTTCTAAGCGGGTAAAGGCTGAGTGAATCTGAGGTCGGACCGCTTCCCACTGCTTAATTAAGCCTCGAATCGATCCAACTGATTCTTTAATCGGAACTGACAATACAATCGGATCAGGTTGGTCGCCTTTACTAAATTGGACAGTAGCTCGATTAATAGCAATAGCCTGTGACAAAGCCTCTTGGCTGGTTCGTAGTAGTAATTTACGCAATTCATCTAGGGGAAAATGACCTGCTCGACACCAGCGGCACAAATCGTCATACTCAGACTTTTGTTTATCTTGGTTAGCATCTAGCTCAAGTAACTTCAGCTTAGGACTAAATCGGTGGAGTAAATAAGGCAGTCGCTCTATTTTGCCAGCTGCGCTGGTGGCATAGGTCAGTCGCTCGCTAGTCATATAAACTTTCCAGGCTACCGACATATCTTCGATATCATGAATGGTGAGGCAGCCTGTGATCCCGCGCACCATCATCTCCTGTAGTACTTTTAGCGGAGACGTTTGGGCTGTAGGCTTGCCAGTCCCAGCGTAAGCTTGACTATCAACGGGTGGACGGGTCATAGCTGGCACCTAGCTGAAATTTCAACAGTTACAGGATTGGAACTCAATAACTTGAAGGACTGTTCAGAACCATAGTGTTCAGAACCATAGTGTTCAGAACCATAGTGTTGAGTCGTTATCATGAGTCTAGAATTTGACAAAGCTATTAGTTAGCCTAACATTGATAGAGTGAAACATGAATTCTCATATTATATGGACTAAAACTGCTATTAGAAGGTCTTGGACAAGTATATCAGGGCTGACAATAACCATCTTGTTTCTTGTAGGTTAGACAGATCAAGCTAACAACAGGTTAAAGTCTTATTAAAATAGACCCCACTTCCACGATGAATGACATGATGGACTCGATGATAGTTAGCTTTATTTGTTCAATAGCTTCTAAATAGCATTTCTAAGTTATGGTTGCACCTCCGCAGACAGCTAACCCAGGAGATTTTCTAACAGCCTCTTATCATTATCCATTACCTCCTGATCTGATTGCTCAAGCGCCTGTTCATCCTCGAGACCAAGCCCGACTATTAGTTGTGAACCCAACCTCTCACCTTCACAGCCAGTTTTTTAAGTTAGCTGAGTGGTTAGATCCGGGAGACTTATTAATCCTAAACGATACGAAAGTCATTCCCGCACGTCTGTATGGTCACAAAACAACAGGGTCTCACATCGAAATTCTTTTGTTAGAGCAGCTCGATCCCATTCGATGGCTAGCTCTAGTGAAGCCAGGCCGACGCATCCGAGTTAGCGATCAACTAATCTTTGGCCAGGGTCTCCGAGCTTGGGTTGAGCAAGTCGATCCAGCCACGGGGGGGCGCATTCTACAATTTGACTGGCCTTCAACAGCCTCATTTGCTGACATTCTAGAGCAAGTAGGCGAAATACCCTATCCACCTTATATTACAGAACAACAGGCTAACCCTTCTGACTACCAGACTATTTGGGCTGAGCATCCAGGATCAGTGGCAGCACCCACAGCAGGCCTACATTTTACAGACAACCTACTCAACCATCTACAGCAACAGGGGATCAACACAGCAACCATTACTTTAAACGTGGGTCTGGGGACCTTTCGCCCGGTTGAAGCTACCGTGATCTCTGACCATCAAATCCATCCAGAGTGGTTACACGTCTCAGCTAAAACAGTTGATCAGATCTATCAAACTCAAGCTCAGGGAGGCCGAATCATTGCAGTGGGGACCACAGTGGTGCGTGCTCTAGAAACTGCTGCCCAGACAGGTCAGCTTCAGCCCTGGGAAGGTAAGAGTCAACTCTTTATCTATCCAGGTTATCAGTGGCAAGTTATCGATGGTCTGATCACTAATTTTCACCTGCCCCATTCAAGTCTACTCATGTTAGTGAGTGCGTTGATGGGACGCCAGCGTTTATTAGCGCTCTATCAAGAAGCCATCAGAGAACAGTACCGATTTTACTCATTTGGTGATGGTATGTTGATCGTATCTTACTAGTCGTCATCGATATCATCGCCATAATCTTCATCACCAATGAGATCATCGATATCATCGATATCATCTTCAGCAACGATGTTTTCTGGATCAGGGGCTTTTTCAATGAGGCGACCCTGTTGGCGCAACCAATCTAAAATAGACACACTATCTTTGGAAGGAATGATCGTAGCTCGCCGATCACGTGGATATTCAGTCAATGAAGGATTATGCATAGCGTGTAATGAAGACGAATGTCCAAGGCCTACAATGTTAACCTATAAACCCAGTTTATCCAAGGCGCTTGCTGCAAGATGACAACTGCTAATCCATCAAAGTCTTCCGAGGTGATAGGTTCTTACCAATGGCACTTGTTTTTGTGTGCTGATCAGACTAAGCCAAAGTGCTGCCCCAAAGCTGTCGGTCTAGAGTCATGGGCTTATCTCAAGCAACGGATTCGGGATCTAAATCTGGAGTCGGGGGCAAACCGAGTGTACCGAACAAAAGCCAACTGTCTACGAGGCTGTGATTGCCAGATCTCAGGTCCCATTTTACTCGTCTATCCTGGTGGCTACTGGTATAAAGACGTTACAGCTGAAGTCATTGAGCAGATCTTGCAAGAGCATATCATCAGGGGCAATCCTGTTCTAGAGTACTTGGTAGCACAAGGTACTCTTGTTTGACAGCATACAGCCAGGATCCGACTGTTCCAGACCAGTTTCCAGACAACAGGGCTCCTAACCAAGAAGGTCAGAAACAGAAGCCCAATCTGTTCAAGAACGACTATCACCGATAAGCGTCATCAAGGCCTCGTATCTTTTTATACTGGGATCATTTTGAGCGAACACGGACAGCTAGACTTTCTGTGTAATTTTTGTCTAAAAATAATTGGTTTAGCAGAATCCTTTATGAGATTCTTCGGATTTTTGGCTTACTATCAACCCATACCAGCTCATGACAGTCTATTCAAAGAGCTTTATAACTATGAAGGCTTGTGAACATGAGTTTTGTATTTAGCCGAGTTGAATGTTTGGATTGAGACAACAAAGGAGGCCTTGATGTCTACTGGATCTTTAAAATCAGCATCGTGGGTACCCTCAACTCAAGAGAGACCAGATATTGATGGCATCATCTTAGAGATGCTCGCTACTTGGGATGAAGATTATCTGTGTGGCTGCAGCCTGTATCAGACACCTTCATGATTCAGTAGAAATCCTTATGGGGGCTTTACAGACTTACGCTAATTGGCGTATGATTATTACGCGGTTAAACGATATCCATCACTTGATCATTTATAGTGATTGTGATATCCAGAGCGCCGTAACCTTTTATGTAGACTTTGACAAACCTAATTAGAGGACTCTCATGATGGAAACTAGAGCAATCAGTCGTTCCGCCTTATCTAACGGTGTAGAACAAGCCTCTGTAGATGCTGCTGTGATTGAGCTTCTATCATCAATGGATGACGATTACCTCTGCGGTTGTGGTCTCTACAACTCTCGACCCGAAGTTGGAGTTTAGATAGCTAGAGCCGTGATCTGATAAGTTTGTCCAGATCATTGAATCGCAGGTAGGTGGATCGGATCATAGCAAGGTAGAAAATCAAAGTAGGAAATCAAAGTAGGAAATGGTCTTTAAAGAAGAGCCCAGGATTGATTCCCAGGCTGCTCAGTTTCTTACTTCACAGCTTCAAGCTGTTGATTCAGTTCGTCTAGCCTAGCTTCCTTGTCTGCTTCATTCATTGAAGTGTTATTCTCTACTTCCAAAATTTGCTTAGCTAGCTCAAGTTCACGGATGGTGTTCCAGCGGCCATCGTCTGCGGGTTCAAAGCCTGACCACTGTAATGGTGCTAGTACTGACTCATCGTCATATGTGTAGAAGAAATCGCGTATCTGTTCTTTTAAATCATCAGGAAGAGTCTCACGATAGGCGATAGGATCGCTCGGTATTTCTGGAGAGGTCCAGATCACTTCGATTTTTTCACGAGCTTCAGGATTAGTGGTTTCAAGTCGTTGCAGAGATTCATTGTTATTGGTAGCAACGTCAACTTGATTATTAGCGACTGCTAAAGCTGTGGCTTCGTGGCTGCCCGAAAAGACCAAGCTTCTAAAAGCAGCGTTAGGATCAACGCCATTTTGAGCAAAGATATAGTAACTCGGTACTAAAAAGCCTGAGGTCGAATTGGGATCATTAAAGGCAAAGGATAACTCAGCAGCATTTTCAATGATGTAGTCATCCCCACCCATGGCTTTAGCGTCTACAACAATAGGATTATCAGCATTAGTAATCAGATGTGAAACGTAGCCCTTAGAGCCATCATCTGCGATGGTTGAAGCAAAGGCCTCAGCGTTGGATCGCTCAGCTGCCTCGATATAGGATTTCCCGCCGAACCAAGCAATATCAACTTCTTCAAATCGCATTGCTTCAATAATCCCGGCATACTGGGTTGCGTAAAAGGCATTAACTTGAATACCCAATTCATCTGACATAGCTTCAATAAAAGGTTCCCAGATAGGCTTTTGATTGGCTTGTGACTCAGTAGAGATAATGCCAAAGTTAAGCTCTTCGATGTCATTGGCTTGAGCTATTAAAGTAGTTGACGGAGTTGAAGCATGAGTTGAAGCAGAGACTGTTGTCAGCACAGTTGCTCCTACAAGCGTGATCGCAAGGGCTGAGGTCCATTGAAACAGAGTACGTCGCAGCATAAGTCTATCCCTTTCTGTCGGTACTGATCAGACATCACCCTTGACCCTATAAAGTATCAGCAAGTTCCCTGAACTCTAGTCCTCAGTGAGCTAAACCACCTCAGTCTCAGGTGCTAACAGCTCGATCTAAAGCACCATAAACAAGCTACAACTCTTGATGTTGTCACCATCTTGATGGTACTAGATTTTCACAGAACGTCAAAGGATTTGATTAGCATCGAACTAGTGAGTTTAAAAGTTGCCCTCTTTCTACATTCTGTACCTTCTCTTAAGGTGTTACTGACTGATTCCAAGAGTCTGTAAGATAAAGTTAGCTGGCTGCTGGTGACCCTAGATCTTGGGAGGTATTATGGATCATTCTGCTGCGGTATTGCCCCTACAAAGCCCGAAAGACGTCTCTGTTGCTGACATTGAACATGAACTCAGTAAAGTGTGGAGTTCGAAAGGGGAGCACGTCGCCGCCCGAGCTGCAACTTTTAACCTCATCGTCTATGAGTCCTTAGACATCACCCATCTGTCTCCATCGAGTGCAGTAGAATCCATAGCCACTCAAAATCCTTGTCGGGTTATTGATTTGCGAGAAAAGCCTGGTGACGCTGACGAGGCTGTTGAAGCCCAAGTTGCCGCCTATTGCCCGATCAATCGAGATCGAAGCTCGTTGGTTTGTTGCGAGTACATTACGATGCAAGCCCCCGGCCCAGCCTTTGCTCGGATGTGTAGTACGGTGGCTTCGTTATTAATCCAAGATCTACCCATCTATTTGTGGTGGCAGGGTAATATTGATTTGAAGAGTTCAACGTTTCAACAATTAGTGAGTTTAGCTGATCGAGTCATCGTCGATTCTGAGAAGTTTATTCACCCAGAACAGGATCTTGAAGAAATCCATCAGTTAACTGCTAAGGCTAAACACTGTGGTGATTTGAATTGGCAGCGACTTAATTCTTGGCAAGAACTGACTGCTCAAGCTTTTGATCCACCCGATCGACGCCAAGCCCTAGTTGAAATTGATCGAGTCACTCTAGATTACAATGCCCCTAATCCGTGTCAAGCATTTCTATTTCTCGGTTGGCTAGCCAGTCGATTACAGTGGACCCCTGTGAAGCGAGTCCAGTCTAAAGAACATGACTACTTAATTGATCGAGTTAGTTTAGTTACTGCTGATCAGCGACCAGTTGAGGCTGAGCTAGCTGCTGTACCCTTGGCTTCTGAGACAGCACCACCTGGCGAATTAATTGGGGTTCGATTAACTTCAACCAATCAAGTAGATGCTTGTACAGTCCTATGTTCCGAAACAACAGGTTGTATGCGGATGGAAACGATGGGGGGCGCGCAAGCCTGTCAAATTCGTCAAGTCTCTGCTATTGAGCATGCTGGTATGGCAGAATTGTTAGAGTTACAGCTGCAACGCATTGGAGCTGACCGATTATTTGAGGAAAGTCTGCAGGTAGCCTATCAAATCTTAAGTTTGGAATTAACCCCTTAAGTTCTTTGAAGGCTACTGAGTTGTGTCTGAGATCCTATCTGAGTTTTGTCAGGGGATCTTGAGCTACAAAGTCTTGAAATTGCTGATTATGATCATGGGCCAGTTCTAATTGATAGACAGCATCACAATCCCAAGCTTGAACAGTTTGGATCTCATCGGTGTCTTGAATGTGGAACTCGCCATCGACCTCAACTACTAATGTGATGCAAATGGAATGCATGCGAGGATCACGATCAGGGTTGGAGTAGATGCCTAAGATCTGGCGGATTTGATTCAGCTTCAGACCTGTTTCTTCATATAATTCACGGTGAGCTGCTGAAGTCACAGTTTCACCCCAATCGATTAACCCACCTGGAAAAGCCCATTGTCCTGTGTCATGTCGTTGAACCAAAGCGATCCGACCATCCGGGAGAATGGGAATAAGATTAACGCCCGTGAGCGGGTGACGAAATAGTAGCTCCAGACCAGTTCGTAAAAATCGCCACAGCTGACTCATAGCTCAACATGAAAGAGAACTATATTTATGGTAACGGTGATGTTTAGTTTTAACATCGCTAAAAACTATGATCTTTCTGAGTCCTATATAAGTATAGTCTGAATTGAGTTAAACATTGATGCAGGTCTATCCGTTGGGACGTTTGGTGATTGACATGATTTCACCCCCTCAAACCATTCATGATTAGCCATGGAAAACCGTGATGTTGATCAGTGGCGTTGTTATTTTAATAGTTGGCTTTTTGGCTGGACAGGTTGCCCGTCGACTTGGCTGCCCTCCCTTAGTTGGCATGATTGGAGCTGGGATCTTAGTGGGACCTGAAGGTGCAGATATCCTGAGTCAGGTTGTTTTAGCAGGAGCCCCCGATCTAAGAACAGTGGCTGTCATGATCATTTTAATGCGGGCGGGGTTGGGATTGGATCGAGATAAATTACTTCAACAAGGTAGTGTTGCCTTGCGATTGGGCTTCTTACCGGCTCTGTGTGAAGCTCTGGTTATTGCAGCAGCTGCCCGCTTGATCTTTCAATTGAATGGCCTCAGTAGTCTACTGTTAGGCTGTGTGCTGAGTGCTGAGTCTCCAGCTGTGATTGTGCCAGGCATGCTGCGATTGAAGCGTCTTGGCTGGGGTGTGACTAAAGGGATTCCAGATACTATTTTGACCGGCAGTGCCTTATCTGATGTTTGGGTCTTATTAATGTTTAGTTTCTTGTTAAATAGTTTTGATGGAGATCAGGGTCAGACGTTATTGCTACCGGGAGAATCTACTGTATCAGTTATAACCCTGTTACCGTTTCAAATAGCTCTGCAAATTGGCTTAGGTCTGCTGGTTGGTTATGGGGTGGCTCGGATTTTAGTCTTGGGATTAGTTCAACAACAGTGGACTCATCACCTGGTTCATGACACAATTTTAGCGGCAAGCCTAACTTTAGTTGTGGTGATTGGAGCCGAAGCTTTTCCTGTTTATTCTGGCTACTGCGCTGCTATGAGTACAGGCTTCTATCTCATCCAGTTAAATTTACCATTAGCCCGTCGATTACGTGGTGGCTTCAATAACCTTTGGATTGTGGCAGAAATTGTGCTGTTTGTCTTGATGGGAGCTAGTATTCAGTTATCAATGTTGGAGTTTGTGTTAGCGCCTGGGTTAGTCGTATTGGCCTTAGGCACTTTAGTAGGACGCATGATCGGATGGTGGCTTTCAACTCTCAGAAGCAATTGGACTTGGAAAGAACGATTATTTCTATTACCGGCCAATTCCGCCAAAGCGACCGTCCAAGCCGCTATTGGAGCTATTCCCCTAACAGTAGGCCTAGAAGGTGGCGATCTAATTCTAGCTATGT
The DNA here is from genome assembly GCA_964434865.1 of uncultured bacterium. GTDB lineage: Bacteria > Cyanobacteriota > Cyanobacteriia > Thermostichales > Thermostichaceae > CAYSWV01. The sequence goes on from CAYSWV010000034.1 coordinate 35,989, forward strand.
CAGCCCTTTCTATTCTGATAACAGCTCCATTAGGGGCTTGGGCTATACCGCTACTGGCACCTCAACTGCTAGAAAAAGGTGAGGTGGATCCCACCAAAGTTGCCGTTGAAGGTCAATTAAACTTGATAGCGGCTGTCGATACGTCTGAGATCGCTGAGTCTGTTCTCGGCAAAGTGGCTGATTTGGCTCGCCGGAGTGAAGCAACCGTTTTAATTGTGCATGTGGTGCCTGACATTAACTTTACTGATCTTAGTATTCAACTATTGCAAGAGCGAATTCAGGCTAAGCTTACCGATATTCAGTATCAATTTCAGCTGCAGCCTTTAGTTGGATCCATATCTCATACCCTCTTAACCATCGCTGAGCATAACCAAGCGTCAATGTTAATTATGGGTAAACGAGGCCATCAACCTTGGATTCCCCGACTGATGGGATCGGTCTCACAAGCTGTAGTCGAAGCCAGTCCTATTCCTGTGCTGATAGTCGAAGATGGAGAGCAACCACCTCACTGATCTGACATGGTCCACTGCAGCTCCACATGAATTTCACCAGTCGGGGTTTGATGTCGGCTCCAGCTACCTTGAGGTAAATATTTAGCAATGGTGTTCATAGCTTTGGTACCGTAGCCCCCTTGACGCTTAGGACCTTGCTTGACCCCATCATTGATCACTTCTAAGCTGCAGCGCTGATTGAGTTGCTTTAATCTGACAATGACATAAGTTGCAGTTCCTTTAGGGGGTTGAACGTGAGAAATCACATTTGCAATAGCCTCACGCAAAAACCTTAAAATATCTTCTCGTTGATCAACCCATTCACTAGTATGGATTTCGTTGAGAGGTTGTAACTCTAGTTGAACAGGTAAGGTCAAGACACCAGATGTATTGAGACCATTGACATAAGAGGCAATCCCAGCATGGAGGCCCTCTCGCAAACTGGGCGAGATGTTGAGCTTGGTGGCTAGTGTTCTAACATCATTTAATTGATCCCGGATCCCTCGGCCAATGTGCTCTAACTGCTGAATCAAGTCATCGTAAGTTGATTGATCAACGGGCTTGCCTTCTTGATGTTGCCATTGAATCGTTTCAATTAGATCCATCACAACTTTGAGTTCTTGAAGTTCTTGATCATGAATGTCCGTGGCTACCCGGTAGAGTAACTTACGAGCTTGATCAACAGCAGCTTCTTGTTCAGCTAATTTCAGCTGCTCTAATTCTTGTTGCTGGGCATGGAGCCGATCGCGGTTTTGGAGCATCACCCGTGTAATCAAAACACTGAGAGTTGTTAAGCCACAAGCCAGTAATGGTGTGCCTATAGGCCAGATCCAGCGGCCAATCCAGAGTTGACTGATTGCAAATAGCTCATAGGTTAGACAGACCACCGCTGCCCATATGGATTGTCGTTGATTCTGCCAGTCTGTCCAAGGCCACTTAAATGGAGAGGTTGAAGCTACCAGTAAACCACCCACTCCAATCGCTAGCGTGTAGACAATACCAGCCGCAACCCAGGAGGGCAATTCATGATAAAAGGTCCCCTGCAAAAAGCTAGAAAGGATCTGAGCCTGTAACTCAACAGCGGCAATTTGACTACCAGAAGCTGTAGTAACGGCAAACGTCTCAGGGTTACCGTCAACAAATCCCACCAGGACAATTCGATCTCGAAATTGAGCCAGTATCGAGGGATCGACTTCTCTTAAACACGGTTGTAAAAACTGTGGGGGACAAAGGGTTTCGATCGGAATTACTGGGATCGATTGACCCGGATTAAGCGGACTAAATAAGAAGGCATTAGTGCCATCATTGAAGAGGTTCCAAGCTAACTCAGGGTTATACTTACCTAGCGTTAGGGCTTCAACAAATGGAAAAGTCTGAATCGTCTGACTGTCCCGCCGTTTAAAGTTACCTCGAACAAAGGCATAGCGTAAAACACCAACATTATCAACTTGATTTTGAACAACCCCCTGAATCTCTTCGGGTGGAACCACGTATTCTAACCGTAATGAGGAAAAGGGCAAGAAATGATTGTAAATACTGATCTCGGATCGTTTGAAACTTTCACTACTCCGTGTAGCCAACACTAGACGATTAGGGTATTGTTGGACCACTTGCTTCAAGGGTGCATCTAAGTTTTCATTCCACAAGGTTTGCGGGATCACAAAACTACTGGGTAGATTTAAAACGACTACCTTGGCCTGAGCCTCTTCAATCAAGCGGAGGGCTAAGCCGGCATAGTTTTTCCGATCTAAAAAGAAGTCAACTGTCTGTCCATCAGAGCCATCCACCTGGCCATCAATGCCAACTATCAGGACTTCTGGAGCAATAGACTGAGGAGCCCTAAGCTGCATAATGTGTTGCTGTAAGTCACTTTCCAAGCGATAGAGGCCTGGATTACCAGATACCAGGTTTAGGACCGTTGCCCACATGGCACCCCACGCTAGGCCCCATGGCAGGTAATGTCGCCAAGATGATGATTCAGATTGCATAACGCCAATAGGCTACGCTACTTCAATTTAGATCAGACTAGGACGATCATAACCAGGTTTAACTCCGTTGACCTCGGGCTCGAGCGGCTTCTTCGGGGGCAATACCCAAACGGGTTAAGTTGACCCGCCCCTTGTTATCAATATTGCGGATTTTAACGACAACATCATCACCGACATTGAGTTCATCTTCGATCCGACCCACATGATAATCGGCTAGCTGGGAGATATGGATCATGCCTTCCTTACCCGGTTGTAACTCTACAAATGCACCTAATTTGGGAATAATCCGAGTGACTTTACCTAAAAAGACTTGTCCCTCTTCAACCCGACGCACCAGATCTTCGATCATCCGCTGAGCAGTTTCAGCCTGATTTCGTTGATTGGAGGCAACCGTGACGCTACCATCATTGTCAATATCAATCCGAGCTCCACTGGTTTCGGTAATGCCCCGAATCGTTTTACCTCCAGGTCCAATAATTTTACCAATGTCATCTGGATCAATTTTAAAAGTAAGTAACCGAGGAGCTGTAGTGGCTAGATTTCCTCGAGATTCAGGCAAAACCTCCAGCATTTTATCCAGAATAAATAACCGACCTCCTTTGGCTTGTTCTACAGCTTGAGCAATCGTTTGAACAGTAATGCCCGTGATCTTCATATCCATTTGTAGGGCGGTAATCCCTGTGTTGGTTCCCGCAACCTTGAAGTCCATATCTCCTAAAAAGTCTTCAATACCTTGAATATCAGTCAAGATCCGAATCTCTTCGTTTTCCTTGATCAGGCCCATGGCCACCCCACTCACGGGGGCTTTAAGGGGGACACCAGCATCCATTAACGACAAGGTTGAACCACATACTGATCCCATAGACGTGGATCCGTTGGAAGACAGCACCTCTGAAACCACCCGAGTCACATAGGGAAACTTGTCTTTGGAGGGTAGGACGGGAACAATGGCCCGTTCAGCCAAAGCCCCATGACCAATCTCACGGCGGCCAGGTGAGCGAGAGGGTTTCGTTTCTCCCACGGAAAAAGCTGGGAAGTTGTAATGGTGCAAATAGCGTTTTTCGACAGTTGGATGCAAATCATCTAATTCTTGAGCATCCCCTGGGGTTCCTAGCGTTGCAATTGACAACACTTGGGTGAGACCACGAGTAAACAAGCCACTACCATGCACTCTTGGAATCAAACCCACACGGACACTAATGGGTCGAACTTCATCTAACTTGCGGCCATCCACACGGATCCCTTCAGCAATGATCTGCTGTCGCATCAGTTTCTTCACCAGGGATTTGAAAGCGGCATCGAGTTCTTTGGGATTGTCCTCGTAGCTTAGGCGCAGGGGATCATCTTCAGGGCGTTCAGTAATCAGAGGGCTAAGGGAGTCTTTCAGGTCATCAAGCTGTTGATCTCGGCTCTGCTTAGTTAAAAACTGCTTTAAGATATCTGCGATCTTAGGTTGGCACTGCTCCATTAAGAACTCTGCGTACGTCGTATTCGGTTCAGGTGGAACACCAGCTGTTGGCAAGGTCCCCAGATCTTGAAACACCTGATTTTGAATGCCGAGTAATTCTTGAATCGCTTCATAGCCAAAATCAATGGCTTCAATGATGTCAGATTCGGGTAACTCATTAGCACCCGCTTCCACCATAATGATGCCTTCAGCACTGCCCGCTACCACTAGATCTAAATCACCAGCTTCAATTTCAGCATAAGTGGGGTTAATGATGAAGTCATCTTTGACCAAACCAATCCTGACAGCACCGACAGGACCTAAAAAGGGGATCTTGGCTGCCGTTACCGCTGCTGAAGCCCCTAGAATACATAGAATATCAGGTGGAATATTGTCATCAACTGATAGTGTTGTCGCTACTATCTGAACATCATCCCGCAGCCACTCGGGAAACAGTGGGCGCAAGGGGCGATCGATCAAACGAGAGATCAAAGTAGCCCGTTCAGGCGGCTTCCCTTCTCGCCTCAAGTAGCCACCTGGGATCCGGCCTGCAGCGTAGAGTCGTTCCTCGTAATCAACCAGAAGGGGCATAAAGTCAATGCCAGGACGTCCAGGCTGAGTAGTTGCAGTTACCAAGACTGAAGTATCCCCTGATTTCAACCAAACTCCACAACCAGCTTGGGGGGCAAGCAAACCAATGTTAACGTCTATTTCCCTACCATAGAAGGAAAACGTCCTGGTATAATCCGACATATCATCCTTTGCACTTTTTCTTTCTCGTCAGCCATGTTAGCATCGCTGCTTACCTAGATCAGAGGTTTGACCGGAAAACTACCATCTTTAAAGCTAAGTTAAGATTGTCGCCTTAGCGTTTTGACCTCAAAGATCACATCCTACTCAAAGAGCCTATTCTACTCAAAGATTACATTCTATTCTTGTCAGGATTCGAGAACATCACATTACCAAATGACTCACCTAAAGTCTGTCAATGCTTCCAGGCTCTTTGATCATACTTATCACCCCTTCCGTTTTTATTGAAAGCTACTCTTGAAGATCTCGAATTCAATCAGGATCTGAAACCTCCAAAATCCCCAGCGAATTAGCCAGAAACAGGAGTTTAGCTGTAGATTAATTTAATTGAGGCAGATCGTCAGGCTCTTGACCAGCTACTCTAGACTAGAGCTATGAATAAAGCTATAGGATTATCGCTTTCAGGGGGCCTTATGAAAGATGCTGGAGAAGAAACTCGCAAGAGTATCGTGGGCTTTCTCACTACATGGGTTGTTCTAGAAACACTCTGTTTTTTGGTCATACCCTATTTTGTCGAACCTATTACCTTTGATTCTCTACAAGGTTGGTTACCGATCTCTGTCATCTTGGGGGTAGCTGGCTCATTTATTGGCGGATTTGCTTCAGGGGGCTTAACAGCAGCGGCATCTACGGTTCGAGTCTCAGAGCAGCAACGAACTCGAATGGTCTCAGGGGCTCTGGGCTTTATTGGCTTTCTTGGTGTGGTTTTTCCCCTAGCTTTAGCTGGGCATCTTTTTTTCCAGGCAGTGAGTCAAACCGATTGGGATGAACTCTTTAATGAGAGTGGACCTCCGATCAATGAGGTGATCAACTAGCGCGGCTCTTTGAGCTAAGATCTCTTGATGACTGGGGCTGGGCTATGTTGGCTCTATCATTGAGATCACTAGTAAAATCCAGATAACCAGTAAAATTAGGGTAGCCCGATAGCTCAAGATGAATTCAATGATGGATGAATTACCTAATCCAGTTAACCCCTCAATTGAAAAACAGATCTACCACGACAACTGGTTTGATCAGCTGTTTATTAGGTTATTTGCCTCTAAAATGGCCAGAGCTATAGGTCAGACGAGTCAACTGGCAGGGTACGATGCTTTTGTTGATCTTTCAAAGCAAATTATGCGGGGACGAACCCCCCAAGAACAGCAAGCAGTGGTGGCTCAGGTCTTGCGCTCTCTAGTGCCATCCCCTATTTTAGCAGGAATTCGTCGATTGTTTGCTCCCACACAGTGGGTATGTGAATGGAACGCTTGGTTTGCTACTGTTTTATTTGAATGGTTAGTTGGCCCTTGTGAAGTTCGAGAGGTTAACGTCACGGATCCTGAAGGTCAGCCCCGTACCCAAAAAAGTGGTGTTCATATTAAAAAGTGTCGCTATTTAGAGCAAGCTGGTTGTGTTGGGATGTGTATCAATATGTGTAAACTACCCACGCAAGCCTTCTTCACTGAGGGATTTGGGATCCCTTTAGCCATGACACCTAATTTTGAAGATCTAAGTTGTGAGATGGTTTTTGGTCAAATGCCACTGCCTTTAACTGACGAACCTCTGTCTCAACACCCCTGCCTGAAATCTCGATGTGCTATGGCTGATCCTACAGCAGCAGTTTGCCCCAACATTTAAAATCATCCGATCAATTGAGGACGAGAGATTAATGTGAACAGGCCAGGCCAAGATATTCGCATCTGTTTTATCGGGGACTCCTTGGTTAATGGCACAGACAGCGCTATCAACCTCTGACGGTGCTCATCCCACTAGCTCAGGCTACGCCAAAATAGCAGCTATTATTGCCACGTCTGGGTATTGGTGGTTTTGAAGCATCATCCATGATCCCATTCATTAGCATTGATATGAATGGCATTGACCAGTTTTGCACGTTAAGGATTCTAAGCTATGAACCAAGATACCCAGTCAGCAGATGTTGTGATTATTGGGAGTGGGATCGGGGGGCTTTGCTGTGGTGCTCTCTTAGCTCACTATGGGTTCCAAGTGGTTATTTGCGAAAGCCATGCTATTCCTGGAGGAGCCGCCCATGCCTTCAGCTATCAAGGATTCAAATTTGACTCAGGCCCCTCGCTCTATTCTGGTTTATCTAACTCGCCTTCAACCAATCCCCTCCAACAGGTCTTAGCGGCCATCGGAGCCAAACTGCCTTGTGCTCATTATGATACCTGGGGCTGCCGATTGCCTGAGGGATCCTTTGATACTCAAGTGGGGGCCAATCAGTTTTGTGAAGTGTTATCCCATCTACGGGGCCCAACTGCGGTTCAAGAGTGGCGAGAGCTGCAACGGGTGATGAAACCTCTATCCGAGGCCGCTAGTGCCTTACCTCCCTCCGCTTTACGGTATGACTGGGCAGCTCTGATCACGGCTGGATCGTACCTGGCGGGGATGCTGCCTTACATTTTCAATATTTCCAAGCTGACAGGTCCGTTTTCCAAGGTGATGGATTCGGTTGTGCAGGATCCGTTTATCCGCAACTGGATGAATCTCCTATGCTTTCTGCTGTCGGGTCTTCCGGCTAACGGTACTAGTGCTGCTGAAATGGCCTTTATGTTTGCCGATTGGTATCGACCGGGCGTACAACTTGACTATCCGATTGGAGGCAGTGGAGCTTTAGTTGATGCACTCGTTAAAGGAGTAACCACAAAAGGAGGACAGATCCGGTTCAACACAACCGTTCAATCCATTCAAGTTCAACGTTCTCGAGCAACTGGTGTGTATTTGCAAAATGGACAGTTACTCCAGGCTCGATTGGCTGTGGTCTCGAATTGCTCAATTTGGGATACTTTACCTCTAATTCCAGCTGAGGCTATTCCACAAGATTATCGCTTACAGTCACAAGCTACACCAGCCTGCGATAGCTTTATGCACTTACATTTAGGCTTTACTGCAGATAATTTACCCAACCTGGCTTGTCACTATATTGTTGTTAACCATTGGGATCTGATGGCCCCTCAAAATGTAGTGGTTGTATCTATCCCATCCGTACTGGATCCCAGCCTGGCTCCTAGCGGCAACCATGTCCTACATGCTTACACCCCTGCTACCGAACCCTATTCAATTTGGGCTGGGCTTGATCGAAAGAGCAAACGCTATCATCATCTAAAGCAGGAACGCTCAGAACCTCTCTGGCAAGCTTTGGAACGGATTATTCCAGATATTCGGTCTCGATGCGAGGTGACATTAGTGGGCACACCTCTGACCCATGAACGGTTTTTACGTCGCTATCAGGGATCCTATGGACCTGCGATTCAAGCCAGCCAGTCACTCTTCCCTGGATCATTGACCCCCTTAAAAGGGTTATTTTGCTGTGGAGATTCTACATTCCCGGGTATCGGCTTACCTGCTGTGGCGGCTAGTGGTTGGATGACCGCTAACACCATCGCTTCCGTTGATCAGCACTTGCACTTGCTACAGCATATGATAAAGGCCCACTAATGTGAGCCTCAAGCGCCCTCGAAAGGATTCGAACCTCCGACACCTTGGACCGGAACCAAGTGCTCTAGTCCACTGAGCTACGAGGGCTTATTAATCCGAATCATACTATATCAGATCACCCTCACCAACGCCAAGATACCTGCTGTATGAACCACCTGATCTCATCATTAAACTTACCAGCCTCTCGTCTACTTGATCTGCTGCGACTAGCTAGCCCAGCCTTACCGGTAGGAGCCTATAGCTATTCTGAAGGACTTGAAACATTAGTTCAACAAGGGGTGATTACAAGTGCTACCGAGTTACAGCAGTGGCTAGAGGCTGAATTGCAATGGGGTAGCTGGGGTCTTGAAGGATCCCTAGTCGCTCGGGCCTATGCTGCGGTTCAGCACCAGCATCTAGAGCAATTGCGGGATTGGAATGATTGGTGGTCGGCAGCCCGAGAAACGGAGGAACTGCGGCGGCAGAGTTGGCAGATGGGGCAGTCACTATCACGTTTACTCTCACAGCTCGATCCAACTACTATCCCCTGGCTAGGATCCTGTGGACACCAACCTAACTGGGCTATCGTGTGGGGTGCAGCCGCCGCTCATTGGCAGATTAACCTAGAAGCAGCCTTGTTAGCTTACTTCCACACCTGGATCAGCCAAAGTGTTGGAGCTGGGATCAAACTCATTCCGCTAGGTCAGACTGAAGGGCAGCAGGTGATTGCCCAGCTTAGCCCACAGATCATGGTGACAGCAGCCCAAAGCCTATCCATCTCAGATGCTGATCTAGGTAGTTGCAGTTGGGGGCTTGCCTTAGCTAGTAGCCAGCATGAAACCCTCAGGGTGCGCCTCTTCCAAAGTTAACGCCAACGGATCCCTTTGTCAGTAGCGTGACGGCGTGGTGTAAGCTTAAACCTTCATACTTAAGGGAGCTGAGATCGAAGGGTTTGAACCGTTTCGACCTGAGTAATGGTAAAGCCATAATTGACTAGTGTGGCCACAAAGGCTGGGTCTCGATAACGAGAGTCTAATTGCAACGCTCTGCGATAACTTTGATAAGCCTCAGCCGATAATTCAGCTTGAAACTGAGCCAGAGCCAGAGCAACCCAGGGATGAGGATTACTGGGTTCTAGTTGAGCAGCCCGAGTTGCCGCTGTAATTCCGTCTTGATAGTCACCACGAGCTTGCAAAGCTAAACTCAAGTTGTAGTATCCCGTTTCATTTTCAGGATCGATTTCAACAGCTCGCCGATTGGCTGATACGGCAGCATCAACCTCATCTAATTTCAAGAGTACAATCCCCAAAGCATTAAACCCTGATTTCAAGTCTGGCGCCAGTTCAGTGGCCTTTAGCAAGCTAGCTTTAGCAGCCTGATTGTCTCCCACTAAATGCTGATACCACCCCAAGTTGACATGAGTATCTGGATCTTCAGGAGCGACTGTTTGACCTTGTTTTAAGGTAGCAATAG
>CAYSWV010000035.1:0-5893 GCA_964434865.1 uncultured bacterium
GGGCCAAAGTCTTTCGCCAGGTCATTCGCAGGCCAATAAACTGAGGAGCTTGAGTTTGAAGGCCTTTCATTGAAGTATAGATAGATGGGGTTCTTCTGTCATGTTGATCTCACACTATCAGTCGCTTGCACAGTTTGGCAATGTCGGTTTCTGCAGCTTGATCTAACCATTGGTGAAAGGCTTGGCTCTCCTGTAAAATTTCAACTACTTGTTGAACGACTGCCTCTTCAGATGATGCTGATCTAAGGGCTTGTTGAATTAAAGATTCAGTAATGCCTGATTGAGCCAGATGTTGAGGATCGCGGACCCCAGAGTCCCATTGACTCACAAATTGCACAATAGCCTCTTGCATAGAACTAAAATCAGTGGGTTTAGCGGCTAGATAGATCGTGTGCGGTTGTACTTTTTGGAGTAAAAGCTTCAAATTATCGGGTAGATCGGGCCAGCGTAAAATCAACAACTCTCGATCTGGTGCTGGAATAGTCCCATCGTAAACACTAGCCACCACGGGTAAGTGATCAGAGCGGCGATAGTCTTGAACTCTGAGGGCTACCGAGGGTGCTCGTTGCAGATCCCAGTCACCGGAGGGTTTCACATCTTTGACCGTGCCTTGCCAGAGTTGATCGCCAAAGCTAGCGGGTTCTAGGGTAAACGCGATATCCAAGGCTGGGGTTTGTTCAAGTTGTCGCAGTTGATCACCCGCTCGCCAGTACCAGAGCCGCCGCCGCCCGACTTTAAAATAGAGGTGCTCACCACTTTTAGAGACTTCGGGATTAAAGCGACGTGGCTTGAAGTTTAATAATGCCAGGATCGGTTTCGGGTTGCCATGACCAAAGGGTTCTAACGCCATTAGTTGCTGATAGATCTCATCCAAGACAGCGACTGGATCTTTGATCAAATTGAGATCTACCATCAGGTCAATACGCAAGTCTCGCTCTAGTTGATCTAGAGAAACTCGTTCGGATAAAGCTCGGGTGAGGCCAGCTTGCACAGCAGCCAGCGATCCTAATGAAACCCGTAAACCAGCCGCCATCGGATGCCCTCCATAGCCTTCTAGGAGTGGAGCCACTTCATCTAGGGCTTCCACCAGATTGACCGAAGGAATCGAACGGCCTGAGCCATAGCCTTCTCCTTTGTCAGTACGACAGGCAATTAGTACGGTCGGACATCCATACGTTTCAACTAAGCGAGAAGCAGCGATCCCCACCACCCCCTGACTCCAATCAGGACTAGCCAGAACGATAGCCCGATTCGTTTGCAAATCTAAGCCTTCAATTTGTTGGCTGGCTTCATTAACGACCTCTTCAGTTAAGGCCTTGCGAGTTTCATTGGTAAGAATAAACCGATCAATCAACTCAGCGGCCCGATCAGGATCTGGTGTGGTCAGAAGTTCAACGGCTAACGTAGCATCATCTAAGCGACCAATGGCATTGAGTTTAGGTGCAATCCGAAAGCCCACATCTGTTGCAGATACCTCTCGATCCCCCACTTGATGTTGAATCAGTTGTTTTAAACCCTGATGATTAGAATGAGATAAAATGGGCAGACCTTTTTGAACTAAATACCGACATTCTCGCTGTAGTACCGCAACATCCGCCACGATCCCCACTACAGCTAGATCTAAAAACTGTTCAACACCTGGCCATTCTAGGGCAGCATAAAGGGCTTCAGCTAGCTTGTAGGCCACCCCAACACCGGGTAAATAGCGTAGCGGATGATCTAAGGGTAGTCGTAATGGATTGATCACAGCTGTGGCTTGGGGCAGTGGATCAGGTAACAGATGGTGATCCGTCACAATGACATCAATCCCATAGCCTTGAGCTTGTTCAATTTCTGTATGATTGGCAACACCACAATCAACGGTAATCATCAGATGGGGCTGGATCTGATCAACAACTTGTTGCAATCGCTGAGAATTGAGACCGTGACCTTCTTCAGACCGGAGGGGGATCGTATACTGCGTCTTAAAATCAAAGGCTTTAAAGGCAGACAGTAACAACGAGGTACTGGTCACCCCATCACAATCAAAATCACCCCAGATCAAGACTGTTTCCTGATGATGGTGAGCTTGAATCAATCGCTGTACTGCTCGATCCATATCGGGTAAGGCAGTCGCGGCTGTCGGCGTATAATCTTTAACTGAGACAAAGGCTTTAGCCGTTTCTAGGGTGTCAATACCTCGCAGAGCCAGCACTTTAGTGGCATATTTACCCACCCACTCAACAATTTGTGGATTCAGTTGTGGAGGTAGAGGTTGAGGATCCCAGCGGTAACCCATGATGTGTCTCTTGTAGCTAAGTTTGATACTTTCACCTCAAACCCTACCATACTCAACTTTAGACTTCGCTATCCGTCTAGGGTTACGCTTCTGAAACGGGGTATGCTAGGTCAGATAGCTCTAGTATTAATCGAGTGTATCTGCGCGCGCTCCATCTCCATCACTTTCGTAATTATCAGGATCAGGTGATTCAGTTTTCGGCGCCCAAAACGATCCTGGTAGGTAACAATGCTCAGGGCAAGACTAACTTACTCGAAGCGGTTGAACTATTGGCAACTTTGAAATCAAGACGGTGTCAGCGAGATAAAGATCTGGTGGGTCAGGAAGCTACCCAAGGTGCAATCATAGCTGCCGTCGAACGGTTGGGAATTGCGCATGAACTTAAATTTCAGCTGCGCTCTACTGGTCGCCGGACTCTGGTGATCAACGGTCAGACGATCAAGCGCCAATTTGATTTTTTGGGACAGGTGAATGCCGTCTTATTTTCCAGCTTAGATCTACAGTTAGTCCGAGGAGGGCCTGAGTATCGCCGAGATTGGTTAGATGATGTCCTTATTCAACTCGAACCAGTCTATGCCAGTTTACTCACCCAGTACAAACGGATCTTAAAGCAGCGCAATACCTTATTGAAAGCTCGGCGAGAAAAACTGAAGCTGGGCGAAAAAGTCCAACACTATTTAGCAGACTACTCGGATCACATTGACCTCCCCACTCTGGAGTCAGCCTCAGAACCCAGTCCCTCTGTCCAAGCCGAGTTAGCAGTATGGAATGCTGAGTTAGCTATTACGGGTAGTCGAGTTATGCGCCGCCGGTCTCGCTTACTAGAACGTTTAGGTCCGTTAGCTCATTATTGGCATCAGGCCATTAGCGGGGGATCCGAATCCTTGGTCCTCACCTATCAACCGCAAGTGCGTCTCCCCTCACCTGACGCTAGTCCTGAGGAGGTTAAAGCCCAGTTTTTAGCTGAGATCGAAGCTCGTCAGGTAGCCGAGTTTGCTTATGGCAGCTCTTTAGTAGGTCCCCATAGAGATGATGTTGAGATGACGATCAATGGGGTGCCGGCCCGAACTTATGGATCTCAAGGGCAACAACGCACTCTGGTGTTGGCACTCAAATTAGCTGAACTTGAACTCCTAGAACAAGTCTTAGGCGAGCCACCCCTGCTCCTGCTAGATGATGTGTTGGCTGAGCTGGACCCTCACCGCCAAGATCAATTATTGGATGCGATTCAAGATCGGGTTCAAACCTTGGTAACTACGACTCATTTGGGATCATTCGATGCCCGTTGGCTCAACTCAGCTCAGATTATTAAAGTTCAACAGGGGTCGATAAGCGATCAGACTCTCACCCGCTCAGCTGACTCTTAATTTGGTTAATAATGAGGTGAGTAATCAGGTTAATAATTAGATTAAACCTAACCCGCAGCCCGCAGCTAAAGGTTAAGCATGACACTCACTTGTCAGGCCCTGATCTTGTAGGTATTGTTTGACTCTATGACCAGAGACCATCCCCGACTAGCAGGGTCTATCGAACCCCATCTATATGAGCGCTTTCAGCGGTTTAAGGTCGAGGGCGGCTATCACTCTGACTCCAGTGCCCTCAATGCATTGCTAAAACTCGTGTTTGGGGACTCTTCAACGGATAGGTTAAGCGGGCGAGTTCAGGATCTGGAACATCAGATGGAACGGTTAAGTACTGATCTCCAAAAGCTAACTCAATATGTCTATCAAACTCCCCCTCAGCCTAACTCAACTCAGCAGCCCCCATCCACAGCCTCAACCTTGATCGTGCCCTCTCAACCCTTAGATGAAAATCAGGTGTATCAGATTTGGGAACTCCTGGCCAAACATCACATGGAAGATGACAGTCACTGGGGCTACCCAGTTTCCCTAGGTGAAATTGCCCAGCATTTAAAATGTTCTGTTGAAGATCTCTTAAAGTTTATTAGCCATACTAAGCAGAAAACCTTAAAATGGTTACCTAGTGATTATGCCAACCATCCCGATGCTGAGAATTTAGGGTGTCTCACCTTTCATGCTCCAGCCACCGCCCATGTCGACCCTCCTGAGGTTACACCTATCGACTTGACACCGCCAGACCCTGCCCAAGAACTGGAACTGGAAGACTACGATTACGATATTTACGACTATGATCTAAGTCATTTACCTAATACTCAACCCGATCATCCGATTACTCAAAGAGAACTGTCAACGCTGACAGGTATTCCATCCACAACCTTGCATGTCAACAAAAGTCGATCAGACTTTCCCGATTGGATCCAACAACGGAGCCCTCAAGGGTTTATCTATCGCTATTCTCCTGGTGATCAGTTGTTTTATCCTGTTTATGAAGATGAGGTTATCACTTCTGAGGAATGAGTTCACCAACCCCCTACCGATATGCTGGAACAGTTAGCTCAACATCTTTCACTGGGTGCATTACTGGATACGTTATCTGCGTTAACAGAGTATCAAATTAAACATCATTGGCCGCAGGGTGAGTTTCATCATGACTTAGTGATCGAGATCCTCAATCCAGGTGTCGATTGGCCGGGTTCCGTATGGGTGGTGAGTAGTGATTGTAACGGTGGCCTTAAAGAGGTGATCTGCTTAGCTGAAGTGCCTTCGCGCTGGGGGTTATGGCATCATCGCTGCCCTGATCATCCAGATTTCTCGGGTGCACTCCCGTGGGTCTATGCCTGGATCAAAACCTCTCTCTGGTTCGATCCCTGTTCTTTACTAGGACCTGATGCCCCGAGCGAGATCAAACCGGCTTTTAGACAGAGACAATGGGGTGGAGGTTGGGAGTTAAAGGAACCTGATGCTTCATCATCATCAGCACTCCCTTTGAGATGAGAGGGCTTTGAGATGAGATGCACTGCTCAGTATGGTAAAACATAAATGCTTTATTGCGCAGCTGTCATGCATCATCTGACACTACCGAACCGTGCCAAGACTATTATCCCTTTGTCACTAAACAACAGCCGGTAACCGTTCCCCAACGCACATTAGATGGGGTGATGACAGATGTGGTGCTGCAGGACGATATTTTGATCAAGCTGGATGTTCAGGGCTATGAAGATCGAGTCATCCAAGGAGGATTGGCTACTTTGAAGCGATCCCGAGCCTGCATTATTGAAGTATCCCTAGACTCTCTCTACGACGGTCAGGCCAATTGCACCACTCTGTTTCAGCTGATGCAAGATCTAGGATTTCGCTACAGTGGGAACCTCGATCAAATTCAAGCTAAAGATGGCCATGTTATCTTTTTTAATGCCGTTTTTGTTCGTGAATAGTTGCTCAATTATTGGAAATCAGGTAAGGCTACATCGATCATGTGCAGCTCATTCATCAAGGGTTCCGCTTCAAGTGTATAGTAAGACACAAAGAGTTTGCTCCCGGTATTGTAAACCTCAGGATCAACACGAGCTTTTAAGGTGTCCTCACTGATTCGTTGTTGAATATCTCCATCAAGGCTAGCTATCCAGATCTCGCTACTGGTGATCTGTCTAGGATTAATAGTTGTACAGGTACCGCCATTACAAATATCATCTTGAGTCACCGCCGTGACCACATAACTTTTGCCTTTAAAGCTAAATAGAGTTGGCCCAAATAG
>CAYSWV010000035.1:5993-9856 GCA_964434865.1 uncultured bacterium
AAATAGTTGGGGAATACCCAGTTGATCTGCAGCAGCATAGTAAACCGCCGCTCCATGTTGGCTGACCCCCCATTCAGGACCATTAATACGGATGGAATTAACACCAAAAGCAACGCGATCTATGAAAGTCCCCCGACCATCGGGAGGTATCATTTGCCCCGTATTCGGATCAATATCAGTGATATAGGCATCATACTCTAGTCCTTCCGGTTCAGATTCGAGCCATACCATCTTGTTACCTTCACTCCAAAACTCATTATCAAGATAGGCAATCGATGGATCTCCAATTTGAACATCAACACTTTGAATCGAGGAGGATGGGGTCGAGGCTGCGATCCGACTAGCCACGATCAAAGTAGGGGTAATGATGTCGCCTGTGATGTTGACAATATCTAGAAATTGCACCGTATCCACAGCAACGACGGCAGGATCTAAGACCAGTACTAAGGTCAGTTGATCATTGATAATGACTAACCACAAACCTGTGGGCGTTTGAGGTGCAAAAAGAACAGTAGCTTCCTGTGGAGTTACCTCAGATACATTAACCTGGGTCGGGTCAACTCTAACTGAATTTCCTTCAAGATCTTGAACTGTCATCACCTCTCTAGAGTTAGGCTGGGGTTGAGTATTGGCTTTTTCCACAGCGAGCATGACAGTGTTAACATCCTGCGAGTACGGATCAATGGCCGAGACCTTGTCCCGTTGAGTCGTCGATACTTCTAGGTTTAGACTAGTCTGAGTTGAAGTGCCACACCCTAGCGCTGACACGGCAAATAGGGCCATCATAGCCGCATGGCTCATAGCCTTAGAAATCATATTATCGAATGTTTTGCTAATTGTTCAGTTAGACTGTAACCTAGCCTTGACCACAAATTTCAAATGACTCTAACTATTTCAGATCGTTTACAAAACTTGTCTTTTAGATCCCTATTGCAAGCCTATAACTATTGCTATAACCATTGAACAGTTATAACCATTGAACAGATGTAGATGTCCCGGCTCACCTTTAGTTTTCAAAGTTGGTCTCCCCCAATAATTCAAAGCTTGCTAGGATGAGCTGCTCTAATACGCCAGTCTAAGATCTGGATTGGCTTGCTGCATAGTCTTGGACTAACGATTCCAGATAAGGTCGGAGTTGATAAACAGCTTCTAAGGAGCGCTTGGTAGCCTGTTTCTCTCCTTTCATGGCCAACAAGGCATAATAACCAGCGTCTCGATCAATCCAGGGATAATAGCCAAAAGCGCCTTCACTAGAGTTAATGGTATCTGTACAGTCTGGATTTAAACATTCAACCCAGTTTCCTAGACCATACTCAAAGGTGTAGCCTAACAACTCAGCTGGGGACAACTTCACGACGGTAGCTGGGGTAAATTGACTCTGCTCCATATATTTAATTAGATCGGGCCGAATCAGCTGACGGTCATTGACGCGACCGTAGTTATCAATCATTTGTAAAAACTTGGCATAATCATAAGTTGTTAGGATCAAGCCACCACCCAATCGAGGGTTATCTGTAGGTCGCTTCCTAAAGTGCAGCCCCCAATAGTTAGCTGAGTCTGATAGGCCTAAGGGTTCACGAATGTACTTTTCAAATAAAGCGGCCCATGACTCTCCTGACGCAACCTCAGCCATTCGTCCTGCTACCGTCATATGCACCCCCCCGTACTCAAAAGTGGTTCCAGGTGCTGCAGTAGCCTCAGCTTCATAAACAGTGTCGGTGCACTCAGCCAGCGAAATACCCGGTCTGAGTAAACAAAATTGCTGTTGATTCAAGCCAGAGGTAAACGATAGTAGCTGAGACAAGGTAATCTCGGCTTTAGATCCCTCCCACCCCAAATAGTCACCAGTTGTGGCATCTAGCGGCAACAGGTCATCTGTCACTAGGGCCATGAATACTGCAGCTGTTACCCATTTGGTTGCTGAAGCAATTTCAATCGGTTCTTCAGGATCAAATCGGCCCGTTTGATAGTCAAAGACTAATTGATCCGTGTTGCTATCGAAGACTAAGAGCTGGACACCTGGAATGGCATTGGAGCGAGTGGCTTGATCTAAAATAGCCTGGATCTGTTGTTGGTTATCAGTGGTCAGTGATTGAGCTGAGCTTGTGAGCAGGTTACCCCACCCCAATACCCCCACTATCGTGATCACGGTAATGACATTCTTCCACGTTTGAGTCAGATCCACCATGCAACTATCCTCAATGACTGCTGCTCATTGGACTAAAACCCATCAGCATGAGTTCTAAGGTCCTGGTCAAAATTATGGCAGACATCTCTCAAGATCTGAGGGTAGGGACAGGGACACTTAGCTGTGGGTATTATTCTGAAAACTTTCAGAGGCTCGTCTGGTGTAAGATAATAGATCACCAACATCAACTACCCCCTACTGACTATGTTTGATGCTCTCTCTGATCGCCTGGAAGCCACTTGGAAAAAACTAAGAGGCCAAGACAAGATCACAGAAACGAATATCCAGGAGGCTTTACGAGAGGTTCGTCGGGCGCTACTAGAGGCTGATGTTAACTTGCAGGTTGCCAAGGACTTTATTGAAGAGGTGCGGCAGGCTGCTCAGGGGGCCAATGTGATCATGGGCGTGTCGCCTGATCAGCAGTTTATCAAAATTGTGCATGATGAATTAGTCAAGTTAATGGGGGAAACTAACGCTCCACTGGTTGTGTGTGAAACTGGCCCTACGATTATTCTGATGACTGGACTTCAAGGCAGTGGTAAAACAACTACATGTGCCAAGTTGGGTCTTTTTCTGCAAAAAAAAGGCCATTCTCCTTTGATGGTAGCGGCAGATATCTACAGGCCTGCTGCCATTGATCAGTTAAAAACATTGGGTCAACAGATTTCCATTCCTGTATTTGATCAGGGCCAAGCCGATCCCGTTGAAATTGCCCAGCACGGAATTCAAAAAGCACTCGCCGATGAACACGATTATGTAATTGTGGATACCGCAGGTCGTCTGCAGATTGATGTGGAAATGATGGCGGAGTTGGAACGGATCAAGTCAGCTGTTCAACCACATGAAATTTTACTTGTTGTCGACTCCATGATTGGTCAAGAGGCTGCTAACCTAACCCAGGCTTTTCATGAACGCTTGGGCATTACCGGAGCGGTTTTAACCAAGTTGGATGGGGATACACGAGGGGGGGCCGCCTTATCCATCCGGCATATATCAGGTCAGCCGATCAAATTCATGGGGGTGGGTGAAAAAGTTGAAGCGCTAGATCCCTTTTACCCCGATCGAATGGCCTCTAGAATTTTGGGGATGGGAGATGTTTTAAGTCTAGTTGAAAAAGCTCAGGAAGAAATTGATCTCTCTGATGCGGCAGCGATGACTGAAAAAATGATGTCAGCCCAATTTGATTTCACTGACTTTCTCAAACAAATGCGCATGATCAAGCGCCTGGGATCGTTTGGTGGCCTAATGAAAATGCTGCCTGGGATGGGCAAACTATCAGATGATCAATTGCAAAAAGGCCAAGATCAACTAGCCCGAGCCGAAGCCATGATCAATTCCATGACTCGGGACGAACGCCACAATCCTGAACTACTGGCTCGCAGCGTGAGTCGTAAACGTAGAGTGGCGGGCGGATCAGGCCATAAATTAGAAGATGTAACCCGATTGGTGAGTGATTTCCAACGGATGCGCGATATGATGCGATCGATGAGCCAGGGTGGACTCCCGGGTATGGGGGGCTTACCGGGTATGGGAGGCGGCGGTAACGGACCTTTACCTGCTGGAGGACCCAGTTGGCGGGGAGCTAGTTCAGGAAGCCGGGCCTCTCGAGCCAAGCCCAGTTCATCTAAAAAGAAAAGTAAACCAGCCAAGAAAAAAGGATTTGGCAAGTAAATCA
>CAYSWV010000035.1:9956-13031 GCA_964434865.1 uncultured bacterium
TAGATCTTAAAGTTAGATAGTAGATGTTAAATCCAAGATTTGGATCCAATCATTTAAAATCCAAAGAAGTCCTCATTCAAGAAGCTAATGATCAAGTATCAATGCCAACTGTATCGAGGTCTCTTGTCTAAGAGTAGGGCTATCCGCTAAGCTATCATTGCAAGATTACCTGCAGGACAGAATAAATGGTAAATGAGATCAGGGAAGGTGTTTTACCCTTTGGCCATGGTGGCGGTGAGATTAACGTAAGTTTTCCTGATTCTGGCAATGCCTCAAAACATATTTACAATATTCTTTCAGGACAAGATTATCCTATATTAAATTGTCACTTTAAGCCTGATTGTATAATTGATATAGGGGCTAATATAGGAGCTACAGCTTTATTCTTTACTAAAGTCTATCCTGGTGTAGATTGTTTTTGCTACGAACCTTCTCCCTCTACGTTTACTTATCTTGAAAAAAATACCAACCAGGTTCCTGAGATCAAAGTCTTTAATTATGGATTAAGTAATGAGCTAAGGACCGTTAAACTGTATACAGGTACCTCCCAATGCTTGCAAAATTCACTTCATCCAAGTATAGAAGTTACGAATGAATTTGAATTTGCCCAGATTCAGCCCGCCTCTGCTGAACTAGAGGAGATCTTGAATGGCAAGAGAGCACTAGTAAAAATTGATACAGAAGGTTGTGAGGTTCCTATCCTAGAAGATCTTGAGAATCTCTTAAAGCATATTGATATCCTTTATCTGGAGTACCACAGTGAAGAGGATAGGAGGACCATTGATCGAGTATTGTCTGATCACTTTAGCCTCTGTCACTCCATGGCTTCGATTGTGCATCGTGGAAATATGATGTTTCTATCTCAGCGCTTATTGTCAGAATTCCCACAATGGGAGACTTTAGCTATTAGAAGGCAGTAAGACTAGCTTCATCTGCTGCAAAGCTGTGCAGGCTAAACAAGGACTCTTCGGAGCCTAGCATGTCTAATCTGTCTACTGTCATCACAGAGCTAGGTCTATTCTAATGAATCCACAGACGCATCAACGATTACTGCAGGCTATCCATCATCAGAAACAAGGTGAGATCTTAGAAGCCGAAGCCATTTATCTAGCAGTTCTACAAGATGACCCAGATCAGGCCGAAGCCTACCACCTTTATGGCACCTTGGCACATCAGCAACATCAATACCAGAGAGCTCAAGACCTGATCCTACAAGCTATTACTCTAAATCCCAATCTCGCTCTCTATCATTTTAACTTAGGCATTGTTTTTGAATCTCAGGGTCTGTGGTCTGAAGCTATATCGGCTTATCAGCGAGTCATTGAACTACAGCCAGAATCAGCTCAAGGTCATGAAAGGATGGGCTATGTCTATCTAGCTCAGGGTTTAAGAAACCAAGCCACTTCAGCTTTTGAAAATGCCATTGCCCTTAATCCAGATCTGATCGATGGTTATCTTATATTGGGACGCCTGGCATCCGATAACAAGCGAATGGAACAAGCTGAACTCTATTATCAAAAGGCTTATCAATTAGATCCATCCCGGCTGGAGATCATTCTGCAGTTGGCCATGGTGTTTGAAAATCAGAATCGCACTGAAGAGGCGATCCAGTGGTATCAAAAAGCTATTCAGATGGATCCACAATGTTATGTGGCTAGGTGGAGAGAAGCCTTAGTATTGCCCAGAATATATACCAACCAAGAGCACCTTCACTTTTACCGAGATCGCTATACTGCCGGATTAGAACACTTAGCACAAGAGGTGAGCACCTCCCCATCTAATGCCCCAACTCCCCATTTGGAAGGAGCACAGGCCTCTACCAGTTTTTATCTCAATTATCAAGGTGAAAATGATAAGCACTTGCAACAACGCTTTTCACAATTAATTCATCAGATTTTAGCACATCATTATCCACATTGGGTTCAATCTTTAACTAGGCCCTTACCCCGTGCTTCAGCAAAGATCAAAGTAGGCTATATCTCACACCATTTCAGATTTAATACCGTCATGAAACTTTTTAAGGGCTGGATTGATCATCATGACCGAGATAGATTTTCCCTTCACTGCTATTACACCGATTCCCTTCAGGATGCTATTACACAAGCTCTGAAATCTCAAGTTGATTCATTTGTAATTGCTACCGATTTTGAAACAGCTTGCCAGAGCATACTTGCTGATCAGCTGGATATCCTGGTCTTACTGGATATTCCTATGTCAACTCTCACCACCCAGCTCTCCTGCCTGCGATTAGCCCCGATTCAATGTACCACCTGGACCCAACCTGTAACATCGGGATCACCTACAGTGGATTATTTTATCTCAAGTGAATTGATGGAACCTGATCATGGCCAAGAGCATTACACGGAGCGATTAGTGAGATTGCCGGGTATTGGGATTTGTTATGAACAACCTTCTCTCCCCTTACTCAAGGATCGAACAGCTTTAAACCTACCTCAAGACGCCGTATTGTATCTTTCTTGTCAATTTTTTCCTAAGTATTTACCTCAGTATGACTATCTTTTTCCTGCCATAGCCCTAAACGTCCCTCAAGCCAAATTTGTTTTCATTTCACGGGAAAGCAATAGGATAGCTGACATTTTCTCTCAACGCTTAACGTCTGCCTTTGCCCAAGTTGGTCTTGACTATGCAGATTATTGTCTGATCTTGCCCAGATTAAGTACAGAAGACTATTTTCAGGTTAATTTACTCTGTGATGTTTATTTAGATACCCTGTCTTGGTCGGGAGGTAATACAACCTTGGAAGCCCTGGCTTGTGGGTTGCCTGTTGTGACTTGTCCGGGTCCGTTAATGCGAAGTCGTCATTCTGCTGCTATCTTACAGCAACTGGGATTAAGGGCTACTGTTGCTACTGATGAAGCCCATTATGTTGAAATTGCCAGTCAACTCGGTTTAGACTTGGAGTGGAGACAAGATCTAGTTCAAAAGATCTGGCAAAACCTTCCTAACATTTTTAATCGTCAAGATAGTGTTGTGGCTTTAGAAGCCTTTTATCAAGATGTTGTGAGCAACCACCTTGGATGACACTGGTTGGATGACACTGGTTGGATGACACTG
>CAYSWV010000035.1:13131-18200 GCA_964434865.1 uncultured bacterium
TGTGAGCAACCACCTTGGATGACACTGGTTGGATGACACTGGTTGGATGACACTGAACGATCAATAGGTTTACTACTTTAATCAAAGGTTGATGTTTAAGTATGGTCAACTATTGGCTAGGTTGAGATAGTAGTGGTCTCGGGGTAATCGATACAGTACATGAAGTTGAAGGGGGTGCCCCTGAGGTACTAAAGGATGATCAAAGTTATCTTGATCCTGAGAGATCATCCCCAACCGCTTCATGACGGCGATGGATCGGGTATTGATCTTAGCTGTAAAGGAAACAATCTCCGGTAAATCCAGCACTTCAAACCCATAGTCCAAGGCTCGACGGGCGGCTTCCGTGGCATAACCGTAGCTCCAAAATGATCGGGCTAAGCGCCAGCCAACTTCAACAGTGGGGGTAAAATGAGCTTCAAACTGGGGCTGATTTAATCCCACAAAACCGATAAACGATCCACTCACTCTCTCTTCCACAGCCCATAACCCAAAGTCTTGTTCAGCAAATCTAGCTTCTATTCGCTCCACTAAAGCATCCGACTCAGTTCTCGTTAGGGGTGCTGGAAAGTATCGCATGACCTCAGGATCAGCATTCATCGCTGCAAAAGGCTCTAGATCCGTGGGCAACCACCGTCTCATGATTAAGCGTTGTGTTGATAAGACCACCATGCTCCTGCCCGTTTATAAGTAAGCCAAGCATTTACTTCGATCGTGTCTGATACCAAGTCGATTCAAATTGCTGATAAGCCTGTTTAGACTTGATGGCCTTCCACCAGTCTACTTCAGTTTGATACCACTTAACCGTAGCTTGCATACCAGTTTCAAAGTCCCATTGACGCCGCCAGCCTAGGTTTTCAGCTTGAAGCGGCTCCACACTATACCGATAATCATGACCGGGTCGATCAGCAACAAATTGCATTAAATCCTGAGGTTTATTCAATAGCTTCAAGATCATCTCGGCAACCTGAACTCCTGAAATTTCGTAGCGAGCCCCCAGATTATAGGCCTGCCCCGAGGTCCCCTGCAGCAAAACCTGGTCAATGCCTGAGCAGTGATCCATCACATAGAGGTAGTCTCGCACGGCTGATCCAGTCCCATACACAGGTAACGGTTTGTCAGCTAGAGCGTTGGTAATAAATAAAGGAATGATCTTTTCAGGATACTGATAAGGTCCATAAGTATTGGAGCCACGCGTAATCACCACATCTAAGCCGTAAGAGATGCCATAAGCAAAGACTAAGTGCTCAGCCCCCGCTTTAGTGGCTGCATAAGGACTCCGTGGGCGCAATGGATCCGATTCAAGCGAATGGTGAGTGGTACCCACTAGATCGCCATACACTTCATCAGTAGACACATGCAAAAATCGTTTGACACCCCATGAGCGAGCGGCATTGAGCAAAACCAGAGTTCCTTCCACATTTGTCCGGACAAAGGGACCTGGGTCAATAAGTGAGCGATCCACATGGCTTTCAGCTGCAAAATTTAAAATAGCATCGACATCAGTAACGGCCTGTTTAACCATCACTGGATCAGCAATATCTCCTTCAATAAAAGTGATCTGAGAGATCTCTGGAGTGAGATTCGCAAGGCTACTAGCATAAGTTAGGTTATCCAGGACTACCAGGTCCCACTCAGGATGATGCTCCAGGGCATAGCGAACATAATTCGATCCAATAAAGCCCGCACCACCTGTGATCAGCACACGATTAAAGGTTGACATTCCCTATCCTCAGGATTTGTAGTTTAAGACGGTTGATTTCAAGGTTTGCCAGCGTGAACTATCTAACGAGATATCATCCGGTAAATCAACTTTAGCGTCCTGTTTACTACCCGCTTTAACATCCGGTTTGCGGCGGACGGCTAGATCATAGACCGATTTTCGTTCCGTCGCGACGTGGAGGGTGGTGTATGGAAAGGGTAAGTGTTGAGTTAGTAAATGATAGTAGTGTTGGATCGCTAAAGCAATATCAGGGGCAATGAGATCAACATAATCTTGGCTAGTGTAGACATCAGTAAAGGCAACCGGGTAAGGCCATTCTCGGGGGCGAAAGCTAGTCCGGATGACCAAATGTTGGGGGACAAGACGAGCCAGTTCTTCAGCTACCAATTTACTCAAGGCATAGTAGTTGCGGGGAGGTCCGAGCGGATCGTCTTCTTGGTAATGTCCAGTATGGCCAGCAAAAACATAATCTGTGGAAATTTGAATTAAAGCAATCTGGCGTTGGATTAACTCATAAACTAGATGCCGCGTCCCGACAACATTGACCTGCCAACACTGGTTTCGATGTGTTTCAGCCCCTGAGACATTAGTGTAAGCTGCAGCATGCACAACTAAGCTGGGTTGCTCCTGATCTAGACATTGACTCAAGGTTTGGGGTTGAGTTAGATCTAGCTCCTGCCGAGAAGGTGCCATCATCGTGGGCAATAAGCTGACGAGCTCTTGACCCAATCGACCTGTCCCTCCAGTGAGTAGGATCTGTCCTGTCATAGATGTACCTGGCTTCGATCGCCTAAGACCAATTGAATGGTTTGTTTCCGTTTAATGGTTTCATCTCGGTGGATCTTGACATATTGACCTAAGACACTGCTATCCATACGATAGGGCAGATCTTGAAGAATCACCTGATTCATAAGGATGGAGTACTCCACTTCACTGCGAATGACCTGAGTTTGTGAGCCAATCGACGTGTAAGGTCCTATGTAACTATCTTCGATGACAGCCCCCCTGGCAATATGAGCGGGCCCTCGTACCTGTGACCGAATCACTTTAGCCCCCGCTTCGATCACCACATCGCCCATAATATCGGATTGATCAATGTTGCCCTCAATATGACGAGTAATCTGAGATAAAACTAGTCGATTAGCATCTAAGAGATCATCCGCGCGCCCGGTATCTTTCCACCAGCCCCGTACTTGATAAGCCCCAACCTGACAGCCTCGATCAACGAGTCCTTGGATCGCATCGGTAATCTCATATTCCCCTCGCTGGGACGGTTGTAGGGTGGCAATCACCTCATGAATCGCAGGACTAAATAGATACACCCCAACTAGAGCCAGATTGGATTGAGGCTCTTGAGGTTTTTCGACTAACTGGATCACCTGGCCGGCTTCGTTGAGTAGGGCTACCCCAAACTGCTGAGGATTATCAACAGGAGTGAGTAGGATCATGGCTTGGGAGTGAGCAGCTTCTGGATGAGTAGTCACCAGATCTCGGTAGTGTTTCACCATAAAGTCAATGCCACCTGAGAGTAAGTTATCCCCCAAGTACATCAAAAAGGGATCTTGGCCTAAATAGGGTTGAGCAGTTTTAACGGCATGAGCCAATCCCAAGGGCTGATCTTGAACAATGAAGGTAAAGCTCACTCCCCATTGGTCACCCTGACCTAAAGCAGCCCTGACTTCATCACCAGTTTCTGGGCTCAAGATAATCCCAATGTCATGAATACCCGCATCCCGTAAATCTTCAATCACATAGTGTAAGTTGGGTTTATTAGCAATGGGGATAAGTTGTTTAGCCCGTGTAAAGGTGAGTGGGCGTAAGCGGGTACCTCGGCCACCAGAGAGAATCAATCCCTTCATATAGAGTTATCCCTACTTGATCACTTAGTAGTATGCCCTGATCTTGCGTGCCTTGCGTGATTAACTTAAATGATTAACTTAAATGATTAATCTAGGGGGGCCAAATTGAAAAGAAAGTTGAAGATTTTCGGGAAGGGGGATGACTCGTTACTTTGGTAATTGATCATACTGAAAAAAAGAAGTGAACTCAGGATACTTTGATCCAGTATGTTTTCAGCCCTTCAAATAGATTGAGCTTGGCATGTAGAGACTTCTCAGATTCAAGTGAGATCTAAAGTGGTGAAAACGCGATGACTCTTTATGTGGGTTTAATGAAATGACTACAGATACCCTTTCTGATGAAGTTGCTTTTCGGATTGCGTTGGCCGCCCAGGCATTGCCGGATGTTTCGGTGGGTGATCTGATTGAAGCCCTTCAAATGCATTTGGGTGACCCGTTGGATGAAGAAGCATTGAGCCAGATCACTGTGACCCAACTCAAGTCAGCGTTTGGCCAAACCTATGATCTAGACGGCGAGGACGCAGGTGAAGATGCCGACACACAAGACATTGCAGCCCTGAAAGCAGCGGTTAAGATTCTGTGGGGTGAAATTGATGATGAAGAGCATAAACTCCCCAATCCCCAGCCCTACCAGGAGGGTGACATGCCTGGATCGATTCGAGTCGCGGTAGCTTCCAATAACCATGAACGCTTGGATGGTCATTTTGGCTCTTGTGCTCGTTTCTTGATCTACCAGATGTCTCCTGACGAGATCCGCTTGATCGATCGACGTTCAACGTTGGAGGCAGATAGCTCAGACGATAAGAATGCGTTCCGAGTTGATCTTATTAAAGATTGCCATGTTTTATATATTGTTGCTGTGGGTGGGCCGGCCGCCGCTAAAGTGGTTCGAGCTGGCATCTACCCGATGAAACAAGAAGGTGGTGGAGAAGCTCGTGACAGCTTAACCCATTTGCAACAAGTCATGCGCACGTCACCCCCGCCTTGGATGGCCAAAGCTCTTGGAATCGATGCCGGTGATCGAGTCAAGAACTACAAAGGGGCTTAGAATTGGATAGGCTTGAAAGCTCAACTTTAAACTATCAAGCAGAGCAGTTAAGCTTCCTGAGGATTAGGATAAAGATCCAGCTGACGAGCGAGTTCTCGAGCAATAAAAATTAAGAATTTAGCAGCTTCCGAGTTATCGTGATGAGCGAAATAGGAGGCTGTTTGCATTAAGGCTTGAACAAAGCCAGCATCAATGAGATCGGGAGAGGCATCTAAAACCTCAGGTTCTTGGCCATTGGGACACTTGAGCAAACGATCAATCAAATCAAGATAGAGGTCCTGGCGGGAAGGTGGGGTTTGAGAATCCATAGGTTGTAGAGAGATTGAGTAGATAGTCAGATTGTGACAGCTTTGATCAGACCCTAGATTGTAACCCTAGGTTGCTACCTTAGGTTTTTACCATTTTAGGTTTTTACCATTTTAGGTTTTTACCATTTTAGGTT
>CAYSWV010000035.1:18300-45342 GCA_964434865.1 uncultured bacterium
GGTTTTTACCATTTTAGGTTTTTACCATTTTAGGTTTTTACCATTTTAGGTTTTTGCCATTGATGATCTAATACTGATCAAACTGTCACCTCACAATAAGAATAATGCTGGCTATAAACTGTATTATGTGTACCTATTTAAGGCTTATTTAAGACTAGCAATGGTCCTTAGATAGGTTTAACAATTTTCATGGACTTGGAGTGCTCATTTCAAGGGATCAAAATGAGAGGCTTAGAGGATATTTTGATTAGATGAAATAATGAAATGGCCTCATGAAATAGACTTGATTAATCTTCATCTAAAGCTGGAAAAAGCTCCTCAAACTGCCAAAGGTTAGTTCTGTTATCGATCACCCAAGAACGGCTTTCTGGTGTCAGTTGATCCCAAATAATACTGGGTGAGATATGAGGCAGTCTGTACTGATATCGATGCCCAAGTTCCCTCAGGTTTTCAACAACTCCACAGGGAACCCCCAGAGCCTCCCAATTGGGCTGAGGCCAGCGTCCTGATATACCCCCACCTGGGTCTGCCATCAATTGAGCTGTGCGAATGAGGTCTGCAAAATGAGTGGAGCTCAGCCCAGTTATAGCTTGAATTTCAGTGGATCTATCTGTTTTTTTAGCCATACCAATCACCTGATTGATTAGGTTGAAACATTAATAGTCTACCATAAATTCAGTTAACTATTTAAATTGGAACTACTGCTATTACAGAACTAAAAGTCAGCTTTAAATGGGTACTATTTCACCTCTAAACGGTTACGGGATCTCATCTCTACATTGAATCGGAGTCAATCCAAATAGCTGAATACACTCTGTTTCTAAGTCTTCTCTAGGATCAGCTGTAATCACACCTTCACCAGACGGATCGGGGCAGTTCAGTGGAATGAGTCCAAATAGAGCAATACAAGTCTCATCCTCAGGCGGCGGTTCACCGGTAATGGCTTCTACGGCAGTGGCATAGTCTTCGGAGCGACGATCAACAGCTGTTTGGATGGGGTTATTGATTTCAATTTGAGATAATTGATCTTGAATAGGAGTAATAAGCCTAGTTTGAACCATGGTTGTGATCTGTTCACGAGCCTTGAGACTGGTAGTCTGAAGGGCTGGAATAGGGATACAGGGTCCCACGAACAGGATAATCAATAGGAGTAGAACTAATAATGTTAGGATTCCCTTGATGCGATATCGAAGATCGCTCCATCCACCTGAATTTAGAGTCAGCCTGGAGTTGCCTCGGCTGCTCTTAGGAGTTCGTCTGAAAGACATCGGTTATCAGTCCTAGAAGGATAAGACAACAGGAATGAATAACCCAACCATAATCAATCCAGCCACAAGGCCGATCGAAAATAACCAAATTAATAGATCATTGACTTTACAGACCATGGCAAAGCCTTGCATTAAATGATCTATATCTTGGCCTTCTGTCTTTACGATTAAATCTATTTGTTTAGCTAGGTTATAACTGGAAAAGCCCTTAATGATCAAAATAATCCCTGGCAAAATGGCTTGTAATAGTCCAGGTAATAAAGCCATAAAGCCCCCTTTAACGGCAGCCATAGCTCCACTCAATAGAAACAAAAAAGCTGGGGTTAATAGCAGACCCCCAATGCCCACCATAAAGTATCCAACCAGTCTGGACTTTCTGGCAAAATCACTGAGGAATTGGTTCTGTTGAGCTGAAAATTCATACTCTTGAAATGGATTAACCTCTTGAGCAGCAGACGCCCTGAGAGGCAGTACAGTGGTCCAAGCTGGAAAGGCATCTCCTAATCTTCTGGCAAAGATCTCAGCTGAATGAAATGCCGTAGTATTAATGTCTTGAAACGATTGCCGTAGTAGATCGATGCAACGAGTGCGGTCAGGATCCAAGGCAGCTTCTAAAACCACTAGAAGAGTATCGTTTTTAGCTCTTGTTCTGGCAATGACTTGGTGAGACTCTAAAGCTGTGTTAAGGAGAATCTCAATAGCACGGCTATCTCCTTGTCTAGCTCTCTCCAGCACAGGGTCATGGATCATGGTAATGGCATCGAGTTTTAAAGGATCAACACAAAGTCTATCTTGGCAGATCTATAAACTCATCGACTCAACTGCTAAACAACTGTTAGGGTCAGTAGCTCCAGTATGAACTAGATTCAGAACTTTGGGGAACTACTTAGGTAACTGAGTATCGAGTGGACCCTGAAGAAAAACTTGGCCTAATATTGATCACTCAACTGTTCTCCACAAATCCAATCCCGGGGTCGCAACCCCATGAGCTGAGAGGGTTCTAGTGGCATGATGACCTTAGTCACTGGCAAGACGCTTAGCCTCAACAGTCTGTGGGACTTGTACCGGGGATCCCAAGTCTTCTACTGAAAGTCTCCAGCCATTGGCTAAGGTGAAGATAGTGGTTCGATCTTCTACGTGTTCGGCCACAATTTCCTCTTCTAGATCTTTTTTAGCCACATAAGCTAACAAATGACCATTAGGCGCACGGCGCAGCATCACTTTCATTCCACTTCCTCCAATTCTGTTCGCTTACATCCCACAACATAACCGGTTTGGAGAAAATGAACAGCATAGATGTAAGAATTCTGTAGAAACGTACCAATAGAGACCACGTAGCCAGTATCGCCTTTCTTGGCTAAGGTTTCACCAATCTCTTTACCTGGGAAGGTCCCATCATTGCGGATCAGTTTGCGGACTCGGACTTTCTCACCCATTTCAAAGGCCGGGGGTAGATCTAGCGCTAATTCGTCAACTACCATAGTTTGCCACCTCCATTTCAACTAAATGAATAAGTTCGTGAGCTGTCAGACCTCGTTGGCGTTTGATCAATCCGCGTTGTACTGAGTGGAGAATAGCTTTCGATTGTTGAAGCAAGTGCCACTCTTGCTGGATGGGCATGATTCTAAACCTCCTGAGTGTTGGTTAATGGCTGGAGCTAGCTCCTGTTGCATCGGTGGTTCTTGCTTAGTCAACAGTCAGTAGGATGCCACCACACCTAAGCGAGATTAAGTAGGCGATTGATCCTAGTGAGAATACAACCGCCTAGATGATAGTCCTCAACGGATCAAGTCGTAGGAAATATCTGTCTTAGATGGCACAATCGTGTTGCGATCCAACTCATCTAACAGGGTATTCACAATCCAGTTCAGCAAGTTGATCGTACCTTCATAGCCAAAGATGGAATAGCGGTGGAGGTGATGCCGATCAAAGATAGGATAACCAATCCGAACCATGGGAGTATGGGTATCACGCCAGAGGTACTTGCCGTAAGAGTTACCAATCAACAGATCAACAGGCTCAGTGAATAAGAGAGAGCGCATATGCCAGAGATCTTTGCCACCCCAAACGGTAGCATCTTTGCCATAGGGGCTAGACTCTAATAACTCTTTAGCCTCTGCTTCAAATTCAGAGTTGCTGTTAGTCACGACAATGTGAACGGGCTCAGCACCAACTTCTAACAAGAAGCTCAATAAGCCCATAACCAAGTCAGGATCTCCGTAGAGTGCAATCCGCTTGCCATGGATCCAGGCTTGAGAATCAGTCAGAGCATCTACAGCGCGACCCCGCTCAATTTCTAGCTCCCGGGGAATGGGTTTGCCAGTCAGTTCAGACAGTTCCATCAAAAAGGCGTCCGTGCCACGGATCCCCACTGGGCGGCAGACAGGAGTCGCTTGTTCCCATTTATCTTCAATGAAGGCCCGAGTCTTGACAGTTGAGTAACGCTGTAGTGAGATCGTCGCTTCACCATTAATGGCATCAGCAGCTTCGGCTAGAGGAGTGCCTCCCTGGTACATTTTAAATTCACCGTCATTGGGAGAATCTAAATAGTCAGAGTTATCGGCCAACAGTGTGAGAGGGATATCAAAGAGAGAGAAGATCCGCTTGATTTCACGGAGGTTACCAATGTAAGTTTCAAAGCCAGGAATGACATTGAATTTGCCATTAGTCGCGTCAGTTTTCTTGCCTTCAGTTAGGTTGGTCAAGATCCCTTTGAGCATGTTATCGTAACCCGTGATGTGGGATCCGACAAAGCTAGGCGTGTGGGCAAAAGGTACAGGAACCTCTTCAGGGACTCTGCCTTCATTTTTGGAGGTGGCGATGAAAGCGGAAAGGTCATCTCCGATCACTTCTGCCATACAGGTGGTGCAGACCGCAATCATTTTGGGCTGATAGAGGGCGTAGCTGTTTTCGAGACCATCCTGCATGTTCTTTAAGCCACCAAAGACAGCAGCATCTTCAGTCATCGAAGAGGAAACAGCAGAGAAAGGCTCTTTAAAGTGACGGGTAAAGTGAGTCCGGAAGTAAGCAACACAACCTTGAGATCCGTGAACAAAAGGAAGTGTTCCTTCAAAACCAACAGCAGCCAGGATAGCACCTAGAGGTTGGCAGGCTTTAGCCGGGTTGACAGTGAGAGCTTGACGCTCAAAATTCTTTTCCCGGTATTCCCAAGTCTTAGTCCACTCATTGATCCGAGCAACTTCGTCGGGATCAGCCATTCCCTCAAATTCTTGCTTGTTGGTAAATAGGGTTTGGTATTCGGGTTCGTGGAAGAGTGTGGCGTGATCTTTAATCTGTTCGACGTTCTGAGGCATGATGGGTCTCCTTGATGGGATAAGTGGGGCAGGACGGATCCTCAGTCTGTGCATCTACTGAGTAACTAATAAAACACTGAACAGAGGATCCTAGGTGAGACTGAAAGTCATTTATGATTTCCAGGGAGCTTTAATTAGATCCCAAGTCGGACTATTGAGGGCTAGATCCATGTCACGGGCAAAGATAGCAAAGCCGTCATAACCGTGGTAAGGGCCGGAGTAATCCCAAGAGTGCATTTGACGGAAGGGTAGAGCCATCTTCTGGAAGACATATTTCTCTTTGATTCCAGCTGCCACTAGATCAGGCTTCACTTCCTTGATGATTTGTTCAAATTCATAGCCAGAGACATCATCGTAAATGATCGTGCCATCTTTCACATAGTGCGTGGTCCGTTTGTAGTCATCATTGTGACCAAACTCATAGCCTGTTCCCACCAATTCCATGCCTAAATCATAGAAGGCAGGTACAACGTGACGGGGGCGCAGGCCACCCACCATCAGCGCAACTTTCTTACCTTGCAATCGAGGAAGATACTTTTCGATGACAGCATCTGCTTGAGGTTGATACTTAGCAATGACCTCTTCTGCTTTGGCTTGAATAGTCTCATCAAACTGGGAAGCAATGTTACGCAGTGATTGAGCAATCTGAGTAGGCCCAAAGAAGTTGTATTCCAGCCAGGGAATGCCATAGGTCTCTTCCATATGACGGGAAATGTAGTTCATGGAGCGGTAGCAGTGAACCAGATTGAGCTTCACTAAAGGAGTCAACGCCATTTCGTTTAATGTGCCATCACCTGACCACTGAGCGATCACCCGTAACCCCATTTCTTCTAGGAGGATCCGGCTCGACCAAGCATCTCCACCAATGTTGTAGTCACCGATAATCGCAACATCGTAGGGTGTAGTTTCAAAGCCTACCTCTTCAGCTGTTTTGGGTGCTTGGGGGAAAACCCAATCCCGAATGGCGTCGTTGGCGATGTGGTGCCCTAGTGACTGAGATACACCTCGGAACCCTTCACAGCGAACAGGGACAACAGTCTTGCCAATTTCTTTGGTGGCTTTCTTAGCAACAGCTTCAATATCGTCCCCAATCAAACCAATAGGGCATTCTGATTGAATCGAGACACCGTTGTTAAGAGGGAAGAGTTCATCTAATTCTGTAATGAGTCTGCCGAGTTTTTTGTCACCACCAAAGACAATGTCGCGTTCCTGAAAGTCAGAGGTGAATTGCATGGTACCGAAGGTATCAATACCTGTTGTGCCAATATAGTAGTTACGACGGCCTGACCAGGAGTAGTAACCACAACCTACGGGACCATGACTGATATGGATCATGTCTTTGATAGGTCCCCATACCACCCCTTTTGATCCAGCATAGGCACAGCCACGGGTGGTCATTGATCCAGGTACAGACTTGATATTGGATTTGACACCACAATCTGTTTTACCTTCTTCAAAAACATTCAAGTGCTTAGAGCGCTTCTTCTTGGCCTTTTCAGGATAGACCTCTAGGACCTGTTCAATAAGCTGTTTTTTCTCTTCTATAGTGGTCATGTCGATAGCCTCTCATGTGGGGGGTAGGGTAGGGATAGAGGGAAGAACGGCTGTTCTGTCGATGGGAAGTGACACTAGCCTTGTTAGGGGTGGCCTGAGGACTCTAGCTAAAGATGGAAAAGTATTCTCTGCAGTCCTCACAGCTATCAGGAAATCCTGAGAACAGCCGGTGTCTAGATCGGGGGTGCGTGATCTAGACCTTGCTAGACTGCTGCAACCTCCTGCTCAGTTTTGCCAACCAAGTGCTCGAATTCTTTGTCATCGCCGAGGATACCGAATTTAACCAATAGATCCTCCAATTCATCCATAGTGATAGGAGTGGGAATAGCGAGGTTAGTATTCTCCTTAATCTTCTTAGCCAAAGTTCGGTACTCGTTCGCCTGGTTGCACTTGGGAGAGTACTCAATCACTGTCATCCGACGTAACTCAGCGTGCTGAACCACATTGTCACGAGGAACGAAGTGGATCATCTGAGTGCCTAAGCGCTCGGCCAAAGTCTCGATCAACTCGATTTCCCGGTCAACTTTACGGCTGTTGCAGATAAGACCACCTAAACGGACACCACCGGAGTGAGCGTACTTTAAGATGCCTCGAGCAATGTTGTTAGCCGCGTACATGGCCATCATTTCTCCAGAGGTCACGATGTAGATCTCTTGAGCTTTGCCTTCCCGAATAGGCATCGCAAATCCACCACAAACTACGTCACCCAATACGTCGTAGCTCACAAGGTCGAGATCTTCGTAGGCACCATTTTCTTCTAGGAAGTTGATGGCAGTGATGATGCCACGACCTGCACACCCAACACCAGGCTCAGGACCACCTGACTCAACGCAACGAACGTCTTTATAACCATTCAGCATCACTTGCTCTAGTTCTAGATCTTCAACTGAGCCGAGTTCCGCTGCCAAGTGCAGAATAGTAGTTTGGGCTTTGCTGTGTAGCATCAAACGAGTAGAGTCAGCCTTGGGATCACAACCCACGATCATGACCCGAACACCTAGCTCTGCTAAACCAGCAATAGTGTTTTGAGAAGTAGTAGATTTGCCGATACCGCCTTTGCCGTAGAATGCGATCTGTCTCATGATAAGTAGTCTCCTGTGAATGGAATATGAAACTGAACTGATAGTTGGACTGACTAGTTGAGGGAACTAGATGTGGATCTCAGATCGAGAGAGTTGGGGGAGCCCTCTCGAGCGAGAACAGTTGACTTTCTGGAGGTTGCATATCTGTAGATTGAATGGAGTAGCGTTTAAACGGCTTCAACAACGAGATTGGGGAGGACACGCTCTTGTAAGCGAGTTTCAATAGCATGCTTGAGAGTGAGAGTACTGGAGTCACACGATCCACAGGCTCCTTTCAGTTGGACTTTGACTCGATCTCCGTCCACGTCATAGAGATCAACATCACCTCCATCTGCAATCAAGATGGGACGAATATCTTCTTCAATCACTTGCTGAATTAAGGCAATCTTCTGCAAATTAGTCAGCTTTCGGGATGCATCTATGACACCAGCTAGAGTCGAATCGGCTGCTCTGGCGGCGGCTTGTTGCTGTTCACGCTCTACCTCAGCCTGGACTTCAGCAATCAGATCATCAACTTGGGCTAGACAGGTGCCACAGCCACCACCGGCTTTGATGTAGTTAGTAACCTGTTCTGCCTCTGTCAGGCCATTTTCTTTAACGGTACGCCGGATCTTGGACTCACTGATCCCAAAGCAGGTACAAATGAGAGCACTATCATCATCATCATGGGTTTCTAGAGGAATGCCACGATAGTTGAAGATGGCAGCTTCTAGGGCTTCTTGTCCCATAACAGAGCAGTGCATCTTGGCTTCTGGCAGCCCACCTAGGTAATCGGCAATCTCACGGTTGGTGATGTTGAGGGCTTCATCTAGAGTTAAACCTTTAACCAGATCGGTTAATGCTGAGGAGGAAGCAATCGCACTAGTACATCCAAAGGTTTGAAAGCTAGCATCCAAGATTCGATCCTGCTCGACGTTGATCTTGAGGTGGAGTCTAAGTGCATCACCACAGGTAATACTACCGACATCGCCTGTGACTACCTGGATTCCAGGTTCTTGTAAGTTCTCGATCACACCCTGGTTTCGGGGTTGATAGAACAGTTCCAGTACTTTCTCGCTGTAATCCCACATTGTCCTAATCCTTGTGTGTTGATGATGAACAGAAACTCTGACCCTTGAAACCGTCGACCCGTTACCGATTCAAGGCCAACTCTTGCTCTCGACCCTGTAACCAATCCTCAGCATCACTGTTGAAGGGAGAGATGGCCCGTAGTTTGGCAACGATCTCTGGCATAACGGTTAGAACCTGATCCACCTCTTCGACTGTATTGAAGCGAGATAAACTAAAACGGATCGAGCCGTGCAAAATCGTGTAAGGGAGGCCCATTGCTCGCAAAACATGGGAGGGTTCTAGAGAGCCTGAAGTACAAGCTGAGCCAGAAGAGGCACAGATGCCATGCTGATTTAGCCAGAATAGAATAGCCTCACCCTCGATATACTTGAAGCCAATATTGGTGGTGTTGGGCAGTCGTTGTACTGGGTGGCCATTGACTTGACAGTCTGTGATCTGACTTAATAGACCTGCCTCTAAGCGATCGCGTAGCTGGCGTTCATAGGTATCCTGTCGATGAGTTTGAGCGATCTCAGCGGCCTTACCCAAAGCGATAAGTCCAGGTACATTCTCAGTCCCTCCCCGTCGCCCTCGTTCCTGATGACCACCAATTAATAAGGGTCGAAACCGAACACCCCGCCGGATATATAGAGCCCCAATGCCTTTAGGCGCGTGTAGCTTGTGACCTGACAGCGTCAGCATATCAATGGTGCTGGTGGCCATATTCAAGGGGATCTTGCCAACTGCTTGAACGGCATCCACATGGAAGATCGCCCCATACTCTTTAGCCATGGCGCCAATCTGTTCAATTGGGAAGAGAACTCCAGTCTCATTATTGGCAGCCATCGTGGTTACTAGAGCTGTATTTCCTGTCAAGGCAGCCTCTAGTTCCATCAGGTCCAGCATGCCTTGCCGATCTACAGAGAGATAGGTGACCTGGTAGCCTTGTTTTTCAAGCTGCTTGCAGACATTTAAGACAGCAGCATGTTCCACCTGAGTGGTAATGATATGGGTCTTTTCGGGTTGAGCTTGTAACGCGGCCCGGATAGCTGCATTATTACCTTCACTGCCACAACTAGTGAACAGGATCTCTGTGGGATCAGCACCCAGCAGTTCGGCAACTTGCTCTCGAGCTGTCCGGATTGCTTTACCCACTTGTCCTCCAAAGGAATGCATAGAGGAAGGATTGCCATAGAGAGAGGTTAGGTAGGGAAGCATCGCTTCTAGCACATGCGGATCAACGGCGGTCGTAGCGTTGTTGTCGAAATAAATGATCGGGTTCGGGTTCATGTCAACTCCGGGAAAATGGGTGAGCTTGTTATCGGAAGGAATGTAAAGACCGTTGAGGATCAGCAAGTCCACTCAAGTACTTGGGCTAGGCCAAAGCAGGGCTGTGGGTGTAGCAGTTTTTAGGGCAAACGCGGGAGCAAGCTTCACAGCCAATACAAAGTTCAGCATGAGCTATGGTCATCACTTTGCGTTCAATCTCTTCTTCTTCCTCATCCTCAACAAATTCTCCGTCTTCATTCAATGCCAACAGGCTCAGAATCCCTCGGCCACAGGCTTTTAAGCAGCGACCACAGCCAATACAACGGGTGATATCAATGCTCTCTACGAACTGGGGGATCCAGGTTGTTCTACCCCGAGTGAGTCCTGTTAGCTCTGCCATGGTTGATCTCCTGTTGATGAAAAATTCAATTCATAGATCTTTGGGGAGTTTGAGATCTCAAGTTCAAATCTCGAAGCTGAGATCTCATAGATTGAAACTTAAAAAGACAAGGCTTGGGCATGCTTCATGTTTTAGGCATGGATCAGGCTCTTGACCTCAACTTTTTGGTTAGTCAGCCAAGTTTGGTAGAACTTCCCTGCCACGGTTTCAATCACGTCGTAGTCTTCTACCACTTCAATACCAGCTTGACGCAGACGCTTCATGGGGCAATCACCAATTTTGGAAACTAAAACGGCTTTGCAATCTGAGATGGTTTGGATGATGCCTTCCAGATTGTTGTCTTCGCCGTAGCCACCGTGGCAGTATTCCTCGATCTTGCGGTGACCGACAAACTTGGCCTCATCAGCATTCACTTCATAGATCATGAACTCTTTAGCATGACCAAAGTGTTTGTTGACTAAACCACCGCCCTTGGTTGCAACCGCTACCAGAATTTTGGGAGAATCTGTTTTCTGCTGTTTAGCAGCTGCTTTCTTAGCTTTGGCTTCCTGTAATTCAGCTCTGTGCTTGGCAATTCCAGCATGGACCTGTTGGCGTTGCTCAAGATCATACTCAGGAGCCATTTCCATGAACTTGTCTTTGGTGAACTCCTGGCTCCGATCTTCACCTAACAAGCCCACAGCATCAGCCCGGCATTGACGACAATGACGCATCATCTTCATATTGCCAGAGCAGGAATCTTGCAACGCCTTCAGCTCTTTGGGAGTAGGTCCTCGTTGACCGTTTAATCCAAAGTAAGTGCCATGCTCTGGAGCTGAGATCAGCGGCATGATGTTGTGGAGAAAGGCGCCTTTATCTCGGATCACTTCATCCACTGCCTGCAAGTGCTGATCATTAATGCCAGGGATCATTACCGAGTTAACCTTACAGAGGATATCGGCTTCTCTCAAAGCATCTAAACTCTCCATTTGGCGCTCATGTAAGATGCGAGCGGCATCCAGTCCAGTAAAGCGCTTGCGTTGCCAACGAACCCATGGATAGATCTGGGTCCCAATCTCTGGATCCACCATGTTGATAGTCAAGGTGACGTGATCAACATTGAGCTGCTTAATTTTTTCCACATGCTCCGGCAACATCAGGCCATTGGTAGAGAGGCAAAGTTTGATGTCTGGAGCTTTTTCAGCAATGAGCTCAAAGGTGCGGAAGGTTTGCTTTGGGTTAGCAAGAGGATCACCAGGCCCTGCAATTCCCAGTACCGTCATTTGCGGAATTTTACCCGCGATCACAAGCACTTTATGGGCTGCTTCTTCTGGTTTCAATAACTCACTAACCACACCGGGCCGACTTTCATTCGCGCAATCATACTTGCGATTGCAGTAATTGCACTGAATATTACAGGCGGGTGCAACCGCCACATGCATACGAGCATAGTGATGATGAGCTTCCTCACTGTAGCAGGGATGTTTTTCAATCCGCTGCTGCATAGACTCACTCAGGGTACTAGTAGATGAAGTACTACTACAGCCACAGCTTTTGTCTTTGACAGAGGCCTTGCTCACAGGGGGCGAAACAGTTCGTGTTGTGGTGGTTGTCATAGGGGTAAGGGGGGCTGGTGGGTTTGTTATTGGTTGTTATATCAGCCCCCCTCATTTCGCTCTAAACCAAGCCCTGGGGTAAGAATGATTATGCTAATTGTTCATGTACTCAAACGCTGGATCGCTGCATTATCAGCACATTGAAAAAGTTTAGAAGGTAGCGCTCTACCATTATTCAGCTAGGGTTCGATCATTTCTGAACTGGGGAACGGGATTGTTGTACTCAGATGTGGATAGCTCAATCAAGCTCTACAAGCCAGCTGTAGCATTCTGAGTTTCATTTAGAGGTTGCACTCAACCGCCCCAAACTTGAGTTCAAGCTTTGGCATTCGTTGATACCAATATAAGGTATCGGAGAGATTTCATGTCTATTATTGTATCGAAGATAGCCATTTGGATAAGATTGATTTTTCTCAACACTAGTGAAATATTTAGCAAAATGAGTATGAGTACATGCAACATTCATTTCTACTCAAGCTAGGATCCCTTGATATCAAGAAAAACAGGATCAAAGTGAGTACATTCGTGCATCAAAATACCTGAGCCTCTGACCATTAATACCTGATCCCCAAGCTAAAAACCCCCGAACCCCTAAGACTATGAAAATTTTTTTTACCTATATAAGTGGATCCTAGCCTTTGAGTCCAAACTCAATAATCTAATCAACTCTGATCGGTTGCTGCAAATCGATAGCAATAAAACAAACCTGTTATAAGCAGGGGAACAGACAACACACAACCCATCAGCCTCCCCTATGTACTGCACATCCCCTACCCTCAAACCTGAAACTGCTGAGATTCTCAGGGTTCCTCTAGCCGATCGCTGGCGCATCTACTACCGCCTTCAAGATCTACAAGTCCCCTGTGGCTGTACTGATGATGGTCAACTGTGGGCTGAGATCCAGACTCCAGTCGCTGCTCTTTTGGTCCACAGTACAATTTCATCGTTCGTCAATTCTCGGCAAGCACTCGTTAACCAGTTGGATTACTGCTGGTCATTGTGATGCTCACATCATTTTGGAATTTTGTCTGAAGACTGAGTTTCAGTAACTTTCGTAACCTTGATTCATGGGCTTACGCTTGTAGGCTGTGAGTCTAAGCCACCCCCTTAGGAAACAATCATGTCACAAATGCAAACATTGGTTCAGTCATTTGAGCAGATTCAAGCTAACCCTGTTGGTCTAGGCAGTGAGATTACCGTTCCCGTTTGTGAAGGTCTCAACTTAGCCCTAGCCAGCTTTCAAGGCCTCTATCTGCAGTATCAGAAACATCACTTAGTCGTTGAAGGAGCAGAATTCTATCAGCTTCATCAGTTTTTTGATGAGTCGTATGGTGCTGTCCAAGATCATGCTCATCATCTGGCTGAACGACTCAATGGGCTAGGCGGTGTACCTGTGGCTAGCTTTTCGAAATTAGCTGAACTTTGCTGCTTTGTACCAGAACCTGATGGTGCCTATGCAGCCCGTCAGATGATTGTCCATGACCTACAGGCTGAACAACAGATTATTGATCTGCTTAGAAAACAAGCCTCTCTAGCTGAAAGTGTGGGTGATCGAGCTACCCGTTACCTCTACGAAGAGATTCTACTCAAAACTGAAGATCGGGCTTTCCATTTGTCCCACTTCCTAACTGAAGACAGCTTAACGTTAGCTTTCTTACGGCCCTCATAACCCCACTATGGAGATCTTGATCATGTACCCCCACACTCCTGCTCCCCTTCAAATAGCCTTTATTCAGTTTTTACAAGCTGAGTTGGCTGTACCTGAAGCCGCTATTCACTTTGCTTTAAAACAGCATCAACAAAAGCAAGGGCCGCTTCAAATGATTCTCTGGCAATATGGCTTGATCTCCATAGAGCAACTGCAACAGATCTTTGACTGGCTAGCCGATCCTACCCCTTTTCATTCTGAGGTCTAAATCATGACATCTCATTGGGTCACTTGTCCGACTCTGAAGTCCAGCCGCTGGCAACCTTTTAGAGCCTTGATCAACTTTTTAAGAACATGGCTAGACACCATTGAGATCCGAGGGTCACGTCAAGCTCAGTGGATCTGTCGTTTGATCCCATCTGTCTGTCCGTTTAAACGTGATATCTTAATCGGGCGCTGGGCGATTCATATTCCCTCTTTTTGTCAAGTCAATCCACTTTATGACCAACTGATCGGTCTGCGATTTCGGGCTATTAGCTATTTGCATGAGGTGAGTTCATGAAAATGACCCAAGGCAAAATAGCTGAACTGCTAAACGAGACAGCTTGTGAGCACAACCATACCAAAGAGGGAAAGGGCAAAAATAAAGCCTGTGTCCAGCAAGCGAAACCTGGTTTAGCTCAGGGTGGCTGTGCCTTTGATGGTGCCATGATCGCTCTAGTCCCTATTACCGATGTTGCCCATCTAGTTCATGGTCCCATTGCCTGTGCTGGGAACTCCTGGGGCAGTCGGGGTAGCCTTTCATCGGGTTCTGAACTCTACAAGATGGGGTTTACCACTGATCTCAGTGAAAATGAGATTATCTTTGGAGGTGAAAAGCGGCTGTACCGATCTATTCTGGAAATCCATGAGCGCTATCAACCTGCTGCTGTCTTTGTTTACATTACGTGTGTCACAGCCCTCATTGGTGATGATCTCAATGCAGTTTGTCAGGCTGCCGCTCAAAAAATTGGGATTCCGGTGATTCCGGTTAATGCTCCTGGCTTTATTGGGAGTAAAAACCTAGGGAATCGAGTTGCGGGTGAGTCTCTGCTAGATCATGTGATTGGCACCGTGGAGCCAGATTATACTACTCCCTATGACATTAACCTAATCGGTGAATATAACATTGCAGGTGAACTCTGGGGGGTGTTGCCCTTATTCGAAGAGTTAGGGATCCGGCTCCTGGCTAAGATCACAGGTGATGCTCGTTATCATGAGGTTGCTACAGCTCATCGGGCCAAGCTTAATGTCATGATCTGTTCTAAGGCTCTGATTAATGTGGGCCGCAAAATGCAAGAGTCTTATGGCATTCCCTACATTGAAGAGTCCTTTTATGGTGTGGCTGATATGAACCGTTGCCTACGGAATATCGCGAAAGCCTTGGGGGATCCAGATTTACAACAACGGACAGAAGCTTTGATCGAG
This sequence comes from uncultured bacterium, assembly GCA_964434865.1. GTDB lineage: Bacteria > Cyanobacteriota > Cyanobacteriia > Thermostichales > Thermostichaceae > CAYSWV01. The sequence goes on from CAYSWV010000035.1 coordinate 32,948, forward strand.
CGGGAAACCCAAGCCTTAACCCAAAAGCTAGCTCCGTATCGAGAGCGACTCAAAGGTAAGCGCGTGGTCCTCTATACCGGGGGGGTCAAGAGTTGGTCTATTATCTCAGCGGCCAAGGATCTAGGTATTGAAGTGACAGCCACCAGCACTAAAAAGAGCACAGAGGAGGATAAAGCTCGCATCCGAGACCTCTTGGGTCAAGACGGGATCATGATGGAGAAAGGGAGTCCAGCGGAATTACTGCGAGTGATTGAAAAAACCCAGGCAGATATGCTGATTGCAGGAGGGCGTAACCAATATACGGCTTTAAAAGCCCGGATCCCATTTCTGGATATCAACCAGGAACGCCATCACCCCTATGCCGGCTATGTGGGGTTAGTGGAGATGGCTCGTGAACTCGAAGAAGCCCTATACAGTCCCGTTTGGGAGCAAATTCGACAACCTGCCCCTTGGGATAAGGAGGTGGTCTAATGGCCAAAGTTTGTTCTTCAAGAAAAGCAGTTGCAGTCAACCCCCTGAAACTGAGTCAACCTCTTGGAGCCGCACTAGCTTACTTGGGGGTTAAAGGATCGGTTCCTCTCTTTCATGGATCACAGGGATGCACGGCTTTTGCCAAGGTGGTGTTAGTGCGTCACTTTCGCGAAGCTATTCCCATGTCAACGACAGCCATGACTGAGGTGAACACTATTTTAGGAGGTGAAGACAACATTGAACAAGCCATCCTGGCGCTTGTTGAGAAAGCGAAGCCAGAGATCATTGGACTATTAACAACTGGCCTCACCGAAACTCGTGGCGATGATATGAACGGGATCTTAACTTCCATTCGCAAGCGCCATCCAGAACTCGATGAATTACCCATTGTCCTGGCCACAACACCTGACTTTAAGGGTTCCTTGCAAGACGGTTTTGCTACCGCTGTGAATAGCTTAGTGAGTAGCTTGTCTGAGCCTGGACCTGTGGACCCTACTCAAGTCACCTTGCTGGCTAGTGCTGCCTTTACACCCGGCGATCTGCAAGAGCTAAAGGAAATGGTGGAAGCCTTTGGCTTAACTCCGATCGTAGTGCCTGATCTGTCTGGATCGCTAGATGGCCATCTCGGTGAGAGTCTAGCTGCTACAACTACTGGAGGCACCACAATAGCTGAGCTAAAAGCTGTAGGTCGATCGGCTTTTACATTGGCTCTGGGCGAGAGTATGCGAACAGCAGCTTTGATGTTAGAACTGCGGTATGCGACTCCTTTTAAAGTCTTTCGGCAACTGACAGGTCTAGGTGCTGTTGATGACTGGTTGATGCAATTGTCACAGTTGAGTGGTCGCCCTGTCCCTGAGCGCTACTGTCGGCAGCGGTGTCAGTTGCAAGATGCTATGTTAGATACCCATTTTTTCTTTGGTCGCAAACAGGTGGCTTTAGCTTTGGAGCCTGATCTCCTATGGTCTACTGCAAACTGGCTTACCTTGATGGGGGCTGACATCCAAGCAGCTGTAACCACAACTCGTTCCCCTCTGCTGTCTGATATCCCGGTTGAGAAGGTGATTATTGGTGATCTAGAAGACTTTGAAACAGCGGCTCAAGGTGCTGATCTCATCATTGGTAACTCACATGCAGCCCGATTGGCCAGAAAGCTGGGTATTCCGATCCACCGCCAGGGTATGCCTATTTTTGACCGCTTAGGTAATGGTCAAACTACCAAGGTGGGATACCGAGGGACTATCGCTCAACTGTTTGAAGTCGGTAACCTCTTTTTAGAGGCTGAGGAGACCCATCAGACTTCGCCTCAGGATGTAGATCTGCTCTCAAATCATCTCTAGTTCAACCTTACTTCGTTATTGAGGAGGATAACCATGAAGGTTGCCTTTGCCACCAGCGATGGTGTTTATGTCAATGCTCACTTTGGTTGGGCCAAACAAATAGCTGTGTACGAGGTTTCTCCAGAGGGCTACCAATTCTTGGATACCATCACCTTCACGGGTGAGTTGAAAGAAGATGGTAATGAGGATAAGTTAGTGCCTAAGGTCAAGGCGTTGGAGGGCTGCACGTTAGTGTATGTGTCTGCAATCGGTGGAAGTGCCGCGGCTCGACTTATTCGTAAGCAGATTACCCCGATCAAAGCCCAATCTGACCTAGAAGAGATTGCTAATCTGTTACAGCAACTTGTGACTACTCTCCAGGGAACACCCCCCCCGTGGTTACGTAAGGTCCTGCAACAGGAGAAACGTTCATTTACAGCCTTTGATCCAGCTGATGTTGAAGCTGATGTTGAAGCTGATATTCAAGAGGAGGTTTTAGTATGACCCAAACTCAAGTGGCCACAGCTGCAGATACCGATTTAGTCAGCACGAGCCCATTACTACAGGAGATTGTTCGTCAGATTCGGTCGCAAGATAGCTATAATGTCTATCGAAACTGGGCTGATGAACTCCTGCTGAAACCCTACATTGTTCCTAAAGCCAAAAAGCGTGAGATCTCAGTTGAAGGTGATGTTGATCCGGTAACTAAGGGTCGGATCCTATTGTTTTATCGTGGGATTGCTGCTCGCGTTGAACAAGAAACCGGTTTGCTCTGTCAGGTTGTGATTGATCTAAGTCATGAAGGCTTTGGCTGGGCGCTGGTCTTTAGTGGTCGGTTACTGATTGTGAAAAAGACACTACGAGATGCTCAACGCTTTGGATTTGATTCCCTGGAAAAACTGGCTGAACAAGGGGAAAAGTTGGTGAGCCAAGGTGTTGAAATCGCTCAGCGTTACCCTGAAGTGGGTCAACTGTAAGTCTGCCATTGAGACATAGGAGTCATTCATGGTGCAAGCTAGCTCTACACAAGATCTGACGACTGAACAACTCAAAGCTCAGATCAAGCGGTTAAACAGTAAAGCTGGACAAATGAAGATGGATCTTCACGATCTAGCCGAAGGTTTACCCACAGACTTTGAATCTTTAGTCGATATGGCTTCCCGAACCTATGAGGTTTATCGTCAACTTCATGATCTTAAACAACAGTTAAAGGCACAGGAGAAATAGTGATGACAACAAACTCAAACCAGAACTGGGAAACTTTTCAAGCCTTAGTAGATGCTGAAGACTACTTCACCTTTTTTGGACTCCCTTATGATCCACAAGTTGTTAATGTGAACCGGCTGCATATTCTGCAAAAGTTTGCCCAAAATCTGGCTGCCCTTGAAGAAACAGTCGCTGATCCCACTGAGGCCGAACGGCTGAACTTTGCCTGTCAAGCCCTTCAAGAGGCTTATCAAACCTTCATTGAATCGAGTCCTCTTGATCTAAAACTCTTCAAGGTGTTTAACCAGCGGCCTCAGGGTGTTGTGCTCTTATCTGAGGTCACATCCTCTTAGTCTCATACTTGCCACTTATCTGGATGATCTTATGGTATCCCTTACGCCAACAGAACTAGAACGCTACCGTCGTCAGATCATGCTGCCAGGGTTTGGTGATGCAGCTCAGCGGCGGCTGAAATCAGCGACGGCGTTAGTGACAGGTGTTGGTGGTCTTGGTGGTACTGCAGCTCTCTACTTGGCCGTTGCTGGGATCGGCAAATTGATTTTGGTCAGAGGAGGTGATCTGCGGCTGGATGATCTCAACCGGCAAGTGCTTATGAGCCATGACTGGCTAGGTAAACCTAGAGTCATCAAAGCCAAACAGAGTCTACAAGCGATTAATCCAGATGTTGAGATCCAAGGGGTCTGTGAATTTGTTAACCCTCAAAATGTTGATGATCTGGTCCAAGCGGCTGATGTGGCCTTAGATTGTTCTCATAATTTTGAAGAACGCGATCTCATCAATGCTGCCTGTGTCCGCTGGGGTAAACCTATGGTAGAGGCTGCTATGAATGGGATGGAGGCATACCTGACCACTGTCATCCCTCATCAGACCCCTTGCTTGTCATGCTTATTTCCAGAAAAACCAGAGTGGGATCGGTGGGGCTTTGGAGTTCTGGGGGCGGTACCTGGTACGTTAGCTTGCTTGACAGCTCTAGAGGCGATCAAAGTGATTACTGGTTTTGGGAAACCACTGCTCGGTCAGCTACTCACTATGGATCTCACCACCATGAACTTTGCTAAACGGCGGTCCTATAAAGATCCTGACTGCCCTGTTTGTGGCCAAGCTTCTCCTCTAGTGCCCACTTCAGTGAGTTAATCATGGTTCCTTCACTGGTGACGTTAGCCCTGGCTCTAGGACCCCTTTGGTTCTACTCCAAGACCACAGATGAAATTATTCATCTTTCTCTGATCTTGAATAGCCTGTTTTTTCTGAGCCTGAGCTTTCTGTGGTTTCCCTGGCCCCTACAGATGGTCATCCTGGTGGTCATTCTGGGTCTGGCTATGGGCTTCACTCGAGCTTATTCAAGCTAATCTACTAGCTTCATCACTCTATTACTCTAGGAGGATCTATGACTGTCACATTAACTGAACTGGCTGAGCTCCGCTTACGCACGTTTGTTAAAGCATCGGCCAAGGCTGGGGTTCGGATTGGGGTTACCGATGGTGGCTGTAGTGGTTACCAGTACACCTTAAATCTAGTTGATGAGCCACAGCCTGGTGATCAGGTCCAACTGGAAGGCCCACTGCAGGTGTTTATTGATCAGACTACCAGTTCCCTGCTCGACGGGGTGGTGGTGGACTACGTTGAAGGGTTAACCCAAAGCGGGTTCAAATTCAGTAACCCCAATGCAACAAGCACCTGTGGCTGTGGCCAATCCTTTCAAGCCGGTGACTGTACGCCCGCTGCAGCTCCCTGTAGCTGATTTTAATTTTGCAATCTGATCTTGTCGTACTGAATGAAACGGGAGATTGATGATGACAACTACATTTGCTGTTCGCTTAATGAATAAAAAGCGGCAAATTGATACCACCATTCAAGTTGATGCTGACACCACCATTTTGGCTGCTGCTGAAGACAATGATATTGATCTACCCTCATCCTGTCATTCAGGGGGTTGTTCCAGCTGTGTGGGTAAGTTGATGGAAGGAGAAATTGATCAATCTGAACAGAACTTCCTAGATGATGAACAAATAGCCAAAGGCTATGTCCTACTGTGTGTCACCTATCCTCGTTCTGACTGCACGATCCGGACCCATCAGGAAGCTTATCTTGTCTAGGAGCTTGACTATGATGCTAACCCATGGCTTTTCTGTGACCTTTTCACCGCTAAGCTTAATGCAACCTGGGGAACAAGGCACCCTTTATAAGTTCAGAGGATTAACCACCTCACCTCAACTTCAACAACTGGGTCTCAGGGTTGGTGTCACCCTTACCGTAGAACGTCAGATTCCTGATCTGGTGATTTCCGTGCAGGGGCAGCAACTCAAGCTCAGCCCCACCCTAGCTCAAGGTATTTCCGTCCGGCTCCATCCCACGTGTCCAGTGTCTGGAAATCAAGTTTCAGTTTGGCAGCATCTGCAAGGGTTATGGGGTCGACTGGTAAGCTACTTACGCCAGCCCCCTGACTCTCTATTGAAAACCTCCTCTAGATCAAATTGATCTGATCGAATCTCTTATGTTCATAGGTTTATGGAGCCTGCTTACTAGTGAAGCGGGCTTTTACCGATCAGATTCAGTGAACCTTGATTTTGTATCAAGATATACATAAACCTGAAGGAAACTGTTCAAGGTAAACAAAAACAATTAAGAGATTATTAAAGTCTCAAGAACGTTCGTCCTTAACCAAAAATGGCTAGGTAGAAAACCAGATATACGATATTCTTCAGGGAACCATACAAGGTGATGCGTTCTGACCTTCATATCTTAGCTATTTTTTTAGCTGTAGCTTTTTTAACGCTATGCAGCCTTAGTTCTGTGTTGAGAGGTCTCAGAAGCTTTACCTAAACATGCAGTCTTAAAGCCAGCTGCATGGGCCAACTAGCTTTACAAGGTCTGAGCTTTGGAGATCCTTTAAAGATCTAAGGTTCAGATCAAATCGAGCTGTATGGCACAGCTAGCTGGGGTAATGGAGGTGTGATGCCCTATCGAATTTCAGAAGAATGTACAGGTTGTGATACCTGCTTACCCTATTGTCCTACCCAAGCCATCACGATACAAGATGGAGAATACTGGATCAACCCCCTTTTATGCAATAACTGCGAAGGTTACTTTCCAGAACCGCAATGCTTAATGATCTGTCCTCGAGCCGTGCCCCTACCTTACCAGGGCATTAAAGGTCGGACTAAGACCATCCCAGATCGTGTTGCGAGTCCGATTTTGTTTCCAGATCGTAAAAATCATCCTTTCGCTTCCTCTATTGTGATTTGGGAAGCTTGCAACCTCCTAGCTCAGCGTGATTCTCTTTCTCTTGACTATTCTGAGACTCAGGTGGCCTACCACAAGCAAGTCAACAGTAACCAAGGGTCGATTACGTTGTCGATTCCGTTAACATCGAAAGACTCACAAACTGAACTGAATTTAAACCATCTTGATATTCGAGCGGCCTGTTTGCATTTGATCTTTGCAGCTTATGCCACAGGGGTGGAAAATCCTTGGGACCACTCTTTTACGGTGACTGACCAACACCTAGAATCTTATCTCGGCTTAGATAAACGGAAGGATTTGAGTAAGATAACTCGACTGAATCTGCTTAAAACTCTAATTGAGCAGGCCTGTTTAATTGAAACCACCATCCACTGGCCTCAGCAAGGAAAAGTCAAGGGATTCTCGATCCAGCAAGAACCGTTATGGCACCTGATCAAGGTTCACCATCACTTCCAAAAGGATGAGTTAGGCTGCAATCACTTGGTGGGCTTAACGTGGGAAATTCGAGCCGGTTTGTGGTCTAAGTATTTTTTAAATCGGCAAGGGTGCCATCAGCGTGAAGCCTTTTACCAGTACAGTAGCTTACCCCTCTCCTTGCTGCAGAGTGTCATGAGTAATTGGCAGCACCATGAAGGTGGGGTCCGACTCCTATTATGGTTGGTATTCAAAACGAGAATGGGCCGCAAGCAACGGATCACTGTTCCTACTCTCATGCGTATCGCTTATGGGGAGCAGCGAGTCTTACATACCAACAGTCATCCTCAAGAGCATAATCGTCTGATCCGGGTTTTTGAGAATGATTTGGAGATGCTGAACCACTATGGAATTAAGCCAATCTTTGATCCAGAGACCTACCCAACTGAATTGCAACCCCTCTGGGCTCGATTGGAGGCTGTCCCTGAAGATGGGGATGCTGCATTAGACTTTTGGCTGGAGGATGGATGCTCAGGCTCACGATTAACGGCTGCCGGGCCTCGAGGTAAGTGGAATTTGTTGATGCATGCTCGGATCCAGCAGTTTGAACTTCCCTTAGATTGGCCCCAACCCTCTCGTAGTGAACCAACTCGAACAACGAACCCAAAAGCTAAAGCAAAAAATCGTCTGGGTCCCAAATCCAATCCACCAGCCTCAAAACTAACCGGTGCTGAAATCTCTCAGGCCCGACAATCGCTAGGCATCAGTCAGCGTGAGTTAGCTCGTCGTACAGGCAAAAGCCAAAGCTGGATCCGGGATGTTGAAAATGAACGCTTTCAGCTCAAAGCTACTGATCGACAACTCCTCCAAGAGATTTTGCAATTGGGCACTTGTAAGGAAGCCTAACTAGATGTTTCAGATTCATTCACAACGGCTGACTACCTATGGCACGCCTACTCCCCTCTGATGATTTACCCCCCCAGCAGATAGAGATCGAAGATCGGATACTCCGTCGTCAACTGGACACCTCACTGACGCGGCGATTGCAACAGCAGTGTGACTCATCAATGCTTAAATTACTCTCTTCCTGTGACTGGACCGTGACGACAACAGCTAACGTTGTGATCCTTGTGATTGTCTGTCCTAATCGTGCTGTTAATTGGCATGTGCTCAATCAGGTCATTGCCCTAGGTCAACAGCTAGCCCAGTTTTCCCAAGATGCTAAACTGCGCATTTATCCCACCCCAGCGATGCTTGATCCGTTTGAGATCAGGGTGGACGAACTTTCTATTTACCAGGAATAACCTATTTACCAGGAATAACCAAGCTGCTAAAAATTCTTAGCGGTATGGGTAGCTGGATCATAGGTAAAGCGACGAGAGTGATAAGTCTCCCCATATAGACTAAAGCTATGGGTTGGTTCTGCTGCACCTGCTATCACGCTGTGGACAGCATCTTGGGTAAAGCTGATTAGATCTCCAGGCAGTAAGGTGAATTCACCCACCAGATCAACCCGATGGGGAAACTGAGGATCAGGCACTCGCCGCCAAATTTGATTGGTTTCATCACCTTCCAGAATGGCAACAATACCCCAGGTCCCATGGTTATGGATGCTCGAGGTCATCCCAATCTGACTCAGGGTTGTTTGGACCGTTAAGGGATAGCCCAATTCGTCATATAGGATCCGGGAAGCACTACCTGTATCTTGAAGCTGAGGCTTTTGAGTGGCAATCCAGTAGGAATTCAGGATCAACCGACGTACAATCCTACGTAACCTAGCCAGACGTTCTAACTCGGTCCAGCTTTGATTGAGCACATCTTCAACTTCAGTCAGAAACCGATGGAGATAGTAAGGGGTTTGCAAGAGTTCCCAATCACTGGGGGCTGGCTCCACTCGCCAACTTCCATCCCCAGTCACAATAAAGTCTCGTTTTTTCATGGCTCACCTGGCTAGTCATCATCATCAGGCTGGTCAAGAATATCCCGCACTACTTTGCCGCCGAACTCGTTACGACTTTCGATCTCACTCACCTGTACGGCAATAGACTTGGCTACCTCAAGCTCACCTAATCGGGCCCGGATTAAGCCTGTTGCTGCGTAGGCATTGATATACAGCCGAATCATAGGATGATCCTGACGCTCCTGCAGCAAGGGTTTGAGGGTTGACCAGTCAGCTGGCAGAGATTCTTCCTGTTTCACCACCGTTAACACCTGGGTAGCAACCTGTAAAGCCCGGGGGTAGTTATGAGTGTAGAAAAAGTAGCGATAGGCAGACACTAAGACATCAGGATGATTTGGTGCACTGGTCAGAGCTTGGTCCATGTAGCTGTCAGCTAGGTCAGGGTCATGCCAATGGGCTGATGCAAGGGCTAACCAGTGTTTGACACGGTCAGGAACTGGAAACCAAGATAGCCCTTCAGGCGTGATCAGAGATTGGTCTTCAACATCAATTGGGGTTGTAGAAATTACCATTGCAACAAGTGGATAGAATAAGAACAAGAATTACATGATCTGATTACTGATCAAGCCAAAATCATAGTTTTATTTAGCAGTGAAGATGAGTTCATGGCAGCTAAGTCAACATTTGAGATTAGCTTGAGAATAAAACTGATCAGGCCGTGAGCATTTGACCCATTAGGGCGTTTTTGCTTGCTATCTTAGCAGGGCTTTAACGAGCTTAGGATGAAGCTGCTCAGCTGTAAATGCTGGCTCATTAGGGGGATACAGCTCATCTTCTAGAACCTGAAAGCCATATTCCTGGCTCAAAGCAAGTAGATCTTTAGCTCGCTCACAAGCTCTCAATTTCTCTTGCAGTGCTGGATCAGTTTTAGCCGTTTCTGCAAAGGTTTTAATTTGAGCAATTGCCATGGTTTTCACCTCATAAAATACAACTCAGGTATGAATAGAATCCTTTTTTATTCTAAGAAATTCGTTTGGAATTGTAGCTTGTTTTGAATCATAATATTCTTGTCGTTAATCATATATATCTTTACGATCAATGCAACAGTATGCAACTAAAATAATGTGGCTGAATGGAGAATGCTTTTGAACGCACTTCAAGGCTGAATACTGAATATTGACATAAACTAAAATTGAATTTAATGTATTTAATTGCAGTATGGTTGGCTTGAAATGAATAATTTCAGTGTTGCGTATGTATCTCAATGCTTTATGCTTAAAATGATGATCTGTCGATTAATGACTTGAAATGGGTATTGTTCAGGATCTTAGCTGCATCTTCAACAATGGCCTTTATTTTTCAGTTATCCTTCATCTAACAACAGCCCTTGAATTTATGGCTGGGACAGTGATCAGGAGAACAAATCCAGCGGTAGATGACCATACATTTCATTCAGTCCGTTGTCGTAGGCCGATTGACACGACACCAAGACCCCTCGGTGGTCTCCTGAATAGCTGTCCGTGTATACCAGGCCCGATTTAGGATTAAACTTGATGTAGGCTGCCCCCTCCACCGCATCGAACGTCAAGTCCTGGGGGATCTCATATCCAAGCGCCTGAGTATAGTCTTTGAGGGCAGTCATGCCTTCGATTAGACTGCCTGCACAAACGCCAAAAATCTGAAACTCTGATGCTTGAGCCACAATTTTCAGCGCTACCCGAACTTCTGCATTCGCTGGGCGGTCTGGCGTATCCGTCGGGAGGCAGTCAAATTTTTTAAGCAGTTGATGAGCAGTATCGATATCAGTCATTGTTCTCCTCAGTGTATCACTTCGCTTTTGCGTCCAGGGCTTCCAAGCGACTCTTCACGTTTTGATTATCTTTATAGCTCATTGCTATTACAACATGTTCCTACAAAGAAAATTCATCATTTTGGATGACGGCTCCTGAGAGCGTTCAATGCTGATAAATCTTGAAGAATACGGTGGGCCTGAAGAGGATCTGTTAGGCTGTCAAGACCTGAGTAGCATTCAGCATTTTCCCTGCTCCCATTGTTTGAATGAGATCTGAAACGATGTCAGCTTCTCCCTCAAACCCTCTTTCCTCGTAAAGTCCTTTCACCAGACTCAACACTGTGACCTGTTGCAGAGTGGGATCCACGATCCAGTATTCAGGAATTCCTCGTGCCTGGTATTGAGAACGCTTGTACCGATAATCTCGTTCAGCATTCGCTTTGCCTGGAGACACCACTTCTACCACTAATTGAGGCGGCGGCATATCCAGCATGATCGTTGCCCGTGTTGTTGAGGCCATCTCATTCGCCAGCTCCTCTGAAAATATGACCAGATCTGGCAGGCGGACCGTTGCCCGTGTTCCACTCACTACAACTTCAACTCCGATTCGGAGGCGGTAGAAGGGAATGCCCAACTGTAGAAAATAGGCAAAGAGGAAAGAGGCTATCCGTTGATTGAGGTCACTCTCTGGAGGCATAACCTGAAGTTCTCCATCCACCAGCTCATACCGAAGATCAGTATCCTCTTCATAGCTAAGGTAGTCCTCTAGGGACAAGATTTGAGAGGAAATAATCACAGTGCTACTCCCATAGGATCTGACCATAATTTTAGCAACCCTAGTTATTGGTATTTCAACCACTAGGATCAACTTTGGTGGAGAGATCTGTCTGCAGGAGTTTCTGCAGTTGGCCGAGATCGATCCTGCAAGTGAATGGACCTGCAAGTGAATGGACCTGCAAGTGAATGGACCTGCAAGTGAATGGACCTGCAAGTGAATGGATTGATGGGCGATCGTTCAAAAACCAATGCCTAAAATTCAGCATGGCCTACTTCAAGGCAGACTGCTCTCGGCTATCAATGAGAGCGGACCCTCAACAGCTCGTGCCTGATATTACAGTCCTGAAATGGGATCGTGTGCCCACTAGCTGTCACCCACAGCAACCTACTCAGGTTCATGAAGGCTCTGATATCTTACTCATGCTGAATGTGTTGTCAAATTGGCAGCTTACAGCAGCGGATCTACTTGGGTGCCACTGGACAGAAATCACAAGTCGCACAGAGGTTTCGAGTTTCACCACTGGCAAATTGCTGAATCTTATTGACGTACATCTGCTTGAGATCATGGGTCAATAGATTGCCATAAGTGGTTTGACGTTTGTAATCCATAGCACATAAGCGCATTTCACCATCAGCCGATATAAAGTTCAAAGCTCGAGTGATTTTACAGAGGTGACCATCTTCAGGATTGTGGCTAAAGATGTCGACAGTCACCAGGGGATCAGCCTCATAGTGCTCAGCATAGGCTTTTAGAGACACAGGCTTGAGATCATCAGCTAAGAGACCTGCCCGGTTATTAATCGGATGAAGCCAGATCCCTGATACACCTTGGTGGCGCCATTTATTAATAAAGCCATCGATTTCAGAATAATTAGGCTCACAGACAACCATACTCACGAACAAACGGACCGGTAAATTTTTTTCCTGCCGCACTTTTAAGATTTGAAGGAGGTTGTCTTCGATTCGCTTAAAATTGGGCAATCGCATCACTAATTGGTGAGTCTCAGCCGTTAAGGCATTGAGGCTAAAGTAAATCTCTCGCATACCTTTGGCAACAAGTCGCTCAACCATCTCAGCCGTAATCCGACTTCCATTAGTAGTCATGCAAACTATTGCCCCTGCATTAGCCAGGGTTTCTGTGATTTTTTCTAGCTCTGGATGTAAGGTGGATTCGCCAATGCCACAAAGTACGACACAGTGTTTATCCGGATCTTGTTCAAGTTGGAGGGCCAGTTGGTCTACCACAGACTTTGCA
>CAYSWV010000036.1:0-16389 GCA_964434865.1 uncultured bacterium
TACTGCTCTAGATCCGAGAGTGGCCACGATCTGAGCAAACCTTTTAGGCCATAACGGTTGAGTCTCAACAGGGTATACGCTAGTTTTTCTATAGTGGTTTCACGAGCCATTGATAAATTTTGCAACGACTCAGCCTCAGTTTGTTGGTATAACATTAAACTCTAGCGACTACTAATTTTAAGACAGGCTTTGAGTTGAGCCATTGTCTCTTCTATGATCGATGATCACATAGCCTTTCGGGATACGATCAGAGGGAATGCTGTAAATTCAAGGGGTTGTCTAGTGTGACTTTAGGTTAGAAGCCTAGGTTAAAAGCAATGGTGATGTTGGGCCAAGGGATCAACGGGATGCTGTTGGGGATCATCTACCGCTAGTAAAAATCATTCAGGTGCTGTTGGGGATCGTTGTACTACCATCGGGACATATTGCGCTGTTGTTGGAGATCTTGAGGCCCTTGCGGGAAGTATTGCGCTGCTATCGGGGGTTGTGGCGCCGTTGTCGGGAAGTATTGGGGATGAAACTACGGCTGTTGAGTAGGTTTTCAATGAGGTTCCTAGGGTTGATAAGACTAATGCCAGTAATGTTATGGATCTATATCGATGCGGAATGGGTACTGCAAGTGATAAGCTGTTGATCCCCTTCTATGCTTGTGTTGTTACGTCTGCCCTAGCCTCTGAAATGTTAGAAGGTTAAGACGTGGAAATGAGCCAGTTTTGAAAGGGATCAGATTTGAAATCGCTCTAGTAGTCCCCAGAAGCAGCTCCAGGGACTCAATGTTTATCAATATCCAGGCCCACCAGTCTCTATGGATATCGACTAATAGACAGGATATCGACTAATAGACACTGTTAAACAACCACAGGATCTGCTGTTTCTGAGGCTGTATCAGAGGCCTTAACACTGAAGTAGCGAGCTACAGGATGATAGGTAATCAAAGCCGTTGTTGATTGTTCCGGGTCTAATTGATCACTTTCATCCATCGATAAGCCAATGCGTTCAGCTTGCAACAGATCTAACAAGAGGCGTTGATCGGGTATGTGAGGGCAAGCTGGGTAGCCAAAGCTGTAGCGAGATCCCCGGTAGCCTTGGTGCAAGATCCGGCGAATATCGGGGCTATCTTCCTGACCAAAGCCTAACTCATGACGGATCCGAGCATGACACCATTCAGCTAGAGCTTCTGCTAGTGTGACTGCCATGCCATGGAAGTAGAGATAGTCAGAGTACTGATCTGAAGCGAATAACTCTTGAGCAAACGTGGTAGCTTCAGGTCCCATTGTCACAGCTTGGATCGGGAATACATCAACAACGCCTGAGTCAACATCAGCATAGAAATCAGCAATACAGAGCCGGTGCATGGATCGTTGACGGGGGAAGGTAAAGCGTGCTTTTTCCTGGGCCTTGGCAGGACGCTGTAACCGTTCTAGTCCAGCCCGTTGTTGGAATAATGACTCTAGATCTGAGGAGGGGTCTAGCTGGTCTGTAAAACTACTCCAATCGTAGATGATCAGATCATTACCCTGAGCCTGACAGGGGAAGTACCCATAGACCACCCGAGGTTGCATAATGGCTTCATCAACAATCTGTTGCTTCCATCGGTCGATCACAGGATCAACTTTGGTTTGTAAAAACGCTTGAAACTCTTCCTGGGATTGCCCCTTACTCTTACGGATTTGCCACTGCCCTGCAACCAAGGCTTGTTTGTCAATGTACCAGAAGATTTCAGACCACGGGATCACCTCAGATCCGGCCAGAATCTTGGATCCCCAGAAGGGAGGTATGGGGCGTTCAATAGCGGGGTCTACCTGATCGGAGCGGCGAGTATCCACAGGTTCGGCTTGCACTTTAACGGTGGTTCCATGGGTACCCGAGCCATTAGTTGCAGAGCCATTAGTTGCAGAGCCATTCGCACGAGATCCATTACCGCTATCCACCTTGCCGTTAGTCATCTCCGCTGTATCAGTAGCTTCATTCAAAAAGCCCTTGATATCATCCCAGTTGTCTTCACTTTTGGCTGGCATTAATTTGTCCATAAAGTGAAGATCAGCGAAGGCATCTTTACCGTAGACCACTCGGCCCTTGTAAGTATTTTGGCAATCTTCATGGACGAACTTGGGTGTTAAAGCGGCTCCCCCTAAAATGACAGGGACTGTGATCCCACGTTCATTGAATGTCTCCAGGTTGTCTTTCATAAAGGCGGTTGACTTCACCAACAAACCACTCATGGCAATACAATCAGCCTTGTGCTCATAGTAGGCATCAATGATATTCTCCACGGGTTGTTTGATCCCAAGGTTGATCACTTTGTAGCCATTGTTGCTCAGGATAATGTCCACTAAATTTTTGCCAATGTCATGCACATCGCCTTTAACTGTGGCAATGACAAAGATCCCTTTACTCTCATTGGCATCCGCCTTTTCCATATGCGGCTCTAGTTGGGCCACTGCAGCTTTCATGGTTTCAGCAGATTGTAAGACAAAGGGTAACTGCATCTGACCCGCTCCAAACAGCTCACCGACTGTCTTCATCCCATCTAGCAAAAAGGTATTGATGATCTCAAGTGGAGGATACACTTGCAGGGCCTCATTCAAGACTTTATCAAGGCCAATGCGTTCGCCATCAATGATATGGCGCTTGAGTTTTTCCTCTAAGGTTAAGTTCTCATCTGCAATATGGGTTGTTTTGGCAGTTACCCCTTCAAAGACTTGGGTCAACTTAGTTAAAGGATCATACACACAGATCCCATTTTCAAATTTGCGGCGATCGTAGATTAAATCACGGCAGATCTCCTGGTGCTCCGGCTCAATCTTGGCGATGGGGAGAATTTTTTTGGCACTGACAATGGCAGCATCCATACCGGCTTCACGGGCTTCATGCAAAAACATTGAATTTAAAGTTACCCGAGCAGCAGGGCTTAAGCCAAAGGAAACATTGGAAACACCCAACACAACATGACACTCAGGCAGCTCAGCACGAATACGACGGATGGACTCAATAGTAGCTGCCCCATTGACTCGATCTTCTTCAATTCCTGTAGAAATGGGTAGAGCTAGCGGATCAAAAAAGATCTCGTAGGGAGGAATACCATACTCTACAGCTTGATCGTAGGCTCGCTTCGCAATTTCAAACTTTTTGTCAGCGGTCCGGGCCATACCATCTTCATCAATAGTCCCGACAACAACACCAGCTCCATAGGTTTTAGCAAGATCCAGAACCTTAAAGAATCGCTCTTCACCATCTTCATAGTTGGTTGAGTTAAGTAAACATTTGCCCCCTGCTGACTTCAACCCAGCTTCCATTTTTTGCCATTCTGTTGAATCCAACATCAGTGGGATCTGAATTTGAGTCACTAAACGAGTGACCAGCTCTCGCATATCGGATTCTCCATCCCGGCCCACGTAATCAACGTTGACATCCAAAATATGAGAGCCTTCTCGGACTTGTTCTTTTGCCAGCGATACTAGACCTTCCCAATCTTCCGCATTGAGCAGATCTCGCATTTTTTTAGATCCACTGGCATTCACCCGCTCACCAATAATTAAAAACGAATTGTCTTGTTCATAAGGCTGATGAGTGTAGATAGAGGCAGCAGCCCGGATCTGCTCAACTTGACGGTGCTTGGGCCGCAAAGTTTGAACAGCCTCAGCTAAGGCTTGAATATGACCTGGATGAGTACCACAGCATCCCCCCACAATCGCTACACCCAAATCTTCAACAAAGTGACGCAAGTGGAACTGCATCTGTTCAGGGGTCAAGGTGTAGTGAGCTTGGCCACCAACATTTTCAGGTAAACCAGCGTTAGGTATGCAAGAAATAGGGAATGGGGAGTGCTTAGACAAGTAGCGAATGTGCTCTGTCATCCGATCAGGACCTGTGGCACAGTTGAGTCCCAAAACATCAATAGGGTAGGCCTCCAGAATAGTGAGAGCCGCCGAGATTTCAGTCCCTGCCAGCATGGTGCCTTGAATTTCCATTGTGATGGAGACCATGATCGGCAAGCGGTAGCCTTTCTCTTGGAAGATAACCTCTGCTGCAACCAGCACAGATTTGATTTGCAAGACATCAAAGCAGGTTTCAATGATCAAGAAGTCAACACCACCCTCAACCAATCCCCGAATTTGTTCTGTGTAGGATGTTTTGAGTTCATCAAAGGTGGCAAATCCTAAGGTGGGCATCTTGGTGCCAGGCCCAATTGAGCCGCCTACAAATCTGGGCTTGTCTGGTGTTGAATAGTTTGCGGCTACCTTTTTGGCTAGTTGAGCCGCTGCCACATTAATTTCATAGGCCTTATCTGAAAGGTCATACTCTGCTAAAACAACAGAGCTCCCCCCAAAGGTATCGGTTTCAATGACATCAGCGCCTGCAGCAAGGAAATCAGCGTGGACTTTTTCGACGGCCTCTGGCTTAGAGATTACTAAATATTCATTACACCCTTCCAGATCTGGGCCACCAAAATCGTCTGCAGTCAGGTTTTGCATTTGGAGGGACGTTCCCATGCCTCCATCGAATACCAAGACATGATCTTGTAGTCGCTGTAAAAAAGGATGAGTCATGAGTAACACCTAATGCTCTAACTTATTAATCCATTGTGTTATCAATTCTAACGATTTGTGCTCAAAACTCTAAAGTAGTCTCGCTTAAGTTTTGAGCCAACAGGGTCTTTCGTAAAGCTCTGCTACCAAAATTAGGTCGATCAAATAGGTATTTTTACCCAAATTATAGATCTTGTGGATAGCATCAATTTCTAAGTCTAAGTAATTGATAAAACTTTCCTGTTGCTGTTTCTAGAACTGCGGGCTAACGTAGTATGGATGTTTTTGGTGTGCACAGCTACAATCACCCAGTTTAGGCCGATGGATAGCTCAACGAGGTCCTCTATTAGGGTTTGATCCTTGCCAAGCCAGATATCCAGTTAACGATGATTTGTTGAGTGAACCTTTAGCTAATTTGGGCAATGTAGACGGTAGGAGCCTAAATAATAAAATTTCATTAGGATCACTACCTTGGGCCAGAGACATGAGTTAGCAGTCTAGAAGTATCAGCCCAGTCATCCGCTAGATTCGTTGGAGTTTAGTGATAAGGGTCTGAGCTGTTAGTCAGGTTTTAGGCTTGAGATGATTAGGGATAGAACGTACTACTCAGTCCGCCGTACTTAGGTATGAATGAGTGGATGTTGTTTTTAATTATACAACCCCGATTTGCGTCTGGGACACCCTGAATCCTAGTCATGAGGCTGCATAGTCTCAGATCAACTTCTGTCAGACTGCCATTACGCTGATGTCCTCTGTTAAGATACAGCCACCACCATCATCCCCGCCGTCCCGCCCTTTCACAGTGATCAGGATCATGAGGAACCCAGCATGACTCAAGCCAAGGAATTGCTGAAACTGAGCGATGCTACTCCAAGCTATTCCAGTCCAGACTTAACTTCCTTTACACCCCCCGATGGATCGCCAGATCTGGGTACACCCCCGTTAGAAGTAACTGAAACAACGGCTACTGATGATGGGGCTACTGATGATGGGGCTACTGATGGATTGGTAGCTGAGGTTGAGGTCAAAAGCCAGGTCAGTAAAGTTGAGCTTGATGACATTGATGAGCCGACAGAGGAGCAGTTGAGTGCGGAACTCTTAGACGATGAGAGTACTGATGAACTAGAGGACGGGGATGACGCAGATGATGCCTCAGCTTCAGGGAAATCTAAGTCCAAGCGCCGAACTGCTGTCAAAAAGAAGCATTATACTGATGACTCGATTCGTGTCTATCTTCAAGAAATTGGTCGGATTCGGCTATTACGAGCGGATGAAGAAATTGAGCTAGCCCGCAAGATTGCAGATTTGCTGGAGTTAGAGCGGATCCGAGATGATGTATTTCATGACAAGGGTTTGTGGGATGACCCTGAAGAGGTACCTGTAGCAGATTGGGCTGAAGCTGTGGAGATGGCACTCCCAGCATTTAGTCGGCGATTGCATCGTGGGCGGCGCGCCAAAGAAAAAATGGTGCAGTCTAACCTCAGGCTAGTGGTTTCCATTGCTAAGAAATATATGAATCGGGGACTCTCTTTCCAGGATTTAATTCAAGAAGGATCACTAGGTCTCATTCGAGCTGCCGAAAAATTTGATCATGAAAAGGGCTACAAGTTTTCGACTTATGCCACTTGGTGGATTCGCCAGGCCATCACCCGGGCCATTGCTGATCAGTCTCGGACTATTCGGTTACCTGTGCACCTGTACGAAACTATCTCCCGGATCAAAAAGGTAACCAAGCTCCTTTCACAAGAATTAGGTCGCAAACCTAGTGAAGAAGAAATCGCCACCCGCATGGAAATCACCATTGAAAAGTTGCGGTTTATTGCTAAATCAGCTCAGCTACCGATCTCACTAGAAACACCAATTGGCAAAGAAGAAGACTCTCGCCTAGGCGACTTTATTGAATCCGATGGGGAAACACCCGAGGATCGAGTCTCTAAAGTTTTGTTGCGGGAAGATCTAGAAGGCGTTTTGGATACCTTGACCCCGAGAGAGCGGGATGTTTTGAAATTACGCTATGGCCTAGATGATGGTCGGATGAAGACGTTAGAGGAAATTGGTCAGATCTTTAATGTCACTCGCGAACGCATCCGGCAGATAGAAGCCAAAGCCTTGAGAAAATTGCGTCATCCTAACCGCAATAGTGTGCTTAAGGAATACATCCGTTAGCTACAAGGTTGAAGATTCCGAGGATTCCCATCTCTGAACTAGCAACTCCAACTAACACCAGTTAACACAAACTGGAAAGTCTCTAGAGTACTACAGTGCTGATCGAGAAAACCGGGAGTTTATTGACTTGCCAGAGAAAATCAGACTGTGCTAGCTTCTCAATATCTTCAATCTCGCTCAGAGTCTTACCGCGGCTGCTGAACTTTGCGGTTCTAGACATCTGAGGACTTATGCCCAATCGAAAACTTGAACGTCTGCTGCGGGCTTTATCGCGTCAGGGACTTGATGTTGCTTACCATCAGGGGATCTATCAAATTCGGTGGTCAGATCGACCTGATGCGCCTGTAGCTGATATTTTATTACCTGCTGACTTACCGGTTGAAGCCAAAGCTTTTAAACAATTGGCCAATCTTGCCCTTGTTAGGCATCCAGAGGGAGGGCAAGTGTGTCGGGTTGTAGCCACACCTGATGTTCATCCTGGTGATTCTGGTGTCGCCATTGGATCGGTAGTATATACCCAAGATCAGGTGATTCCTGCAGCTGTTGGTGCTGATATTAACTGTGGGATGCGTCTGCATGTTGTCGATCTATCGGTAGATCAATTTCTAGCTCAGCGACAACAGTTTGTAACCCAGATGCAAGGTGACTATTTGGGAAGCACTCGAGACGTTACCATGACTGCTAGGGCCATGCGCTGCTTATTTCAAGAGGGTGTGCTGGGCTGGTTAGATGTCATGCTAGATCAGCCATCGGGCTGTGTAACTCAGGCTAGTTTGTCTCAGTTGGCTGCAGACTGTGATCGGATCTTCTGTCAAGGATCTTTGGCTGGTCATCCTCGCTGGGTTCCTGAGACCTTAGTTGTCGGTGACTGGATCCGAGATAGTGAACTAGCCACTATTGGTGGAGGCAATCATTTTGTTGAAGTGCAATGGGTCGACTCGATTGTCGATCGTCAGCTAGCTTATGCTTGGGGCCTACGTCAGGGTCAGCTGGCTTTTATGATCCACTCAGGCTCTCGAGGCATTGGCAAATCTATTGGTCGCTGGTGGCGAGATCAGGCTAAAGCAGCTTGGCCATCAGGTCAGCCCTACCCTAGGTCACATCTATTTCCCTTATCGAGTCTAGCTAACCCCGAGCTAGTAACCGAGTATCTTGAAGCAGAGGCTACAGCTGCGAACTATGGCTTTGTCAATCGATTATTACTTGCAGAGCTTTTGAGACTGAGGTTACGCCAGATCTTTGGTCAGGATTTAGCAGCTCCCCTAGTGTATGATTTGCCTCACAACATCACGTTACCTGAGCAAGATGGTTGGATAACTCGCAAAGGTGCCTGTCCAGCTTATGCAGGTCAGCCTGTGATCATTCCAGGGTCGATGGGTGCTCCCTCTTACCTTTTGGTTGGCCAGGGTCAGACTCCGTTCTGCTGTTCTGCCTCGCATGGTGCCGGTCGCCTCCAGTCCCGATTTGCCCTAACGCGACAAGGGTTAACTGAAGCTGATCTAGGTCTGGTGGGAGTCGATTGCATTTCGCTAAAGCCAGAGCGGCGTATTGAAGAAGCCCCTATAGCCTACAAACCGATTACCTCTATCATTGAGAGCCAAGTCAACGCTGGTATTGTGCAAGTTGTAGCTCGCCTACAGCCGATCCTGACTTTCAAAGCCTAGGTTTTATTGAGAGGTACTAAACCATCAAGAACCTTAGCCTCCGATTCAATTGAGGTCATTAAGCTGATCATCTTGAGTACCAATTATGCCGCAAAAGCGTAAGCAGCCATACTAAACGATCCGTAAGTGAAGCTGCGATGTAACAGTGTCCCTTTAGCCTGTAACCCTGCTGCCCCTAGAGTGACCCATAGGGGTAGTAAATGCTCCTCAGTAGGGTGATTGTTTTGAGCATAGGGAGCTAAGTGTCGGTACTGCAGCAATGCCTCCCAGTTAGAGTGAGTGATCGTATCAGCCAGCCACTGATCGAAAGTGTGTACCCAATCTGGTGGAGAAGCGTCATACTGACTATCAAACGCTGCTAGATTGTGAGTTGCACTGCCACTACCAATGACCAATATGCCTTCTTTTGGTAAAGGTGCTAGTGCTTGACCTAGATGCCAGTGATACTGTAAGTCATAGTGCGGCTGAATAGAGATCTGGATGACAGGAATATCGGCTGCCGGATAAGCCAGAATCAATGGGGTCCAGGTACCATGATCAAAGCCTCGGGATGGATGAAGGGTAGCAGGGAAGTGGGCTTGTTGGAGTAAAGTGGCAACGCGCTTGCTCAGATCAGGAGCACCTGGGGCCGGATACTGTAACTGATATAAACTCTCAGGAAATCCTGAAAAGTCATGTAGAGTCTTTGGGTAGTCGGCAGCGCTGATCTGAGGTACTTGGGTCAGCCAATGTGCCGAAATAACTAAGATAGCTTCTGGGTGAGGTATCTGTTGATGAAGGGTTGATAAGAAATGGGTTACGGGACCATCTCTAATCGGTAGATCAGGCGCCCCATGAGATAAGAAGAGAGTCGGTAGGTTAGTCATAACGTTCAACCGAGAATATGTCATCGGTGTTGAATAGTTGTTATTGAGGTTATGATAGAACTGTTCTATATAGAACTATATTTGAAAGCTAACAAGCTAATTCACTAATGTCAAGGCTTGGGATCGCTCAGTTAAAAGGCTTGGCGTAGCCGGTGGAGGAGCACTCGCAGTAATTCTAGTTCAGAGGGTTCTAGCTTTTCAAACCGTTCCTTGAGATAAGCTATATGAGCTGGGAAGACTTGCTCAAAGAGGTGTTCTCCTTGTGGGGTCAACTGCACAATGACGCTGCGACGGTTGTCGGCTGGAGTTTTACGGCTAACTAAATTCTTTTTAACCAACCGATCGATCACGCCGGTTAATGTGCCCTTAGTGATCAGAGTCTTTTCGCCAATATCTCCCATGCTCATACCTTGTGTATTTCCTAAGGTGACAATCACATCAAATTGAGCAGGTGTGAGATTAAATTGTTGAACATGCAGTTCTGAGCAGGTAGAGAAGGCTTGATAGGCTCGCGCAAGTTCTCGCATGACAGGGATAAAAGACTCATGAGCAGCCTGGGTGGTTGATGGTTGAGGTAAAGCAGACATCAAGGCAGGGGTTACAATTGTTGTTATTCTAATCCGGTTTATTCTAAATCTGTTTATCCTAATTAGTTCTATCTTGAAGTCAATGGCTCTATCCTCAAAGAGGCATAAGACTAGAATGGTTGATGTGCCAGGGGATCAAGTCATACAACATTGAGGTTAGGATCTTAAGTGTCTAAGGGTAAACAGACTGAAAAGCAGGTACGGCCCGGCTCTGAAGTCAGGGTTACTATCCCTTGATGGCGATTTTGTACAATGCGTCTGACAGCATCCAAACCTAAGCCTGATCCTTTGCCCATAGCTTTAGTGGTATAAAAGGGTTCAAAAATGCGAGATTGAATCTCTGGATCAATACCCATTCCTGAATCCATAATTTCAACCCGTACATAGTTACCATCTTGACAGGTTGCGATCTCGAGTGTTCCCTTCTCGTCCATGGCATCAATGGCATTATCGATCAAGTTGGTCCAGACCTGATTGAGTTCGCTACCATAAGCATAAATTTTGGGCAACGTGCGATCGTAGTGACGCTGAACTGTGATACCCTGCTTCAATTTATAGGAGAACAGTTGCAAGGTATCCTCCAGACCGTCATGGACATCCACAAACTGTTGGGCCCCTCGATCCATATGGGAGTAAGATTTCATCGAATGCACTAGATCAGAGATGCGCTCAGCCCCTCGGAGTCCACTCTTAATCATTGACATGACTTCAAACGAAAGTGCTAACCAACGCAGACCCTGATCCCGTAATTCGCCAGAATGGTGACGCCAACGCTGGGTCAGATGGTCTAAGGTGGCAGTTTCAATG
The DNA here is from genome assembly GCA_964434865.1 of uncultured bacterium. GTDB lineage: Bacteria > Cyanobacteriota > Cyanobacteriia > Thermostichales > Thermostichaceae > CAYSWV01. The sequence continues at coordinate 10,620 of CAYSWV010000036.1, forward strand.
GCAGCTAGGGCGAGCGGCTCAGCCAACTTCCAGGCATCTTGGGCCCCATAATTTTCTAACCAGTCTAGCAACATTTCCTCACGATCACTGACCGCTACTGTATCCACAGGTTGGTTGAGGATCCTGTCATAGCCTTGATCTCGCACTGTTTGCCATTCTTGAGTGTGAGCAGGATCAACTTGGGCCTGGCCATAGACAAGATTCATGTACTCTAGCTCTCGGATCGCAGGTACCACGTCTCGTAAAGCCCGGACTAAAGCTGCTGTGGGATTGTTTAACTCATGAGCGAGTCCGGCTGATAGAGTCCCTAGTGCTGCCATCTTTTCCCGACTGCGGATAAAAGACTCCAAGCCCCGTAACCGGCGGGCCACTTCTCGAAAGATACTACGCTCAAAGCCTCGACACTCATGGAGTAATGTCAGGAAGTCACAACAGTTAACCTGGTAGATTTCACATTCAGTCAGGGTTCGCATAGATACTAACACTGGACCATCTGTTAACACCGGAATCTCACCAAAAAAAGCAGGCGCTTCTTGATGGCCAATGGGCATTTCAACCCCCTCACTCTGCCGGGTGATACTAATTCGCCCTTTCAACAGAATAAAGAATCCATTGGGATTGCCGCCCTCTTCAACTAGGATCGATCCAGCTGGTAATTGCAGAGCTTGAGCCTGATCACATAACCATTGCAGCTTATCAGCTGGCAGTTGTTGGAAGGGTTCTAATGTCAGTAATTCATCGACACACAACACGCGAGATCCCTCACAAATAGCTCAAATAGCGATGGACAAACTGAACACAAATACTCCCTTCCCCCACACCGGAGGCCACCCGCTTCACGGATCCATGCCGCACATCTCCAACCGCAAAGATCCCGGGCACGTTGGTTTCTAATAAATAGGGATCTCGCGGTTGAGACCACTCACGCTGGCCATTCTGGTTCAGATCCGGTCCGGTTAAGATAAAGCCCCGCTCATCCCGACTGATCAACCCTCCTAGCCACTCTGTAGCGGGTACGGCCCCAATAAAAATAAATAAAGATTTTGCCGGCCAGGTTTTCACATCGCCCGTTTGAGAATTTTGAATCACCAGAGCCTCTAAGCGGCTATCCCCTTGAGCTTCGGTGACACTACAATGCGTCCAAACTTCAATTGTAGCGGTGGCTGCAATTTGATCAATCAGATACTGAGACATGCTTTTGGTGAGGGATTCACCTCGGACCAACATGATCACTCGACTGGCAAACCGCGAGAAATACATAGCCGCTTGCCCGGCAGAGTTGGCCCCACCCACAATAAAGACTTCTTCACCCGCACAAGATAGGGCTTCTGTTTGGGCTGCTCCATAGTAAACCCCTGAGCCCGTTAACCGCTCAATTCCTGGAATACTGAGCCGTCGCCAGGCAACCCCCATCGCCAGGATCACAGCATGGCTGGTGAGTTCACTACTATCAGCAAAAGATACGATTCGGTAGTCATCTTTCAGATGAATTTGAGTGGCTTCTTGAGGTGTGAGAATTTCAACACCAAATCGCTTAGCTTGGGTGACAGCTCGACGGGCTAGATCTCCGCCACTGAGTCCTACTGGAAAGCCCAAATAATTTTCAATGCGTGAGCTCGTTCCAGCCTGACCCCCAGGTGCTTCTCGTTCCACCATGACAGTACGTAACCCTTCAGAAGCGCCATAAACGGCAGCGGCCAGGCCACTGGGTCCACCACCAATGATGATCAGATCATAAAATGGATTGGTAGCTTGAACTTGCAGTCCGATCTTTTCAGCCAGTTGTGAATTAGTAGGTTTGGATTGTTGCTCACCATCTCCATACAGGACAAATGGCAGACAGGTGGTATCAACGCTGGCGTACTTCAACAGCTTGTGAGCATCTTGATCGCGTTCAATGTCTAACCAACGATAGGGAATTTGATTACGAGCTAAAAAATCTTTGATCCGATGGGAGTCTGAGGACCACCGATCCCCAATCACCCGAATGCCTTGAAATTCAGGATGAAAGTGAGCTAACCAATCATGGAGTAAATCATCAAGTACCGGATATAGCTTTTCTTCAGGCGGATCCCAGGGTTTTAATAAGTAATAATCTAACCGAGCACGATTAATAGCACGAATGGCAGCATCCGTATCTGCATAAGCTGTCAGTAAGACCCGCTTTGCTTCTGGAAACAGGGTAACGGCTTGTTCTAAAAACTCAACGCCCGTCATTTGCGGCATGCGCTGATCAACGAGAAACAGAGCAACTGTATCATTGCGGAGGGTCAACTGATGTAGAACTTCTAAAGCAGTCTGGCCAGAATCCGCCCGCATTATGCGATAGTGTTCACCATACTGCCGTCGTAGATCCCGGTGGATCGCTTGCAAAACATCAGGATCATCATCAATGCTCAAAATAATGGGCTTATTCATCCGGAAGCCTCAGTATAAACAAGATCAGATCAGCACAAGGGGTTAAGGAGTATCTAGCACATAGCGAAGAAAAGCATAGGTTTTAGCAGCTGGACACCGTAACTTTTCACCTTGGTATTCAATAATGTATTCTCCCATCACCTCTTGACAGGCTGTACACGTCAGCACTTTTTTGCTCAAAGCATCGACACTCAAGGGCAAGATCTGTTCTGTTAGCCAGGTCTCAAAGGCTTGAAAGTCGATGGAGGATTGATCAGTGGTGTCCATAATCAACGGAGGCAATATCGTAGTATGGGTTCATTATAGGATTCATTGGACCCGGCCACCGAGTTTAAAGCTGATCAGACTCAAACTATTCAAGTACTCACATAGGTTTAGAGCGACTAGAGTTTCAGATTTTGCTTCAGTAAATGTCATTGACCGGGATAGTGGAAACTGACAGAGTTTATTGGCAAGGCGGCTGCATCTCCAATTTCAATCCAGGCTTGATCTGGATCATTGGGGTATGCGCAAACAGTTCTGCCAGCAATTGAGTGCTCGCTTTAATCTCTGTGATCCCCAACCACTGTCTGAGATCACAACTAGCTCGATCAATCTCGGCTATCATCGGTCGCAAAGTTATGATGAACCCAATCAGAATCTATCCAAGTACTTATTCTGGGAGTTTAACCATGAGGCGTCGAGGTATTCATATCCGACCTATCATTGCGGGCATTATGCTGGTGGTTGTAGGTGGTAATTTAATGGGGCAAACCGTAGAGGAGTGGCAAGACTGGGCTCAATTACAAAATGATCGAATTGAAACAACTGCCACCGTCCTCAGTGCTCATGCTTCGATTAACTCTTCAGGGCAAATTACAAAATACACAGTGAGTTATGAATTTACCGCCCCTGGTACTAAGGGATCGTCAGTGTCTGCTGCAGATGTTCAAGCCCAGCTCGAAGCCCAATTTAACAATCCTGATGAACCCGTGCCAGCTATCCCTGAGACCCCCGCCCCAGCCGGTGAATCGTTTATTCGGGGGAGCCAGATCCTGAGTCCTGATCAATATCGCCGCTTTGATAGTGATCCGACTTTACCTGTTATTTATTCAGCTAGTGATCCCAGTAATTCAGCTATTGAGGGGACCAAGGGGTATCCAACCTCTTCAGCCATTGGCATTACCGCACTGATCCTGCTGGGGGGTGGCCTAACTCTGTTCGGGTTATATCCTCTAGTTCGCCGCTAGCTTAGCTCGATGCCGTAACCACTCGATGACTTCATCAGCATTTTGATCAGGTGGAAACACTGGGTAGAACACTTTTGTGATTATTTGATCTTCAACAATGAGCGTGACTCGTTTGATCAAGCTCTTGCCTTCAACTTCAAAGGTTGGTAACTTTAGGGCTCGAGTGAAACTTAGATCTAGATCACTTAGGAGTTCAAAGGGGAGATGTAGACGTGCAGCGGCCTCTTGTTGATCAATGGAGCTTTGGGTACTGAGGCCAAACACTTGGGTATTCAAAGTCTGTAGGTCTTGATAGTGATCTCGAAAAGCACAAGATTGGGGTGTACAGGCACCTGGAATACTCTCCCATCCATCAGGTAAAGGTACACCGGGTCGACCTGTCATAGGGTAGCCATAAATTACTAGTCGACCTGAAAGCGTAGCTAGATCAATCCATCGATCCTGAGTCGATCTCAAGGGAATAGCTGGTAACTTCTGGCCCCATAAATGTTGGCAAGCTCCATCATCTTCAGGTTAAGGTAGATCAGGAGGGAGTTCGGTTAAACCAGTCATATCAGCCCCTGTCGGTTCAGTTCAGAACTAAGTGTAGTGCAAGGTTGATCAGCTTTAATGAAGAGGGTCAGGCTTCAATTAATGCCAGAAAAGCCTGTAATAGAGGCGAGCTTGAATCAACCCGGTAGGCCAGCGCTGACTCTAATCGGGGTGTTGGTTGCACCAAGGGTTTGTAGATCACTCCAGTCCGTTGGAGGTTTTTTAAACAAGCTGGAACTAGAGCTAGTCCAATCCCGGCACTCACTAACCCCAAAACAGTTTGAGGCTTAGACACATAATGAGCGATCTCAGGACTAAATCCGACAGCTTGAAAGAGGCTAATCAGCTGATCAAATAACACAGGACCCTCAGCTCGGGGATGTAATAGCCATGGATCGCTAGCAAGAGACGCTAGAGAGATCTGGTGTTGATCAGCAAGAGGATGACTATCCGGGAGCGCCAAAATTAACGGATCCGAGGATAAGGGATGTACCTGTAGAGCTGAATGGCGCAAGGGAGGATGTAATAGCCCCACATCCAGTCGCCTGGTTATTAAGGCTTCAACTTGATCTTCAGTACAAAGTTCTTGCAAGGTCAGCTCTACGTCAGGATAAAGTGCACGAAACTGTTTAAGTAGATCTGGCAGCAACCCATACAACGTAAACGGGCTAAATCCAATTTGAAGCTGGCCAAGGGTGCCCTGGTCAATACGCTTGAGTGTGTCGAGAGTCTGATCCAGATCTGCGAGAATACGACGGGCTTCACCTAAGAGCCAACGCCCTGATAAGGTCAGCTCCACTCGCCGTTTAGTCCGATAAAACAGTTGCACCCCTAGTTCTAGCTCGAGGGCCTGGATCTGACGGCTTAAAGGTTGTTGAGTGATTTGCAAGCGACTCGCGGCCCGCCCAAAGTGAAGTTCTTCTGCAACAACTAGAAAATAGCGAAGATGACGTAGCTCCATTTGAACCTTTAAGGTGTTAATTCAGGATCAATAGGTGTTGGACGAGCACAACGCTCTATCTCTACCATGAAATCATCTTTGGGAAAATCATGTTCGGGATCAGCAAGGAGAGCCATGAGTCCAAGAGTAATTCAATGGGTTACGGCTTTGATAATGGGTATGATGGCCCTGATCGGTGGGATGGTGTTGGGATCACCTCTAGGAAGCTATGAGGATCAATTTATTCATTATGGAACGGTCGATCGTCCTGATGGATCCTTTCGGCGGATGTTGATCGATCAGACCTCCCTCACCCAGGTGCAGCCGGACCAACCTTTGCCAGAAGGCACAACCATCTTGATGGAAACCTGGTACAGCCCAGATAACTTGGGCACTATTTTTGTCAAAACCAAGCAGGATGGAGACTGGCTCTATGGTTCCTTCCGCCCAGGGCAACCAGATCTGAGTGTTCGGACCAATGCTAGTTGTCGGAGCTGTCATCACCCCTTTCAGGACATTGATAGTACCTTAACCCTACCCTTATTGCTTGCTTCCCTATCTACAAGTGAACCTCAACAGGCCTTCTGTGATCGATCGGGTCGGCGTCCTTGCTCTCCTGAAGACTACCAGCCTAACCAGCCGTCCTGACACA
>CAYSWV010000036.1:16489-43578 GCA_964434865.1 uncultured bacterium
ACCACAGTACTTAAAGTAATGCCCAATAGGATAGCTGAAGTACTCAATAAAATATTGACTTGAAGGAAGGCTCTTTCATGTTCTTCTACAATAGCTGTCTGCCTTAGAGTAAACCTCTCTAACATGTCAACAAGCTCAAAGCCTTCAGTATCAAGTGCTTGATCTTTAAGCGCTAGGTCTAGTATTTTTTCCTCAGTCAGGTTACCATTAACCTGGTAATAGTCGATAGCGTCACGAAAAAGAAGCTTGAAATCTTGATAATGATCAACAAATTCAAGCAGGGCCTGTCAAGTCCTCATTAACTCTTCTTTAGAACTATCGCTGATAGTTGATGAATCAAGACCTTGTTTGATCAGTAACAGACTTTGTTGAATTCGTTCAGTGATTAGGGTGGAATAGTCTGCTTCACTCCTGATCAGAGCCGCAATATCGAGTAGCCTCTCTTGTGTATCTTGGATCGGATTACCCCGCCGCGTTTGCGATAATTGCCGCACCAATATATGTTGTTCCAGTTGCTTGATCTCGATTTCCGCAGCCATCTTGGATAACGGAACATCATAAGTTGCAATTTCAAATAGTTCTCGTTCTATACCTCTTAAAATAAAGATAGAGTGAATTAAAAGACACATAATAAAAAATATGAGAACACCAGCCAGCCCTCCAATTTTTTTAGTGATTGTCCAGCGCATAGAAGAAGCTCTTAACACTTAGAAAGCATTTTACCTATCACAAACCACTTATCCCATCAAGCTCAGATAGATCTCTAATTACTAAGTGATTATACTTGACCTATGATCTACATGCGTCCATAAAACCCCACCTTCACCTCCAGCGATACGAAAACTGAGAAATATTCAGATCAGCTTCACAGTCCGTTTAGATATGACATTAGTTAGTTGCTTTGGAGACTAGCTCAAGAGAGAAGAAACCAGATAGTGCTGCCAAAAGCTTCAGAGATTACTCAATATATTGCTGTGAACACGAGAATCCGCCGATCTAGTAACGCTGATCTACGTGAAAACACTAAGTTGATGGTATGACTTTACCTTAAAAAAAGACAAAAAAAGAGCCGATAGAGAGATTGTCGTATTCCAGCCTACACTCATATCTGCTTAGATGATGTTAGATTGCATCTGTCATAGCCTAAAGCTAAGAGCTGAGGTATCCAATGTATCCTTCTTCTTTGAAGATACTTCATCGAATTCATCAAGATACCTGTACTCATGAATTCTGCTTTCATCGAGTCTTATGCCAAAATAAGCTAGAGCATCAACATGTTTGTAATGTCAGTTATTTAGTGTTTCGCTTCTGCTGCTACCTAGGCTTAGAGCAAGATCAGGCGTTTAGATATGCCCAAGCTGGCTTTTTTCATGATGCTGGTAAAACGATTATCCCTACCTCGATCTTGTCTAAACCTGGCCCCCTGACGCCAGAAGAATGGCAACTGCTTAAACAACACCCTGAAGCTGGATACACAATCTTAAAAAATAGTCCTAGCCCTCGCCTGAGAGATGTTGCTGAGGTGGCCCTTTACCATCATGAACGTTGGGATGGATCAGGTTACCCTTTTGGTCTAGCGGGTGAAGATATTCCCCTAGCCGCCCGGATCGTTACCATTTGCGATATCTATGAAGCTTTAACAGGTAAACGAGCTTACCGAAATTCCTCAACCCATGAGCAAGCTATGCAGATCATGTTGCAAGGGGATGGTCGCACTCAACCTAGCCATTTTGATCCTGACTTGCTAGCTTTTTTCCAGGAGAAGGCTGAATTGATCGTCCAAGATAGCATTGACTTAAAACTCGTAGATAATCCTAAAATAACTATTCAGCAACCTGCTTAATGTAGGTTTATGGTTTATTCAAATTATGGAATCAGGCTGTAGTTGCCCAACTGATGTTTTCAAATGATCTAGCAGTCTTTGATACACTTCTTCGTAGATCGGGGTCCATGTTGGATTGGGATCCACAATAGTTTCAATTTTCACCAAACGCTGAACAGCTGTCTCTACAGAGCAATGCCACCAACCTGAGGCTGCAAGTATGGCGGCTCCAATGGCAGGTTGAGGATATTTGGAGAGTACCAGGGGCCGATTTAAACAACTTGCTCGAATTTGCAACCATACTGAACTATAGCTAGCCCCACCTGTTGTATAGACTCTTAAACTCTGATCGCAACCTAGTGATGCTAGTTGATCCAATCCCAGGCGTTCAACTAAAGCGACACCCTCCAATAAATTGGCATAGAACTGCATCGATCCAGGCTCAAAACTAGATAACAAACCTGGAAAGTTAGGATCAGAGATTGGGAAGCGCTCACCTGAAGTGACTAAGGGATAAGCGATAGCACCTGTTGGTAGCCACTTTAAGGCTTGCTGATCAAGCTGACTCCATGAAGCCCTGGGATAGTAGTGATTAAGTACACCACCCCCACAAGACGATGCTGCCCCAGGTAGCCAAGCTGTTCGGTCAGGATGGAGATGAGAATACACAGCCCCATCAGGTGTTTGAATAGGAACTGAACTAACACCTTTGAAAATTAGAGTCGTGCCCAATGATGTTGAACTATCTCCCATGGCCCCGGCTCCTGTGGCTAACTGGCCAGCACAACCATCCGTACAACCGGCAGTGATCATGACATCAGCGCCTAACGACCAGTCTGAACTGACCGTACCGATTGGTGTACCTGGCGCGACTACCTGAGGTAATGACTTCAAATCGAGCCCATAAGATTCAAACCTAGTAGCAGGCCAAGTATAGGTTTTAAGATCAAATCCGCTTTTTAAAGCACAGGTATGGTCTGTGATATGACGATTGGCTCCCAAACATTGGAGTAGATAGTCAGCAGGATGGATTAAATAACTCTGTTTGTATTGATCCGGGTCAGTTTGCTTCCACCAGAGCCAGCGACATAACCCCCAGCTCAGGGATACTCCCAACTGCTGAGCTTGAATTTGAGCACGAGGATCGTTGTAAAGTAAAGCGTCGGCTAACGGGACCCCTTGGTTATTAACAGGCAAAATTGAGCCTGAGGTGCTGCAAGCACTGATAGCAACAGGGGTATAGTGACTGAGCTGAGCATTTAATTGAGCCAGGCTCTGTTGAAGTGAAGTGTACCAGCGATGAGGATTTGTTTCAACACCAACCCATGTGTCAGAGACTTTAGCGATCAGGTCTCCCGTTTCAGATAGAGCTATCCCTCGCATCCCCGAGGTGCCTAAATCAAGTCCAATGAAAGCTACAGGCATAGCCTTAACCTTTAACTTAATTGAAGACTGTAACTAATTCAACAGATTAGGCTGATTAGCCAGACTATATTTCAGGTTGCAATGAAGTGTAACATCCTAGTCACATTAGCAAGAAAACATGATCTTTCTCAGATAATTCTGAAGGTTTCTCAATCAGATCTAGACGATTAGGCTGGGGTGTGACACAAGTAAGGAATTATGCGTGAGATGTGATGATATGCCTGATATACTCACTCGTGCGATCCGGGATCGAAACTTAACTCTGGCGACCCACACCATCACCGAACTTCAGCAACGACTTAGCAATGAGGCTATTACGGCTTTAATTCTGGAAGCAGTTGAACGACTAGCCTGGGATGAGGGGGATCGCTCAGCGGCAACCTGGTTGTTGCACCAGGCCCATCGCTACAGACGCTAGGTGTAGAGTTACGGTGATCTCTAGCGGCCCAGGTTTGACATTTAGATGTTAAGATATGTAAAGTTCATATTGCACACTACTCTTGCTTTGCATCTTGCATGATGTTTACACCTGATCAATGAGGATGTCGCTGGTGACAGCAAGCCAAGTTCTTACAACCCCCGTTGAGTGTCTGGATCAGTTTTTCCAACGGTCTGAAGGTCAATGGAATTCCGATCGACGGTATTACACCTTACCTAATGGAGCTACCAAGACGATTCAGAGCTTAGTTACGGTTCGCTTTTTACCATTTGGCGCTCAAGAGTTGACTCACTTAGCCCAATTGCATCACCTGGATCAACCCCTGGTTTGTGGGTCTTGGGTGCAATGGGAAAGCCAGAATGTGGAAACTCAACAAACAGAGTCTAAAGGTGAAACCATCTTTGGAGCTTTAGGTACTACCCTCTTTCGAGATCGGGGTTATGCCACTACCAAACCAGTTACTGCACAGTTTAAGTTTATGGATCCTCAAACACTTCACCTCAGGACTGAGTACAACAAAAATGTGTTTGAAGAAGAGTTGAAATTTATTGGCCAACGGTATCGTACCCGCCAGACTGTCATCTCTCGGGCTGGAGAGCAATTGATGGTAGGTCAGTACTTAGAAAAGCGGATCTAGATCGGTAACACCTAAGAGTTTGGATGATCCAATTGTTTGGGGTTTCCCTTATGGTAGCTGTAGGCCACAACTGCCAGGGTTGTCCCTTCATTGCCCTGTGAGATTGTAATTCCTCTTGTGATCTCTACTGCGATCTTCGCTGATTGATGTTAGATAACAGCCTTTTTCAAGTTTGCTGAAGGGATAGCTGCAGGTATTGAAAGGCTAAAAGCGTCTGGATCACTGGAGTCAGTTATTCACTGGATCTATCCCTGTTAAACTAGTGAAGCATTCAGGACTTGAGTGGATCAGCTATGGTTGCTTATTTGTTAGAGGTGGGAACTGAGGAATTACCAGCCAGTTTTGTCCAAAGCGCACTGGGTCAATGGCAAACTCTGATTCCTAAAGCTTTGAGTGAAGCTCACCTAACTACAACCCAGATTCACTATTATGGGACGCCTCGGCGATTGGCTGTTTTGCTGGAGGGATTACCTGAATGCCAACCCGATCGCACAGAAGCGATTAAAGGCCCGCCTGTTAATCTGGCCTACAAAGAAGGCGAACTGACCCCGGCTGGTCAAGGATTTGCTCGTAAGCAAGGGGTTAGCCCTGAGCAACTTGAAATTCGGCAACTGGATAAAGGGGAATTTGTCTTTGCGATTCAGCAGATTCAAGGCCAATCCACAGCTACAGTCTTGCAACAGATCAGTCCTAGCTGGATCACTGGGTTGTCAGGTGAGCGATTGATGCGTTGGGGATCAGGGGAACTAAAATTTCCTCGACCTATCCGTTGGCTTCTATCGTTATTAGATAACCAGATTTTAGCTCTAGAGTTGGAGGGGCTTCAAGCCGATCGCATCAGTCTTTGTCATCGAGTTTTACACCCTGATCCCATCACTTTGGATCATGCAGGTGACTATTGCCAAGCTTTGGAAGCTGCCTATGTACAACCCTGCAGTGACAAGCGGCGTCAGCAGATCGAGGCTGATATTGTTCAGGCGGCGGCCACTGTTAAGGGGGTTGCTGAGATCTCAGATGATCTGGTGGCAGAGGTGACTCAATTAGTCGAGTGGCCCACAGCTGTTGTTGGTCAGTTTGAACCTGAGTATTTACAGTTACCAGTGCCTGTGATTAAGACTGTGATGGTCACCCACCAACGTTACTTTCCTGTTTTCGATGTTACGCAGCCTGAGGTTTTGCTGCCTAGGTTTATTTTTATTTCGAATGGTGATCCCACCAAATCGGATATTATTGCTGCTGGAAATGGTCGTGTGATCCGAGCTCGATTAGCTGATGCTCAGTTTTTCTATACTGAAGATCAAAAGCATCCCTTGGAGCAGAATCTAGCCAAACTTGAGCAGGTTACTTTTGCGGAAAATCTAGGTTCAGTTGCTGATAAAGTCCGCCGAATTCAAGAGATTGCTACTGTGATGACGCATCAGCTGCAACTGACTGCAACTGATCTCACTGATATTCAACGTACAGCTCTGCTCTGTAAAGCTGACTTAGTGACTCAGATGGTCTACGAGTTTCCAGAACTGCAAGGTATCATGGGTGCTGATTATGCTAAGCGATCAGGTGAATCAACTCTAGTTGTTGAAGGGATTGCGCAACATTATTGGCCCATTGGCGCTGGTGATCCGTTGCCTCAGAGCTTAACGGGTCAGGTAGTGGGGTTAGCTGATCGCTTAGATACCCTGGTGGGTCTGTTTAAATTAGGAAAGGTGCCCACTGGATCGTCAGATCCCTTTGCGCTCCGCCGGGCCGCTACCAGTAGCATTTTAATTGTTTGGATTTTGAGGCAGTCTTTGAATTTATATCAACTATTACATGATGTTATTCAACTCCATCATGCTGATCAACAGGCGACTTTGAAGATCTTGGTTGAATTTTTCATGCAGCGAATCCAAACACTGTTGAAAGATGACAAACAGATTGATTATGATCTGGTCAATGCTATTGTAGGTGACTCTGATGCTACGCTAGCTAAGCGGACGTTAACTGATCTGCAATCTGCCTTAAAACGGGCTACCTATTTACAGCAACTTCGTCAAGAGGGTGTTCTGACTGAACTTTATCCCACTCTAAATCGTGTGGCTCGTTTAGCTAAACAAGGCAATCTGGATTTATCAGTTTTGGATCCGTCAACAGTGATTGATCGTAGCCTGCTTAAAGACCCCAGTGAAACAGCTCTCTATGAAGCCTGCCAAATGGTTTATCAGCACGCTCAACATGCTCAACAACAGCAAGACTTCAAACTTTTGATCACAGCGTTTCAATCTGTCGCTCCCACCGTGTCTACCTTTTTTGACCAAGTTTTAGTAATGGATACTGATCTAGCTATTAGGGCTAATCGATTGAATTTACTCTCAATTTTACGAAATAACGCCAGTGTACTGGCTGACTTTGGGGCTGTCGTTATCGCGGGAGAGTAGGGCTAGTTATGGGGAGCCCCAAGAGTCGAGTCGAGGCTCAATCATTAATCTAAATGCTAATCTAGACGCTACCGCCATCTAGTTAGGGGAGTAACACTGCATCTACTGCGTGAATGACACCATTACTAGCGGCAATGTCGGCAATAATGACATTAGCTCCATTAACTGTGATGTTGTAGGTGTCACTGACCTGAACCCGCAGCGACGTTCCAGCTAGCGTAGATACGGTTGTATCGGTTCCAGGTTCTAAATCAAACGAGGTGATTTGGGCAGGTACAGCATGGTAAGTCAAAATCCGGATCAATTGTCTGCGATTTTGGGGTTGCAGCAGAGACTCAACGGTCCCCTCAGGCAGATTACTAAAGGCTTCATTAGTTGGGGCGAATAGAGTTAACGGACCATTACCTGCTAAGGCATCAACAAGACCAGCTGCTTGAGCTGCAGCCACTAATGTTGAAAAAGCGCTATCCTCTCGAACCAACTCTCCAGCAATACTAGCTGACTGAGCTACCACTGGTGCAGGAGCAGCTAACAAGATCCCTGACAAGCTCATTGTGGCCAGACAAACTAATGGGCCAAGATTAGAAGTGTTGCGAAGCATGGTTTATCTTGAGTTAACAACCACCTGCAATTTAAAACAAAATGGGTTTAATAAGTTGAATGAGCTGTAAATAATGACCTTAGCTTAGATCGCCTCAGGCCTGGCCCAAAGCAGCCATAAGAGTGGGGGACTAGTGTTAAGTCAGATGAGTCTAGCCTGGTTTAGCTAGTGGTTTTGACTTGGCTCTTGAAGCTATTAGACACTAGGAGTAGTGGTTGGTGCCAAAGTAACTCCCATTCCCTTCCCAAGGCTTACCTTAAGCGGATGTAAATTAATGTTAACTTTAGTAAGGGTAATGGATTAAGCACTGCGAGAAAGGTCTATGGCTACCACACTACTGTCATCCGTTTCGATCCAGTTACACCCCAGCCTCACTATTAGTGTGGAGGGGCAGACGTCAATCTATCTATTGAGTCAGCGATGGGAAGAGATTGGTCGATCTATCCAAGCGCCGATTCGGATCAACCACAAAGAAGTATCTAGACATCAGGCCATTCTCGTGCGGGTCCAGGGGGGCTATCAGATAATAGATGGGGATGGGACGGGTCGAAGCAGTAGCAATGGGACTTATGTTAATGGCCAACGCATTAATACCCACCTGCTCAAATCTGGTGATGTGATTCATTTTGGATCTAATGTAGTCAAAGCTATTTATCAAGATGAAGCCCATGCATTCAGATCCAACCCTACAGAAATCCAGACCCCTCACTTTGAAGATGACGTAACCACTGAGCTGATATTACTTCAGGCAGATGATCAAGCCTAGACCAGAAAGATCTTGAGTCCTAAACGTCGTATCCTAGAGATCGGCAGCCTTGACAGCAACCTAACCCCTTATGAGATCCCAAGCTGTAGCCCGTATTTTAGACGCAAACCTTGATCGAGCTCGAGAAGGGCTCCGTGTCCTTGAAGATTGGTTTCGGTTTGGCTTTGAATCAGCCACATGGGCAACTACCTGCAAAGAGATGCGGCAGAGCTTAGTTCAGTGGCATAGTGATACGTTAAGACTAGCTCGTGATACCTCTAGTGATTTAGGTGCTGATACCACTTATCCAGATGTGATGCATCGTTCTAGTCATCAACAGCTGTTAAAAGCTAATTGTAGTCGTGTGCAGGAAGCTCTCCGAGTCCTTGAAGAATATGCCAAGTTGGCCGAAGTCGATCAATTAGTTCCCCCAGGAATGGCGCCGGGCTGTAAGCAACTTCGGTATCAGATGTATGAACTGGAAACCTTTCTGCTCAATTCAGATCGGCACCACCGCTTACACCAAGCTCACCTTTACTTGGTAACCAGCCCAGGCCCTAACTGGTTAAAAGCTGTTGAGCAAGCTTTGAAGGGTGGGGTTTCCCTGGTGCAATATCGTCACAAAACAGCAACTGATGCTGAAATGCTTCAGGATCTCAAGCAGCTAAAGGCATTATGCCAAGACCATCAAGCCTTGATGTTAGTTAACGATCGAGTTGATCTAGCCTTACTCGCCCAAGCCGATGGCGTTCATCTAGGCCAAACGGATATCCCTGTCGATCAAGCCAGGCTGTTGTTGGGACCTCATCAGCTGATTGGGCAATCTACCACCAATCCCCAAGAACTAGCGGCTGCCCTGAAGACCTCCGCTAACTATGTGGGGGTTGGACCGGTGTATGCAACTCCCACTAAAGCTGGTAAAGCCCCTGCTGGGTTTGACTATGTTCGCCACGCTCAGCAAATAGTACCTATTCCTTGGTTTGCTATTGGTGGTATTGATGCTAGTAATCTTAGCGATGTTATGGCTGCTGGGGCCAGTCGAGTTGCTGTTGTCAGATCTCTGATGGACACTCCAGATCCCTGTCAAACAGCCCAAGCTATGATCGCCCAATTGACATCCAATAACTGGGAGTCAGACCCGAATGCTGTCAGGTAATTCAGCTATGGGACATTACAATCTGGTCAGTAAGCTAGTATTGTCAGCGATTATGAGTCAAGCGAGTTAACCATGAGTCAACCCTCATTAGAGATCTCAACCATGGGAGGAACCGTCAAAACCTACTCATGGCAGTGGCAAGCTCAGACCTTAACAATAACTTACGAGGTTCTAGGCCAGGGTCCGCCAGTCGTTATTCTTCCAGCCTTTAGTACAGTTTCGACTCGGCTGGAGATGAGTGGGTTGGCAACTCGGCTGGCGGCTCAGTATCAAACGATAACCTTAGACTGGCCTGGTTTTGGAACCTCTAGTCGGATCCCTTTAGACTATGAACCTGAGCTTTACTTTCAATTTCTCCATGCCTTTCTTCAAGATCACTTTTCAGCTCCAGTTCATGGGGTCGCGGCTGGACATGCGGCAGGTTATGTGGTCCAACTGGCAGCTCAATACCCCACACTATGGTCCAAGATTGCTTTAGTAGCTCCCACATGGCGAGGGCCGCTAGCTATCATGGGGGTGCCCAAGCCAATTCGATCAAGTCTTTACCAAATGGTTTGCTCGTCTACTATTGGTCCTCTGCTCTACAAATTGAATACGGCCCCTGCCTTTTTGCGGTTTATGTACAAACGGCATGTCTATATAGATGACAGCTTGCTAACACCTGAATTTATGGCGCAAAGGCATCAGATCACTCAGCAATCTGGAGGTCGGTATGCGCCGGCTGGTTTTGTTACAGGTTTACTGGATCCTGCCAGCACCCGAGAAGAGATTCTCACAGCCATGCAGACCCTATCTGTCCCTTTAATGATTATTCTTGCTGATCAGGCTCCCCCTGCTTCTAAAGCTGAAATGGAAGCGATGGCGGCTTTACCTAATGTACAAGCGGTTCATCATAGTCCTGGATCATTGGGATTGTATGAAGAGTTTGCCCCAGAGGTTGCTGACAGTCTTTTGCCCTTTCTAGCGCAGGTCTAATCAAAAAATTTGAAAGTAAGAATCGGATAGTTCTAATCAACTCGTGTCAGCATAATGGGCTAGACACTGACTTTCCCTGATTATGACCCGTATCCATCTAGTAATGACTCTGAGCGAGTGGCTACTTCTGATAACCCTTTCAGTGCTTTGGGGAGGGTCTTTCTTTTTTAGTAAGGTTGCTTTGACTGAGATCCCGCCTCTCACTTTAGTCTTAGCTAGGGTGGGACTGGCGGCCATCATGCTCAACTTGTTAGCTCTGACTAAGGGAGAGCTGTCCACAAACTCCAAACTTTGGAGACAGTTTTGGGTGATGGGTATCCTCAATAACTTGATTCCATTTAGCTTGATTTTTTGGAGCCAGACCGAGATCTCTAGTAGTTTGGCATCGATCTTGAATGCTACTGCACCTCTATGGACGGTAGTACTCGCTCATTGCTTGACTCAAGATGAACGGATAAGTGGCTCTAAATTCATAGGTCTACTACTGGGTTTGTTGGGTGTTGTAGTGTTGATGGGTCCAAGTGTGTGGGGGGCATTCAATTTCAGTCAGGACTTGAATCTCTTTGCTCAGTTAGCTGTACTAGCTGCAGCTCTCTCCTATGCTTTTGCTGGTATCTTTGGACGCCGGTTTAGATCATTGGGGGTTAGTCCTCTATCTGTAGCAGCTGGACAACTAACGTGTACTACTATCATGATACTTCCAGTGGCTAGCTTGATCGAAAGGCCTTGGATGCTCGCAATACCTGATCTCACAATATTAGGGGCTGTTTTGGGCTTGGCCATCTTAAGTACCGCTTTAGCTTACATGATTTACTTCAAACTATTGGCTGCAGTGGGGGCTACTAATCTGATGCTCGTGACCTTCCTAATTCCGATCACTGCTCTCATTTTGGGTTTAGTTTTTTTGGGTGAAGCCTTAGCTAACCATCAAATTGTTGGTATGGTCCTAGTTGGTTTAGGCCTTGCCGCTATTGATGGAAGGTTTAACTTATTGAGCGTCAATGCAAGGAGCTGACTAATGACCCACCCTGCCGCCATAAACTCTCCACTATGGATAGCTGTTCAACGCCGAGATCCACAAGCAGAAGGCCACTTTGTCTATGGAGTTAAAACCACTGGGATTTACTGCCGTCCTACTTGTGCAGCTCGCCGACCTAAACCTGACAACATTGTATTTTTCAAAGACAAGATTGAGGCTGAAGCAGCAGGTTATCGCCCTTGTAAACGGTGTAAACCAGATGCTCTCTCTCCTACTGCCCTTCAGTCACAGACCATTGCCCAAGCTTGTCAGTTGATCGAACAGTCAGAGTCAGCTTTATCGCTAGTTGAGTTGGCTACAGCTGTAGGGTTGAGTGCATCTCATTTCCATCGACTGTTTAAGACATATGTGGGGATAACGCCTAAACAGTATGCCATCGCCCTCCGAGATCAACGGGTAAAGACTCATTTGGCTACTGATAGTCCTATTACAGCGGCTATTTACGATGCAGGCTTTAATACATCCAGCCGCTTTTATGAAACAGTCACTCAACGTTTAGGAATGTCAGCTAGTTGCTACAAACAAGGAGGAGCAGGCCTTATGATCAAATATACGTTGGCTGAATCATCATTAGGGTGGTTAATTGTTGGGGCCACTGAGGTAGGGATCTGTGCTATTGAGTTTGGCGAGACCCCCGCTGTTTTAATTGAACGGTTACAGCAGCACTTTCCGCAAGCTGAGCTGACTCCAGATACCACTAATCTAGGCAATTGGCTGACTCAAATTGTGGCTGCTATTGAAACACCTGGCCCTACGATCGATTTGCCTTTAGCGGTAAAAGGGACCGCCTTTCAACGGCAAGTATGGCAAGCCTTACAGACCATCCCTTGTGGTGAAACGCGGAGTTATACTCAAGTAGCTGCTATGATCGGACAACCTCAGGCGGCTCGGGCTGTGGCTCGGGCATGTGCTTCAAATCCAGTGGCAGTTGTGGTTCCGTGTCACCGCGTAGTTCGGAGTACTGGAGAGATCAGTGGCTATCGCTGGGGAGTTGAACGTAAACGCCAGATCTTGGCCCGGGAACACCAAACTCATAAGGAATAGACTCATTACTCCAGGCTTTTGTCGCTAGCGCGGTGGCCTCCGAACTGGTTCACAATGAGCTTGACTGTTGTCGAGGTACACTTTCACTTCAACTACTCTGGCATCAGCATTAGCGGCTGGATCATCATCTAACACGTCATTTTTGAAGATCTGCCAGCCAATTTCACCCACTGTCCCGATGAGTTGAGTCGTAAAGGCTCCGTTACGGCTGGTTATGATAGCTGGATGACCTATCTTGACCAGACTAATATCACTTTCATAAACTTCAGCTACAGCTACCATCTGAGAGGAGACTTGCTTTGCAATTGAATTAGGATTGAGGAACCTGTACCTCTAATTGAATTGAGATCTAGACCCAAGCCCTGACACTATCACAGATTGTTACGATGGTAAGCCATGATCTCAACTATCATTCAGTCAAGCGATTACTGCATCATCTTCTAATTGCAAGATACCTCTAGCCGCCTCAATACCACTGAGAATAGCTTGTTCGTGAAGAAATGGAATGGTTGTCCAGCTTCCCGCCCACCAAACTCCATATTTTCCCTGGATAGTAGAAAGTTGCCGATACCAGCTATGAGGTTGAGCCATGGGTTGAGGATGAATCATCAGTTGTCGGCACCAGACCGATCGCAGAGGCCTCCTAGGGTTGACAGAAATAAAAATATTTTGAGTTTGGGCAGGAAGATTTCCCAAACGGTTAGCCCAAAAGGTAACCGTGGGTGTTTTAAGATCTGGAGATGGAGCTTGATAGACGTAAGCAGACCAAGTTGCAGTCTCTAGGGGCATCACAGTAGGGTCAGAATGGGCTACTACGTCGGTGCGGGCAAATCGTAAGGCACCCAGACAAGCCTGTTCTGCTGCTGTAGGTTTTGCCAACAAAGATAAGACGACATTGGGGGAAGTGGCCATAACGATAGCTTCTGCCATTAGAATCTGATCATCTAGTCTGACTTGAATGCCCTGTGTCCCTCTTCTGATGCTTCGGACTGGACTATGAGTTTTTATGTCAACCCCCATGGCTGCTAAGGCTGCTGTCCACATTGGAATGTATCGAAACATACCTCCTTGAACTCGGCAGCGATCGGGAAGGGTAGGGCCCACAATGCCATGCATCGACCAAAAGCGAATCAGGGGTTGCAGTGGATAGTTTTCAGGGGAACCAGAGGGCATCAAGAAACAGCCACTAGCCCGTGGGTAGAGCCAGCTACGAGCAAACGTGTCTGAGTAGCCCCATTTTTGCAGCCACCAACTCAATGGCCAATCTCGATAGTGAGGAGCTAAAGCCTGGTAAGCTTCTCGTTGAAAGTGAGCAATTTCAGCTGACAGACCATTCAGGTGGGTATGAAGTTGGTTATGTCGGGTCCACCATAAGGCTTGCCGGTTAGAATCCATAGCAACGGCATCCTGGCAAATGGGATGATAGTTAACTTCAAGTTGATCAAGCAGGGTCTTGAAAGCTTTATAGGAGGCTAAATTGAAGTCGCTAACGCCTAGATCAACTTTTAGCGTTTGGTCTTTAGATAAAGGAACTGAAACGGGACGACAGGCTCCACCCAATTGACCCGTTTGTTCCAGAATAGTAACCTTCTTGCCCGCTCTGACTAGGGTCCAAGCAGCTGACAATCCTGCCACTCCACCACCTATAATAACAATAGGGAATGACATCTTATTCTCCTTAAATTAATTATGTTCAACAATCAAATGTAGCCAATTTAAGGTAATTGCTTTTAAACTGAATACCCTCTTTGGCCTTTACTATCAAGAGCCTATGTGATCTAACTATCTATGACCTTCTTCCTTTGATCTTCTTTTCAAGGATTTTAGAGGTTTAGCTCAAGAGATCCCGATCGGGATCCCATTGCAAATCACATGTAGTGCTTTCTAAAGTGGGGTAGCAACAGAGTGATATACGATTACTCGTATCTGATCTGTGTATAGTTGAATGCTAATGACTCTACGGGCCTCTCAGAACTGCCACTACTGCTGACTGAGTAAGATGAAATAATGGGTTCTTGAAGAACGATTGTGCCTCCATTGATGCTGTCTAACTCCTCTAAATCTAGAGGGAGGATAGTTGTTGTACTGGGTGTCATGACGAGTCTCCTAATTGAAAAAGTTGGATTATGCTTGATCTATAGATGAAGAGTGGGTTGAAGCGTCGTTAATTTGCTGGACTCATTGGGGGAGCGGGTACACCATAGACATCCCAATCGATCCGACCTGGTACGTATTTAACCGTATTATTACCAACTCCCCTTTGGCCTTGATCGCCACCAGTTACATTTTCCAAGTCTGCTTCTGTTAAAGGTTGCAGTTGCTCAGTTTGCATGATTAAATCTCCTTAGCGTTATGGGTTTAGGTTGGAATGCTTCCTAGAGTCCTATCAGCTTGGAGATCAAGGTTTATGCAAGAGAACCCATAAAATTTCCAGTAATTGAAAGGCATAGTTATGAAAACAATAATAGATGCATAAAGTCTCTGAATACGGCAGATATGACTTTACAAGTAACCTTCAAACACAAAGGAGTATCCTCATGAATGAGCACAAAAAACCAACTTTGTCTAGTGAGGCTCTTGATCAAAGTCAGTTAGAGGCTATTGTAGGTGGAATAGAAAACGTAGCTTTGAACTATTCCAAAGTTGAGTTTGACTATAACCCTGCTACAAGTGATCATGATCAATGGATCAAACTAAGGACTTGGTCTTTCTAAGAGGTTCTGGTTGACCCACCCCAGGAACCCGTACCTCCAACCGAAACTCCTGATTGTTACAGATTGTTACGATGATGAATGGAGATTAGATTCTCCTGACGTTAACAATAAGGAGTAACCGATGAATGGTTCTCTTCGGGCTGGAACTCTTTTTGGGATTCCATTTTACATTCACCCGTCCTGGTTTCTGGTGCTGAGCTTTGTGACGCTTAGTTACAGCACTGGCTTGGCTGAAGTGTTTCCAGAATTGGGGAATGGATGGCCTTGGATCCTGGGGTTTGGGACCGCTTTATTGCTCTTTACTTCTGTAGTAGCTCACGAGTTAGGCCACAGTTGGGTTGCAATCCAACAAGGGGTTGAGGTCAAGTCTATTACCTTGTTCTTCTTTGGTGGATTAGCCAGTCTGGATCGTGAAGCTCGAACTCCAGCTGGATCGTTTTGGATTGCGATTGCAGGTCCTGCCGTTAGCTTTATTTTGTTCGGCATGTTCAAGGCATTGTCAGTGGCTGGATCTTCGGGTCCGATTACAGCCGTTATTGGACTCATCGCTTCTATTAACTTAGCTTTAGCCTTGTTTAATTTGATCCCAGGGTTGCCTCTAGATGGAGGTAATATCCTCAAGGCTGCCTTGTGGAAGATGACAGGCAATCCCTATAAGGGTGTTGTATTAGCTGCTCGAGTGGGTCAGGCTTTAGGTGGTTTAGCTATTGCGTTTGCTGTTATACCCCTATTCGTTGCTGGTAGCTTTGGTAATCTTTGGTATGGTTTGATCGGTTGGTTTTTATGGCAGAATGCTGGCCGAATGGCTCAAAGTGCGACTCTGCAGGATAAGTTGGCCAAGTTCACAGTAGCTGATGTCATGATCGAAGATAGTGTGGTGACTGACGATCTAACGCTCAGACAGCTAGCTAATTTACACATCACAAAGGGTTCAAAGTATCGTCAATACTGGGTAACTAATTCAGAAGGCCACTGGAGTGGGATCCTTGAAATGGACGACTTGAAGTTGATTTCTACTGATCTATGGCCACACGTTCAAGTTAAAGAATTGATGCAACCGGTGACAGAGATCGCGACAGTGGGATCCAATGATTCATTGTTGGATGGTTTAAGTCTGTTGAATCAGAAGCAACTGTCCACCTTAGCTGTAGTATCTAGCACAGATACCCTGATCGGACGTCTAGAAAGAGCCGACATTGGTCAGATTTTATATGAGCAAGAGGACCAATAAATCCTATAGCTCAGGCTAGCTCAGCCTTTGGAAGTGGGGTCAGTAGGACTAGGGTTGGTCTCAAATCTGATCCCTATCCGTGATAGAGTTACTGCACCTAAATCATAAATTGTAACCCTATAGCTAATGATGTGTAGTCAATGAGTGAGACCAGTCGCCCCCCCTTTCCCCCCTTTACAGCTGAGACAGCTGCCCAAAAAGTTCGTATGGCTGAAGATGCCTGGAATACTCGTAATCCTGAAAAGGTTTCGCTAGCCTATACCGTTGATAGTGTTTGGCGCAATCGGTCTGAATTTTTGGTGGGGCGTGATGAAATTGTGAAGTTTCTCCAACGTAAGTGGGCTAAAGAGCTGAATTATCGTCTGATCAAAGAAGTTTGGGCTTATCAAGAGGATCGAATCGCAGTTCGATTTGCTTACGAGTATCACGATGATTCTGGGAATTGGTTTCGGGCTTATGGGAATGAGAATTGGGAATTTGATGCCCAGGGCCTAATGCGACGGCGGATTGCCAGTATTAATGATCTACCTATCTCTGAATCTGAGCGCAACTATCATTGGCCATTGGGTCCCAGACCTGAAGACCACCCTAGTTTGTCTGATTTAGGGCTATAGATGCTCATACGTAAGAAAAGTAGCCTTGAGTCATCTCAGGCTACAGATCACATCATGAGTTTGCTTAATGGGATACTGATTTGGTTAAAAACTATCTGTTGAGCTTAGATTAGTCTGTCAAGCTAAAGGTGAAGTCAAAATAGTCTTCGGTATCGATCTCTAAAAAACCTGTTGTTTGATAGCCACGCTGTTCACAGTTAGTATCACCGAGGATGGTGAACTTGTTATCAGATGTGCAAAAGTAATATTCATCACTCCAGCTACCACCAATTTCATCATGTTCGGCATAGAGATAGTAATACCGTAGGGCCAGATCACCCGAAATCACAGTGGCACAATCACCGCCTTCAATATTCCACCAGCCTTCCGATACCCAAGTATCACCCTCACCAGCATAACCAATGGCAACGCTGGTCAAGTAGCCAGTCTTATTACAGATCTCTAAATCAGCGGCAGCTGGGAGTGCTGTACCTACTACTCCTACTCCTACTCCTAAGCCGATAG
The DNA here is from genome assembly GCA_964434865.1 of uncultured bacterium. Classification (GTDB taxonomy): domain Bacteria; phylum Cyanobacteriota; class Cyanobacteriia; order Thermostichales; family Thermostichaceae; genus CAYSWV01. Next base: position 33,850 of record CAYSWV010000036.1, read on the forward strand.
CGATACTAGCCAATCGTTGAAACATCGCAACTCAACCTCTTAATATTAATGGACCCAACTGGGACTACGTTATCATTGTTCCCCAGTGGGTCCATCAAAGTTAGCACAAATCACGCTATTCTACGTAGTTAACTCTGCTGAATCTCTTAGTTTCAATGGGTAGCTAAGCAACACTCCCCTAACTAAGCCAAGCATGATTAGTTTGAAGATCGAATGGAGTAGTCTGAAACCTCTAATACCGGACCGACTTGCGCCGCTGTCATCACATCAGTATTGATCTGGCCGGTGATTTCAACTTGTAAGCCTTCCTGCAAGAGGTCTTTGGGGGCACGAAACAGTGAATACTGCTCATTAGAGGTTTTTAAAACCCAAACGCCGCCCTCTAGATCCAGAAACTCAATCGTACCTGTGTAAGTCTGGGTTGGCATTAGTTGCGGATCGCTAGTGTGGACTGGGACTGGGTCGTGGCTCGGAGGGCTAAACAAGCCAGCAATAGGCATAACAAACCATTGAAAAGCAAGAAGCTGCGCCCAAACCAAACTGATGATCCAAACCATACAACACCTTCATAGAAGACGGTACTGGATAGTAACAGATGCGACGTCATCCCTACAGCCACACCAATCACCAACCAGCGTAATTGGGGATGGCTCAAAAACAGCAACACCCCAATCAACGGGACTATCACACTGGCTGTAATCGGGTTGAGGGCACTTGTTTGCGCTAGAGCGGTGCCCATTTCTGGGATTGAACTCCCCATCATCTGTATAGGCCAACGGGGAAAATCCGTGATAGCTAACCCTTGAAGCACAAAAAGTCCAGAGCTACCTAAGACCAAACCACCCAGAATAGGGAGATTGAATGCGAAGCTTTTGGGTGCTAACCACCAACGGATAATTACGAGGATGATATACCCTCCAATGACCATGATCAGCTTAGGAACTAGAGCAATGGCACCCCCATCTAGCCAAAAACGAGGATTGAGATAGCCATTGTCCGCCAAGTACTGCACAAAGTCTTTGAGCCATAACATCAAAGGATTTTCACTAGCCTGATGAGTACCTCGGAGCACAGCTTGATGGGCATTGAGTCGGCCGGCTCCAAAATAATTTTGCTTATCGTTGGGCACAGAAGTCGCACTCAATTTCAACTGCTGCTCAACTTTATCAGGATCAGTGATGCCTTGAGCTTGGATCAAAGCAGCTACACCGGCCACATGAGGGGAGGCCATACTAGTACCCTGGAAATAAGCAAATTCCGCAACGTTAGGATTCCGACGATTGACAGTTTGCTGTAAAATGCCCCACTCTGGATGCTCTTGGGTCTTGGCACCACCTGGGGCTGAGATATCAACACCGACCCCATAGTTAGAATAAGGGGCTTTCTCACCAGTAGGTCCTGTTGCTGAAACTCCAATCACATGAGGATAATTCGCTGGATAGCTGGCTCGATTAGCTCGTTCATTACCTGCTGCTGCAACCACGGTTACACCCTTTTTGTAGGCATAATCCACAGCCTCTTGCATCAAGCTAGATCCAGAACGACCACCTAAGCTCATATTGATGACTGTGGCACCTTGATCAGCAGACCAGCGAATCCCTTCAGCAATATCGGCAACTGTACCGGTACCATTAGCATCCAACACCCGAATGGGCATGATCTTGGCCTTATAGGCAATGCCTGCTACACCAAGGGTATTATGCGTGGATTGAGCGACTGTACCTGCAACATGAGTGCCATGGCCATGTAAGTCCTCCGGGTTATTGTCATCATCAACAAAGTCATAGCCTTTGACGATCTCAGTTTGAGCGAGGTCAGGAACCCGAGTGACACCAGTATCGATAACCGCTACCGTAATCCCTTGCCCCTGAGTGACGTCCCAAGCGGCTGGCATCTGGATAGCTTCTAAATTCCACTGCTGGTTATACATGGGGTCATTAGGTGTAAACGCAGCTTGGTAAATATAGTTCGGCTCTGCGTATTCAATGAGGGGATCACGAGTTAACGTCTTTACTAGTTTGCGAGTTTGGCGCCGAGGGTGAGTCTCATAGTCAAACTGATACAATTCTTCATCTTGCGCATAACTACTAGCACTATTAAGTTTGAGCGAGTCCAGATGGTAACGATCAGCCAAGGCCGCAATCTGATCTGGAGTAGCTGTATCTACAAAGTTGACAATAATGCTGTCAAATTCAGTATGGGTAGTAAGAGAAGCCGGGCTACAGCCTACAAAGGCGACAGCGACCAGGCAGGCCCAAACCAGCCCAAACCAACGTCCTAGTTTCATATCGATACCTCAAGGGATCCTGACTTGGAACTAGTATGCCTTTTGTTGACTGAAATGACGAGTTGGTTCGGTTATGGACCTGCGGATTGGGCAGAAAAGATCAAAATATACCAAGAACGGTATTATAACTAGCGGGTCTGTGGTACCCTCAAGCTCGCCATAAGTGATAAGACTGTGAAAGTAAAATCAGAGCCAGCTAATTCTGATTTATTCTGAAACGGAGCAAAAACGATCGCATGAATGACCTTATCAGCAGACAGGGGGAGGACTCATAATGGTGGACTTTATCATTGACCTATTTCGAAGAGTAGGACTTGTTGCCATTCCTCTACTGCTCTTCTCCATTTTTGGTATGGCTCTGGTTTTGGAGCGCTGTTTGTTTTGGTGGAAGATCACTCATCGGCAAGAGCAAGTGGTTCAAGAGTGTTTAAGTCTTTACAGCCGTAATCCCCGAGCCACCTTATTCAAGCTTGAACAAAATGCTGATTTACCCATCGCACGCATCTTTTTGGCAGCGTTGGAACTCGATGATGCTAGTCCAGAAGATTTTCGGTTAGCCTTGGAGACGGCCGTTGCTGCGGAGATCCCTCTCTTAAAACGCTACACGACAGTGTTTGATACTATCATCACGATTTCTCCTTTCTTGGGCCTGCTAGGGACAGTGACCGGTATCATCCAAATTTTGAGTTCTATTCAATTGGGTAACATCGGTGGCACCGATACTCAAGGTGTTGGTGCTGGTATTGCAGAGGCGCTTTACTCTACAGCGTTCGGCCTGATTGTGGCTATCCCTACCTTGCTCGTGTCTAATGTGTTTCGATCTTTCTACCTGCGACAAATCTCAAGAATTCAAGAGTATGGCGGCCAATTAGAACTCTTACATCGTCAGCGTCTTGAAGAAGAATATGCCGAGGAGCCGGTTTAGGAGACCCTATGCGTGTACCACAAGATGAATTCAAAACGGCTGAGATCAATATTGTTCCTTTGATTGATGTGATCTTTTCAATCCTGGTCTTCTTCATCATTGCTAGTTTGGTCTTGACCCGAATTGACCAGTTGCCCGTTGAATTACCCAATGCTAGCAACACTGAAGCTAGAATTAAACCTGACCTCACGATTAGCATCACTAACGATCAGCAAATTGCTGTGAATCAACAGGTGGTGTCTATAGCCGATTTAGTGGCTACGGTTGAAGCTATCCTAGAAGAAACCACAACAGCAGCCAATGAAAATCAGAGTCGGTTGGTTTTAATTAATGCTGATCTGGCGATTACCCATGGCAGATTCATTGAAGTTTCAGATGCTTTAGGCAATGTAACTGGCTACGATATTACACTTGGGGTTGCCACTCAAAAACCTCAAAGTTAGTTAAGGCTCAACTGATCTAGGACCGCAGGGTAATAAACAACCTTAGTTAAGGCAATCTCAGATAGTATTGAGTGCTCCTCAGCGGTTGGATACGAAGGAGTATAGGTTAGGTTTGAGGGGCATACTATGTAAATCTTATGTAAATAATTAAGCCTGGGCACGAAGGCGCATTAAATTGGTCACAAGACTAACTAGTTAAGGATACAGACTATGGGAGAAGCAAAACGGCGCAAAGAACAACTGGGCAAAACCTATGGAAATACAGATGCCGAACCTCTTTGGCCCCAGCTTAAAGGCTTACCCATAACCAAGGGACAAGTTAAACAACTGTATGAGTGGAGTACTCGTGGAGCCTGGATCGGCATTGGTGTACTGGTTGTCCTTTGGATCACAGTTCGCTTTATTGGCCCTAGCTTGGGCTGGTGGCAAATAGTGGCCAATTAATATAGAGAGTTTCAATGAAGACATACTTTACTCTTGTGGAGATTCTAGATCAATGCAATCCTACTTAGCAGCCGCTGTTCAAATGACAAGTAGTCCTGATCTGTCTGCAAATCTAGAGCAGGCTGAAGAATGGATTGAGTTTGCTGCCCGACAAGGCTGTGAGTTAGTGACTCTGCCTGAAAATTTTGCCTACATGGGACCTGAAACTGAAAAAGCTCGGCTAGCTACAGAAATCTCACAACAAGCTGAAGCCTTCCTAGAAACCATGGCTCAGCGATACCAAGTGACGCTGCTAGGCGGAGGTTATCCTGTACCCGATCAGAATGGACGTGTCTTTAATACCGCTACTCTGGTGGGTATCAATGGTCAAGAACTCGCCCGCTACCAGAAGATCCACCTATTTGATGTCAATCTGCCTGATGGCAATACTTACCGAGAGTCGTCCACAGTTTCGCATGGCCAACATCCTTATGTTTACAACAGTGGTAAGTTTGGGGTGTTGGGCCTATCAGTCTGCTATGATGTCAGATTTCCTGAACTCTATCGTGTGCTGGTAGAACACGGGGCCGAGATTTTGTTGATCCCAGCTGCTTTTACGGCCTTTACCGGTCGAGACCACTGGCAAATCTTACTCCAATCACGAGCCATTGAAAATACCTGTTATGTTATGGCTCCAGCTCAAGTGGGTGTTCATTATGCCCGGCGTCAGTCTCATGGTCATGCCATGATTATCGATCCTTGGGGCTTGGTTTTAGATGATGCTGGTGACAAACCTGGGGTGGCCATTGCTGAAATTGATCCTGAGCGTCTGCAACAAATCCGACGCCAGATGCCCTCTCTGCAACATCGTCAGTTACCTGCCCACACTACGATTCCAAGTCCAGCTTTGGTGTAATGACCTCATTTATCCTCTACAGCAAGCCAGGTTGTCATCTATGTGAAGATCTGGAAGCCAAACTACGTCAAATTCCAGATGTTGCCTTAGACCTTGAGGTGAGGGATATTAATCTGCAGTCGGACTGGCATGATCGCTATGCTTTTGAAATTCCTGTCTTATGTTGGCTCGATCAAGATCAAGAGTATCCCCTGCCCCGAATGTCGCCCAAGGCTACCGTTGACCAGATCCGATTGACAATTCTGAGCTTTATTAAAGACATCTAACTTTTAAGACTCAATGTTGAGATCGGATCTCAGGCTAAACGGGTCTATTGAATGGAACAAGACGGTAGACTCTGATAAATGTTTAATTTACCTCAAAAAGGCTGGGGCTTATCAACAACCCCAACCTCAAAATATTCAATGAGTCAGACGATCAGGTTAGACCCAACCTTTAGATCAGACCTAGAGACTAATCTGTTCGCCATTGAAGGTACCACGGATGATCACGATTGTTCCATTGAGGTCACCAGTATCTGCAACATCAGGTGGATCAGCTGAAGTTTGCTCCTCGTTATCGGCTGGGAACTCTTGCTCGATCGTCCAGGTGCCTGTGAGGGCATTGGGATTAGTGGTGTCATCAAAGACTAAATTCAAATTACCTCGAGTTGTTGCTCCACCAATATCTGCACGGTTAAAGGGTCCCGCTAATCGTGAGCCCGCTAGATTCCGGAAGATAAAGTTACCCGTCACGGGGACAATAGATTCGAGCCTAACACCACTGTTAAAGTCATCTCGCTCCGTCCGTAGGGAGAAGAAGTAGTCGAAGGTAAAGGGAGGCTCAGGATCTGCAGGCACACCCGATTGAGGGACTGGAGTGGGGAACGGATCCGGTACTGGACTCACTCGAGTGAAGTTTAAGACAGTACTGAGGTTAGCTGGATCAAATTCTGCTTCAATCCGGCCATCTAACAATCGGCGAATCCGAACTAACTGATTGGTCAGGATATTGACTCGTTCGGGACTCGGGGCAAACAAGGCTGACGAGGTTCCAGATTGGAAAGGACGGAATAGAACTTCTGCTTGATTGGGTTCGAAGTGAAGTTCAGCTAGCAATGTTAAGGGATCTTCATCATTGCCGGGTCCTGCCTGGCCTCGCTCACGCACCACAAACTGAGCTGAGAAACTACACTCAGTCATCACAGCAGTGGGCAGAACCTCATCGTCTTCTGGAATTGTAAGACCACTGGCTTCGTTAATATAACGGGTGGTCTGAGTGATCAAAGACGCCGGACCTTCTAAGACGATATTAGTTCCGGTCGGATCAACAAAAATATTACCAATGGTGAAAGTCAAAGCTGGATCAGCTGCCGCTGAAAATGTTTGAGAGGTTGGATCGGGCTGTTGGGGTTCACCTGGATCTTCAGTGTCGCCTGTTGGAGTTGGGGTAGGTATGGTCGGAATGGAAGGGGGTTCAGTTGGTAATACACCTACCGTCGTCTGGGTTCTAAATGTGCTACCGACTCGGATCCGTTGATCATTGAGATTAGCGCCCCGTAAAACCAACCCACCTAAATCGGCAAAGCCTCTTAATCTAGCATCGTTAGGAGCAAAGGCAATGATTTCAAGGGGAGGTATAGTTTGAGCAATTTTGATCGCCAACGCATTGCTATCTAAGCTAGCATCAAGCGGTTCTAGCACCGCCTCGATATTGGCTTGGCGAGCTTCACCACTTCCTTGTTCAGGAGTATCCCGTACAGCTACGCCTAAGTCAATGACTGGATTTACACAATCAACCCGTAAGCTAGTGGTTTCTAAAACTGATCCAGGCGTGTAGTTATACTGGGTAGCTGCAATAAAATCATCACTAACTGCGACAGGCCCAGGTAGAGCCGGCGAATCAAAATCATCTCCACAACCGCCTGCGAGCAGCAGGGCTCCGCAGACCAGTAACGCTGACCGAAGCTTGAAGCTCATAACCACATCCTCACACACACTAAAATCTTTCAGAGAATCTTTCAGACAATTAGAGACACCAAGGGTGATCTGCCCACCCCCACTCGCTGTCATAATACACTATATGTAGGAGATCGGCTCGTAGTCTTAAAAGCTTGATCCAATAGGGTTGACAAACCTATAGGATGAAGTAGAACTATGTGCAGGCACACTACTATAGGTAGGGGCAAACTATCCCTATGAGCTGTTTGAGTTGAATGCCTGTGTTGGTTGCCAGGTCGTGCCTGATTCTTGTGTGAGGAGAGGTAGAGAGAATGTCTATGCAGCTAAAAACGCTGTCTCGGAGTACAGCAGGACTATTGCTCAGTTTTGGTGTTTTGATCGCGGGTTGTGATGATGGGGATGATGTTGTTCTGCCCACCTTATCAACGACTACGGGTAGTCCCCCGCCTGTTGTGGTAGCCCCCACCCTAGAGCCTGTTGAAGTTCCCACGCCTAATTCACGCCCAGCCCCTAATTTTCCTGAGATCACGCCCCCCCCGATTGTGCCGGATCTCCCGACTGAACCTACTGGCATTCTAGAGTTTAATCAGGATGCCTCTATTGCTTTGGGTTACGAGGTGATTTTACAAAATCTATTTGTCCGGGGTGTTATTGCAGATGTTAACGTCCAGGTGGTTAATGTCACTTGCCAAACTGATGTGACCGCAGTATTAGCCCCTGATGCAGTATCTCAATTTAAGAGTCTTTTAATTGGGCGAGGCAATACTGATCTTGATGCAACTATCGGTATTGTAAACACGACAACAACACCTACTCCTCAATTCGACTTTATCTTCCCAACAGATGTGTCCTTTTTTAATGATGGTCGGATTCTGTTCAAGGCTTTCCGTACATTTACTACTCTTGACTCTGATCCTAATGATGATCCCGACTTTGACGCCTTTCTTTCAGGGGATGACGTCGTTTTCTACCTCACTATCACCGATACATTTGGTCAGGTATTACGGCTCAGCGATAGTGTTTTTGGGGGTCCCATCCTTGATGAGGATCTCGACGAACGCCGCATCACAGGGTGTGGTGCTATCTCTGATGGGTTGCCCAATACTTTAGACTAAGGGCTTTCATTAAGTTGCCTGAACGAGCACAGTGAAGACTTTCAAATGATGTGGTGGTGAGGAGAGTGAGATGCTGAAAATGCAAAAGTGTCAGTTAGTGGGGCTAAGTGTAGCTCTGCTTCTGGCTGCAAGTGGCTGTGATAATGACGGCGAAGGGGTTGCTACATTTATTCCCGGCCCCAACTTTACCCCTGGAGCGACAGCCATTGATCCAGCTGGAAGTGGAGTTGGAACGGATCCTGGTGTTGCGATTGATCCGCTCAAAGATATTGGAACCCCCCTGGGAGCTCCTACCGTTGGGCCTGTTAATACGCCCGGGGCTGTACCAATTGATATTGATGATAACTTAGGAATCCCTATTGGTGTCCCGACCCCTCCGCCACCCCCGCCCACTCCAACTCCTTCACCTACGCCCACTCCGCCTAATGCTCCGCCTGTATTGGCAGGGGCTCAGTTTATTGCCTTGGCTACAGGTGTGCCTGCTGCTGTTGAAGGTAATGGTTCAGCCGCGACGCCCTATGTCTTTATTGGCTCTACGCTACCTACGCTGCCTGCTAATGCCAATTGTGCCTTTGAGCCTATTGATCCGAATTGTCAAGATGTTCCCGATGCCAATCAGCCCCCTATCGGCATCTTTTTGACGTTTGATGATCCCAACGATGTCTTTGATGACTCCTTGACCATAACGGTTGAAAATGGTGTGTTCATTGATCAGGCTGGTAATCAACTTCCCTTACCGGCAGGTGTTGTGGTGCCCGTTGAGGCGTCAATTCCTGATCCACCAGGTCAAGCTGTATTTACCTACAATCCCGATACTGTGGGTACTTATGTTTTCCAAATAATCGCTACGGATGATTTTGGAGCTGAGACTGTTGTCTTTTTCACCTTTGGTGAGACTGATACTGTGATCCCTGCGGGTGGAGGTGGAACTCCAGGTTTACCCCCGGCCCCATCCCCCACCCCTGCCCTGCCTGCAATTGGTGACTGTGTGATTTCGGCTGATCCAGCTGATCCCGATCCAGGTCAAAACTATACCCCCATTGTGACAACAACTAATCCAGCTTTATTTGGCCAAGACATTACCGGTGATGTTGATGGCACAGATGGATTTATGGCGACAATCAGTGGCACCTTTGACGATATGGGTATGGCCAGTTTGAGTCCCCAGATTCCAGGTGCTGTGGAAGGTGTAGTTGATACCATTACGCTGACAGCTCCTGATGCCTGTATCGGATCTGCTGAGCTAACTTTCTAAGTTTTGAGATGTAAATGCTGTGGCTGCCAGAAGGCTATTGAGCTGCAGTTGGTTCTGAATAAGTCTTAGATAATGACCGGTGTGATGAGGAGTGAGGACTTGTATGTTCAAGACGAGAAAAGATCTCTGGTTGGGGGTAAGTCTGGCCATCTTACTAGCCACGACAGGGTGTGATAATGATGGTCAAGAGGTTGCTACGTTTATCCCAGGCCCCAACTTTACCCCAGGAGCGACAGCCATTGATCCAGCTGGAAGTGGGGTTGGAACGGATCCTGGTGTTGCGATTGATCCACTGAAAGACATTGGAACCCCAGTAGGAGCTCCTACGATTGGACCCGTCAATACACCTGGGGCTGTACCGATCGATATTGATGACAACTTGGGGATCCCCGTTGGTGTGCCGACCCCGACCCCGACCCCAACCC
>CAYSWV010000037.1:0-43262 GCA_964434865.1 uncultured bacterium
GTGGGTGTAATTGAACAAAGTGAGCGAGATTGACCTTAAATCTCTAGCTACCTAACGTTGAACCTCAGATTCTGCAGAAAAATGGACCCGATATGTTTGATAATGAGGTGGTCGTATGGCCAGTATCAACTATGCCTTTACCCTCTAATCTCACAACTCTAGAAGGCAATTCGCTTTCACCTGAAACCCTGACAGACAAAGTGGTTCTGTTTGTTAATGTTGCTAGTAAATGTGGCCTCACTCCTCAATACAGTGGATTAGTGGCTCTTCACCATGAGTTTGCTGAGCGGGGCTTCGTGATCGTTGGAGTCCCTTGCAATCAGTTTGGTAGCCAAGAACCGGGTAGCCCTGAAGAAATCAAGCAATTTACTGAAACCAACTACAAGGTTGACTTTACGTTATTAGAAAAACAGGATGTCAATGGTTCCAATCGCAGTCCGCTTTACCAGTATCTGATTGGGGATGGCCCTGATATTGCCTGGAATTTTGGCAAGTTTTTAGTAGGTCGGGACGGATCCGTTGTTGCTCGCTTTGAACCACAAGTTGCACCCGATGATCCAAGTTTACGGGCAGCTATTGAAAAAGCCTTGGGGTAAGCTAGATCTAGCTATCTCAATGTCTGTAGACCGTTAGCCTTTTTTGAAAGTCCAGCAGTGGCTAACTTAGCTGTTGCCAAAAGGATAAATCTTGGCTAAACAAAACGTAGTCCAGCTTTTCTTACTTGGATCCTATGCTGTACCTCTATCTCAAAGCCCCTCAAAGTCTGGCTGGGTTACTGTTTAGCCTTTTGCTATCCATCAGTGGTTCGGATCTCGATCCAGCTCTGTTTAGAGACGCTAGCCTCCAAGTTCAGCAGTGGCTAACTCAGCTCGATCCATCTAACCCACTTGTTGTCACAGCAACTCATGATCAAAGGGGCCAGGATGGTCAGTGTAGCTTGAGAGAAGCGATTGAAGCTATCAATTTTGATGAGTCTGTTTTTGAATGTCAAGCTGGATCGAATCAGATTGTATTTGATCCTAGTTTAACCGGAGCTACTATCCAACTCAATTCTAGCTTAGCCATTTTGCAAGACCTAAACATTCAAGGCTTAGGCTACAACCAATTAATGATTAGCGGTAATGATCAAGTTCGTGTATTAGATATTGGACCTGAAGCCAAGGTAACCGTTAGAGATCTCACCATCACTCGGGGGTATTCCGATCGAGGAGGTGCGATTTACAACCAAGGTATTGTAGAGCTGACCAACAGTATTCTTACCTCCAACTCAGCTACTGAGCATGGGGGAGCTATTTTTAATCGATACAATGTGAGCCAAGTTATTTTAAATAATTCAGTGGTAACTCGTAATACCGCCAGAGATGGGGGTGGACTTTTCATGCTATTCGGAAGCTTGTCAATGGTCAATAGCATTGTTTCCGATAATACGGCCACCAATGGTGGGGGAATTTACAACCGTAGTGCCAGTGTAGATCTTCAAGACACAACAATCTCAGGTAACACGGCTGCAGAAATTGGGGGTGGCCTGTTTAATGAAGAAGGTACGATCACCTTAGCAGCAAGTACGGTAGCTTCTAATGTAGCCCGTCAGGGGGGTGGACTTGCAAACTATCTAGGTACCCTTACTGCCACCAGCAGTGCTATTGGAGGGAATCAAGCTAACCAAGGGGGGGGAATCAGTGCTAGCAAAGGAGGCACCCTCGCCATGCAAAGCTGTCGGATCTCAGGAAACTCTGGTGTTGAAGGCGGTGGATTTCATATTTTGAGCAGTAACCTGAGACTAGACAACAGCATCCTATCCGATAACTCAGCTCAAGTTGGTGGCGCAATTTTCAATGACAATCCAGGAACGACTTTCATATCCAGAAGTACGGTTAGCAACAACAGCTCCTCTAGCGGTAATGGTAGTGGCATCCATAACACGGGTGCAGGTTCTTTAAAACTGGTCAACAATCAATTTAGCAACTCTCCCAATAATGTTGTGGGTCAAGCTGTCGGCTCCGATAATACCCCTGCCGACTGTAACAATGGTGAATGCTAATCATCTCATGTATCTCTAAATATCAAGTCCAGGGGTTGTCATTTGAGGGGAAAGTAGTTTAGGATAGCGAAGCACTAGTGATCCTCGGTAGCTCAGCGGTAGAGCGGTCGACTGTTAATCGATTGGTCGCAAGTTCGAATCTTGCCCGGGGAGTATTTGCTCGATGAAGACTGATAGGTTAAAAGTTAATAGTAAAGATTGATAGCTTATTGATAGCTTTAGATCTCAAATTAGATCTCAAAGGTTTCAACTGGGTTTCCCTAGATTACTCAGCTCAGATTCACATTAGCTGCTGGTTTACCTGAGCTGTTAGTTAATTGATCAACCTTTCTTTTTTCATAAATCGCATACTTCCAAAGATATGGCGTTTACTCTCCTGGTGGATCTTTGAAGTTTTCTATTGCTAGGGCACTAGGATTTAGTAAAGACAAGAAATTTCAAAAGAGACGAGCCTGCTGAGTAGATAGGCTCACCAAGGAATTCTAAGCTGTTTGCGTGACTAAGGCCTAAATTAGTCGAAGCCGAGTCAATGTCCCTCATTTCATGTCGCTTAAATCATCAGCCCATCGACAACTTGCAGTAGTCTGTAATGATCTAGCTGTTGGTTACATGCTAGAGGTTGTATTTTGTGCCAGCTGAACAGGGCTTCATTTAGGTTGCTATGAATGTATTTGCCTTACTACTGCGAACTTCTCGATCCCTCTTTTCTTTAGCCGTGGGGCTAGGCTGTTTAAGTGGTGCCAGCGGTGCTGGATTGATTGCAATTATCAGTCAGGCCTTGGAACAGCTTGAACCTGCTGCACTCTCCACATGGACATTCGTTGGGTTAGCAGCGATCACCATTGTCAGTGGGGTTAGTGCTCGAATAGTTGTGATTCGTTTATCCCAAAATGCTGTTTATCGGATGCAGTTGCAGCTGAGTCGACAAATCTTAGAAGCTGATCTAAGAGTTATTGAAGATATCGGAGCCGCACCTCTACTGGCCAACCTAACTGAAGATATTCAGGTCATTTCCAATGCCGTTTTTGTTTTACCAGCTCTATTCATTAGTTTAGCTGTGGTGGTGGGATGCTTTATTTATATGGTTTGGCTGTCATGGACCTTATTTGCGGTAGTTATGATTTTAGCGTGTTTAGCCATTTCAAGTTGCGGCTTTATTTTGAAGCAGGCTAGACAACAATTAGCAAAAGCGAGGGAAGAACAAGATCAACTGTTCAAACATTTCCGGGCTATTACAGAGGGTATTAAAGATCTAAAGCTTAACTATACCAAAAGACAGGCTTTTCTGACAGAAGATCTCCAATCAAGTGCAGCCCAATTTAGACAGCAGAGTATAGTAGGATTAGTCTTAATTTCTACTACAGATAGCTGGGGTAAACTGATCTTCTTTTTAGCTGTAGGCGTTCTTCTATTTGGCTTACCCAGCAACTTTCAGCTAGATCTCAGTCAATTGACCAGCTATATCTTAACCTTCACTTATTTGCTAGCTCCTATGGAAAGTATCGTGAATAAACTACCTTTCATTAGCAAGGCCACGGTAGCGCTCAACAAAATAGAAGCGTTAAGTCAGCGGTTATCTAAGCAGGTAGAAACCATCACAGCACCCCCTCCCTGTAAGCAATGGCATGTACTTGAACTTCAAGATCTCAAACATACCTACTATACTGAGCAAGCAGATCAAGCCTTTACCTTGGGCCCAATTAATCTTTGTCTGCAGCCGGGAGAAATTATCTTTATAGTGGGAGGAAATGGTAGTGGTAAGTCGACGTTAGCCAAATTGATTACCGGGCTATATGTCCCTGACCATGGCCTGATTTGTCTTGATGGGCAACCTATTACAGCCGACAATCGGGAATGGTATCGTCAACATTTCACTGCGATTTTTGCTGACTTTTTTCTATTTGATCGCCTAATGGGTTTCGAACCCACTGAAGTAGAGACCCAAGTTCAATCTTACTTAAGAGATCTCCATCTAGATCAGAAGGTTTCTATCAAATCAGGGCAGCTATCCACAACAGCCCTATCTCAAGGCCAACGCAAGCGCTTAGCTCTACTAACGGCCTATTTAGAAAACCGCTCGATCTATGTTTTTGATGAATGGGCTGCTGATCAAGATCCAACTTTTAAGCAAGTCTTTTACACGCAGATTATTACCAGCCTGAAGCAACAAGGTAAAACCGTTATTGTGATCAGCCATGATGACCGCTATTTTGAAGTTGCTGACCGGTTGGTGAAATTAGACTATGGTCAGATTGTTTTGAATGAAGACTGCTGAATCATGCCTGTAGTATAGTCTAGATCAGTCACAAGTTGGCAAGCTATGAAGTTTGCAGTATTATTTAGTTTAAATTAGTCTGTTCAAGTTAAACTTGAGCTATTCAACAGCCAGCCTAGAGGACAGTTAAGATGAAATCACGCAAGCAAGAGGCCCTATTTGCTAAGCTTGACCAACTCAAGTCTGATCCAACGTCAGATGAGTCTCTCGCTGATCTAAAGCAGATTCTGAAAAGGCAGTCCTCAGTCGTGGTGGCGCGGGCGGCTCAAATCATCGAACGTTCAATGATTGGGGTATTACTGCCTGATCTCATTCCGACCTTTGATCGATTCATGAGCGATCCGATTAAAACAGATCCCAGTTGTCTGGCCAAAATCGCCATCGCCGAAACCCTCTATCGCCTAGAATTCAATGATCCTGATGTATTTCTTCAAGGGATTCGTCATACTCAGATGGAACCTGTCTATGGGGGGCAGATGGACACAGCTCCAAAATTACGGGTTACCTGTGCTTTAGGCTTGGTGCGGATGCATTATCCACGAGTATTCATCGAGTTGGCGGATTTACTAGCTGATCCAGAAACGCCTGTGAGAATGGGAGCCGCTCAAGCAGTAGCTTACACCGGAGATCGTGATCGAGGCGTGCCACTCCTGCGCCTACGGGCTCAAACTGAATCAGAACCTGAAGTCATTTCAGAGTGCCTTCGGGCGATCATTCAACTAGATCCCTATCCATCTCTGGCTTTTGTGGCTCAGTTTTTAGAGGCAGATCTATTGGCAACCCAGGAGTTCACCGCTTTGGTTTTAGGAGAGTCCCATTTATCTGAAGCCTTTATTATCCTCAAGCAGTGGTGGAATCGCCTCACTAATCGCGATCTCTGCCAAACAGCTACTCAAGCCATGGCAATGCTACGAACCGACGAAGCGTTTCAATTTCTCTTGCAATTGATCTCAGAAGGATCAGAAACGGATGCTCAAATGGCAAAGGCAGCTCTCGATCCCTACTGTCTTGATGCCGATCTACAAGCCCAAGTTATCGAAAGGCTTAAGTTGAGATCACAGAAGAAAAAGGCCTAGAGGGACAAGGTGGTGATGCCGGCTGTTGACTGAAAGGCTCTGGATAGGTTTGTGTTAAAAGTCGGGTCACAAACTTTTCTAGCAAGCGATTCGCTTCAGGTGTATCAGTTGCTGCCTGGAGTACAGCGTCTAGGTGGTTAGAATTTTGAGTGTATTTAGATTGATAAAGGGTCAGGCGTTTGACCAGAGTCGGTTTATCAACTTCAGGATGAAACTGAAAAGCCCAGAACGGTTTACCTCTAACTCGAAAAGCATGACAACACGCAGACGTATAAGCCAAAAGGTCACACTCAGAGGGTAAACTCAGGGCCCGCTCTCGGTGAACGGCAATGGCCCTAAACTCCTTTTGGTCTTGAAGTTGATCTTGGAGGAGATCCCCAAATAAAGGATCAGTTTGAGCCGCAGGTGTCAACTGAATTGGAATCGATCCCATCTCAAAATCCTTTTCATCCCGGATAATCGTTCCACCCAAAGCAATCACAGCTAATTGAAAGCCAAAACAAGACGCAAAAACGGGAATATGCTGATCCAGGCAATAACGGAGCATGGCTTGAGAGTAGCCTAAAAACGAATAGGTCTCTGGTTCTAATACACTGGCTTCACTAGCACCACCCACAAATAGGGCATCATACCCTTCTACCTGGGTCGCTGGAAATGAGGGGGTATCAAAGACATTCAGACAATCAAGTTGTGCAGGATGAAGTTGACTATACTGGGCAAAACTTTGGTGTTCCTCCATCCGGACCTGATGCTCATCCCGAATTTGCATGAGTAGAATTCGTAGATCACAACGTTGTTTGGCCATGTCTGCTCCTTCAGATTGGGGTAAGAAATCATTTAACTTTCAGAATAGTGTGAGGGATGGGTCGGCCAAGTGAGGGGTAATCCGTTACAAAGTTGATTTTCTTGACCCTTTTGGGTTTCCTGATTCAAAATTTGCACAACCTGCTGATACACAGTCTCTGCTTCTTGAGCTGAGTTACCAATACAGGTAAGCCCTAATTTACCAAACTCAGATAAACACCCGATCAGATGAAAAACAGTCCCGGTCTCTGTACTAGTATCAAAATGAAGCCGATGCAAGGCCACAATATCCATTAAATCATTAGGTAATAACCCTCGGTAATGAGCCTGTTGCAGATTATCAGTAGCGACATAATATTTGGCTCGATCATGCTGACTGAAGAATAATCCCGTTTCATGATCATACTGACCATCTGTCAGGAGCTTGAGTGTCATAAAGGGATGAGTGGTTCCACCTTTACGGAGATTGATTTCAATGGCTTGTAGATCCCAATCCCCATTGGAGTGTTGAACGGCAATAAAATCAACCCCAAATCGTTCTAGGGCACCTTTTTGAGCCAAGACTTCACCCACTCGCCGACCTAATTCTTGAATTTCAACTCGATAGGCTGCATCAGCTGGAAAGCGACACCCTAAATAAACTTGACCATCTGGTCCTCCTAAAATTTGATCATGAGTGGACAAAATTTCAACCTCGCCTGAGGGAGTAATGTAGCCCTGCACACTGGGGGAGCGTTTGATCTGCCCTTCAATAAAAGCTTCGGCTAAGACACCCATTTCTGGAATTCGGCGTTGAAAATGGGGCCACGTTTCGAGAGTAGACTGAAATGACAAATTTTCAAATTGCTGGGCAATAGCGGCGACTCTAGCTCGATGGGAGGCTTGGCCAGGGGCTACAGCTTCAAGACATGGCAAGGCCAAGATCGCATTGCCTTCTCCGGAAAACCCCTCATTGAGCTTGATCACCATCCGTTGCAACTGTGGCTGTCGTTCCCAAAGATCGGCAATGCCTGTTGCTAGCTCATCCGGTGTCCAGGCTAGATCACTACCATCTGGATAAGGGATGCCACTTTCGGCAAAAATGTGCCGACTCCCATCTTTGGTGCCCCAGTAGCCTAGATCAGGATCGGGGGCTAGTAAGGGTAAATCGAGCTGGACGGAGAGCCGTTGCTCTAAAGGTGTAGTGTTGTAACAAACCATATATGATTTACTAGGGTGGAGCGCTTGACGAATCCGACTCAAGAGCCGAGGCCTCTCCAGCAGTTTTTCAGTTAAGGGTCGATTAGAGCCATCACAGGCCGAAAATAGCAACAACCGATCCCGAGCATGCGAGAACGGAATCCCTGACAAGAGTTGTAAGTAATAGTCAATGACAATTGGCGGTAAGGGCTGGGAAGTCACATAGATCAGTCGAGTCCGGGGATTACGCAGCCGAATCAGGGAAAACAGCAACCGCTCCTCATAATGATGGACCCCCTCAATTTTGAGCAGTTCGTCTGGATTCAGACTCAGGGAAGGAACCACCAAAATATCGTATTCACTCCGATCAAAATGCTCAATAGTTTGCCAACGATCCCGCAATAACCCTTGAAGCTGTCGAAACTTGATCTGGGAGTCCGTTAAGAGAGAGGGTAATGTTTGCATCTTGTTCAACTATATCAATCCGACGACTTGAACACACTTTCAGAACAACCATCCCGGAGCAGTGCATGGAGTAACACTGTCGTTACCCTAGTCTAAAACCCTGAACCAGCCCTTTCCCACTGTCAGAGGATCAAATCTTACCATGAACTAGGAACCTACGTGCAGAGTCCATTGATCTCTTAACTATTCAATCATCGTTCAAATAGAGCTAATAGATATTCCGGCTGTTCAAGCTCCGGTCACGACTTAACCGTGATCTAACCCACAAACGACTCCAAAAGTTTAGAGCTACTGATAATTTAAGCCAAGTCTGGGGGCATCCTGCAAGTGAAGATAAAAGCCCAATGTTAACGATCTTAACTAAGGCTGATTGCAGGCTGAGCAACCAAAAGTAATCTGATCGTTGAGGAATCCATATGATGGCTACAAAGTCTTGTCCTCGTGCTTTTTTCATCATCCTGTCAACAGCCTTAATGGTGGGCTGCGGTTCTAATACTCAAACTAGTGTAGGGCCACCCAATCAAACAGCAACTTCCACTCAATCAGACTTACCTATCCAACCCGAATCGGAGCAAGTTCAAGCTCTGGTCAAGCAAGTTGCCGCCTCAGGTGAAGCCACACGAGTCCGAGACTTGGAGGGAAAGGTGGTGGTGGTGGATGTGAGGCAAGTTGATGCCAATATCTTGGATCCCGTAGAGTTTGAAGCGACAGTCATTTTTGCACCTGCTAATTTAATTGGACTCTGGTTGGTGGTGGTTAATGATCAGTTACAGTTACTCTATGTAGGACCCACAACAGCCGTAACGATTGATGCTGCCAACTTTCTTGATCTAGTGACGATCACCGGTGTGACGCTGACACCTACATTTGTGCTAGCCACCTCAGTAGCCCCACCCTCGATCGATCAATTCTATGTAGCACCCAATGGCAACGATGCCACCGGTAACGGTTCAAGTGCCAATCCTTGGGCCACCATTACCCAAGCTTTAGATTCTGTACCTGATGGCAGCACCATCTTAGTCCGACCTGGTTTGTACATGGGGCGAGTTCGTCTCCGAGGTCGATTTGCCCAAGGTGTCACGGTGAGATCTGAGATTCCCTATCAAGCTCAATTTCGGCACAATGCTACGGTCTTCACAGCTTTTGATACCCAAGGGATCACCTTAGAAGGGTTTGATATTGCTCATACGGGTCCAGGTGCAGGTGGATTAGTGATTCAAATTCAAACCAGTGATCCGGCTAATCCGACTCGTGAGATCACTCTGCGAAACAATATCATCCATGACAGCTTTAATAATGACTTACTAAAAATCAATAATGGAGCCACTGACATCTTAGTTCAAGGCAATGTATTTTATAACCAAACCGGATCAGATGAACATATTGATATTAATAGCGTCGAAGATGTTATAGTTGAAGACAATATCTTCTTTAATGACTTTGAAGGGAGTGGCCGTAGCAACACCAATTCCACTAGTAGTTTTGTAGTGATCAAAGATAGTAATGCAGGCGCTGATGCCTTTTTGGGTAGTGATCGCATCACCGTACGGCGTAATATTTTCTTGAATTGGCAAGGTAATACTGGAGCTAATTTTGTGCTAGTGGGGGAAGATGGCCAACCGTTTTATGAAGCTCGTAATGTCCTCATTGAAAACAATTTACTATTGGGTAACTCCAGTAATACCCTGAGAGCAGCCTTTGGGGTGAAGGGATCCCGAGATATTACTTTCAGAAACAATACTATTGTAGGTAACTTACCCTCGCTGGCTTTTGCCTTTAGGCTCAATGCTGAAGGCTCCAATTTACCCAATGACAATGTTCAATTACACAACAACATCTGGTCTGATCCAACGGGTACTATGGATGACTTTTCAGATACCCCTCTAAGTGAAACCAACACCTTTTCCTTGGATACAAATCTCTACTGGAATGGAGGTAACCCGATCCCCACTAACCTAGCTGGTGACTTGG
Source organism: uncultured bacterium (assembly GCA_964434865.1). Classification (GTDB taxonomy): domain Bacteria; phylum Cyanobacteriota; class Cyanobacteriia; order Thermostichales; family Thermostichaceae; genus CAYSWV01. The sequence goes on from CAYSWV010000037.1 coordinate 9,812, forward strand.
TCAATGTTACGAATGATCCAGCTGCGATCATTGCTAATCCAGGCTTACCCAACCCAACAACTGTCAGCTTACCTCGTTGGATTCCTGCCACTAATCAATTTGCTGATGGATCAATAACCATTCGGCAAGCTTTTGAAGCTTTAGTTGAGCAATATGGCCGCCTACCTTTCAACAGTCCTGCTAATGGCGTCGCCAATCCTAACCAGTCAGCTGGAGAAGATATCTTGGGCCGTAGTCGTGGAGGATCTCCAGATATTGGTGCTTATGAGCAGTAAGCAGATCTTTTTTGTAGGAGTTAGATCTTGTTCTTATAGTTGAAGAAATATAGTTAAAGGATACATACATCAAATAGCAGAGCAGATTGACAGCTTGTGCGAAAGGTTGCATTTACTCAGCGATCACTAGCATCTCAAAATCTTTGATTGTTAATTCATGAGAACGAGAAAACTCTCCTAAATGGGCCCCATAAATATCAATCTGTTTGAAACCAAGTGTTTTTAACATTCATGTAATTTCGGTTGGCATATACCAACGTTCGTTAGTGTTTAATATCTTCTCATTACCCTCGTCATCAACAAATTTAATGTCGGAGAATTCACAAAAGGTCATAAGATCAAATTGAAACTTATGATAAGAATCATTACCCTCCTGTGTTTCACCATTCAGGAAATCTTCAATTGAGTTAAAGATTGGAAGCAGACCATTAAGCGAGCTGATTTATCCCCACAAGTGTTAAAGGCTATAGAAGTTGAATAGCCCGCACATGATTTTCAAGTTCAAAGATATGGGGATCAGAAATATTGAGCAGACGTAAAGCCTTGGCTAACTCCAAAAGATACTCAATATTAGTACCACTTTTGCCTTGACAGCGGACGATCTGGGCAGCGATTTCCCTTAGAGGGGCTTCACCCAAAAAAGCTGAGTTAGTTGTGCTAGCAATATAAGTTTGTCCCCTGACGTACACCTGGTCAAACCCAATATCAAGTGTGTAGCGCTCATAGCCATTAGATTCACGATGATCAAGATGGACAAACACATCAGTTTCAATTAAAAAAGCCCGACCATAGCAGCACTGTTGAGGCGCTTCTACCAGAGTGACAACTCGACCTGGATCGGCCTGAGTACCACGATGATCGTGAGAGCCTTGCCAAAACCGACGTTCCCAGCCTTTAACATAAGCTAGACGAGCATCCAAGTAGGGAAAGTCAGGCCGCCAAATGAGGGAACCATACCCAAATATCCAAATTGGTTCTTGCATCCAGACCCGTTTCCCAACCACTCACTCGATCAGTCTTGAACCGTAACTTTAGTTTTGTAAAAAGCCACATGATTTTTAATATGGGTGGCTTGCTCTTTCGGCTCAGGATAGTACCAGGCCCCATCGGATAAGGTTTGGCCCTCAACCTCCAGGTTGTAATAACTGGCTTTTCCTTTCCAGAAACAACTGGTGTGGGTTGAGCTCGGCTTAAAGTACTGTTGATCAACAGATGCAGGTGGAAAATAATAATTCCCCTCGACAACTTGGCATTGATCCTGAGGAGCTTCGGCAAGGACCACATTGTTCCAGATAGCTTTCGGCATGACTCAACTCATCATTGCTAGGTAACCGCTTTATTTTACTGCTTTTCACGCTTCTGCTGACCCTAAGACTTGACTAGATATCCATAACCCAGCGCACAATGAAAAGGTTGCTCCCAGAGGCTGCCGATCATGACCGAAGCTCAACAGTTCGAAACCGAGATAGTCAAAGCGGCCAAACGCTACCTACAAAAGCCAGGGGTAGACCTCAATCTAGTGTTTCGAGATGAAGCCGGCCAAGCGCTGACCTACACTCAAGCCTTTCCCGATCTGTTTGAACAATGGTCTCAGATCCAGTCACCCTGGGATCGGCGAAGTTTGATCTATCAAGGTGTTTTGGATCCCGTGGCTGCCAATGGCTTGGAGGTCTGGCAGTGGGCTGAACGCTACATAGAAGATCGATATCCTCAACAAGGTATCCAAGAGCTCGAAAAAGGAGGTTTGCCACCGCTCTCAGATCCTGCTAATTATGTGGAGTATTGTGCTACTTATGCCAAGGCTTCCAATGTGTTAAATGAGTATGCACAAGCTAAAGCCTGGTCTCAGCAGGGCCTTGAGTGTGAAGCCAATCATAGTCGATGTCAAATCCAATTGGCTGATGCCTTACATTTAGAAGGGCACCATGATGTGGCCCACGATCTCTACAATACCGTTTTAGAAACCAAACTCCTGGATCGGGTAGATGAATCAGGCCGCGTCCAGGTGACTGTGGAAGAACTCTTGGGCTTTGATAGTAATATCCTCTATTCACCTGTTTATGCCCTAGCTCTATTAAAAAGTGATCCGAATACAACTGAATCGTCCTGGCAATGGGCTGAAGATGAGTTTTACTGGAGTCCCTATTTCCGCTGCCATCATGCTTACTTTTTAGTTGATCAAGGTGAAGGGGCCAAGGCTTTTTCAAAGCTATTCAACATCATTAAAGAGATGCCTTGGGTTAAAGAAGCGGCCCTCAATACACAGATGATCCTGGAGAAACTTGATCCAGATGGGCAGAAAGGCCTCTTAGCGGAGGAGCGGCAATGGCTGAATGAGTTGATTGATCAAAACCAGTGGACCGGTGAAGGTATGCATGTTTTAGGCATTAAAAATCTGACGTTTTAGGGCATCAAGCTCAAACCTGATCAAATGGCTTTAGAGAGAACTTGTTTGGATTGAGAAGTAGAGGCCATTTTCTTGCCAGGTGCGGTCTCGATCCGAAGGACCTTCTGTTAACGGAATCCCATAGTCTAAACGGAATGAAAACCGATCCCCTTGTTGCCAGAGCAGTCCCAAGCCTGTGCCTAGTAAGGTATTATCTCGAGGTTGGTCAAGGTTATCGCTCGCATTCCACCCCACACCCCAGTCTAGGAAAGGCACTAACTGCAGCACATGGCTTGAACTTAAGGATCTAGCCTGATACAGGGGAAGGCGGTACTCAACTGAAACTAGAGCCCCATTATCGGTGATTAGAGCATCTTGCCGGTAACCTCTGACGGTTTGTTGACCACCCAAGCCAAATTGTTCTAAGGGTAGCAACTCTTGATTAGCCAATTGAACATCTGATCGAATCACCAACAAAGTATTAGGGGCTGTCAGACGCACATATTGCAGCTGGCCCCGCCAAGAGAAAAACTGGCTATCGGGACTGCCATCACGGCTAACATTGGCATCCAGTATGTCGAGACCCAGGTTAAATTGAGATCGACCTGCCAAGACCGATTGCTCCCCCTGTTGACGATAATCTTGGAAAAACCGTACAGCACTCACACGGGTACGGCCCTGATCATCCGAACCTGACGACAGATCAGGAAATGGAATGCCTAATAACGTGGTTTCACTTTCTTGATAAGTTCCTGTCAGACCCAAAGCAAATTCTTGATCAGGTTTTAAGATCAGAGGCTGTCGATAGGTGATCTCAAACAACTCAGACGGTGAACGAATGTCAATAGCATCAAAAGGATCTTCAATAATGCGATTGGCAGAGGTTGAGTAGCGGAGCTGTAAAGATCCATCCAGTGCATTCAAAGGAAAGTCATAGCTGGCTTCTAACCGATCACTCCCTGTCGTATTGGCATAATCAACCGAGATCCGATCACCAAAACCTAGAGCATTGGCCTCAGTCACCGTGACACTTCTACGAAACGATCCCACACTGGGTGAGCGACCATTATCAAGATTGGCTCCTACTTCAAAAGTTCGAGCTTCTGTAAGTCTCACATTTAAAATACTGGTGCCTGGTTGGGTTCCTGTTGCTAGTTCTGCATTGAGGGAATCAATCAAGGGATCTAACTGTAACAGTTGTAGAGTCTGGAGCAAGGTTTGCTGATTTAAAGGTGTCTGCGTCCCTCGAGCTAACCGAGATCTGACATAAGACGGTCGGAGGCGGCCCAGCCCTTCCAAATTGATAGATTCCAGCTGTCCTTCTAAGATTTGGATCGTGAGTTGACCGGTTGCTAAAGAGTCAGCTGAATTGTCTTCAAGCGGCAAAAATGCACCTGAAGTAATATAACCATCTTCAACATAACGGTTGGTAATTGCAGAAACTAATTGTAGAAGCTCGGGTAGTGATAAATCCTGGCCTTGAATCTGACTTAACCCAGTCACCTGATCTAATTCAGCATCAGAGTACACGGTACTGCCCTGATAAGTAATCGAGCGAATATTGAACACTTCAGGGAGATCTAGAGTTGTGACCTCTGCCTCTAAATCTAAAGAATCATCTTGAAGTGAGTCAGAATCTGGATCGGAGCTAATCCGCAGCGGTAGCCTTGAAGGATCATCTTGAGGAGCCGCGATCGCAAAATCCATCAGGAGTCCTAGCCCCAGACACACAGTGGCCCAAATACTCCATTTCATAGGCAACCCTTAACACTCCTCACATGGGCACAGACTCACTTAATTAATTCATACAATACACCCAGATCAAGCAGAGTCAAGGCATGAGGTCTTTCCCCCTAAGGATGAAGGGTAAAGAGATAGGAGACACCTCCCTCAACCTGCTACACTGCTAATGTAAAGAACTATTACAAAAATATGAAAGCACTCGAGGCACACCAGTTAAGCAAGATCTTTCGGAGTCAGGGCAAACCGATCGAGGCTGTCAAGCAAGTTTCTCTTGAGATCAATGCTGGGGAGGTTTTAGCTTTTTTGGGTCCTAATGGTGCGGGTAAAACAACCACAATTAAGATGATCGCGGGCTTGATCAAACCTGACACAGGGTATGTGAGAATTGCAGGCCGAGATCCATTTCGAGAGGTGGCTGCTTTAGAAGCTTTGGGAGCAGTATTAGAGGGTAACCGTAATGTGTATTGGCGACTCACGCCTGAGCAGAATTTAGACTACTTTGGTGTACTTAAGGGCTTAACTCGATCGGAAGCTAGACAGCGCGGCCAAGCCTTATTAGATCAGTTTGAATTAACTGAAAAACGCCAAGTTGCTGTTCAAACTCTGTCTAGAGGCATGCAACAAAAGTTAGCCATTGCGGTAGCTATGATCCATAAACCCAAGTTGTTGCTACTGGATGAGCCCACCCTAGGGCTTGATGTCGAGGCTACCATTACTGTGAAAAACTTGATCAAACAGATTGCAGCTGAGGGCCATGCGATTTTGTTAACCACTCATCAGTTAGATATTGCCGAGGCTCTTGCTGATCGAGTCATGATCATTCAAAAAGGTAAGATTATCACTGAATCAACCCCGCAGTATCTAATCCGACAGTTTTCGGGATCCACCTACTCAATTGAAGTTGAATGCCCCCTTGATCCTGTCCGGCGGCGGCAACTGGAGACGATGGGAGCTGAGTTTAAATCTGATCAGTCCCTGACGTTTACAGGAGACCCTACCGATCTCTACCAGGTTCTAGGTGTGATCAAGCCTTTGCCGCTGTTGACGGTGAAACGGGATGAAGCGGATTTAACTAAGATCTTTCTCAAATTGGTGCGACATCATGCTTGAATTGTTTTTAGCAGAACTCAAACGGGTTTGGTTACAGTTTATTCGGTATCCGTTTGAAGCTATAGGGGCAGTCTTTATTACAACTTCATTTTTTTATGCCCTGTTTTTAGGCGCTCAGTACATGGCTGGGCCAGCTTCCCAATTTGGTAGCCGCCTCGATTCAGTGGTGATCGGGTATGTGCTCTGGACGTTGGTGACCTTTATTTTGACAGATATCGCCCTAAATCTTCAATTTGAAACTCAAACCGGGACTTTAGAGCAAGTGTTTATGGCTCGGTATCGGACCCCTGTGATCTTTCTAGCTCGTGCGTTAGCCAGTCTGACTCTCAGGATTACCCTCACTCTAGGGATTTTGCTGGTGATTATGGGGCTAACGGGGACCTGGCTGAAGTTTCCTCCTGAACTAGTGTTGCCGCTAGCCACTGTTTTATTGTGTGCCTATGGGATCGCCTTTATCGTAGGGGGACTAGCGATGTTGTTTAAACGGATCCAGCAACTACTAGTGATTTTTCAATTTGGCTTACTGTTTTTGCTAGCGACTCCAACGGAAGAGTGGCCAGCTGGTGTGCAACTGTTGGGTCAATTTTTGCCGATGACAGCTGGAGCTGGATTACTACGAGATCTAATGGGCCGCGAGATCGCGTTAGACTACTCCCGATTAGGCTTGGCCTTGCTGGTGGGTATGGGGTATTTTGCCCTGGGATTGAGTCTCTTCAGTTGGGCCGTAGATGAAACTAAACGACGAGGCCAAATTGCGGCTCAATAACTGGCTAGATGCTCCGCTATTCATCTGTGGCTGCCAGCATCATTTTCATGTGAATGAGGGCAGGGCCACTTGATCCCCTTTCAGATTAGTTCTAGCTTCAATAGCATGGGGAGTAAACCCTAAGTGGGTGTAGAGGAGTAAGGGATCCCCCATCCCTATCAAGGGGCAAACTTGAGCTGAGTCTACTTGTTTCCAATTCCTGACAACAGACAACACGAATCGCGCTGATGCTCCTAAAATCAGGGTGTAGATCCATCAAAGCTGTAACTAAACCTATGCAGACTCTGACTCCCCCTACCCCGCAACCCTACCCCGAATTAACTTATCCTCGCCGCAAAACCCAGACCGTGGTGGTGGGCGATATCAAGATCGGCAGTGACCACCCTGTGGTGGTGCAGTCCATGATTAATGAAGACACGCTTGATATTGAAGCGGCTGTAGCAGGCATTCGTCGTTTGCATGAAGCTGGATCCGAGATTGTTCGAGTGACAACCCCCAGCATGGCTCATGCCAAAGCAATGGACAAAATTCGCCAACGTTTACTGGAGACCTATCAACCAGTGCCCTTGGTTGCCGATGTGCATCATAATGGGGTCAAGATTGCCATGGAAGTCGCCAACTATGTGGATAAAGTGCGGATCAACCCGGGTTTATTTGTCTTTGAGAAACCTCAAGTGGGCCGGACAGAATATACTCAAGCTGAATTTGATGAGATCCGAGACAAAATCCGAGAAACCTTTGCCCCACTGGTGACTCAGTTACGAGACCAGGGTAAAGCCATGCGAATTGGTGTTAATCATGGATCTCTAGCTGAGCGCATGGTCTTTACTTATGGAGACACGCCTGAAGGTATGGTGCAGTCAGCACTGGAATTTGCTCAGATTTGTCATGATCTGGACTACCATAACTTGGTGTTTTCCTTCAAAGCCTCACGACCTCAAGTGATGTTGGCGGCCTATCGACTGGCGGCTAAACGATTAGATGCTTTAGGGTTTAACTATCCTTTTCACCTGGGAGTCACAGAAGCTGGGGATGGTGAATATGGACGGATCAAATCTGCTGTTGGGATTGGGACGCTACTAGCTGAGGGTATTGGCGATACTATTCGTGTCTCTCTAACCGAGGCCCCTGAAAAAGAGATCCCAGTCTGCTATAGCATTTTGCAAGCCCTGAATCTCCGCAAAACGATGGTGGAATATGTGGCTTGTCCCTCTTGTGGTCGAACCTTGTTCAATCTTGAAACCGTTCTCCAACGGGTGAGATCAGCCACCTCACACTTGACTGGGTTAGATATTGCCGTGATGGGGTGTATTGTTAATGGTCCAGGGGAAATGGCCGATGCCGATTATGGCTATGTTGGCAAAACTCCAGGCTACATCTCTCTCTATCGGGGTCGGGAAGAGGTCAAGAAAGTGCCTGAGCAAGACGGTGTTCAAGAACTCATAGCTCTGATCAAAGCCGATGGTCGTTGGGTTGATCCAGCCTCATAGGACCCCATGTTAGGCTAAAGCTAAGATAGGTACTACAGTTGATTAACTTAGAGGTAGCTCATTTCAGAGGTTGTTCTAAGGATCATCTGTCAGTCACTAAAGCAGTACCAACGTTAAGAAAGGTTAAGCTCATGAGCTTGTTTGGACTTGGATTTCCAGAAATGGCTGTCATTGGAGTGATTGCGGTTGTAATCTTTGGACCCAAAAAACTGCCTGAATTGGGGAGTTCGATCGGCAAAGCGCTGCGTGGATTCAAAGAAGAAATGAATACCGACTCGACAGAAACGACTGATGAGACAGCAGACTCGACTCGATCTTCAAGTGATATCAGCTAACCCCCTAGATTTCAGTTGTCATGTCTGATCCGCAGGGTATGGATGACCCAACCGATTTTGAACTCATGGCTGGCCTCCAAGATCAAGATCGGCGGGCTTACTTTGTACTTAAAGATCGGTATCAACAGCGCCTGCACCACATTGCTGAAGCCATTCTCAACAATCCCCAAGAGGCGGATGAAATCGTCCAGCAGGCCTTCGATCATGTCTGGAGGCAAGCAGATACCTTTGACCGAGAGCGAGAACGTTCGGTAGCATTGTGGCTCTACGATCTCACGGGCACACTAGCTCGCGCCAAACAAAAACGCTGGTTAGGGTGGCTATTTCAACGGTCACAATCCACACGATGGGAGCAAGGTAGCTCTGTCAAGCAACTTCTTCAAATCCTGGGGCAACTTCCGCCAGTTGTCCTGATCTCCGGCGCTAGTTTGATCGGTGTGACCGGGATCACGTTGAGCTATGCCACATGGGCAACCTGGCAATTGTACTTAAAGCCGGTGGGCTACACGACGACTGTAGCTTCTGATGAAGATATTACTCGGATTCAGCAACAACGCTCCACCCAGACACTGACGCTACGAGACCCTTACCAACAAAGCAGCACCCTGGCTCAGGTGTTATGGTCACCCACAAACCAACAGATCCTCTTTGTAGCGACAGAATTTCCTCAGGCCGATCGAGGTAAAACCTACCAATTATGGGCTGAGGTTAGCACAAGAGAGCCTTCCCCTGAGCAACTGGATCCAGCAGCAAGAACCCTAGAAAGTGCTGGCACTTTTGCTGTCCCTGAAGTGGGAAGTGTGCAATTCCTGAGTCCCGTGTTAACCATTCCTGAGCCTAATCGCTTCTTTGTTACATTGGAACCTAGAGGGGGGAGTGAGCTACCTGAAGGAGACATTGTGTTGGTCAGTAGCTATCTTCCTGCTTTAGCACCTAGTGAAGCCATTGAGTAGTACCGTGATCTATCGAGTCCGAGACGTCTTGAGACGGGTTCTTAATCGGTATCGAACGGTTTCATGCACAACCTTGTATGAGGCTTCAATACCAAACTTATCTTTCAACCAAAGTCGAATATCCTCATACGATCGAAACTGATGCCGAGATTGGAGTTTATCTTTCAGAATATCCAGAACATCTTCAGAAATAATCGGTTTGCGGCCTTGGTTTCGTGGCGTATTCAACAATCCTTCTAAACCTGTACTACGATAACGCTGAAACCAACGAAAGATAGTCGAGATATCTCGACCCAAAATTTCAGCTAGCCCTGTAATAGTTTTTACTTTGCCTATTTTAAGCAAATATAATGCCTGAATTCGCTCACGAGCTGAGGCTTTTGTTTGCCGAGTTAGCAGAGCTTTAAGTTCCTCAGCAGATTCTGTAATGGTGAGTTTCAATACTCCTGTCATTTGATCACCCTTGCGACAATCGAAGCCATATACCCCTGCAAATCGTGTTACTTGCAAATCGTATTACTTGCAAATCCGTGTCAGATGCCCAGAATATTTCAGGAAGTCTCCTTGCCTGGCTCAAGACTAAATTAGCACATTGAAGAACTAGTAGGTAGTCTGTTATCAAAGTTCATAGCATAAAAAGATACAAATTGATATTGAAGCAACTCAGTCCTATTTTACAAGACTAGTCACCCTTTAAAGACTATGGATGATACGGTATAAAAGAATGCTTGTCCAGCCTTTTATCCGTTTTAACTGTTTATGTGGATTAACCGTAAGCTTACAAGAAGAATATATAGATGTTATAAAGAGTACGCCCATGAGTTTGGCAAATGTTGTTGTTGGATAGTCTCAACTGGGTCCTTCTGCTACACTTGGGTCAATTTGCTAAAGCTTGATTAGATTAGTTAACCAAAATTGATTTGCAAGGATCGATGGTTGTGACTGCTAATTTACAAACAACCTTTTTACATTGTGCTGATGTTCATTTAGGGTTTGATCGCTATGACAGTCCTGAGCGCTCAGGAGACTTCTTTCATGCCTTTCGAGATTTGATCCAGAAGCATGCCATTCAGGCTCAAGTTGACTTTGTTTTAGTAGCTGGCGATCTATTTGAGTATCGCACGATTTTACCGAATGTCCTCAATCAGGCTGAATTGGTGTTGAGCTTGCTTAAAGCTGCCCAGATCCCAGTTTTGGTGATCGAAGGTAATCACGACAGCCGTCCCTACGGGGTTAAAACCAGCTGGTTACGTTACTTAGCTCAACATGATTACCTGATTTTGCTAGAACCAACCACCACAGCAGCAGGTGTGTGTTTAGATCCCTGGGATCCAGATACTAAACGGGGCGGGTATCTTGATCTCACTTGTGGTGTGCGAGTGATCGGTTCAACCTGGTATGGATCGACAGCACCCAAAGCTATTGAAGCGCTGGCGAGTGCTATTCAAGCCTTACCACCAGGGCCAGAACGAACAATTTTAATGTTTCACCATGGCTTAGAAGGCCAAGTAGCCCGCTACACAGGAGCTTTACGATATCAAGATCTACTTCCGCTAAAAGCTGCTGGCGTTGATTATCTCGCCTTGGGCCATATTCACAAAAGCTATACTTTAGAAGACTGGGTATTTAATCCTGGATCAGTTGAAGCCAATAGCTTTGCCGAAAGTGCCTTTGAACGCGGGGCTTTTAAAGTCACACTCACTCCAGAGATTATGCAAGCAAAACTGGTACACCATTACTATCAACGGCCCTGTTATCGATTGATCTATGAAGCCAAGGGTAAAGAGCCCCCCGAACAGCTCTATGAATTAGTGTTAGAAACTGTAAGACAGGCAAATATTAAGACTCAGCCAGCTCCTTTAGTTGAGTTTCGGATCCAAGGTCAGGTAGGGTTTGCCCGGCATGAACTCAATCTCAAGACACTCCAACAAGAGATTCAAGCTCTAACAGGGGCTTTGGTCATGTCACTCAAACTAGAAGCCATCACCCTTGAATTGGATACTACGTCTACAGCTGCTACTGAAGATCAACGGACAGAAATTGAAGAACAAGTTTATGCCGACATTTTGGCCAGCCATGCCCATTATCGTAAGCGAAGTGAAGAATTGGCTCGAGTGCTGCTAGGTCTTAAGGAAATGGTCCTTGATCATCGACACGAATCTGAGATCTATCTCCATTTAAAACAGACTTACTTAGGCCATGCCACGGGGGATGATGAATGAGAATCCTCTCGGTTACCTTAAAGAACTTCAAGACTCATGCCGATCAGCACATAGAATTTGAAGCTGGGATGAATACGATCTGTGGTGAAAATGGTGCTGGCAAAACTAGTATTTTAGAAGCCATAGCCTGGGTATTATTTGATTACAGCCCTTATACCCAACAGGAGATGATCCGCTCTAGGGCAACCAGTTGTGAAGTGGCTGTCAGCTTTATTTCTGCTCATGATGATCGCACTTATGAAGTCCGGCGTCATTCCACTACGGGGTATCGGATCTTTGATCCACAATTGCAGCATCAACTGGAATATGAGATCAAAGCAGATGTCATGCAATGGTTGCGTCAGCATCTTGGCATTCCTCCGGGAACTGATCTCCCCCGTTTATTCACAACGACCATTGGAGTACCACAGGGGACTTTTACAGCAGATTTCCTCAAACCACCTAGAGATCGCAAAGACACCTTTGATCGAATTTTAAGAGTTGAAGATTATCAGCAGGTGGCTAAAGATTTATTAGTGTCTCAGAAATATAGCGATGCTCAGGTCAATGAGATTAGGCATCAAATGGATTTACTCCAACAAGAACTCCGAGACTGGGATCCGCTACAAGAGCAACAAACCCAGCTACAAACTGAACTCCAAAATAGTTCACTTGATCTGACTCAGCAGGAGACAATCATTACCCAGTCCCAAACTGAACTGCTTCAACTTGATCAGCGAGCTCAGGCGATCGAACATGTAGAGCAAGCCATCAAAGATCTCAGTCAACAACAGACCCGTCAACGTCAACACTTACAGCAAGCCGAACAAGCCCTAATTGAGGCCCACGCCGCCGCCACAGAAGCCCAAGCCACAGAAGCTGGGTTTAAGGCCTATCAGCAAGCCATTGAGCAGATCCGGCTTTTAGAAGAGCAATTAAATCAAGGCCGACAGTGGCAGCACCAACGGGAAGACACACTCAAAACCAGCCAGCAGCTTACAACTCAACTAACGATCCTGCAAGAACGCCTGGACCGACTGACTCAGGCCGCCGAAACGGTGATGTCGTTGCAACCCCAAGTTCTAAAACAACAGCAGCTAGAAGATCAACAACAAACCTATAGTCAGTTATCCGATCAGTTGGCTGAGCACCACAAGACGCATCAATTATTACGCACCCAGTGGGAAGCCCAACGAGAAAGCTATCGTCAGTATGTCAAGCTTGTTGAATTAGCCCAAGCTGCTCAACAGATCTGTCAATCCAGTCAATCAGAGTATCAAGCCTATCTCCAAGCTGAGGAACAGCTGCAAACCCTGAATCAAACCTGGAAACAACGCCAACAGCAGCTACAGGATCGAGAAGCTCTGGTTTCCCAGCTCCATCATTACCAACTACAACAGGCTGGACTAGCCAAACAAGCCGATCGATTTCAACAACTGACTCAAAGCCTCCACCAACTTCAACCCCAGCTCCATCAACAAGATGAATGGGAACACCAGCGTGATCAAGTTCAGGCTAAGCTCAATCAATTTGAAGCTATTCGAGTTAAATTAGAGCAGCGACAGGCGGATTCACAAGAGTTACTCAAGCGCCAGCAAAACTTAGAGACTGTGATCCAACAACGGTACCACCTCCAAGCCTCCATTCAAGAAATTCCCGATCTAGAACAGCACTTAGACCGGATAGGTTCCCAGCTCAGCCGGATCGAAGCGGCCCGTCAATTCCAAGCTGAACTACAACAGGCGGTACATCAAGGTCAAACAGGCTTGTCTCAACAGTCACAAGTGGTACAACAGGCTCTCACAGCCCTAGATCAAATTCAGCGAGATTATCCGCACCTAGACCTACAGACTATCGCCCCAGCTCTAACCCAAGGAACAGCCTTAACACACCAGTTACTAAACCAGCTAGAGGCTATCTTAAATGACATTAGTAAGCAAGTCTCAGTTATTAATCTGAAAACGCAACGCGATCAACTCAAACATGATCTCCAACAACGCTATCAATCTCAAGGTCTAGTAGATGAGATTCCCACCCTTGAAACTGAACTCACCACACTTCAGACTCACTACCGCCAGCTCGAGGATCAAATCGCTAATCTCAATTGGGAACTCGAAGCTGAAGCCACCTTTAATCGCCAAATGGCTGAGATCCACCAGCAACTACAAGCTCTAGATGATCCTCGGGCTCAGTCTAAGATCTATCAACAAGAACTCCAGCAGAAGCCTCAATTTGACCAGGAATGGCAAGCCTCTCAGAGCTTAATTGCAGCTCAAACAGCCAAGATCGCTAGCCTTGATCAAAAGTTAGCCACCAGTCAACACGTGCAGGCGCAAATAGAGCACTGTCATCAGATCCGACAGCAACATCAAGATGCCTATCAGCGATACCTCCAGGCTGCCTCAGAGGCTAGCACGTTACCTCAACGCCAAACAGAACAGCACCAAGCCCAGGAGCGGCTAGCCCAGATCGAACAGGATGGCAAGCAAGCTCAACAAGCTGTGCAGCAATTAGAACAACAAGCTGGCACCTTAGAAACCCTAACAGCAGCTCAAGCTGAGATCACTCAACAATTACGAGACCTAGGTGATCCCCGCTCCCAAACTAAGCAACTCCAGCACGAGATCGAACAACGCCCCCCTTTGGAGCAACAGTATGAACAGATCCAAACCGAATTACATCAACATCAGCAAACCCTGGCCCACCTCAACCAGCAGTTAACCGACCTCTTACCCCTACAAGCAGAGCTCACTACACAACAACAGCATCGAGATCAGTCACAGCCGGCTTACGAACGTTACCTCAAGGCTCATCAACAAGCCCAGACGGTCCCCGAATGCCAAACTACGGTTGTTACTCTCAAAGCAGAAGTAACTCAACTCGATCAGCAATTGCAACATCTCACACAACACCACACTGACTTGGCCACAACCTATGATGCTGAGCGGCATGAAGCTGTTAAACAAACTCTTAAAGCAGCTGAACTGGCTCAAGCTCGGATCCAAACTCGGATCCAAAGTTTAAGGCCTCAACTAGACCAGATCCAGACTCGACTTGATCATTTGCAGACGGTAAAAGTGCAGCTTAATCAGGTGGAGCAAACCCTCAAAGACCGAGAAAAACTGCATCGTTTTATCAAATTCAGTCGAGATGTTTACAGAAAAGCAGGACCCCGGATCACCAAACTCTACTTAGATACCGTCAATCTTGTGGCTGATCAACTCTTCCGTGAAATTCTAAACCGCCCCATGATGGCGTTAAATTGGGAACCTGACTATGATATCTCCATTCAAGACGGTGGCAATGAAAAACGACGTTTTGTCAGTTTATCCGGTGGCGAACAAATGACAGCCGCTTTAGCTGTGCGGTTAGCTTTACTGAAGGTCTTGGGTGATCTCGAAATTGCTTTTTTTGATGAACCCACCACCAATATGGATCAACACCGACGTCAACGGTTAGCTGAAGCGATTACTAACTTAAAATCATTTGAGCAACTCTTTGTGATTAGCCATGATGATACCTTTGAACAAGTGGCTGATCATGTCATTCGCATTGAGCGAGAGGATCAAAGGTATGGTGCTTAGAACTCCACTCATTCTGACAGTACTCGATCAAAAACGAGAGGCCTTTGCCGCCTTTGATTCTGGATTTCTAGAAAAGAAAGAGCGCTATCTCAAAGCTATGCAAGAGATCTGTCAGTGGTCCAGTCTTGAAATTGCTGAAGCCCTTGCACCTTACTATTCTCCAGGCGCTTTGGCCACATTAGAGTGGGATTATTATCAAAGTTGGACGGTCCAATTTCCCTATGATTGGTCCAATCACGAGGCTAGTTTAGAATGGGTTGACCAAACGATCCAAAATATTCCCACTTTTGCGGTCGATGGATCACAGTTTTATCTCGATAAAGAAATTTCTATTCCTGTAGCCCTGGTTCAGATCGGCTGGTATGAAAATCATCATTGCCCTGAAGGCCGCTATACCAAAGATATTCAAGTGGATGTACTCACTCCTAAAGATCTAGGAGCCTCACACGGCGCTGAATCGAAGGCTCACATCATCAACATGCGGCGCTTTGAGATGGAAGTTAACCGGCTAGTTGACTATATTCACTCGCGCTCTGATCAGTCTGAATGCTTGGCTTTTTTGGATGGTGCTTTAGTGGCTACCTTTGCTGAACCTTTTGATCCACCCATTCAAGAGATTTATGTGCAAGCATTACTAAAACTCTTAAGAGCTAGTGAGTCCCATCAGGTGCCTATAGTGGCTTACATCGATACCACCTACACTCGCGATCTGACCCATATGTTGCAGTTGATCTTTGATTTACCTGAAGCCCCTCAAATTAATGATGCTCAACTACTAGAAAGCTCGTTAACCTGGGGTGACCGAACACCTTTATTTGTGTGTAGTCGGAGTGGAACCCAGCAAGGGCATCAAAGTATCCTCACCCATTATCAAGACATGCGAGATCGAATTGGCTTTGTTTATCTCAAAACCCATGATAATCACCCGGTGCGCCTAGAGTTACCTCTGTGGATCTTTGAGGCGGGATTGCTGGATTGGGTTATTGACATTGTGCGATGTGAGGTCATTATCGGAAAGGGATATCCCTATGTGATCGAAACAGCGGATCAAACAGCACTGCTGCGCAATGAGGATCGGGGCTTGTTTGTGCGACTCTTACAAGATTGGTCCGAACGAGAAAACTTACCTCTGCGCCTCTCTCGAAAAACAGTGAGCAAATTGCAACGGAGACGGGTCCGATGAGATTGGGGAAAGTGGTCAAATCTAATAATCATTGTGACTATGTGGTCGAAGTTGATGATCGCTTAACCGTTAAAGAGCCACCAGTCCCAGAAGGGTATAGCTTTGGCAACTTTGTCAAACTCGAAACCAAACAGCGCCATTGGGGTGTCGGCGTTATTTACAATACGCAATTGTTTAATCCCGCATTTCTTAATTCTGGACCTCGTTTATCTAGTGATCCCAGTCCAATCTATTCACCGGATTTACAAAGTGAGATTAAAACGCTACTCTCAGTAGTAATGGTAGGCACTTTAGAACCCCCTGAACGTTTGACCCTGCCGGATCAGGACCATCATTGTTTTGGTTATCAAGGAATTCCAAAATTGGTAGTGCCAGTCAATACATTCGCTTATAAAATGAGTGAAACTGAAGTGTATCAATTTCATCAAGATTCAAGTGGTAACCCACAATTTGCCTACTACGGTTTGTTGCAAAACTGTGCTGGGCAATTCGCTGATCATCTAATTTATCAAGTTCTCAATGAAATCAGCCCGATGTTCAATGGCAGCCAGCGACGAGCCTTGGAGATCCTCAGCAAAGAATTAGCCTGGAAAATGACTATGGGGACGATGCGATGATACTGGACCACGACACCAACCACACCAACCACCGTCATTCCAACTCCAATGGCTCCAATCTAAGTTCAACAGTGGCAACTTCAGTCCGCTCGCCTGATCAAAGCCATGATCAAGTCATTGGTACGGTCAAAGGCCCCGGTGAAACCTCAAGTCAATATGTTTTCATTACCTCCGACACTCAAGCTGTCAAAGTGGGTGAATTTGTTTACTACCGGGTGGCTTCCAAAAATCTCAACATCATTGGCAAAATCGCTGCTTTAGAACTGCTAGACCATCTCCCTGATCGTATTTTTGCAGATACTGACATCGATCCGAGTGCCATTGTTGCTTTAGTGGGCTTCACCCATCCCAATCCTGAGATTTATGCGGTCACGGTTGAGGTGATTGGTTACTTCAACAAGACTATGAGTTGCTTCATTAACCCCCGCCGGGCTCCTGATCCTGGTGCCAAGGTTTACTTAGCCTCCAATCAAATGTTGCAATCAGTTTTAAATAAGCGAGAGGTGGATGGTGATGGCGGTGCGCATCTGGGTAGTCTGTTACTACGAGAAGACGGGGATGTCCCTGTTGTCTTAGATGTGAAAGAAATGGTGAGTACACACCTGGCTATCCTAGCTGGAACTGGATCGGGTAAATCCTACACTGCTGGTGTTTTGATTGAAGAACTGCTCTTACCTAAGAATCGAGCTGCGGTTTTGATCTTTGATCCTCATGGTGAATATGACACGTTAGCCGAAATGCAAATGCATCAAAGCTTTGTGGCTGAAGGCTATCGCCCTAAAGTTCAAGTCTTAACACCAGAGCAAATCAAAATCCGGGTCTCCTCATTAAAACATCATGATATTTTAACCTTGTTACCTGAGATGACCGATAAGCAACGAGCGCTATTGGAAAAATGCTTTCAACGAGTCACACTCCATAGCCAGCGCCACTGGACCATTCAAGACTTGATCGATGAAGCCAATGCCAGTGATGCTCAACAAGATGGGACCCCAGGACCTTCAGCTGCAGCTCTGGAGTGGAAGCTAGAGCAAATTGAACGATCGCCTTATTTTAGTAATCATGAACATTTATCACCCCGAGATTTGTTTGAACCTGGGCAGGTGACTATTCTGCAGATGAATGAGATCTCTCAAGAAGAACAACAGGTGATCGCGGCGGCTGTCTTACGCCAAGTGAACCATGCTCGGATGAACACCCACAAAGGCAACCTGGATGAGAGAGATGAAAATTACTTACCGTATCCGGTGTTTGTCTTGTTAGAAGAGGCTCATCGCTTTGCCCCAGCCAATGATCAATCCCGTTGTAAACAGGTCCTCCGGACTATTTTGAGTGAAGGTCGTAAATTTGGAGTGGGGGTAGGCTTAATCACACAACGGCCTGGCAAACTAGATTCGGATATTTTGTCGCAGTGCATGAGTCAATTTTTGATGCGGATCGTGAATCCAGTCGATCAGGATAACCTAAAGCGAGGGGTAGAAGCCGCTGGACGGGACTTACTCGCAGAATTACCCGCCTTGAGTAAAGGGCAAGTCATTGTTTCTGGCGTCTGTGTCAATACTCCTGTTCTCTGTAAAGTCCGCAAGCGCCTAACCACCCACGGCGGCCAAACTCTGAATATCCTAGAGATGTGGCAACAACATTTCCAGATCCATCACCAGCGAGAGCGATTGGTCAAGGCCGCGACCCTCAGACCCCGATCTCAACCCAAATTGTTAGATGGTCTCAGTATTGACTAAATGGATCGGGTAACAAATAAATGAACAGGTCAAAAAGCAAATCAGTGAACCCATGAACACTGCAAAATCCAGTTCCAAAGTCGTCTTCACACGAGTGCTACCTCCTGATTCACAGACTGAGGTTACTGGGATCCTATCGCTGACTGCCGAACAACGTACACGGACACGCTACTGCCATCCCTGGCTCAACGAAACCGAGGCCGATCTGCAACTTCCACGGGGTACCGTTCTAGGAGATCAAGATCTGCTCCAATCAGATACAGGCACCATTATTGTTCGCGTCATAGCTCAGCCAGAAGCTGTCTTTACGGTTACCGCATCTAACCTTCAACATTTGCTCAGGGCTGCTTATCACCTAGGGAATCGTCATGTTCCACTGGAAGTCACAGCTACCTATCTCAGATTGTTACCAGATCCTGTCCTCAAGGCTCTGTTAGTTGAGCAGCTACAAGTGATTGTGACGGAGGAGAGGGCCCCCTTTTGCCCGGAAGCAGGCGCTTATTCTCATCATGGTTAATGATTCTCACCCTAGTTAAATAGTTGAGGAGTCAGACCGTAATTCCCCTAATAAAAGTATGAGGCTAACGTTCGAGACGCTGATTTGTTCATATTCTCTTCACATTAGCTGGATAACCATTATAATGATGCTCAGGAAAGATCAGGTTCCTTCAGTAAAGTAAAGCCTACCGATAGCCATATGGGAGGGCACAATGGTTCAAAGCATAATTCCAACTCAGGTGGTTGCACCTCTATTAGTCAGTTTAAGCCTGTGGGTAGGGAGTGCAGCAGCTCAGGAACTATCACTCTCAGATCAGCAAGTTCAACAGCTTGAAACTGTTTATAGCTTTATCTGGGATCAGCCCCTCGCATCAGCTGAAAAAAATACGATCGTGACCTTTTACAGCTCCTTACAAACCGAAAACCCTCAAGAGTTTCAACAAGGCCTGCAGTGGATTGAGGAAGCCGCCACCAGCATAGGTCAATTAATGCAAAATAATCCACCTTCGTATGGCATTGCCGGGGCTCGAGAATATCTGCAACAAGGTATTTTTGCCAACCAATCTCACGTAACCCTCTCTTCTGACATGCAAGCCCTATTTGAACAGCAACCAGGGGTGCTAGCAGCTGATCCGAGTACTGGTTATCTCTATACCGAAGCAGATTTAGAAGGCTTCTTTGACCTGAGTCACTTTATTGTTGAGGAAGCGGGCCATTCCACATCAGTACAGATGCCAGCTGTAGCTACAGTTGCAGACAAAATTGCTCAAGCTTTTCCCCAACTGTCTCCCCCACAGCAGTACGCGCAGTCTCAATGGAACATCATTTGGTTAGCTCTACAATCTGTCCATAGTCGGTTCACACCCCAACGAGCTGACCTGTTTAGTCAAGGATCCGATTATCTCCTTAATCTCCACGAAGTCACGGATATTCGTCAGGCACCGAATGCTTTTTGGCAAGATTTCTTTGTCATGATGGGAGCATTGGAGCAAGCCAACGATCAACAGGTTATCGCCCTCTTGCAATCAACTGTTCCTCAATCAGAACTCCCATCAACTCAACCACCGGCTCAACCACCAAATGGCGATGAGGACTATCAACGAGCTCTGGACCAGTGGGTTAACAGCTCAAGTCGTCCTTCAACATCATCTGAACGTGTCACCTCCCCTACAGCACTAGGTGATACCTTACAGGGCTGGATCAATCAGGGGCGACAAGAAGCAGCTGATCGACTCGAACGGGTTGAAGCCTGGGAACGTGATTTCAACGAAAGATTAGCGGGTATGAGTCCTATGGAACGAGCGATGGTGAGTTATATGGGTACCTCAGCAGGTCTACGTACAGCGGGTAACGCTGGTGTTATGTTCTGGCAGTAAGCTTTGAGTAGTGTGAGCCTATGAAATAGCTACAATCTGACAATAACAGACAGATTAATTTTCCCGTAGTTTTTTAAAGACCGATATTCCCAGACAGATCTAACCACAACTCTCCCCTAGGATAAATATGACACTCCAGTCATCGTAATCACTAGGAGATCAAGTCTTATGAAACTATCTGATAAAGTGGCTCTCGTGACCGGCAGCAGTCAAGGGATTGGTCAAGCCATTGCCATTCGACTGGCAGCAGAAGGCGCTAATGTTGTGATTAACTACCGATCTCACCCTGAAGGGGCAGAAGAAACTGTTGAAAAAGTCAAAGCAGCAGGTGGCAGTTGTCACGCCGTCGAAGGTTTTAGTATCCAAGCCGATGTCAGTTCAATTGATGATGTCAATCGCCTAATCCAGCAGAGTATTGATCACTTTGGCAAACTAGATATCCTAGTCAATAATGCTGGGATCGAAAAACATGCCGCGTTCTGGGATGTGACTGAGGCGGAGTACGACAAAGTGATGGATGTCAACCTTAAAGGTGTATTTTTTGCTACTCAAGCTATGGTTAAACATCTAAGAGCGACTCAACGACCCGGTCATATCATTAATATCAGCTCAGTCCACGAAGATCTACCCTTTCCTAACTTTACGGCTTACTGCTGTAGCAAAGGTGGGCTTAAAATGCTAACTCGTAATCTAGGTGTTGAACTAGGTCCCCTCGGGATCACTATCAACAACATTGCCCCGGGTGCTATTGAAACACCTATTAATACAAATTTATTGAATGATCAGGACAAATTACAGGCGCTGTTAAAAAATATTCCACTAGGACGCTTAGGCCAACCCGATGATGTCTCAGGGTTAGTGGCCTTTTTGGCCTCTGATGATGCCGCTTATGTGACAGGGACCACATTCTTTGTTGATGGCGGTTTGTTGTGGAATTATCAAGAACAATAAGTTGACTAAGCAGCCACCTATGCTGATACCGCCTGATAGCCCCCGAGCCACTCGCTTGATTCCAGAACTAATGACACTAGCTTTACCCAAAACCCAATCAGCTTAAGCAACGGTTGACCGACGGTCTAGATTGTATTGGCTGCCACCCTGGCACACATAATGTGGACTTTTATCTAGGCGGTTTGATTGGCATCCCGCTTGGCCACACGATGGGCACGATGAAAATGGGCACAGATGCTAGTCAGTCAGTCTTGGATCCCTATTGCAGACCTCATGAATTGGAGAACGTTTTTGTAACCGATGGCAGTTTCTTTGTTTCATCTGGAGCTGTCAATCCGACGTTAACGATCATTGCCCAGACCTTGCGAGTTGCTGATTACATTAAGCAACAGATGCTTTAATCTCTCACTTTTGACTGCATTTTTTACGCAACGTTTGAATCAATACTACTGAATCAATACTACGGGTCTGAAGACTTATTCTCACCAAGGGTACGGGTTGAGGTCGGTATTGGATCTATAATAATGTTTACATTTAAAAGAATTGTTTTTGGGTCTGTTTGTGTCTGACTTCGCATCATTGCAATTACTGCCTCTAGGTGTTGGTCATGATCAAGAGGGTTGTTGTTACTGGGTTGAGCTGGGATCTGCACGGTTTTTATTGGAATGTGGTTTGAAAGATCCATCTTTATTAGATCACTTGCCACAGGCTCCCGATTTTGTTGTTTGTAGTCATGCCCATGCAGACCATAGTCAAGCTTTACCCTATTTTCATCAGCTTTATCCTGAAGTACCGATCTACAGCACTCGAACCACCTATCACTTGGCCATGGGCCTCTGGGATGCAGGACACCCTCAAACGCTTGATTTTCCTGCTTTGCGCTGTATTCCATTTAATCGGGCAGCTGTTGTTCAACCTGATTTGACACTTTCGTTTTTTCGGGCGGGTCACCTACCTGGAGCAGCTGTTACTGTTTTACAGTATGTTGATACATCTGTTCAAACTCTAATTTACACAGGTGATTGTTCACTAGCTTCAACTCGGTTTACAGATGGGATTGATCTAGAAGCCTTACGTCATTGGCAGCCTAGTACACTTATTATTGAAGGATCATTAGGACCCACGCGGTACCCCTCACGTCGGCACCAAGAGAGTCGTCTAGTTGAACGGATTGCAGCCGCTTTAGCCACGAATGCTTGTGTGATTGTTCCTGTACCATCGGTAGGCTTAAGTCAAGAGCTAATCTTTTTGCTCAAAACCCATCATCGATTTACTCAAGCGGGGTCACCCGTAACGGTGTGGGTTGATCCTTTAATTGGGCAGGGCTGTGATCTTTACTTGCCTTTAATATCAGAGTTTCCTCAGTCTGTCCAAAACTTTGCTCAACACCAGGCCTTATTTTGGGAATCTAGAATCTCACCTCGGGTCTGCCCCTTACCCCAAAGTGCTGACGAATTGTTAAAGATCTTGACCGCTCCAGGCATTATCCTTTGGAATGCAGACGTTAACCTTTCAACTTGGCAAGAACGTTGGCAGGTGCTAGAACAAGTGGTAACTTCATCAGCCCTTGCTTGGATCCAATGTCCAGAAGTGAAATTACCGCTATCTTGGGATCAATGGCCTGAGTCTTTACAGCAAAATCTTCAAATCGAACGAGTGAATTGGCATACTCACAGTGACTATAATAACTTAATTCAAATTATCCACACACTCAAACCACAACATGTCGTGTTTGTCCATGGTGATTTTGAAGCATTAACTCAATTAGCTACCGTTTCTGAACTTTGTAGCCGTTACCACCTTCATTGCCCCACCCCCCAACAATTCCTTGATTTACCCAGTGCGCCTTTACACCAATTTTATACTGAACCTGATCCTGCCTTGACTGATAGTCGGTATGAAGGGGAGGTTGAAGAAGTATTAAGCCGGACCTCACCCTTTAAGCCTCATGTCCAAACTGTGCAAATACTCCTGCCTGGAGAGATCACCTCAGATCCTCGATGGTCAACCTGGGCTGATACAGGTCTGATCGAAGCTCGTTGGCAAGGCCAAGAATTGATATTACGAGGTTTAACCCCCCGTGAATTAGTCAAACCAGTTACGCCAGATCTCGTAGATACCACTGGGATTCAACGTGTAGAAGCTTGCCGGACGTGTCAGTTTCTCCAGATCACATCTGGATCTGGCCCCTCAGAGTATCGCTGTGGCCAACCCCGATCACCGTTATTTCAAAAGCAAATTCACTTAAATGGGTACTGTCTCGATTACTCACCCATTCCTCTAGATAAGCCCCAAGTGCCATAGGTCTAGACATTTAACAATCTGAAATAGGTTACGAACTCAGCCAAAGTTCTGAGCTATTTGAGCCAATTAGCTGAAAGGTCTAAATTTAGCCGTTTAAGACTTTACACTTAAAAGAGTAGTCAGTTAGACTCGCTTCTAGGTAATTAATCGCGGTTTGAGTCAGATCGTCCCCGTATATACCATTTTTGAACTATGTCTCAACCAAAATCCCATTGTTTTTTACACTCTTCTTTGGTGAAGTGGCAAGAGCGCTACTTGGATAAACTTGGGTTTTTTAGAGTTGATGATGAGATCTACTCGATCAAGTATGAGACATGGCAATATCAGTTTTTCTGGTTAGACTCAGGGACTCTTATCATTCGCTTACTCGACTCTAGAGGGATCAGGCATCTCATTATCATTCCACTCTTTTTCCGGCCTATGAAAATTTACTCCTTTAAGCCTGATCCAAATGAGCCTATGCCAACATCCAACTCAGGCTGGCTTAGCGATATTGTCAGAGCCACCATTACTTCGACTAAAGATTTTTCTGATCTATCCTTCTCTCTGCCATTTGCGGTTTCTACGCCCTGAGTTATCTACAACCACTTAGCGTTATTTACGGCTTAACTGAGCAATTTGATCCAATTGGTAGGATTGAGCTAGATACTGCAAATGATCGGCCAGAGTTTGGTGGCTGCGTGGAATCTCTTCAATAAGTTTCAAGATATGACGTTTACTACCTTTAACAGCTGAATCATGTAGCTCTCGGATCCAAGGCTCAGGCATCACATTGAAAACCTCACGAATGTCTAGATGGCTAGAGATAGGCAGCTCCAAATTGACCTCTTGAGCATCTTTGTAAGTGATGTCCAGGTATTCGGCAAGTTTGGTCAAAATAACCTCGGTTTTAATCGGTTTACAGATATAGTCATCACATCCAGCTGCTAATATAGCTGCTTTGTCTTCTTCAAGTGCACTTGCGGTTAAGGCAATAATGGGAGTGTGAGATTGTGAAGTTCTTTGTTCTAACAATCGGATCTGGCGAGTGCTTTCATAGCCATCCATCACTGGCATCCGAATATCCATCCAGACTAAGTGCGGTGACCAGTTCTGCCATAGTTGAAGGGCTTCTTGTCCATGTTTAGCCATCTCTAATTCAAATCCTAGAGGTTCTAGTAAAGATTGGAGCAAACGCTGATTCTCATAGACATCTTCAACAATAAGGAGTCGATAAGGGAGGTGGTTAGCTGCCAAGCTCATCACTTGACTATGAGTTGCAGCTGGAGTCACAGGTTCAGCAGGTTCCACCTGAATATTAAACTGAAACACAGATCCTTGATCAAGCGTACTGGTACAGGTTAAATCACCCCCCATCATTTGAATAAACTGTCGACTGATAACGAGACCAAGGCCTGTACCACCTTGACATTCAGAACCTTTAATAACTTGACTAAACGGCTGGAAAATTAGACTCATATCATGGGCAGACATACCAATACCCGTATCTTTGACTACAAAGTGTAAACAGATCGAGTTGGTAACCTCTGAATCAAAAATAGGATTAGCTTTGAGGGTAATAGAACCCTTTGGGGTAAATTTGACAGCGTTGCCTAAGAGATTAATCAGAACCTGTCGGAGCTTACTTTCATCACCATAGACCCACTGAGGTAGATCAGCTGCCAGTTCAAACACCAATTGCAGCTGCTTAGCCTGAGCTTGTGGGGAAAACATCTCCTTCAAGTTTTGAAGCAGCTCATTAAGATCGAAAGTAGTTGGGTGTAACTCTTGCTTGCCTGCCTCGATTTTAGAAACTTCTAAGATGTCGTTAATTAGAGTTAGTAAATGCTCACCGCTGTGATTGATAATAGCAATGTGGTCTTGCTGAGTAGAATTAAAGTTAGGATCAGCTGCTAACAATTGACTAAAGCCTAATATAGCGTTTAAAGGGGTTCGTAATTCGTGGCTCATATTGGCCAGAAAAGCGCTCTTAGCAAGATTAGCAGCTTCAGCAGCTTCTTTAGCTTGCTGTAGTTGTAGCTCAGCTTGTTTTCGTTCAGTAATATCAATTCGGATAGTGACGAGTTTATCAACTAGACCAGTAGTGTTGCACAGTGGGACTTTAGTTACCAACCAATTGTAGGATTGGCCATTAGTGGTTGATGATTCTTCGTAGAAATTTAATGCTCGACCTGTGGTCAACACCCATTGCTCTTCATGGGTAGTATTAGCTTCAATACCAGACAATTCAGAATCTGTTTTGCCGATCACCTCAAACGGCTTTAAACCATAAAAGGCCGCTTGATGCTGATTCATGATTAGATAACGCGATTGATGATCTTTAATACTGATCATGAGAGGTACTGCATCAATAACAGTCTGCAGTAGAGTCTGAGACTTTTTAACCATATCCCGCTCTTTTTCTAAGCCCTGATAAAGCGTTTGCAACTTTTCAGTCATATGATTAAAGGATAGAGCTAAGGTACCAACTTCATCTTTGGTGAGTACAGGTGCAATAGCACTGAGATCGCCCGTGGCAACTCGAATAGCAGCATCTTTGATAGCTAGGATCGGAACTGCAATCTGTTGAGCCACAAGATAAGTTAAAACGATCACACCTGCAGCGCACCCTAACCCGACCATCAAGATATTCCAGGCTAAGGCTTGAGCTGGAGCAAATGCTTGGGATTGTTCGATTTCAGTAATCAAAGCAACTTCTAAATTAGGTAACCACCGGTAAACACCAATAACAGGAATATCTTTATAGTTGAGGTACAAGCCTTGCCCTTGGTTGCCTGCGACAGCTGCGTCAATGGCCTCACTCTTAACCCCTCGGGGGTAGTCAGCCTGACTAAACCGTTGCTCGGACACAAACACAAAGGTTTGATCAATCAAGTACGTTTCACTACTTTGGCTTAAATCTGCTCTAGATACCAGTTCATCAAGTCGATTCAAATTCAAATGCGCGGCTAAAACCCCAACTCGTATACCGTCTGGATCTAGAAGCGGAATACTGATGGTCATCGTCGGTTTTCCTGTTCTTGGAGACGGATAGATCGTTTGGACAAATAGCTGTCGTAACCCTTGATGAAAATACTCTTGATTCACCTCCAACGTGCCTTCATTATCAGGATTGGTCGAGACCAAAACTTCTCCACCCACATTTGACAAAATAAAGATCTCTTGAAGTTCAGGCCGACTGATTAACGCAGATGACAGGTACCTTAAGAGGTCATCATACATCAATTGTTGCCTGGCTTCAGTTTGTTCAGGATCAACTAAAATATCAGCACCCTGCCTGAGTTCAGGTAATTGACTTAAAGCCAACATGGCTTCTTGCTGACTCTTAACCCAAAGCTGTAGGGTTTCTTCCTGTAAGGATGCCGTTGTATTTAACCGATCAAAAATAGATTGTTCTAAAGCTTGACGAGCTTGTTGAAAAGCCAGTATCTCTACCAACCCTAAAATACCCAGAGTTACCAGAGAGAAATACCCAACGAGGCGTGCCAATAGACTGTTAAAACGATGATTCATCTTACTGTTCGACTACCCGAACTATTTTACTGTTCTATTGTCTATATTCTACTATCTGCATTATAGGGTAGGGCACTCGCTATGATCGAGTCTGTCTTATCAGTACAAATAGTGCCTTTGATCCTGACTATCTTTGTCCTTATTGACATGTTGGCTTCTGCATACTTAACCGGCTGTAAGATCAGCTGTCAACTTAACTGGCATTAGATTCAACTATCATGACATTGTGAATAGATCAATTAACTTGAAAGCTCTATTTAAAAATTCAGATACTTAAGACATTCAGATACTTAAGACATTCAGATACTTAAAATCAATTAGCTCGAAGAGCAACCTCAGTATTTATTAAGTAGGTCAGAGTTATTATCCTGCGTTGGATAACGGTAAAACAGGGTTTCAGCCATTTTTAGTGCAGTTTATTTTCCCCGATCTACTTAGCTTAGTGCTCTCATTACGATCTTAGGCTTACACTCGTAAGTTTACAACCTCGCCAATGAGAAGATTAAGCATAATCGATGATTTTTATTAAGACCATCACCTCATATCTTGCTGTTAGTTTTTACCTATAATAGTTGAAAACTTTCAAGGTGGGAAACATGAAGCATTACACATTTCAGACCTCTGAGCAGGAAGAGATCAAGCAAAGCATTGGTGAACTGGTCCAAAAGTATGGTTTGATACAGGTTTTAAATAGCCTGGCTGAGTATCTACCTGATGATGATTTTATCTCTAGCCCGCTATGAAGGATCTATACTCTCTAGTCTTAGACTCAGCTCTGGGATTCTAGCCACCTTGATCGGGGTCTGAGGCAAACTTCTGAGATCAGCTCTGATTGACGTGCCGAATCTAGGATGATTGGATTAGCATCGCTAGAAGAGACCCGATAAGCTGAATGAGTACGACGTGATCTCAGGCATGAATCCAGAATCTACCTATCCCTTTGACATTTTTCTGCGTTATAACCGTGCTCAAGCCCGCTGGGCCCGTCAGTTAGCAGAACGGCTTGATCGAGAAGGCTTTCAAGTCTGGTTTGACCAATGGATGCTGCAACCTGGAGATAATCGCCGTCTAGAACTCCGTGCTGCCATAGAGCAATGTCGATGGATTGCCTTAGTCATTTCACCTGAATTTGTTGATGATCCCTGGCCCACTGATGAGCTCTACAGTGGCTTCCCCCATGCACCTATTAGTCAAAATCAGCGCCTGTTACCTTTAGTGCACTCGGCTTGTGATCGTTTACCCGATCCGATAACTGAGGCAGAGGTTTATTTTGACTTCACAGGATCAGAAGAGGATCCCATCCTGTTTGAGTATCAGGCTTTGCAATTGATGAGCTTTTTAGATCCTAAATTTGTTCCCCCTAGTGATCTACAACGCTTTCGACTGCAGAATCGCACCACTCTGGCTGCCGATGACGAAGACATTCGGGGGTTCCAAGCCTTTTTCCGATCAATCCAGGCTGCGATCACTCGCATTGCTAAAGGTGATGTCCAACTCACTCCGGAAGAAGGCACCCGACAAATTGCGATTCTGCAACTGATTCAACGGCTATTCCAATGGAATACAGCTGATATTCAATTTGATAAAGCTGAAGAGTCTGTTCGGACTGGCCAATTACAAGATGCCCTCATCTATTTTGATCGAGCTTTGAATATGGATCCCAACTTCGCGTTGGCTTGGGGTCGCCGAGGTGATGTCTTGGTCAAGTTGGGTCGATACCGGGAAGCCTTAGATAGTTACAACGGATCTCTATCTATCAATCCTTATGATGAAGCGATGCGCCACCAGCTAGCTTTGATCCAGGGACGGATGGGCCAGTATAAGTCAGCGGTAGTGAGCTATGACAAAATCATTGAGATGGATCCAGAAAGTGCCCTTGCCTGGCATAACCGCGGGGTACGACTCCTACAACTCCAGCGACCCAAGTTAGCCACAGCAAGTTTGAACAAAGCATTAAAGTTTGCTGCCAATGATCCCAAAACTTGGATGGCCCGGGGATATGGTTTGCGACAGTTGCGTCGTTACCAGTCGGCGGCAGCCAGCTTTGCCCAAGTCGTGAAATTAGTGCCCAAGCAAGCACAACCCTGGCGTTATCGAGCGGATGCTTTAACGCATGTCAATCGACCCAAATCTGCACTGGAGTGTTATAAGCAAGCTCTCAAATTGAAACCTAGAGATGCAGTAACTTGGTATAACTTGGGTATTCTATTGATGAGAATGGGACGGTATCGTCGGGCCAGTGACAGCTTTGAAGTGGCCTTACGACTTGATGATCGTAATTTCAGAGCATGGTGCGCGCGCGGACTCACCTTTCAACAACTTGGATATAACAAACTTGCCTTAGATCATTTCAAAAATGCCTTAGAATTAGATGCATCCTATTTTCCAGCCCAATATGCTAGGGCCAGTTTATTGCAAGCTTTGAATCAACACCAAGCAGCTGTCGCCCAATTTGAAAAAATACTGAGTACCCGACCCAAAAGTTTTACGTGTTTGTTCAGCTATATTGCTAGCCTCCGCCAGTTAGAACGCTGGGAGCAAGCAATTGAGTTGGCTCAACGCATGATTGACCTTAATGATCAAGATCCATTGGGCTGGTTTGCCTTAGCGAGCACATTAGGTGAACAAGGGGATTCAGCTACAGCTGTTCAGTATTACCATCGTGTTTTGAAATTAAACCCCAATGATGATACAGCTTTGAATAATTTAGCTTGGCACTACTGCGATCTCAAAGACTATGAGCAAGCTCTCAACTTTGTTCAGCAAGCCCTCAAGCTCCAAGCAGAAAAACCGGCCTATTGGCATACACTAGGCTATGCTCAGGTGGGTCTAGATTCGTTATCAGAGGCTCAAATCAGCTTTGAAAAAGCGCTGGCCCTTGATCCTACATTCGACATTGCGCAAGAAGCTCTAGATATTGTTCAAGCTAGACTCCATCCTCCAGCTTTACCTGCAGGTGATAGCATGCCTCTACCCGATCTGGAAGCCCTGACCCCAGTGCAGGAAACTGAAACTATTCCCGCCTCTGAGGGATAGTGGGACGGACTTGAGTCAGCCAAATGACTAAACGGTACTATCCTCTAAGAAAACGCATGGGGTAAAACCTAGGCTCCTATGAAATATTGTCACATTATTTTTCAATATAATGCTCACAACTGGACTCTTTTGAACCTTGGCATGGATGATCGCTCCGTAGCTGCTTCAGTTTCTGAAAAGGAAAAAGGAAGTCGTTCGGTGTATTTTACTTGAACATGATCAGACATCAGGATAGAGCAAAACCATTGACGATAACTATCTTTAGAGACAAACAGCAGCTAAAGTAAATCCAGATCCTATCAATACCTATCAACTCTCATGACAGAAAAGGTTTTTGATCAGCACCCTTCTGATGTGACGCCCACAGATGTTGATGCGGCTACCCTGTCCCGATCCTTTCCTGCCGGATGGGTGATCACAGGAATTTTAGCGCTAATGTTGACGGGCTTTCTGGCCTACAGGCGCTTGGATGCTTTAGTTCCCTTTGGGTTGAGCGTTGGGATCGTGGCTCTACTAGGACTAGGGGTTGTACCTTTACTCCGACAACTTAAAGCTGGTCAAGTGATCCGGCAGGAGGGTCCTCAGACGCATTTAACCAAAGCAGGAACACCCACAATGGGGGGCATCTATTTTATTCCTGTAGGGCTGGGGATAGCGTTGGTATGGACCGCTGCCGATCCAAATATTGTGGCTGCTGTGGGTCTGACTTTAGCCTATGGATGTGTTGGGTGGTTAGATGATTGGCAAGTGATCCGGCAACAATCTAATCAGGGATTAACCCCGCGCCAAAAGTTTCTACTGCAAGTTTTAATCGCTATCGGCTTTTGTGGGTGGTTAGCTTGGTCAGGTTTGGCCACCCAGGTAACTGTGCCAGGCTTAGGTGTGATCCCTTTGGGTTGGGCCTTTTGGCCGTTAGTCCTTTTTGTTCTGGTGGGCACTAATAACGCTGTCAACTTAACCGATGGGATGGATGGTCTAGCGGCAGGAGTTGTGGCTCTCATTTTATTAGGGTTGGGAGCCATGGTAGCTTCACACGATCCTAATTTAGCTATGTTTGGTGTTGCCATGAGTGGCAGCTGTCTAGGGTTTTTAGCCTTTAATCGCCACCCAGCTCAAGTGTTTATGGGGGATACTGGTTCCTTAGGCCTAGGGGGAGCTTTAGCCGCTTTGGCGATTATGGGAGATTGCTTATGGGCCTTAGCTTTAATGGGCGCTGTGTTGATCGTTGAAGCTCTATCTGTGATCATCCAGGTCAGCTACTTCAAATATACTAAACGTAGGACTGGAGCCGGTCAGCGACTCTTCAGAATGTCACCGATTCATCATCACTTAGAACTGGGAGGTTGGAGCGAAATTAGAGTGGTCTCCACTTTTTATGGATTGACCGGACTGCTTGCCATGTTGGGGTGGTGGATTTCTGTGCAGTGAAAACATCGTTGCAAAGGCTATTCAGTAGTTAACTGCTGTGGATCTAACCAGAAGATCTGTCCAAAGCCACCAATATAGCGAATCTTCACTGGCTCAATTTGAAACAGTTGAAATCCATGTGTGTTTTCATAGGCTCTAGCTTCAGGAAATTGCTGAAAATAAATCTCTTGTAAAAGATTCGATCCAGATTGGGCCACCACGGATGCCCGCCCCATAATAGTCGCCCGACCGTGCTGTTGTGGATCATGATTCGGATCTTGACTAGGTTCTAAAACGGTAAGAGCAACTCGGTTGTCATTCAAGATATTTTTGGTGTGTTGGGCAATATCACTGATGTAGATCAGAGGCTCGTAGGCATTTGATAAGCTGTAAGGGGTCACTGAGCCAAATGGAAATCCATCAACCATGACAGAGAGAGTTGAGAGAACGCCATAATGCTGTTGCTTAAGTAGTATCCTGACCGCGGATGCTTCTGAATTCATAGTTGAGGGTACCTAGCTACTGTCAGGACCTGTTATTGCCCCAACATTGAGATCTTCTCACTATACCTGATTGGCTAAACCAATTGAGCACATGGCCTCAGGTCCCAGCCTGTTCTTTGAGTCAGACTTACCCTACAATGATCTCGACTTTTGCCGTTACATCTAAAGGTCTTATGAGCACTCAACATTCTAAATGGCTGATCAAGTCTCAATGGCTGATCAACTTGATAGCTGCACTCGCACTCGCATCAGTGTTTGTGATCGCTCAACCCAGTCATGCTGTTACAGAAGAATTTAGTTTACCTCCTTTACCCTATGCCTACGATGCCCTCAATCCTGTGATTGACACTGAAACGATGATGTTGCATCACGATAAGCATCATGCTGGCTATGTCAAAAAGCTTAATGCGGCAGTTGCCCAATACCCCGAATTACAAGGGCAATCTGTTAAAGGCTTACTTCAAAACCTAGATCTACTTCCTGCTGACATTCAAACAACAGTGCGAAATAATGGGGGAGGTCATGCCAACCATACGCTATTTTGGACCCTAATGTCACCAGAAGGTGGTGGTGAACCCACCGGACCCATTGCTGCTGCGATTGCATCCACGTTTGGTGATTTTGAATCCTTTAAACAAGCTTTTAATGCAGCCGGAAAGTCTCAGTTTGGTAGTGGCTGGGCCTGGTTGGTCATGACAGCTGATGGCGATCTAAAAATCAAGCGTACTCCTAATCAAGACAGCCCTTACTTAACAGGAGATATCCCCATCTTAGGTAATGATGTTTGGGAGCATGCCTACTACCTTAACTACAGAAACGATCGAGGCGCTTATCTCCAGGCCTGGTGGAAGGTTATCAATTGGGATGAGGTCAATCGTCAGTTTGAACAGGCATCTGCAATGCTGAAACAAGCTTGAAGCCACTATCAAGGATTACTATCAAGGATTCCCTAATGATCCAGTGATGTGAGCTATAGCACCTATGAGTGAGATCTCAGCCTTTAAATCTGGGATCTCAAGCATTGAAGCTATTGAAAGCATGGGCCTTAAAATACAGTGTCAATACAGTGATCAAATAGTTATCTAGTTATCATGAAAACTGGTTAAATCTCAAATAACATGAGGCTCTCTAACGGGTAGGTGCTTAAAGATCAGCAATGATCAGACTGGACCCTTCGATGTACTGTACTTATTAATGCTTCTAACCCAGTTATCAGAGATAGTATCAGTCATGATCATTGCTATCGCTGGCTTTAAAGGAGGGGTCGGTAAAACCACAACTGCTATTCATTTGGCAGCTTACCTCCAAGATAACGGACCTACTCTCCTAGTCGATGGGGATCCGAATCAATCCGCCTCTCGTTGGGCTAGTCGGGGCCACCATTTCCCATTCCAAGTCATTAGTGATGCAGAAGCCCATGCCTTGAATAGCCAGTATACTCATCTTGTGATTGATACTCAACCTAGACCATCAATTGATTA
>CAYSWV010000038.1:0-6722 GCA_964434865.1 uncultured bacterium
CCGCTATAACTGAGTCCGTCTGCCGCCCCCCACCCTCCCGTGCCACACGTGACTTGTTAGTTTTTGATTGCTGGGGGCGGTGGGGGGGGGGTCGCGGCCGCCTACGATGGCTTGAAACTGGGCCATGAGGTCTGTATGACGGAAATCACAGATTGGATTGGGGGGCAAGTTAGCGCTCAAGGGGTCTCAGCTTTAGATGAACGACCTCTACAGCGAGAAAATGATATCTTTCCAGCTGGCTACAGTGAGTTTCGCCAACGGATCATAGCGGCTTATGCTGGTGATCCCAATCCAGGTAAGTGCTGGGTGAGCGTATTGTGCTTTTCCCCTCAAATGGGTCATCAAGTGTTGCGGGAGATGCTGGCCCCCTACCTAGAGTCTGGCCAATTGAAATTGTTTACTAGTACGGTTGTCAAAGATCTGACCACTGAAGCCAACCTGATTACCAGTGTGCAAGCCATTCGGCATCAGCCTCGACGACCTGAGCTAGAAGCAGGGCAGCGACAACCTCTATCGCATTATCTACTGGAGTGGTACGATCCAGATCCCAATGAGGACTGGGATAAAGAACTAATTCAATTTAGCCCACCTCCTGAGCGCCGCACCTATAAGATTCCCTGGATGGTCATTGACGCTACAGAAACGGGTGAACTCCTACCCTTGGCTGGGGTACCCTATCGCCTAGGTACTGATCCTGCTACCATTTGGGAACCCAGTGCTAAAGCCGATGTTGATCCCTACTGTACTCAAGGCTTTACTTACCCCTTTGTGATGGAGCATACTTCAGTTCCGCAAGTGCCCATCAAGCCAGCATTTTATGATGAAGCTGAACATGGTCGTTACTATAGCTATGAACAAGCACGGTTCAACTTTCCCTTGATCTTTACCTATCGTCGGATTGAAGCTGAGGTGTCAGGAACAACATTTGACGCCATCCGTGTAGGTGATCAATCGATGCAAAACTGGACCTGGGGCAATGATTGGCGTATTTCTGACGCAGATACCAACCTCATCTTGACTGATCGCCAACTCCAGCAACAAGGCCAACTGGACCCAGGGGGCTGGCAAGGGGGATTACGAGCTGAAACCTTGAAGCAAGGTGAAGATCACTCACTGGGCTTTTTTTACTGGTTGGTGGCAGGCACCACAGATTTTCTGCTACAACAAGAGGATCCAGCCTTTGAAAAAGATTATTACCTACACTTCAAGCTATTAAAGGGTGCTGACAGCCCTATGGGAACAGCCTCAGGCCTATCTAGGTATCCTTATATTCGGGAGAGCCGCCGGATCATTGGTCGACCTAGCCCTAGTTATCCTGACGGGTTTACCATTTATGAACTGGATATTACCACTAAAGAAGAGGTTCAAACTAGAGAGCGACCCTTTATCTTTTTTGATTCAGTGGGTATTGGTCAATATCCGATTGATTTTCATGACTGTATCCAGTCTGATTTTGAACTTCGGCCTGCTAACAATAAAGATGCTCAGGCCCCAAGCTATCCTTACCAAATCCCGCTGCGAGCTCTGATCCCTCAAACGATTGATAACCTCTTAGCCGGCGCCAAAAATATTGCAACCAGCCGTATTGCCAGTGGATCCTACCGAGTACATCCTGTTGAATGGGCTATTGGAGTGGCTGCCGGTCACACCGCTGGATTTGCCTTAGATCAAGACGTGATTCCAGCTAGCCTGCCTAGGTCTGCCCTGTCTGAGCAAGATCAGCTACTAGCTCTACAACAACAGCTGGAAGAGAATGGTAATCCAATCCGGTTTCCGGGGACGACCATTTTTGAAACGCAGTGGGCCGATCCTCGTTAAGAATTGGATATTGATGCTACAGGAGATCACTTTGACTTTTTCAACTACAAGTGAACAACACAAACAAAAGATGCAACGGCGGCAGCAGATACAACACGAGCGTCTGGCTGGTATGCAAGATCAGAAAGGACTGATCATTGTCAATACAGGTGATGGCAAAGGCAAAAGTACAGCTGGATTTGGGATTATTTTTCGGGCGTTAGGTCATGGATTAAAAGTCGGGGTGGTACAGTTTATCAAAGGAGGGTGGGAGCCTGGTGAGGCTAAGTTGTTACGGTCGCTGTCCCCTGATCTGATTGAATTTCATGCCATGGGAGAAGGATTCACCTGGGAAACCCAAGATCGAGACCGTGATATAGCCCTGGTTAAACAAGCGTGGCAGCAGTGTCTCCAAATGATTCAGAGCCAGTCGTTTCATGTCATCTTATGTGATGAGATCAATGTAGCCATGAAGCTCAAGTATTTAGCAGCAGAAGCTGTGTTAACCGGGTTGGATCAAAAGCCTGATGATCTCCATCTCATCCTGACAGGACGGGGTGCCCCTCCAGCGATCATGGAAAAAGCTGATCTTGTCACAGAAATGAAGTTAATCAAGCATCCTTTTCGAGAACAGGGGATCAAAGCCCAAATCGGGATTGAATATTAAAAGGCATGGCTATTTTAATTGGATCACCTGCTAGTAGTGCGGGTAAAACAACGATCACATTGGCCTTGTTAGCCGCCTTAAAACGACGTGGCCTCCGGATTCAATCCTTTAAAGTAGGGCCTGACTACATTGATCCCATGTTTCATACAGCTGTTACAGGGCAACCCTGTCGTAATTTGGATCCGTTTCTAACCTCTGAAGCTTATGTTCAACAGTGCTTTAGTCAATACAGCCAGGGTAGTGAAGGCATTGTGATTGAAGGCGTTATGGGGTTATTTGATGGTAAGGTTAATCACACTACACCTGACTATGCCAGTAGTGCCCATGTCGCTAGACTGTTGAGCATCCCAGTTGTACTAGTGATCGATGCCGCTAAAGTTGGCTTTTCAGTAGCAGCTATCGTCCATGGTTTCAAAACATATGATTCCACACTTCAAGTCGCGGGAGTGATCTTCAATCGAGTCAGTACAGCTCGCCATGGTGAGATCCTTAAAACAGCAATGCAGTCCATCGGGGTTAGCGTCTTAGGCCTAGTTTATTCAACTGCTGCTATCATGTTACCCAGCCGCCATTTAGGGTTGGTACCTGTTAAAGAGGTTGCCAATTTTAAAGCTTTAGTTGAGGATCTAGTCACCTTAGCTGAATCCGCCTTGAACTGGGATGAACTATTACCTCTGATTCAAACTCCACCACCTGTTCCTACCCCTCCTCCTCTATGGGCTGATCTTGAGCCAGTGACCCCTATCAAGATTGGTGTAGCTTGGGATGCTGCCTTTAATTTTTACTATGCTGATAATCTCGATCTATTGCAACAGTTAGGAGCGGAGCTGATCTATTATTCCCCTCTGGAGTATGGCTTAAACCCTCCAACTCCAGTAACCGGTTTGTATCTAGGAGGTGGATTTCCAGAGATTTATGCAGAGCATCTCTCACCAATTTTACAAACTTCAGAATCCGTCAATCCATTCCTACCTATTTATGCTGAATGTGGTGGTTTGATGGTTTTGGGTCGATCTCTGACCACCTTTCAAGGTGAGCCATGGCCAATGGCAGGGATATTTCCATTCAATACACAAATGGGACAAGCTCTTGTGCTGGGCTATCGGGAGGCTACAGTCTTGTATTCTACAGTGAGTGTAGTTCAAAATTATCACATTAGAGGCCATGAATTTCACCACTCAAAGCTAGATCAGATCTCACCGCGTCCAATTTACACGTGGGCTTCAAGGACAAGTGAAGGATGGTCAACACCAACGATCCATGCCTCTTACCTTCATGTTCATTGGGGATCCCAACCCGTTTTGGCTTACCGATGGTTACAGAGTTGTCTTCAATACAAAACCCAGCGCCTGGGTTCACTCTGACAAGAAAGGATTCGGCAGATCAAAATCTGTCAAGGATTCTAAATAGCTTTGCAGATTAACATAGGATCCGGGTTGCTCGGCAACAGCTAAACGCTTAGCCCGCATTCTCAGAGATTCCTCATAATCCTCCCACCCATTTTCTAATTCACTCCGAGCCTTAGTTTCATCTTCCAGGCATCCTGCTTCAAATTGCTCTCGCACAGAGTCAGAAATATCGCCTATGCTGTTCAGGTTGAAAGCACAAGCAGCCTCAAGATCATAAAGCGGAAATGAGCCATCCTGAATCATGGTTAGAGTAGGTTCCGGGCTGGGTTGGGCTAGAGCTAGATTTACCTTGAATAAGATCAGAACAAGAGCTGGAGTTAAATGTTTCAACATCAGAGATAAGCTTACATAACGACTACAACTATCTGTGATTCTACCTCAGAGCCTTGAGGATATTATGACCTGGAAAGTTACCATTGAAGCCGGTAGAGAAAAAGCTCGGTGCTAGCCTCTAAGCAAAGTTGAGATCCTAGCTGAGGTGAGATAACCTGTTCCTATGTTGTCATTCCTATGTTGAGAGTCTGCTCGCAGGGTGGATAATCTAAGGCAACTCTTGGTGAGATTATTAAGAAAATTCAAACATTATTTCGAACCCTTAGGATAACTTAAACTTCTCTGGCTTTTTTAATAGACTGGACTTCCTGGAGGATTAGATCTTTGGAGGCCTCATGATCACAACTAGCAGCTTCAACGATCAGATTATTACTTTACAAGATAACTTTCAAATCAGTTTAACTCCACTTCAAATTGCTCGGCTAGGTCAGCATTTTCTCAATCAGTCCGATCCTGGCCCCATAACGCTAGAGTTTACCGAGCAACAATGGGTCCAAAGAGTCACGGCTCATCCTGTGGAGACTTGGGTTGCTGAGGGCACTCGTGAATTCGAAGTTGAACTGATTGATGAGCAATTATGGGCCCGAATTAGAGGGGCCTTAGGCATGAACGATGAACTACCCCGGGAGCATGCAACAACCCTGGGTGATTATATCCATCGTTGGCATGATCTCCATGAGAGACTCTAAAAATGATGGGTAGGTCTGAACTAGAGACGTCGCCAGCGTCGACCATCGTTGGTGAGCAACTCTTCAGCGACTTTGGGACCCCAGGTTCCAGCTTCATAGGTATAGCTCGGAGGGGGTGAAGTACCATTAGGACTGGATTCCCAAGCTGAGAGTACAGGAGTAACCACACGCCAGGCTGCTTCAACTTCATCCGATCGAGTAAACAAGGTTTGATCACCTAACATGCAGTCTAGGACCAAACGTTCATAGGCATCTGGTGTGCTTGAGCCAAAAGTGGTCCCATAGCGGAAGTCCATATCAACCGAGCGAGTCCGAATCTCAGGTCCTGGCATTTTAGCTTCAAATCGTAACGAGATCCCTTCATTAGGTTGAATGCGTAAGGCCAAGATATTAGGACTCACTTCGTTGGCTGCCGATTGAAAGAGTAACAGAGGCACTTGCTTAAAAAAGATGGCCACTTCAGACACTTTCTTCGGTAGACGTTTCCCCGTACGAAGGTAAAACGGTACGCCTTTCCAACGCCAAGTATCACACTCTAACTTGAGCGCAACATAGGTAGGTGTTGAGGATTCAGGGTTAACGTTAGGTTCATTTAAATAGCCTGGCACCTGCTTACCTGCCATCCATCCCTGACCATATTGAGCCCGGATTGCAGCGTTACTAATATTGCGAGTATCAGCCATCCGAGTCGCCTGCAGGACCTTAGTCTTCTCATTCCGCACATCATCACTGTAAAGGGAGACCGGCGCTTCCATAGCAGTCAGACAGTAAACCTGCATCAGGTGATTTTGAACCATATCTCGTAAGGCACCTGAGGTATCATAATATCCGGCTCGATCTTCAACACCTACAGTTTCGGCAACAGAAATTTGAATATGATCAATGTAGTTGCGATTCCATAAGGGTTCAAAAATAGCGTTAGCAAAGCGGAAAACTAGCAAATTTTGGACTGTTTCTTTGCCCAGGTAGTGATCAATCCGATAGATCTGTTTTTCCTGGCACACGCTTTGAACAATACGATTGAGTTCTTGAGCAGACGTCAGATCATGGCCAAAGGGCTTCTCAATCACAACTTTCGTTTTTTGGGGATCGGCCACCAATCCTGCTGCTCCTAACTGTTGTACGGCCTCAGCATAAAAATCAGGTGAAACCGCCAAATAGAAGAGGTAGTTGCCCCGGGTTGCTCGCTCCTGATCTAGGTGTTCGAGGAGAGACTTGAGGTTTTGATAGCTTTCAGGCTGATTAATATCTAGTTTGCAGTAGAAGAGACGACTCGCAAAATCTTCCCATAAGGCATCAGGACCTAACGCTCCTTTGGCAAAGGTCTCCATCGCTTCCCGCATTTTGGCTCGATAGACCTCATGATCCCAGTCACGCCGAGCCACTCCCACCAAGGTAAATTCAGGCGGCAAGCGCCGTTGGACGAATAAACGATAATAGGCTGGTATCAGTTTTCGAGCGGCTAGATCTCCAGAGGCTCCAAATTGCACCAGGACAAAAGGATCAGGAGTCCGCTCTTGATTTAATCCAATTCGTAATGGGTTTTCGGCCAGCGTTACCATGGCGAGTTCTCACAAACGTCTAAATTTAGCTCAACACAGGCGACTGTGCATCAAGTAGTTGTTTAAGTAGCTTGACTGACAATGTCCCTTATTGACTCAGAGTTACAGAATTGTTTCAGATTCAAGATTTACAATAGGAGAGTAATGGTAACAAGATGTTAGATTTAGGGGCTAGATCAGGAGATCCCTTAAGTAGGATCCTTAGTGGTGGAAAGGTAGTGGTAGAAAGGTAGTGGTAGAAAGGTAGAAGCTCCAGTGAACCAGT
>CAYSWV010000038.1:6822-35306 GCA_964434865.1 uncultured bacterium
GAAAGGTAGTGGTAGAAAGGTAGTGGTAGAAAGGTAGAAGCTCCAGTGAACCAGTCAACAGGGTTCATAATTTAGATTGTTCTACTTCGTAAAGGTGTCCCAGAATCTCTTTGACCATGGCGTACTTGTACTTGATCTTCGGATCTAAGGTTTTGGATTGAGACTGGGTAGCGGCGTACTGCATCAAATGGACTAGTGTCCCCATCGGGTAAGGTGACGGTAACCAGATTTTCTTGCGACTCTTGCCTCGGGTTGACTTTAGAAAGTTGTAGACATAGCTGAGGACTGTTTGGACTTGATCAGGTCGATTCCGAATCAGCTGAGTAGTATTGATCGTGCCTCGCATTAATAGAGTCGGGGTCATATTACGTAACATGTAGTCCATGACAGCTATTTGATTTTGCTGAGTGATCTCTTTGTGTCGAGCCGCAAAGCGTAATTGAGTTTCCCGCACAAAATCATCAATATCAATAATTTCAATCAAGCGTAATCGTTCTTGCACTTTAGGATTGTTATATTCATCGCGGGCCAATTTGAGCCAGTAGTCCGTTAATTCCCGCTCATAAGTTGAGATCTGGGTTTGATAGGAGGATTGAGAAATAATTTGGAGGTGCTGCTCTACTTCATCACGCTGCTCTTCATCTAATTCAAAGTTATCAGGGATCCAAAGATAGTTGTCAACAGACTTATTCTCTAAGAAAACCGAGAATACATCGTTCAATATTTTAGGCATCGTTAGCTGTACCATCTGGGCTTGTTTAATAAGTTGATCTTTAGCCTCTAGCTCTCGCTTCAACTCTTCAACATAGGTTTCATCTACAATAGTCTTACCAGTGTCTAGCAAAACACCTGACTGAAGTAAGGCTAAGGTTAACGTATCATCGTCACTGATGGTGAGGTACTGCTCGCGCTCATTTCTGGGAATATCGGGATGATCAAGATCTTGCCATGAAAAGCCACGGCTCTTTAAGATAGCTGCAAAACTCTTAGTGAGTAAAATCCGGGTGGGTCGTTCGGATGCAGACTCATGTTGAAAGAAGTATCGATCTAATAAATATTGAAAGGTTAGTGACGGATAATAAGGCGCATGCTTCAATATTATTGAATATAAGTTGTGCAGTTGTAATCGAATAATTCTTGGGATCAAGTTGATTGAGAAGCCTTGATGCTGTTGACTGATCTCTTCTAATTCAGTTGAGGAAAAACATAAGAGTCGAGTTTCTAAACTATCATTACCCAAACTGTAAACTGAATCGATGTGTTCAAGTAACTGGTACCCTAATTGCTCTCGGAATACACGCTCAATGTCTGGATGAGAGATGGTTGCAAAAACTTGAGTCAGGCTCTCATTCTTAGTGGCATCCAGGAGCAATGTAAAAGCACAGGTGCGCACAACCCCTTTGCTATCCTCATACTTTAGCTTGATCTCTTTGGCTAGCTGATGGTGATGTGACCCATTTAATTGGCCTTTGGTTCCTAACTTACGTGCTAGATTGCGGTGATCAATGACCGAGAAGTCGTTCCATCGTTTTTCATCATTAAGGATAGCCAGAAATACCTGATACTGTTCAAGCCGGGCTCGTATGTCGGGATCTTCAGTCGAGCCGCTGATCTCAAAAGGGGTATAATTAGGGGCAAAGTGTCCAGGTTGTGACTCGCTTGACAGTACCATTATGATCCTACCTGTGCTGGCTAGTCGGAGACTCTAGGGCTGGAGTGGCTAGGGCCGTACTCAAAGACTAAATAACTTAGTCATCAATACTCTATTCAACCATATTAACTCTCTCAGCAAGTGCTTGCTTCTGTACAAAGACGGGTTCTCACCATTTTCTTCTGCGATCTTGGCGTGAGTACCCTTGTCTAATGAGTACCTTTACCTAGGTTGGTCAGTCCATGAAGTGCTAGGATCCCTATGCTTCTCAGTAGGACACACGTTGTGATCTCCATTTATGTAGCTACCACTGCACATGGATTCGGACATGCCACCCGCTCTGGCGCTGTGATCCATCATCTTTTGAAGTTAAACCCGGAGATCTTACCCATTTTTGTGACAACTTCACCTCCCTGGCTGCTAGATAAATATGTCCAGGGGCGCTATCTCCATCGACCACGGCACTTGGATGTCGGTGTGGTCCAGCAGGATGGATTGCAGATGGATCTAAACGCAACTCTAAAAGCCCTTGAAACCTTAAAACAAAAATCAGCCCAGATCATTGCAGCCGAAGCTGACTATATTCGGACTAATCAGGTCAAGCTCGTGTTTGGGGATATTCCTCCTCTGGCCGTAGCTATTGCGGAAGCAGCGGGAGTACCCTGCTGGATGGAGGGTAACTTTGGATGGGATTTTATCTATCAGCCTTATGGTCCAGACTTTGAACCTATTGTAGCTTGGATCACAGATCTGTACCAACGCTGTGATAAACTCTTTCAACTTCCTATGCATGAACCGATGTCAGCTTTTCCACATCGGGAATTAGTCGGATTAACTGGGGGCGATCCCCAAAAATCAGCTGATGAATTGCGAGTAGAATTGGAGTTAGATCCTGAGCAACCCGTTGCACTCCTAACATTTGGCGGATATGGGATCTCAGACTTTCCCTATCATAATCTCAATGATTTTTCAGATTGGCTGTTTATCACGTTTGATGCCAACGCTCCTGAATTTCCGAACTTACTCAGATTAAATGGTCAAGCCTGGCGCCCCGTTGATGTGATGCCAGTGTGCACCTGTATTATTTCTAAACCGGGTTATGGCACGATTTCAGAAGCTCTGCGTACCCAAACACCTATGATTTGCATTACTCGAGAAGGCTTTGCCGAAGCTGATCTACTCCTAGAAGGACTAAAACGTTATGGCTGGAATCAGATTGTTTCACAAGTAGACTTCCTTGAAAAGCCTTGGACTTTTTTAGATCAGCCCTTTGAAAAACCTCTAGAACCTGACACTATCGATAGCTGTGGTAATCAAACTATTGCTCAATCCATTGATCAGTTTTTACGATCTGATTCTTAACGGTGGTTCTTAGAGCTTCCTGTTCACAACTAGCGTTTACACTCCCACTGACGCTTGCTGAATAGTCATGTCAGGAATTGGGTAAATCAGGATATGTGTTGGGTGAGTTAGTTCCGTCTGGTTGAGATTGCTGCCATCCAATATAAATTGATAATCCTAGTATGCTCATAATGAAAAGGCTCAAAGTGATGATTTGTACTTTCCCAAGGGATGCCCGGTGTTCAATTGTGGCTGCAGACTCAATTGGAGCTGAATGATAAGGACCCCTCTTTTCGGTATCAATCTGCACGGCATTCAAGCAACTTAACATCTCTTCCGCTGAGGAAAAGCGATCGGTTGGCAAGTATTGAATGGCTTTGTCTAGAGCATCCGCCAAGAGAGGGTTGATTTGAAC
Source organism: uncultured bacterium (assembly GCA_964434865.1). Taxonomy (GTDB): domain Bacteria; phylum Cyanobacteriota; class Cyanobacteriia; order Thermostichales; family Thermostichaceae; genus CAYSWV01. The sequence continues at coordinate 10,230 of CAYSWV010000038.1, forward strand.
TTCGTCCCGCCAAATGAATCGAAATCGACTATTAACGTGCTCAAATCGTAGCTTTTGCGGTTCTATACCTGTAAGCATATAGATAGCAGTTAAACCAAGGGAGTATAAATCACTAGCAAATACCGGACGCCCTGCTGCTTGCTCGGCAGACATATACCAAGGCGTACCTACTGCAATGGTATACACCAGAGAACTTCCTTCATCCAGGGTTGGTGCTACCGATTCTTTGACAATTCCAAAATCAATCAGAACGGGTTGATCATCAGCAGACCGCAAAATGATATTGTCGGGCTTAATATCACGATGGATCATGCCCTGCCCATGGATAAATTTCAACACTTTTAGCAGTGAGCAAAGTACGTCCTTGACGGCAGCCTCAGGCATAGGCCCCTGCTGTTTGCATCGTTCTTTCAGAGTTTGTCCTTCGATCCATTCCTGGACCAGATAATACTTCCCGTCTTCAACAAAATAGGCATAAAACTTAGGGATCTGCTCATTTTCTGCACCTAGCCCCTCTAGAACAGCGGCCTCACGTTTAAACCGATCTCGGACCAAAGCCTCCTTTTCTGGATTGGACTGAACTGGCTTCAGCTGCTTAATGACACAACGACGCGGGGAGGGCATACGAGTATCTTCTGCTAAATAGGTAACCCCCATGCCTCCGTCAGCCAAGATCTTTATGATGTGATAACGGTTATCGAGCGTTTCAGGTGTAGCCATAGTTGAAGCAGTGTTTGCTGTGAGCTTCTATAGTAATTCCATGATAGATATAAATAAGCAGGAATAGCTTGATAGGTCCATACACTATCTGTTGCAGTTACCCTGAACAATAATAATAGAGTTTGATGTCTAGGCTTGCTGCACAACTTCAAACTAGCTTATGAAATCAATTATCACTAGGGAAGAAATCCTGGTTTCCTATGGCGCATCAGGTTCTGATCTGGACGAACTGCTCTCCTACAATCATAATTGCTTCGACAGCGGGGATCTGGACTCCTTGCCTCCACTGGTCCCAGAACCGCACGTTGCTGCTTGGACAAGCTATTGTCAGGATGCAGAAGAAGTAGGAGTCTTTCAATCCCTGCAACGTCGGCTACCTCAGCTGTGCTTTCCAATCCAAGCGGGTATTAGTGAGTCTCAACAATACCGAGCTGCTACTCGGCAGGGATCTCCCACACAGGAACTGTCAGAAGCGACAGGCTTAGCACTTGAGTGCCCAAAAGAACTACAGTTAGCACTCCAGACCACGCTAGCTGGCCCGATTCCTGTGATCACAACTGGATGTCGAGCAGATTTTGTCTCTTTGGTACAAGCCTTAACCCGACGTAACGAGCCTATCCCCATTCCTGAGTCAATGGGATCACTGATCATTAGTGGCTACAACAATTGGGATCGGATTGCTCAGTACCGTGCGGATTGGGACCAGCGCCGCCAGGCTGGGGACACTTGGGATGCTGAGTTCCAGACGTTAAAAATGCAACGACATCTCTACCAGGATCGTTTCATTATTCTCAGCAATGGGGCGTACAGCAATGTGAAGGCGGTCACGATGGGGATGACTGAGGCGGAGTGGTTAGTGGTTTCTCACCAGATTCGTTTGGAGCATGAGTGTACCCATTACTGCACGCGGCGACTGTTTAACTCTATGCGCAATAATCTGTTGGATGAGTTGATTGCGGACTATTTTGGTATCACTGCTGCCAATAAGGGAGTCTATCAGGCAAATTGGTTTTTACGATTTATTGGTTTAGAACAGTATCCCAAGTACCGTGCTGGAGGAAGGTTAGAAAATTATCGTGGAGAAACTCCGCTTTCAGACAGAGCTTTTCAAATCCTACAAGCATTAGTCAATGATGCAGCCCACAACTTAGAAGAGTTCCATAACAGTCAGAGTGTTCAACTGCAGGATCCAATGATCAAAGTTGCAGTTCTGGTTACTTTGACCCCATTCACAATGGAAGATCTCGCGGCATCTGAGGCACAACACTTGCTAAACCAACAATTTGAAAAAGTTCTTAACAAAATGAGTAGACAAAAACCCACACCCCATTGACTGGCTGAAAGATTGAGACTGAGAGACAAGTCGATAAGCATCACAAATGATAAATTTACCAATATTGAATGACAAACCCTCTTGCCCTGAGTTGGCTTCAGGCTGAGTTTCGTTAAGTCCAAATTGTTGAATGATGCTTTTTTCAACCACTCGCTCATGGGACACACACGCATTATTTCTAACCCACTAATGACTCGTTTTCTGGTTGAGGCATTGGGAGCTTTTATCGAAGATCCACTAGTCATCTGTGATGTTGGTGCACGGGGTGGCCTGGAGAAGCAGTGGCAAGTTTTTGGTTCTCAAGCTATGTTCATTGGTTTTGAACCCGATCCCGCTGAATGTGAGCGCCTCAATCAGTTCTATGTCACAGCTGTGAATGACTCTACAGATGGAGCAACCCCAGTGTGTCGCTTCTACCCAGTTGCCCTTGGCAAACAACGGGAACAACGCAGCTTTTCTATCTGCCACTACCCAGGAGGATCCAGCTTTTATCCAGCTGATCTAAACTTTATCCAGCGGTTTCCAGCTGAACATGCTCAACACCTAGCTGTTATGAAAACGATCACACTTGAAACGATCAGCTTGGATGAGTTTACCCAAGAGCAAAATCTGCCCGCATTAGATTTCATCAAGCTAGACGTAGAGGGATCTGAACTGGATATTTTACAGGGATCTCAAGCACTATTATGCGATAGCGTTTTAGGGATCAGCCTAGAAGTGCTATTCCATGAAACCATGCGTCATCAACCGGTGTTTAGCGATATAGATCGATTTCTGCAAGACTTGGGCTTCCAACTTTTTGATCTAGACCTCTATCGTCATGCACGCCGCACCCTGAATTTTCCGATGGGGCCTCTGGGAAATACGCCCATTGGTCAGGTGCTCTGGGGACAAGCGCTGTACCTGCGTGATGCCATGCCAGTATTACAACAGCCAGATCAAGTGGAGACAGATTGGTGGACCCAAACACGAATTTTGAAACTGGCGAGTCTAATGGAAATCTTTCAGTTGCCAGATTGTGCCTTGGAGTTATTACAAACTGCCACTAAACGTTTAGCGTTATCAATAACACCATTAGAAGAACGATTAAAGACGCCTTATCTCAAGCAGCACACCCACCCACTCAATGCAGAGAGGTACAGTTTATGATTGGCCTGCAAGAGAACTCCCTCACACAGTATCTTGACCTAGTTAAACCCTGGGTCTCCGATCAACTGATTGATGCTACCCACTGGTCTGCCATTGCTGCCATTGCTGCCTGGTTACCTAGTCGGATCACAAACTTCTTTGGGTTTGAATGTCGATTAAGTAACCCAGCTCCTCAGGCTGATTTTCTGCTATGTGTTGGTAACCATGAGATGGGTCAACAAATTCTAGCGGGGCAGCTGAGCTATCTTGCATTACAACCAAAGCTATTGCGGCAGTCTGTCTGGCAACAAGTCCAACAGTTTTCCCAGATCTGGCTGCAAGAGTCTTCCTGCCTTGCTGAACATGTCAATAATATCTGGCTAGAATTTGACGTCGATGGGTTCTCTCAGTCCACCCCAATTCCCAGTTGTTTTTTTGGTTCTCAATCTATTCAGGCTACGCCTACAGGCACCAATGCCTCCAATCGTTGGGTCACAGAAATGGCGATCACGCAACTACAAGGCTCTGCCCTAGACACGGCCATTCAATCTGTATTTAGCCGCTGCCTAGACTCCTTGCCAGTAGAAGCTCATGTGTTTCAAGTAGGGTTAATGCTAGCTCGTAGTCAATCGATAGGTAAAGGTCTCCGTATCTGTTTACGAGGTTTATCACCCCAGCAAACCCTAACCTATCTGGAGGCCATTGGCTGGCAAGGTGACTTGAAAGATCTAGAGGTTCTGTTGCTGCATCTGGCAACATTAGTCGAGCGGATTGACTTGGATCTCGATCTGGGACTCACTGGGGTTCAGTCAAAAATAGGCCTGGAATGTTATCTCCTCAAGCAGCCTAAATTTGATCATCGTTGGTTGGACTTCCTGAATTACTTAGTACAAATGGGTTGGTGTTTGTCGCAAAAGCGTGATGCATTACTCTCCTATCCTGGCGTTGTTCGAGAAACAAGGTATTTGGAGCAGTGGCCGTCACACCTACGGATGCTCTCATCGTTAAGTGGGAGAAATGCTGAAGGGATCTTTGGGCGAGGCCTACACCATGTCAAACTCACCTATGACACTCATCATGTTACTGAGGCTAAAGCGTATTGCTGGGTGAGTCAGCAGATCATCCGTACTCGCGCTAGGACTCCCTCAATGTCTGTCCCGTCCAGCCCTTAAACAAAAACCTGAGCCACCCCTGCTACAACTATATCCAAAGACACTGAATCATCTTAGTCAAACCATCTCAGTCAAGAGGAGTTCTAATGGTACAGACCCCTGATCAAAGCACATTGTTTAAGATTGTGGACCTTGATGTCACCGAGATCAGTCAGTTTCCCAACGGAATTGATGACATTTACACTCGCCAGATCAATGGCATGATTATGCGTAACGTCTTTTCTAAGGCAGATTTGGCAACTGTTGTGCCCCCTCTGTTGAGTGATAGCCCCCCTTTGAAAGGAACTCTCCTCAGACATGCGTTCGTATTTGGTCAGGCTTTAATTGTTTCACCACCTGATTTGCAAGACTATTTCCAGGAAGCAGAATCCTTTCGTCAAGACTGTCGTCGTCTCTTCCAGGAATCTCAAGATTTTGAGACAAAAGTGGTTGAAATATTGGGCCAACTGTCTGGTCAGCGCCCGATTGAAGTTCCCCCTGCACCTCATAACAAAACCTATACTCCAGCTACGATTCGAGTCTTAAGAGATGGTCAATTTATTGCCCCTCACTGTGGTAACCAGTTTCTACATGGGTTTCCCCAGTACTGGCATCTATCAAAGCTGGTGGAACTCGAAGATCAGCTGAGTTGCTTTGTAGTGCTGAATGCTCCCGATGCTGGTGGAGACTTGGTGCTCTATGACCTTGAATGGGCCGATACAAAGACGGGGCGTTACCGGGGTGAGATCCCTATTGAGGAAGTCATTGGTAAATGTCGCCGTCAAGTAACCCGATTGAGTGCAGGCGACATGATTTTATTTGATGGAGGCCGTATTTGGCACGAAGTAAGTCCTGTTATCGGTGAGGCTGCTCGCATAACCATTGGTGGCTTTGCAGCTCTGTCACAGGATCATCAGCGAGTTTATTATTGGAGCTAGCCATCTAAAACTATTTCCAATGTCTCATAGAACACTCATAGAATACTCTTGAAATACCCATGGAACCAAGGCAATGATCAGGACTTTTCAAACTAGGTGAGGACTAAATTTTCAAAAACAATCAGAAAGAACACTTTTAATGGAGACATTTATAAATGCTAGTTTCGACCATTCTTAAAATGCTGCCTGCCCCGTTAGAGTGGATGGTGTTATTTAACCTATCGGCGATTCGTAAAGTGGCCAGCCCAACTACCATTCGGGCGATGTATCATTTACCCGATGACATCGAAGTCGATCACTATAGCCACGTGGTGCTAACGAATATTGGCCGTTTCTTGGCTGATGATACTCGTTCGGGCTTGATTGATCCAATGTCGAGACAACCTTTGCCAGTTCCAGAGCGTCCCCTCTCTCAGCAATTTGAGTCACAGCTGAACTTATTCTCAATTGATGAGGCTGATTGTCTAGGGTTAGGGCAAGTCGACCCTTACCCATCTGTCTTACTGCACATAACCTTAAATAACCATGTGGGTGAAGCCCAAGCCATTTTTGATCAAGCTCCCACAACCCAACATTATGAGTTGCTCAAGGCTATTGGGGTGACTTACTTGGGTGGAGAACAACAAGGTGATTATTACCTAGCCCGCTTTCAAAATCGGTTGCCTGTCCACATTCATGCTGGGATCTTGTCTCACTTTAGCCGCACCGCCCACTGCAATCTATTTTTTCTCCAACACGGCATTATCGATCAAAACCTTGAAATAGGACTACTGCATGCTGCCCATAAGAGATTACATTGGGCTTACAAACAGGGGTTGACTGCCCTTGAGAGGCTTGCCCAGGAAGCTTGCCAGTCGCTCATGCCAATGGTTTGCTTGCCCCCACCCCCAGACTCCCCTTTTGGCTATGGTGATTTAGTCCCTTTAGGATTTGTCTTACGGGGTCTAAAAACTGGCATTGGAGTGGCTGTCGAACCAAACGCCTCTATTGCTGGTGCTTCTATTGCTGGCGTCTCTATTGCCAAAACTGTAGAAAACTTACAAACCCATCTGCAAGCCCATTGTCAAAATCAGCTTTGGGCCTTCCATCGCAACCGACTGCTCACAGCCACTGACACGTCGCTTGTACTTCAAGGGATGGACAAGGCTCAAGTCAATGCCACATTAGAAGTGCTGGAAACCTTTGCTGCCATCAGTGAGGATGATCACAGGGGATACTACCCTCAATTGTGGGCCACCGATCCTCAGCCTGGAAAAATGGTGTTAGATGAAAGCTGTCGCCACTGGTGTCAACCCGACTATGCCACAACCTGCCTGATCGTTATGCTGCATCAACAGGTGGGGCGGTCTACATCTGGACTACAGTCCTATTTGGTTGAGGGAATGGAACACCGCAGTGGCTTATATTTCGCAAATCCCTACTTAGTGGATTGGGTTTTAGCTCAGGCCCTACAGTCTGAACCATTTAATGCAGAGGTCGAAGATCTGCGTCAACAACTGCATGCTGAAGTGTTGGCTTCCATGAACCCAGATTATTCATTTGGTCGCTATGACCTAGCCTTTTCGACAGCCTTGGCAATCTCAACTCTGATAACCCTCGGTGATCGCAGTCGCTCTGTTTTGGCTGCACAATTACGGTTATTAGATTTGATGCAACCCGATGGTCGCTGGCCAATGGCAATCCCATTCTACTCCAGCTTGAAAATGACTCAAAAACAGTTTGAAAAAGCACTTTTACGTCAGACATTGCAGGCTTTTGTCCCACCATCCCCAGGACCTAGTCTCCCACAACAGCTTCAATTGCAACGTATCAACCTAACAGAAGAGATCCAATACCACGGCATTTCCCTGTATTTAGACAGCAACAGCATGATCTCTACAGCCCTTGCCACAATGGCCTTAGCAGAACCAGAGGTCAGTGTTGAACGGTTACCCTTGAAATCTATATCTAGATCAGACTTACCGATCCATCCACGGTATCAATGCCGCAGTCACTGCGAGTATATTGCTAACTTTGCCCTGCCCCCTTATGTAGCCCCTCTTGCTGATAGAGTACCGGCCCACAATTCTAGGGTGAGGAAGGTTGGTGGATACGACGTTTGACGTATAAATTCCCTAGGCTAACCATTGGATTCTCTGCACACGGTGGCACAGCTTGTTGATCTACTTCAGGATTGGACCAGCGTGCTAATTCCGAGTTTAGGTTTTCTCCAGCCGCAAAGTTGGCCGGATATTGTAGCTGTAGAGGATCCATGATTTCACCCGATTCAGGGAAAAGAATGCCATGTGATGTCATGCGATAAATTTTTTGAAAGGTACGATAGTCACCGCTACACCACAAATAATCCCACTCTTTCTTTTTGTTAATAAGACTGAAAAAACTAGTAGCTGTGATGTAAGTAAAAAGATTCGCTAGGGGATCACGCCCTGTGACAGCTTGGATTGAACCTTGAGCAAAATCAATGGCCCAACGATATCGCCCCTCAGGAAAAATGATGTCTAGTTGATAAATTACTTGCCAGTGGCGATGAGAGACAAATAGAGTTTGAAGATTTTGATTGATAAACTCAGTTAGACTTTTTTCAACAGCGGCAGTGATAGCGTCTTCTAGATTTTGTTGAACGTATTGTTCTGGATTAGGATCAATCAGTGGATTGCCTGCTGTAACTGGGGAAAAATCAAGACATTCACGATCGTTTTTAATCATAAATGCATAATCACAGCTGGCAGACGTGTGAATACAGGTTTCTTCAGTTAAGGTTACTGTGTCACCGGGATCAAACTGGAAAACCTGATCGGCAAGTGCTGGAAAGGCCTGTTTGACATCGTAGCAGAACCGTTCCTGTGTCACTGGAAAGACCACCTGATTCTGCCAGGCTGCCTGATTAATGTACTTCCATCCACTGGCTCCAGGTGCGATGGCTCTAGGTTCAACTAAGCGGAACAATTGAAACAATTTTCCATAGAGGTGATGGGGAAATGCTAAATTCCGATTGCTCTGATAGGCAGCTTCCATACTGATATGCCAGGTGGCCAGCAAAAAGTCGATGGTGGGGAAAGTCTTGCGAACCTTTTGAATAGTTGGTGGTGCAAAATAGCTATCAACTGTATTCCAGAATACCCCTGATGGATCAGCCACAACCAAACCAAATTCTGGTACACGGACTTCTGATCGAGTTGTCATCAGGGTTGTGGTTCCACACTTAACGATCTCGAAGTCGTGTAGAGGATAAATGCAACGGTAGCCTAGAGTTTTTAGGGTTTGGATGATTAAAGGATCTGGTGGTACTAAAACATCAATATCTCTCGGCAGGCCAGACAGCGTTCGTACATCAAAATGATCCAAATGCTTATGGGAAATCACAAGGAAATCGAAGGTCGGTAGTTTTTCTGAAATCACTTCACGCTGAGGACAAGAGGCATTCAGGCCCTCGCAAAATGGATCCCAAAAGACTGGATCCATCAGGATTCGACAATCAGTTGTTTCAATAGCTATAGAAGCATGACCTAGAAGAGTGATTTTCATAAGATACCAGTCATGATTGAGTTTGTAAGAGTAACTTGATTAGGGCTTGGCGTTGTATCGTGACTCGTTGTTTCCAAGCAAGACTGTTATTGGGTAGATCGGTTAGAGCACGCACGTCTGGGAGGCGCTGGGCTGTAAATAATGGCAATGCTTGTTCCCATTGACCCCGACACTGTTCTAATACTTGTGCAAAGATCTGAGCATCTTGTAAGGCTGCTAGACATCCCTGACCTGTCGTTGGTGAAATGGCATGGGCTGCATCACCGATGAGTAAAATATGTTGACCGACATGGAGCCGATCACACTTGACAGTAAAGACTGGATAGTTAGGTTGCTGTTGGACATATCCTGCATCAGCAAGTGACATCCTATGTCCTATCGTTGGAGCATATTCTTGAAAAAAAGAGAGCACAGCTTTGTCAGTTGTGAGTGAGTCCCAGGGGTGATTATTAGGGTCAAACATGACTGAACCATAAAGCCGATCATCAGATCGACGAGAGGCCATAACCAGTTGCATACCGTGACTGAATAGTTGCCATACATGCACACGATCGGCAGCTAGTTCTGTGGACAACTCGGAACCCTTTCTAGGCATAGACAAGGTTCTATAGGCATCAGGAACCATTGTTTGCTGAGCATTTAAATAGTCACCTTGGACCAAGCACTGCCGTACTTTGGAATGAACACCATCGGCAGCCACCAAATGGTCATAATGTGTCGTGAATTGATGTCTTGTTGCCGTTTGGAACACTATTGATTGATTGACAGGGTTAACTTCAATACAAGTACAATCAAACTGCAGCTTCAGTACATCTTCAGAATAGTGAGTTAGAAGTTTTTCTAATAAAACCTGAGTCAGTTGATTGCGGCTAATCAGCAACGCTGGTGTTTGTCTCCTAACCTCCTCAGGTGCGCGACCTTTTCGATACATTATTGTCCCAGTACACCAGGTTCCCTGTTTTCCGAGAGCACGAATTAGCCCTGGAATTGCATCAATTGGAGTAAGTGCCTTTAACTCTAACGAAATAGGAAATGTGCGCCGCTCAGGCAGTTCAGTCAACCTTGGATCAGGACGACGCTCATAAAGACTGACATGGTAGTTACCCTGCTTAAGTAAGTAATGAGCCAGTAATAGACCCACTGGGCCAGCTCCAACAATAGTAATATGTTCCACGGCTATGTTAGTAATGTGGCGATTAATTGACGTTTGGCTTGCTTCTCTGGATCTTCAAGCAAAGCGTGCATCTTGGGTAGTCTCTGGGTTGTAAATATTGGTAGAGCCTGTCCCCAATCGTCTGCATACTGATCCAAGAGGTTGGTAAACAACTGGACATCCTCTAGGGCTGTACTGCACCCCTGTCCGGTTGAGATGGGCAGAGCATGACCTGCATCTCCAATAAGTAAAATATGCTTGCCAACATGCAGTCGATCACACTTCACGGCCCCAATGCCAGAAACAGGGCAACATTTCAAAGCAGCGGCTTCTCTGACTGTCATTAATTGACCCAGCACCGGGCTATAGTCTTGAAAATATGACAGTACTGCTTCAGGCTCGGTGAGATAGTCAAGTGGATCTTGATCAATGGGGAAAATAAAGGCGCAGTGAAGCATACCATCTGGTTGAGCCGCTGCCACTACACGGGTTCCATTGCCCATTGGCCAAACATGAGCCCGGTCTGCTGCAAGAGAGAGCTGTTTATCCTCTCTAACCCTAGGTACCTGGAAAACCTTATACCCCTTTTGAGAGTTTACCTCTTCGTGGGTGATTAGACCTTTGCACACAAGGGACTTTCGTACCCCTGATCGGGATCCATCGGTTGCCACTAAATAATCATAGGATACGGTAGAGGTCTGACTATCTGATGACTGAAAGGTGGTGAATTGTTGAAAGGGGTTCACCTCCAAGCAGGTATGGTCAAATTTCACGGTGAAGACTGCTGGATCAAAGTGTTGACATAGCTCCTCTAAGAGAACCGATACCATATGGCTTCGATCAATGAATAGCATCGGAGTTTTGTTGCTGATGGCGAGTGGAGACTCACCTGAACGGTAGACCTGTACACCGTGTCCCCAGATCCCCTTAGCTTCCAGTGCGGCCTCTAGCCCTGCTATTGCCCGAATTGCCTGTAAGGCCGGCCACTTGAGCGAGAAAGGAAAGGCACGTTGCTTGGAAGATTGAACGGCGGCAGCAGAAGATCGTCGTTCGTAAATCTCCACCCGATAGCCACCTCTCTTTAGTAGATAGTAAGAGAGCAATAACCCGGCAGGTCCAGCACCAACAATGACAACTTTCTGCATCTGCTGCTTTTCGGTGACTTTTCTGTAAACTGATTACACAACGACTCGGCTTACCTGAGGGCAAAGCAATGGATAGAAATAAACCTAACCCCAGGAACTCCTTTGTTACGGCACAAATTTGTTGCAGTACAGGATAGATCACTGGGGATAGATCTACATCAATAGTTTAGGGTTGAGTTGCTACCGATAACCTACCACTTGATTGACCTTATACCTCGATCAATCAAAGGAACAATACCGTTTTCAAAGGAGTGCCACATCATGTCTCCGCCAGGGTTTACAGTTCCACCAGCAACTGCTTCCAACTGCGCATCAGAGAGTTCGGCCTTTTCTCTCTTAATCTGTTCTACCTTCTCCATTTCTGCACCCAGTTCTTGTGGTGTAAAGTCATATCCCTTGGTCTTTGCTAGGGCTGTCACAGCTGTACGCTCGTCATCTGCATCCAAAGCTTTGGTAACTTCGTCCATCAAGCTTGAATCAGAAACGACCAATGTTAAAAACTGTTGAACAGCAGTTTGATCAGAATTAGGATCATATGGCATGAAATAGTCCTCTTAATGAATAACAGTTTGGAACTTGTAATTAAGTTATCACGAGCTTTTCTCACTGATTTGGACCAGAGTCTCAATCTCATTAGTGGCATGAAGCTAAGCGAGGAATGATAGAAAAACTGCCTGATATTTTGATCATGCTGAACTGAGGTTGGACTCGATGATGCTATATCCTGATCCTGGTGAAGTTGTTCACAATCAATCATGGATACCAGTCAAATCAGTCACTTAACAGGTCCTCAGCCGTGAAGTCAAATAGCTCCCTTTTCCAGATGCGAAATTTTTGGGGGATATCCCTGTGATCAGGCGACGTGCATAGGCCGAAATCCTGAAGAAAACTGAATAATTAGGGATGTTTTCTGCTGGGCAAACTTGTCAAGATGAAGACGTGATCAGATGAGGATGTATCGAGGTATCAACTATGCCAGCGGTTTGGTGTAAAGGAGTCATGGGAATGCATGATGCTGGTCAAAACACTACAGATCAGCTGTTTTCCTGTAATTGGTTTTGGGCAAAGGTAAATCTACAAGTGTGGCAACCGATCCCTAATCTCATAGGTGACGAAAGTATTCTGCCTTTTGCACCATTTCACACAATAGAAGTTCTATAAGTTAAGGAATCCTCTATGCCTATGTCTGCCGACTGTAATCCCATTGCGAGTGTTAGCCTTAGCTCACATGACATGCCTTCAGACCATAAAATAGCCGCATGGAAGGCAGCTGCTAATCTATTTTTTGATACAGACATTCGAGATCCTGAAACATTTTCGAGCTCAGTTAAGGCATACCTGCTGGATAAAATCGTCGTTACAGTGACAGAATTTAAGGCTCAATCTTTCAATCGCACTCAACGGCATATCAAACTAGGAACTTGTGAGCATATGGTTCTGGAACTTTATCTTAGGGGGGAAGGCAGGGGTTGCTTAGGGAATGAGATCATTACAATGTGTCCACAACGGGTTAACCTACTGGACTACTCTTATCCGCTCAGTACCAAGGTTAGTGATGCCAGCTTGATTTCCTTCGTCATTCCCCAAGAGCTGATTCAGCCTTCATGTCCTGTTTCTTTCTGGGATACCACATTGCCAACAGGCAGGATTTTGTCCTCTTTTATCAGAGAACTCTGGGGCGTCCTTCCAAAGATGAAACAACAAGAGGGTGAAGACCTAGCAACGGCCCTCCTTGGTTTGCTGAATGGTCTTATGAGGCCATCAAATCAGCGAACTAATTACGAGCAGGCATGTGTAGAGTCTGCTTCATTGGCCGCCATTCAAAGCTATATGGAAGAGAACCTGCACCTACCGATCTTAAATGGGCGCTATCTTTGTAATGTTTTCAATATCTCCCGAGCTACTTTATACCGACTTTTCAAGGACTTGGGAGGTGTCGAAAACTATCTCAAAAATCAGCGACTTAATCGAGCGTTCTATAAACTGGCTCGAGGCAGTCCAGGCCAGTCAAAAACTCCTATTTATACCATTGCTGTCGAGTGTGGCTTTACTGATCCAGCCTATTTTTCACGTGTGTTTAAGCAAATGTTTGGATATACCCCTTCAGAGGTTTTTTATGGCCAAAAGGATAGGAGTGTTGAAGCTTGTCTGACTCATCACGATCAATCGGTTGATCAAATTGAGATCTTCAAGCGATGGTTAATCCGAAACTGATGTTGAAAGTGACATATCATTTTTAGATAAATTCCTGACATCACCAACCCAACTTGATCATCAATCTGAGACGCATGTCCAAATGCTTACAACTCTAGACATGCTATTCTTCTACGATCTTAGTCATTACGGATGGAATCATGCTGGCTCAATTATGGCCTAACCCTGTTTGTTACTTACTTACCGTTTATCTGCCACTGCTGTAATCATGACGGTACTACAAAAAAACCAAAAGGCTGCTCAACAAAGCTTAGGACGTGTTTCTGAGCAATCGCTATCTTTCACGGTGCCACCACAAGTCTTAAGGTCCATCTCTCACGTTACACCACCAGCAATTATTTACGATCTAGACACGGTTGCTCAGATCATTCAGGAGTTCCAGCAAGAGTTACAAATTATCCCAAACGCTGAACTTTACTTTGCAATTAAAGCCAACCGGAACTCGCAGGTATTAAAATTTCTGGCGGATCTGGGTTTAGGAGCTGATATCGCCTCTCTAGTTGAGTTAGAAGCTGCTGAAATTGCTGGATTTAGTGTCATCAGTGCCACGGCTCCAGGATTGTCTACACCAGAGATCCAGTATCTACTTGCCAGGGATGTTCAGTTGGATTTCAGTAGTGTTTCGCAATTGCAACAGTGGTGCTCAGGCTTGACAGCAAGGTTGTCGGTTCAGAAGATTGGTCTACGTCTGCGTTGTCGGGTCGCCAAGTCAGAGACATCCCCAGATCAGCCAACACCCTGGAGCCGTTTTGGTATTGATCCTTCTGACCCACTGCTCTGGAAGCTGCTGGATCAGTATCCGCTAGAGATTGTGCGCTTGCATGTTCATGCTGGAGATTTACACTCAGCGTTATCCGTTTGTGAGCAATTTGGTTGGTTGGCCCAGACACTAGATCAGTTTCCTGCTGTCAACACCTTGAATCTGGGCGGGGGATGGACATTCCTCTATTATCGACAACGTGATCAGCTTCAAAGAGCCTTAGCCATTATTGCCAAGGTAGTCAAGCGTCTCAATACTCAACGTCCTGAACCATTGAAGTTGATCCTAGAACCAGGAATGTTGTTGCTGCTAATGGCCGGCTATCTTGTGACAGAAGTGCGGGCAGTCGACCAATACGAAAAAGATGTTTGGACTGCCGTGGTCAATACTTCTTCCTGGAATCTGATGGCTTGGACTCCACGGTGGATTGTTGCCCAAAGTCCTGCTCGGCCTGGTCCTACCTTAAAGTATGACATTGCTGGGTGTACCTGTTATGAGGAAGACTACTTTGCCCGACACCATTTGATGCCTCACGTTGAGGTAGGTGATCGACTCTTGATCAATGCAGCTGGAGCCTATGTCAGTAGTATGGCGCGCAGCTTACATGGATTACCTCTCCCTACAGAATGGACGCTGATTCAGGGCCAACTGCAGCCAACTAGGTCACAACAACCATGACACCATTTCGACAAGCTTTAGAAGATTACCTAGTTTTAAGCAAAGCCTCGTCTCCCAACATCCTGGAAGGAAAAGCTCTGCTGCAACTCGTACAAAGCCTCTCGTCCAAACAAGCAGGGATCGAAGCCCCTCGCCTGGAATTACAAAGAAAACTAGAGCATTTCTTGGCAAGCATGATCCCCTCTGTTGAGACCCAATCAACTGAAATGAGTATGAGTCCTGCAGTAGCCGCTAGCCCTGTCGACGAAGAATATTTTTTAGATCAAATCTCACATCAATTGCGTCAACTGTGCCTAGACATTGCTCATCAAGCAACCAGCCCCTATTACAAATCGCCGCCACAACCTCACCATTTCCCATTGGCTTCGGGGGGAGTTCTGAACTACAGCTATGAACGTCAAATGACACCCACCGATTTAGATGAGCGTTTGGAACAACAAGAAACTCTTAATCCTAGTTGGCAGGGCAAGCACTTACTATTTTGCAGCGGGATGACTAGTCTGATGATGGCGGTGCAAAGCTGTTTGCATTTTCTCAAACCTCAAGGGGGTACTCCTCTGCAATTAGGCCTGTGGGGGGGATATTTTGAAACTCAACACCTCTTGAATATTTTTGATGATTCTAGTTTGATCTGGACACAATGCCAAGGTCAGATCGATCTCTGGAAGGCACTAGAGCAGGGGCATTTCGATGTCCTTTTGCTTGAGTCGGTCTGCTACAACTGGCAGATGGATGTCTTAGATTTGGACGCATTGGGTGCTCTCTGGTGCTCCAACCTGGTGCGGCGACCCCGGGCTGTCATTATTGATACTACTCTTGTTAACCAAATTATTCCCATTAACCAAATCCTGGAACAGTTTGGAGCCTTTCCGCCTCAAATGCTGATCTTATGTCGATCAGGCAATAAACTTGATCAACAGGGGTTAGACCTAACAAATGTCGGGGTGTTGTCGGTTTACACACCACTCCAGACTGCTTGCCAAACATCTACAGATTCGGCCCCAAACCTTGATCCTCTGGAGTCAGGATCCCCATCCCGAGCTAATTTATCAGTCGTAGCCGCGCAGGTTAGAGATTTCTTAATTCATGCTCGAAAAGTGATGGGATTAGGACTATCCCTGAGTGAGGTTGTCTGTTTAGATCTGCCATTTTGCTTGAATCAAACATACTCGGTACCGCATGCTCAGGCAGTCTTTGCTGGAAATGCTGACCTAGCCTTGGCTATTCAACAAACATTGCACAATACCCCCCACAGCATTTTTAAACAAGTGGTCCACCCAGTGTTGACTGTGCAGCACCCACATCCTTGGGTTTGTGCACCCTTTGTGATTCTGCATCTGGCAGATGACTCAATTGCGATTCGCCTCCTCCTCTTGACAATTATTGATACAGAACGGCGGCGGCGCCGGTTTTTTCTCATACCTGGGGCAAGCTTTGGGTTCCGACACCATCGGTTCGAAGTCTTGTGGTTTAAATCCAGTTCCCATGAGGGCTTGTTGAAAATCGCAATGGGATCACGCTCTGGATATTCCCGACATGAGACGATTGATTTGCTCACCCATTTAGCCAGCTTCACTAGCTATCAGGCCTTGGCTGAGGCTTATCCAGATGCTGCAGAGTTAGCTCAAAACCTCTTGGCCAATTTTGCAGCTTTGTCCACTCTTAATTGAATGGAATGATTTGTGATGGTTACCCAACCTTTTCCCCCCATGCATGATTGCCTACCCTTGATCGCCACTAGAGCCAACTCGCTGGCTGACATTCTGCCGATCATTCGAATGCGGCTGGCTAACGCCCCGACGACAGAACTCACTGCAACTGAGCAACAAGAAGTAGACCGGCGGCTAGGCTTTTGGTGCCAGCATGGATTCAAGGGAGATTGGGATCGATTCCAACAACGCCTCGCTTTAGATGGGCTTACTCCTGCCATAGTGCAGCACATTTTACTAGAAGGCGATCGTATCCAACTCGACAAGATCCCCTCTTGGACAGTTACCTTACAAACCATTATGGAGGCGGCACCTGAATTTCTAGACAACCCACATTCGGATCTAGTCCATTTATCCGAACCAGTCCCCTTTCAAGATCTTTGTCTCCCTGCTGTACTGGTAGCTCAACATAGGATCAAAGACCAATTTTCTGAATTTGAGCCTTTACTCTCATCTGCAGCTTGGCATATGGTTTATCAGCAATTGCTGGCCGCTGTGGTTCAGGTGATGGCACCCACCTTGATGTATCTGTTTACAGAGAGGCGATCGGGAGGCAGTCCCCTCAAACACTTTTTACAAGCCTATCTACCTACCACCACAGAGACTCAGCTTTACAAGGCATTTGTCAAGGAATATTTGGCAGACGGATTCCAATCCTTGTTTATCCAATACAGTGCCTTGGGGCGACTTCTGGCAACGATCATTGAGATGTGGATAGAAACGACTGGTGAGCTATTGACCCGATTGCACCAGGACTGGTCTACCCTAGAACAGCAGTTTTCCCCTCACCAATCCTTGGATCAGGTTGTTGCCCTGCAGTCTCAGCTTTCTGATTCTCACAATCAGGGACGAACTGTGGCCATCTTGACATTTGCCAACGGCCTAAAATTGGTTTACAAGCCTAAAAACATGGGGCTAGCTGTGGCGTTTAACCACTGGCTGGCATGGTTCAATCAGCAGACCTCTCACCTTGACCTTAAGTATCCAGTCATTCTGGATCGAATCAACTACGGCTGGGTGGAGTTTGTGGAGCAGCATCCATGTGATTCAGAAGCAGCTCTAGATCGCTTCTATCATCGTTATGGCATGTTGCTTTGTCTAGTCGATGTGTTGGAGGGAAATGATTTTCATTATGAGAATATTTTGGCCTCAGGAGAGTACCCCGTTTTGGTTGATCTAGAAACATTGCTGGTGCCACGTTTAGGCCGAGACGCTGTAGATCCAGCCAATAGTCAACAGGCCCTGGCCCAGAGGTTAGCCAACTCAGTCTTACGCACCCACATGCTCCCCAGGCCAGTATCAATATTGAATCAATCTTCACAGGTTGTCGATGTCAGCGCTTTGGGCCATGGATCAGGACTCACAACCAAACTGACCTGGCATCATGTCAATACCGATACCATGAAGGTGGTCACAGAATCAGTTCCCTCTACGCAGCGGTCAACCTCTCATCTACCTCACCTGGGCGGGATTCCCAGCTCTCCAGAGCCATTTATCCCAATCATCACTGGTGGCTATGTTCGGATGTACGAGTCCTTAATGGAATATCGGGATCAGATCTTGTCATCGACCAGCCCAATTTGGCTATTTGTGGGGCAGATCAGTAGGGTGGTTTTTCGTGACACAGTTGTGTATTTCCACTTGTTGGGCAAGGCTTGTTCTCCTCATTATCTAGAAACAGGGGTTATCCGAAGTCTTAGCTTTGAGGTCCTGGAACGAACCCTAGCTCATCAGGTCCATCGAGATCTCATCCTGGCTGAAAAACAAGCCCTAGAACGCTCAGATATTCCTATGTTTTCGAGCAAGAGCAACAGTCGGGATCTCTACTGCAATGAAACCGTTTTAATTTCTGATTTCTTTACGTGTCCAAGCTTAGATGTTGTGCTTGCAAGACTACGAGGGTTGAGCCAAACTGATCTAGCCTTTCAGACACAAGTGATTCAGCTCTCACTTTACGCTCGATATCAACAGGAACCGCAATTGACATCATCAGTTAGGGTTTCGACTGCCATGTGTTTGAGTCCGTCTGAATTGGATTTAGATCCTGAGCGTTCTATACGACTCATTGACACAGCAGTGGCAATCGGCATGAGTTTGCAACAAATCGCCATTTGGGATGCTGATGGCCAGGGAGCCGCTTGGCTAAACATTTCCTGTGCTCATGACAGCCAACATTTTCATGTGGCATCAGATGATGTCAGTCTCTATTCGGGCAGTGGTGGTATTGGATTGTTCTTTGCGGCCTTGGCTTGTGTAACAGAAGACAATCAATGGAGACAAATGGCTCTTGCAGCCGTTCACTCGATTCGTCAGGCATTGCGTCAGGAATCAGGGAATGATTGGCACCAGGTGCTTAATCACTCTGAAGGAGGAGTTGCTCACCGGTTTCAATCCCTGATCTATGTTTTTACTCGCATGGGCGACTTATTACAGGATGCTAGTTTGCTTGCTGATGCCTACCGAGTGACTACATTTCTGACTGTCAAGCAGATCACGTCTGACCGGCACTTTGACTTATTTAGGGGTACAGCAGGACGCTTGATGTCTCTACTCTCGGTGTTACCCTACCAAACGGGACGTGAGAAGGACCGTCTGCTTGGGCTGGCGATTGCTTGTGGGGACCATCTCTTGGCCAACCAAACTGGGTCAAAGCAAAAGCATGGACCTCAAGCCTGGATAACCTGGCATGACAGGTGTTTAACTGGATATTCACAGGGGGCCGCCGGGATTGCAGCCGCTCTATTGAAATTGTTTAATCTAGTTCCCGATCATCGCTTTCTAGCTGCTGCTAAAGAAGGTATAGACTATGAGCAGACACAGTTTTGCGAAACGGCTAATAATTGGTTAGACCTACGAAGAGGGGAACCAGCCTATCAGGTTAGTTGGGCTCATGGAGCTGCTGGCATTGCCCTGGGTCGATTGAGTACCTTGGCTATCCTAGATACGGAAGCTATACGCCAACACATTGCAATCGCTCTAGATACCACGAAAAACGCTTTGGTTTGGGGCGTTGACTCCTTGGGTTGGGGCACTTTAGGCAGAGTTGAAACGCTGTTGGCAGCCGCCCAAATTTTAGGAAGAGATGATTTGTTACTTTCAGCCTATCAAGCTGCAGAACAAGTATTAAATCATTCCACAGAAAACAAAAGCTTCACCTTGTTTCAACATTTTTCTATGAATGGATGTTATCCAGGATTTTTACATGGTCATGCTGGGATTGGTTATGAGTTATTACGCCTGGCTTGTCCCCATACCCTTCCCTCAGTATTGAGCTGGGGATAGTCACAGTCTGTAGAGATGCTATCGGAGTCAACCCTATGAATTCAGTGATTTCTTTTGCGAGAGGGGCCCAACTTAACACGCTGACAGTCTGTGACTGTAATAGCCTGACCGTTAAACCTTTTATTCAAGACATATTAAACCAATTTATTGAGTTGGATGATTTAGCCCAAGCCATTTTACAGGCGGCTCAGTCACATGACCAAGTTGCTAGAGTGTTGTTTGATATCGATGAGAGTCATGTTCTGGATAGTTTTTCTTTAAAAGAGAAATATTTGTTTCCCCAGAACAATCCAATCGTATCTTTATCATATTGCAACTCAAAGGTAGCTTGGCTGCTGAGAAATGATCGTAATGATATCGTTTCAGATCCTTCAGCCTGGAGAGACATCCACCAGGTACTACATTTCTGCGGCATAGGACGGTACTCCTATGAAGACATCTGCAACCAGTCTAACGATCGCATGAAGACGTTTTTGGATGACCTCCTGAAAACCTGTGTAGTGCGAAAACAAGATCCACCTGTCAGAAAGGACTTACCCATGGACCCTGGCATAGTCCGGTTACAACATGCGGCGTTACTCTTTCGCAGTCAGACCACTGGGTTGCTAGTTGATCCGCATCTACACTCCAATTACGGTCTTCCAAATCTCAAGCAAGACATTACCCGAGCCATGCTGGAGGGCTATGTGGATGGTATTTTAATCTCCCATAATCATTACGATCATTGGCACTTGCCGACTCTAATGCAGTTTGCAGCAGACATTCCCATTATTGTGCCCAAGGTCCCTAGAGCTTCAATTACCTGTGACGATATGGTTGCTCGTTTGAAGGAGATCGGGTTTGAGCAAGTGATGGCTGTAGATTGGTATGCTGAACCGATTCAAATTGGGGATATTTCAATACATGTGCTGCCTTTCTATGGAGAACAACCCCTCGTACCCCAACACAGTACCTTAAAACACCCGGATTTGCGTAACTGGGGTAATACTTATTTGTTACAAACGGAGGATTATTCTGCTTGGCTGCTAATTGATGCAGGGGTGGATCCAATGGGATCGATGGTTGATGTGGCTGAATATGTACGTCAAACGTTGGGTTGTATTGATATCATTTTAAGTAACTTTCAACCCCTTTCCTATAACTCTGTGGGCACGGATTTATCGACGTGGGGCATTGACATTATTGGGACACTGCTGAGCAACCCAAAAATATTTTCAACCATTGGGAAGCCAGATAGCTATCATCTTTCTACTCTAGGTCCTAGTGGTGTTGCAAAGATCTGTCAAATTGTGGAAGCAACTGCGTGTTTACCCTATGCTCATAGTTGGGCTGATTTAGGAGAGTGGGCTCCAGATGATGAACTGCTGATTCGTGAAACACAGTATGAGTTGACTAGGCAAGGATGCCATACAGTAGTGGTTCCCTGGCACATTGGTGATGCCTATCTACACAAAGCTGATGTTGAGAGAGAAATGAAGTCCTATCCAGTGTTTTACTAGCTCTCTAATAAACGATTAGCTTAGTTTTGATCATTGCATTATCGTCAAGAAAGTCTACAAGTTCACCATGTCTGATTCATCTAAGCAAAACTTATTTCGCGAAAAGTCACTGGAGCGCTTGTCATCGCCTGAGCGATTGAATGAGCTCGTAAAGGTAGGGAGAAGTCAGGATCTGATACCCCTAATGACTTTTAGTACGGTGATCCTGGCTGGTTTGGCCTGGTCGATCTGGGGGCGCATCCCCATCACGGTCACTGGACGAGGTATCTTGCTGCAACCCTATCAAGTCCTACAACTGCAATCTTCGGCGTCAGGACAACTGATTGACCTGAATCTAGATCCTGGATCCTGCATTGAGGAGGGCGATATTGTGGCTCAGTTGGATCCGGTTGAACTCAGACAACAACTCACACAGCAACAACAGAAATTACTAGAGCTTGAACAGCAAGCTGATTCCACTGCTCAACTGCAGCAACAACGCACAGAGGTTGAAACACAAGAGATTCAAGCCTTGAAGGCAACACTTCAACAACAACTCAACAATGCCGAAGCCTTAACACCTGAACTCAGAGAGAAAGCACGGGTGGCGCTGGTACAAGAAAGAGAAACTCTCGAAAGTCGATTAGCTAATGCTCACAGCCTAGAACAAGTTTTCAAAGAACGACTATCTACACGAGAAGAACTGCGGCAACAAGGCGTCCTTTCAGCCGATCAACTTCTTGAAAGTGACTTGAGCCTGCGTCAGCAGCAACAAGAAGTTGCCACTATTGAGACCCAACTCAAGACTCTTGACAGGCGAGAAACAGAGGCAGAGCAACAATATTTGACTAACCTCACCGCCATTTCCCAGATTCAATCACAACTACAACAATTAGAAACTCGCTCCAAGCGACTAGAACAAGAAAATCTGGCCACCACTAACAACCAACAAAATCAAATTAATGAAGTCAAACGTCAGATCACTCAACTTGAGCAACAAATTGATCTAAATAGTCAGGTCAGTAGCTTATATTCAGGTTGTATCAAGCAGATCACAGCTCAGATCGGTCAGTTTGCTCATCCAGGCGATCCGCTTGCCCTAGTTGAAGTGCCCTCGATCGCAATTCCAATCGAAGATATTTCAGTCTTGCCCACACAAGCGAGCTCCATGATTGGGGTAACCTACTTTGGTGTCGATAGGGGTAAACGCATTGAAGAAGGCATGCAGGCCCAAATCACACCTGACACCGTTCAACGAGAACGTTTTGGCAGTATTGTCGCCGAGGTAGTACAGGTATCTGACTTACCCGTTACCGAAGCTGGTGTGAGGACGTTAGTAGGTAACCCAGATGTAGCACGGAGCTTGCTGGCTCAGGGACAACCGACCATCCAAGTGGTTGCCTTGCTTTTTGTCGATAACACTACTCCATCAGGCCTGAAGTGGTCTGCTTCAAAGGGTCCCGATAGCGAAATCACAGCAGGCACCACAATTAATGTGCATGTATTAGTGGAACAACGTGCTCCGATCACCTTTGTTTTACCTATATTGAGAGAGATCAGTGGATTCAGCTAGTCTTCCCCGACCCAAACGCTATCAGCGCAAACGCACGCCAACACTTTTGCAAATGGAAGCCGTTGAGTGTGGTGCTGCTGCCCTAGGGATTATTCTGGGTTACTTCGGTAAAATTGTGCCTTTGGCTGAGCTACGACAAGCCTGTGGTGTCTCTCGTGATGGCAGTAAAGCTTCTAAGGTACTTAAAGCAGCCAGGACTTACCATTTAGAAGCTAAAGGCTACAAGATGGACCTGGAAAAACTGTATGAAGAAGCCCTCCCCTTCATCATATTTTGGAACTTCAATCATTTTTTGGTAGTCGAAGGTTTTGGCTCCAATCGAGTCTTTCTGAATGATCCTGCTACAGGGCCTCGGACTGTCAGCTACGAAGAGTTTGACGAGGGATATACAGGGGTTGTTCTGGTGATGAAACCAGAAGTCACTTTTCGTAAAGGGGGGAGCAAAACAAGACTATTGCCTTCACTAATTAGACGGCTAAAGGGATCCTATTATGCCGTTATTCTTACTCTAATTATTGGGCTATTACTGGTGTTTCCTGGATTAGCTGCCCCTGTCCTTACACAAGTTTTTATCGACCAGGTCTTAATTCAAGATCAAACTAACTGGTTGCGACCATTACTGATCAGCATTGTTTTAGTTGCATTTATTCAAGCATTTCTAAGTTACTTACGTCAAAGATATTTACGCCAGCTACACATTAAATTATCGATGGCCATGTCCAGCCATTTTCTCTGGCATCTAATGTATTTACCCATCAGTTATTATGCTCAGAGATATCCTGGTGAGATTAGCTCTCGTATACTCTTAAATGATCGGGTCTCAGACGTCATATCTGGGAAACTAGCAAGCACGGTTATTGATGCATTAATGATCAGTTTTTACGCTTTATTGATGGCGTTTTATAGTTGGAAATTAACAGGGATTGGAGTATCTCTTGCTTTGATTAATGTATTTATTTTACAAGCCTTAGCTCGGCAACGAGTTGATGCCAGTTTACGATTAGCTACTGAGGAGGGAAAAGTCGAGGGTAGTGCCATTGCTGGTCTGCAAAGTATAGAGACCCTAAAAGCTACAGCTCAAGAATCTGACTTCTTTACTCGTTGGGCAGGCTACTATACAAGATCAGTCAATACCTCTCAGAAACTAGCTCGCAGCGATCAAGTATTATCAATTGTACCCACCTTTATTACTGCTCTCACTCAGTTAGTGATCCTAGTTATCGGTGGTTTTGAAGTGTTCCGTGGTGTGATGACAATTGGGATGTTAATAGCCTTCCAAAGCTTGATGACCAGCTTCCAGAACCCAATTAGTCGACTCTTAAGCTTCTCTAGTCTGTTGCAGGAGCTTGAGGGTGACTTAGCAAGATTAGATGATGTACTAGCCAATCCTATAGATCCAATTTTACGATCACAAAGAAGTCTATTAAATAAGGATCCTCAAAATAGTCATACTCAAGAAGAAACCTCAGCTCGACTAAAAGGTCATCTAGAATTAAGAGGAATCACCTTCGGCTATTCGCGCTTAGAAGAACCACTAATCAAAGATTTTAGTTTTAAGATCAGACCTGGACAACGAGTAGCTCTTGTGGGTGGCAGTGGCTCAGGTAAATCAACAGTTGCTCGATTAATTGCGGGCCTACATGAGGTCTGGTCGGGAGAGATTTTATTGGATGGAGTTCCCAGATCTCAAATTCCAAAGGAGCATTTAGCAAACTCTATTGCCATGGTTGAACAGGAGATTTTCTTGTTCGAAGGGACGGTTCGAGAGAACTTAACTTTGTGGGATGAGACCATTTCTCGTTCTCAAATTGTTGAAGCTTGTAAGGATGCTGTGATCCATGATGTCATTACCCAGTTACCTGATGGCTATGAATCTATATTAATTGAGGGGGGAAGCAATCTTAGTGGAGGCCAAAAACAGCGTCTGGAGATTGCCCGATCCTTGGTCAATGATCCCACTCTCTTGATCATGGATGAGGCTACCAGTGCTCTGGATACTGAATCGGAGCAAATAGTAATGCAGAACTTACGTAGGCGAGGCTGTAGCTGCGTCATTGTGGCTCACCGACTCAGCACTGTTCGAGACTGTGATGGCATCATAGTACTAGAGCATGGCAGAGTGGTGGAGCAGGGAACCCATGATTATCTTTGGTCCATTAATGGTACCTATCGCTCTCTACTCGAATCTGAAGGAATAATGGCTTAAGCTTAAAACCAATAACTGATATTGCAGAGACCCCTCTAGCCTTAAATCCTATTAACTCCTAGCAACCCATTACAACTCCTAGCA
>CAYSWV010000038.1:35406-43253 GCA_964434865.1 uncultured bacterium
CCATTACAACTCCTAGCAGCCATTGCAACTCCTAGCGGAATGTCAGCAATAATTTACAGGTGAGACAATACTTCAATGACCACACACCCTGAAAAACTCGACCCCAGCTTGATCATTAGCAAAGATACTCTGGCACTTCTCTCAGGAGTTACAAGACTTGGTTTGGTGAGAGATGATCTGACACCTCAATTTATTTTCTTTGTGACTTTAGTCATTGCAGCCAAAGGAGCAATGTTAGCAGATGGCTCAATCTCACCTGACGAGGAAAAATACCTGCTCCACATTTTCGATATTGTTCCTGCTGCTGACAATAAGCTTCGCACCTTGGTTTCAAATCTGATTGCTAACCTGACTCCAGATACCATTTTCCAGCATTATGAGGTTTGGGATGAGTTGCCTTATCTGCTTTCAAACTCTGAACGATTAGTGATCTTGAGTCTATGCTTTGAAATTGCATATACAGATGGAACCATTGAAACTCGAGAACGAGACTATCTCAACTTTGTAGCTCAGTCACTGGCTATAGATCATGAAATGGTTGCTCTTATTGAAGGCAGTGTTACTGGCAAAACAGTGATCTCATTTGAGAATGTACCCGATCTTAGGGCTTTACTGCATCCAGATAACTTTAAGGATCTCGGAATTCGTTTGGCAAGCCCTGCCACGATTGATCTATTATCTAGACTCTCTGACAAGCAACTAGGACAACTGACAACTTCCCCAAAAATTGAAGTTGTTTTCACACTAACCCTCCTTTCGTTTGGGGTCATGACCTCAGATAAAAACCTGGAGTGGAGCGAACAGAACCGCTTATATCATTTACTGAATAACCTGATACCCAGCCAAGATGAAACGCGTCTGATTATGAAGACTGTAGTTGAAACCTTGCAATCAACGCCTCGTTTATGGCACCCAACCAATTGGCTAAAAATAACTGATTCATTGCTAGAGTCAGAGAAATTGCTAGCTTTATGTTTTGCTTACAGTATGGCTCTTGCAGATGGGGTCTTTCAACCAGTTGAAGATGAGTATCTGCAAAACGCAGCCCAGGCTATGCATCTTGATCCAAAGTATCCTGAGGTCCTACGAGCTGTATTTACTGGCCAACCAACAGTTGATCAAGACATTTGGATAGAGCTTCAAGACAAGATCCACCCAGATCGCTTTCAGCACCTAGGACCCTCAATTGAAGATGCTGCTAGTCGTCTATTAGATGAGTTAGCCACCATTGTTACTGAGGAGATTGGTGATACATCAGATTCAATAATTCCCTCAGCCTCGATACCCACTATTGAATTTCCGTCTATTTCAACCTTCTCTCCTGAACTTAAGGAAAATCAATCCTTACTTCTCAATGAGATCAGAATGCCAATATTTATTTTATCTGGGCTTGTCCATGTTTTTGCTATCCCCCTAACACAAGCAGGGTATGAAGGATCTCGTCACTATTTGTTCACTCTTTCAGCAGGTCAACTGGTATTTGGTTTTCAAGTTGCAGAGACAGTAGCCGATACTAGATCCTATAGATTCCTAGCTGTAGCTGACAAGCTAACGTCTTTACATCCAATAGTTGTCCAGGCAGATGGAGACTGGATGACATTATTAAGTGAATATGTGTCAGTTAGCACGTCTAAGATAGCGGTTGGTGTTAGAGATTGGTGCGCTAAACTATCCAGCATTTGCAATAACACCATCACACCTCCTGCTGCTACTACCAATCAGGACATTCTTGGAAATTGGTTTCAGCTAAGCACGCATCTACAAAACTATCATGTTGATTTTCTTCAGCGCTTTGATTGGTTTATGCAACAAAAAGAACAGCATCGCCAATCACAGTTTGAATCAAGGCAAGCCTTAAACCAGCGCCTAACCAGTCAAGCCATCTATGAGTTAGCTACCATACTAAAACCCACACTCCCTGAACCTCCACAAACCGATCAACTCTTGTTACGAGTAGCCAATGTGGTAGGGCGAAGGATGGGAATTAAGGTTCATCCCCCCACCCAGATGGCGCAACTTCGAACAGACGAGGATGCGATCCAAGCTATTGCACGAGCCTCGAAAGTTCAATTTAGACGGGTTATTCTTGAGGACGCTTGGTGGAAGACTGATGGTGGATCCTTGATCGGATTCACTTTAGAAGGAAATCCTGTGGGACTGATTACTACCGGAACTGGCTATCAGATCTTTGAACCTAGTCAAAATCTCTACACAAATGCTGATGCCAAGACTGTTCAAAATCTTGATGGTACTGCCTTCATGTTCTACCGCCCTCTAACAACTCAGGGTGCGAGAGTAATGGATATGATCAACTTCGCGCTTGAGGGACGTAGAAAGGATCTGGTTACTATTGTATTAGCCAGTATTCTAGCGACTTTGTTGGGGATGCTGGTACCTCAAGCAACTGCGATCCTGGTTGACCGTGCCATTCCTAATGCAGACCGCAGTTTATTAATTCAAATGGGGTTAGGGCTATTGGCTGCAGCCTGTGGTGTCGCCCTCTCCAACCTTGCCAAAAGTCAGGCATCTCTCCATCTGACAACCACAATGTCAACGACGGTTCAACCTGCGATCTGGGATCGATTGCTAAAACTACGCTTAAGCTTTTTTAGACAGTATTCTGTAGGAGATCTGAGCCAACGCGCCTCCAGTGTGTCCCAAATTCAACAGACTTTAAGTGGGGGAACATTACAAACCCTGCTGAATAGCCTATTTGCTCTATTAAATCTAGGGCTGATGCTTTACTACAGTGCTCAATTAACTGGAATTGTTGTCTGCTCAACAATCATCGTTATTAGTCTAACCACACTAGCATCCTGGAGAATCCGTCGTAAGCTTCGCCAGCAATTAGAGCTTGTCAGCAAAACATTCAGTACAACCCTTCAGTTGATCACTGGTTTGTCAAAGATTCGAGTCGCAGCTGCAGAAGGACGTGCTTTTTCTCACTGGGCCAAATATTACTCTGATAGATTAAGGCTGCTACTGAGTACTGAGTATATAGAAGATCTAATGATTGTATTCAATACATTTGCTCCTGTGATAACTACAGTATTTATCTTTTGGTGGGTCACAACCTATCTGACTGACTCCGGTTTATCTATAGGTGTATTCCTGGGTTTTAATACAGCTTATGGCATCTTTTTTAATGGGGCTACTGGATTAAGTAATGTCTTCCTGGAGCTGCTAGATATCGGTGTGCTTTGGGATCGTGTTAAGCCCCTCTTAGAAGCAGAACCTGAACTTACATTCAGTAAAGCTGACCCGAGTCAACTTACAGGAAAACTAAAGCTTGACAGAGTCAGTTTTCGATACAATCCCTTTGGAACATTAGTGTTAGACCATGTGACAATTGAAGCTAATCCTGGAGAGTTTATAGCAGTGGTGGGCCCTTCAGGAAGTGGCAAGTCTACACTTGTGAGACTACTTCTAGGTTTTGAAGTTCCTGAAGAAGGTACAGTTTACTATGATGATCAAGATCTTTCATACTTGGATCTGACTCTAGTTCGTAGACAGTTAGGTGTAGTTTTGCAGAGCGGTACTGTTAATAATGCCTCAGTCTTTGACAATATTGCAGGTGGAGCGATCACAACAATGGATAAGGCCTGGACTGCTGCGAAGCTAGCTGGGCTAGAGGAGGATATCAAAGCTATGCCAATGGGGATGCATACTATTGTTTCTCATGGTGGATCAAACCTTTCTGGAGGACAGCGACAACGTTTATTAATTGCACGAGCCCTTGTCCATACCCCACAAATTCTGATCTTTGATGAAGCTACAAGTGCTTTAGATAATCGGACTCAAGCTATTGTCAGCCAGAGTTTGTCTACGCTTCCTGTTACACGGATTGTGATTGCACATCGCCTCAGCACTATTCAAAAAGCTGACAGGATCTATGTCCTGGAGTCAGGCAGGGTTGTTCAGCAAGGGACGTTTGATGAATTGATTCAACAGCAGGGACTATTCTCTCAACTAATGTCTCGACAAATTGCCTGAAATTCACCTAGTAAGAAAAAGATCATTAGACCCTATGAGAGAAGTTCAATGAATCTAACCCAACTAAAATCGAAAGAATGGACCGATGAAGCCTTCATGGCTTTGTCAGACGATGGTAATCGGTACGAACTGGTGAATGGAGAACTCGTCAACATGGGCAATGCTGGCGCTAAACATGGCTATTTTGTCAGCCTGATCCACTATTTCTTAACTGCTCATGCCCGTGCTCAAAACTTAGGGGTTGTGTTCGATTCCGGTACCGCCTTCACCATGCAGTCTGGTAACAAGCGCTCTCCAGATTGTTCCTTCCTATCTAAAACTCGGCTCAAAGCAATGGGGGGCCTCCCAACCGGCTACATTGACGGATCCCCTGATCTAGTTGTAGAAGTTCTCTCACCTGGCAACACCTATGCTGAGATGCATGAAAAAATGGTGGACTATTTCAGTAGCGGCACTCAGCTAGCATGGTTGATCAATCCAGAAGAAAAATATGTCCTCATCTATCGTCAGCCAGAACCTGACCAATTGTTGCTCTCGGAAAACACACTGGATGCTGGAGAGATCCTGCCTGGTTTCGCCCTGTTGCTATCCGATTATTTTACAGATCCTGAATTTTAACCCCAATTGAGTACTACTCAAACTATCTTCAGCTCGTAGTCTGGAACGCTGGAGACACAATGAGACCCACATCGAGGGCACTCACTATATTCGCCTAGGTAATCGCAAAGGCATTCGGTACTTCGTCACTTCCTTGCCTGTTGATCTAGTATTGGGAAGATATTGCTGTCTTTGATTTACTAACTATGCAATCAGTCGCTAGCCTTGCTGATGTTCCCCAAGATTTAATTTGGCGGTTGGGTGTTGATCAGTACCACGCTATGATTGCAGCTGGGATCCTGACAGCAGATGATCCGGTAGAACTTTTAGACGGCTGGTTAGTTTATAAAATGCCGAAAAATCCATCTCATCGGGTTGCCACTCGACTGATTCGGATGGCCATTGAAACGTTAGTGCCTGAGGGATGGTACGTGGATACTCAGGAGCCGATTACTTTGGCCAATAGCGAACCTGAACCGGATGTGGTTGTGGTTAGAGGTGACACCCGAAACTATTTAGATCGTCATCCAGGGCCCAAGGATATTGGATTGGTGATCGAAGTTTCGGATACTACTTTGCAGCGGGATAGAGGTGTGAAGAAACAAGCTTATGCTAAGGCCGGGATACCCATTTATTGGATCGTGAATTTAGTTGAGCTTCAGGTGGAAGTTTATAGCCAACCTAGTGAGGAACAAGCTAATTATTTGCAACAACGAGTTTATAGAATGACTGAAAACTTAACTGTGATCATTGATGGAACTGAGGTTAGCACGATTTCTGTTGCAACAGTATTCCCTTGAAGCTGTAGACTTGAAGGATCGAACAATAGAAGTAAACCATGGTTAAGTCGCTCCCTGATCATTCACCCCTGCTAGTCCCACCTCTAGAAAGCGGAGATCGTCTAAATCGATATGAGTTTGAACGGCGCTACAATGCCATGCCTCATCTGAAAAAAGCTGAACTGATTGAAGGAGTGGTTTACATGCCTGCCGCGTTGCGCTTCCGAAGTCATGGTCAGCCCCATGGGAACATCATAGGGTGGCTCTGGACCTACAAAGTAGCAACACCTGGCGTAGAACTGGGAGATAACCCCACTGTGCGTCTTGATCTAGATAATGAACCCCAGCCAGATGCTGTGTTGATCATTGAGGAAACCTATGGCGGGCAGTCACAATTGAGCCATGATGACTATATTGAGGGTGCACCTGAACTTGTGGTCGAAATTGCCGCCAGCAGCGCTACTATTGATCTGGGAGATAAGCTTCGGGCCTATCGGCGCAATGGAGTGAAGGAGTACATTGTCTGGCAGGTATATGATCAACAACTAGACTGGTTTTATTTGCAAAATGGGGATTATCTGCAGATACCTGTTGAACTAGATGGTAGTCTTCGCAGTCGAGTATTTCCTGGTTTATGGCTAGCAGTTAGTGATCTATTGGTGGGGAATATGACACAAGTGTTATCTGTAGTGCAGGCTGGTCTGATCTCAAGTGAACATGCAGCCTTTGTGGATCGATTATCCCAGGAAAATCAAAACAGGTAAAAGATGACTACCAGATCATAAATATGACAGTCTTCATACACACTCAGGAGTTTTGCCCAGTAATAGGACGAGTAGGATTGAGATCTGATTGAGATCTTTGGGTGCTACTGAAGACTGTAGTGAGCTGCTAGTTACTGATTAAACGACGATCAAGCCTTGAATCGGGTTACTCCAGGGACCGGGTTCGTCACGAGTGTTGACCCAGCGGAGATAATAATGGGCTAGTTGGCCACCTTCTTCAGATTCAAAGTTACTAACGTAAGGGGTGCGGGTGTCGGTACCTAAGTATTGAAAGTCGTTTGGATCCAGAGGGGCCGTATCTCCCACAAAGACCCAGATCTGACAGCCACGGATACCACTAGGTTTGGCTCTACGGTTTGGCGTGGTTTCATCAACAAAATGAATTGTGTGTTGGAGGCGTCCAGTTTGTTCGAGGCGGGGTAGAGGTCGAGTAGTAGGGATGGGAGTTGCACTGCGTATGGTGGATTTGACTGTGATCTGTAAGGCAACTCGCTGAGTATCTGTGACAGCTGGGTTAGCTTGGATCATAGCGACTAGGGACCGTGCTTGATCTTGGGTGAGCTGACGTTGATCTGTTTTGGCTTGGCGGGCTGTTTCTACGGCTGTCTGAGCAACCTGTAATTCACTCCAGCTAGTTTGCCATTGGGGATAACTGGCTAATAATGGGGCTAGATCGGCATCACTCAGGCCTAATTCAGCTTGGTTATCACGGGCATAGGTGACAAAATTAGTGAGCCACTGATCATAGTCTTGGTCAGTAACGGGGATATAGTCAGGCATACAAGATCTTTTAACTACTATAAGGGTTTCTCATTAAGATGATAGCGTTGCTCTGGATCCTGCCAAGAGTCTTAGCCGCCATTTTGCTGTTAAATCCAGGGATCCTATGAAGTCATAACAGCCTACTGCTGGTTTGCTTAAGACTATTACCAACATGATCTGGAATACGGTCACTATGAGTTGAGATCTTTGCAATCTGCCTTGGAATACGGCCACTATTATTTGAGATCTTTGCAATCGGCTTTGGAATACGGCCACTATGAGTTGGGATCTTTGCAATCTGCCTTGGAATATGGTCACTATTATTTGGAATATCAGCGATATTATTTGGAATACTGCAATATTCCGACTAAAGTAGCCTGGTTAGCAATTGGATCCTTTCATCAGCTAATACAACAGGGCCACCTGAATGCCCACAGCGATTGAAACCCCTGTATAAAAATCCATGGTTCCATTGATGAGTAAACGACAACTCTATTATCGGATCCGAATCTGGCAACAGGCCCTTGAAGAGGCAGAAACTCCTAGACTAGCCCTTGGGACCAGAGCTTGAGGTTGGGATCCACTGGAGGATAAAGATCTAAGCTAGAATTCAAACCTAGAGTTACTAGGAAATCCGTCATGACTCAAACCCCTATCACCGTGACGTATACCTTGGAAGAGGTGTTAGGTCAGATCTCTCAAAAACTAGACCGCATGGATACCAAGATTGAAGATCTGCAAAAAGATATAGTCGAGATCAAAGTTGGCCAGACTCGCTTAGAAGGAAGCATTAAAGCCTTAGAAACCGAGATCAAAGGAGAGCTTAAAGCGCTAGAAACCGAGGTCAAAGGAGAGTTTAAAGCCCTAGAAACCGCAGTCAAAGGAGAACTTAAAGCCCTAGAAACCGAGACCAGGGGTATTGGCAAGCGGT
>CAYSWV010000039.1:0-11623 GCA_964434865.1 uncultured bacterium
ACCACAGATGGACATGAACTCGTCGATCCAGTTTATGCCCAATATCGAGAAACTATTGTTGTTGTCGAAATTAAACGTGCCGATAATTCTCTTTTCAATTTCTGTCCTTTTATCTGGGTTGACCAGGATAGTTCTCTGATCCGTGGTTGGTTACAAGGATGGCCAAAGAAATTTGGCACCACTTACCTCACCCGTACCTTACCCCTTGACTGCGTTGCTGCTGTACCTCTTAAGGCGGGGAGCTCTATGGGAGCCTCACTCAGTGTAAAAGAAAGACGTTTGATTGAAGCAAGTTTAACGTTGACAGGGGAAGCTGGGATCCCTTTGGGATTTCTGGCGAATAAAACTATTGGGACGGTAGGATGGCCTGATCTGACCAAGACCAATCGTGGACCTGATCTAAACTGGGTGCTACCGGATATTCGCAACAAGGTTACCTCCGACTGGCATGCTGCTAAAGCAACTATCACAGTGTATCCCCATCCCATTGAAGAGCTGTCACTGTTGGGCAATATAGTAGCTGAGCAGGCTAGTGTTGGATGGGTAGGTATCACGGTTGCTGGTGGACTGCTGTTACCCTCTATTCAGGAGTGCTAACCTCAAGGCTATCAAGGTAAAGTTCATGTTGCCGGATCAACCTCAGCTCCAAACTGATAGTCTCCATCCCTTAGAGACATTGTCCAGAAGGTTCCCAACAGCGGCGCAATGATCCCCGAAAGCAGTGTAATGATCCCCAACAGCGGCGCAATGATCCCTGAAAGCAGTGTAATGATCCCCAGTAGTGGCGCACTAATCCCCAGTAGCAGCGCAAGAGTTCCCGACTGTGGTGTAAGAATTCCCGAAAGCGGTGCAACAACCCCGATAGCGGCATCATGATCCCCAGAGGAAGGTGATAATCCCCAACACCAGCACAATGACTCCCGAGTCCGCTCAAAAGGATCCTTCCAAGCTATACCCAAGCCCATGTTTTTAGTGACGACAGGCCTATCTCCATAGCTACGGGAAGTTGATAAGTGTTAGCTCAATTCGACTTAACCAAAGCTAATGTCCTGTCATTCTCTGCATTAATAAGTTCTTGTTAAGGGATTAGGTCCACAACTGTTTAACTTGATAGTCTAATGAAGCCGTTAATATAATTCAGACAATGTCTGCCTATAATATTCATCTGCTTGAAGATTGATCCCTGATTTGTTCACAATAGTATGGATATCCACTGAGGCACACTAAATGGCGGAGCTATTCAAAAGTCGCTACCATGAGTCACGAGCGGCTGTAATGGGACAAGGACAGTCGCCACGGTGCCAAACGTTGTTATCGGATCAACCCTATCGTCACCAAAATCAATTAATCTTTCCCTTTAAAATTGACCAATGGCAGCATCAGTATTGTGTTGAATTCCCCAATTCAGAGTTGATTTCTGATCCCTTTTTGATTGGGATTGCCCTAGCAGAAGCTTATCGCTTAAGTGAGATCTGTACCCCTCAAACGATCCGAGTCCCCTGGTATACTTGCCAATCCTGGGAAGCAGAGTGGTGGAATCAAGACATCTACTGGTATCTGCAACAAAAATTTTACCTGGAACGCTGGGATTGGTCTGAGATGCCTGTGATTGAATTTGGCTTAGGTGCGGATGCTCAGCTTCCCAGTTTTCAGCTTCAAGAGGCTTATCTGTTGGCTGTCAGTGGGGGTAAGGAGAGCACGTTTTCGTTTGAGTGGATGCAACAGGCTCAGCTACCCGTTGAGTTGTTTACACTGCATAACTCGGGAGGGATCTATGGCTGCACTTGGGAGCAGAAGTTTCCAGTATTTGAATACATGCAGCACCGATCTCCGTTTTGGGCTATTAGAGCCTATCCGCTGACTAATGCTGCTCAACAGTTCGGTTATGAGGGGGTTAGAAATGATCCCACGATAACCAATGCCTTATTTGTCATGATGATGGTGGCTG
This sequence comes from uncultured bacterium, assembly GCA_964434865.1. Taxonomy (GTDB): domain Bacteria; phylum Cyanobacteriota; class Cyanobacteriia; order Thermostichales; family Thermostichaceae; genus CAYSWV01. Next base: position 1,949 of record CAYSWV010000039.1, read on the forward strand.
CTCATCGAGGGCTTAAGTTTCTAACATTGAGCAATGATAAGAGTTCTAACGAAGCTAATGCGATCTATAAAGGTCGAAGTGTGAATCATCAAAGTGCCAAAGGTAAAGATTATATCCAACGATTCAACCAGTTTCTTGAGCGCAAAGCCTGGCCATTTGTCTATGTCAGCATGTGTGAAGAGGTTCACTCGGTCAAAGCGGTGGAGTGTCTAGCAACCTGGTCCCCCGATCTCTTGAAGTTACTCAGTTCTTGTAATGAGGCTCAATGGAATCCTCGATCCGGCCAATGGTGTCGTCAATGTTCAAAATGTGCTTTTTCGTTTGCCTTAATTGAAGCGGTTACTAGCCGTTCAGTGGCCTGTGACATTGTCGGTGAAGACTTACTGCTTAATCCTACCCTCGAAACAACCTGGGAAAGCCTTTATCACCCAGATCGAGAAAAACCCTTTGAATGTGTGGGAGAAAAGCAAGAAACGTTATGGTCACTACTTCAAGCCAAGGCTCGTAGGATCCTTAATCAAGAACCTTTAGGATTCTTAGAGCGGATCCCCTCTACCCTAAATCCAAGCGTTGACTTTAGCCTCAATGTACCGCACAACATTCCGGTTGAGCATCAACACCAGCTCCTTAGGGTTTTGCAGAGTGGGTCATCGTAGAATTACCTTAGCCCCAGTAACGTTACTAGTGCTGGCTCTGTGTATATCATTGGGACTGATCTAGATATCCAAAGCGGCCAGATCTAGCTTAGTTCCATGGGTTTCAATAAACTCACGGCGGGGGGCGACTGCATCACCCATCAAAATGGTAAAGATCCGATCCGCTTCAACTGCATCTTCAATAGTGATCCGTTTGAGCACACGAGTTTCGGGATTCATGGTGGTTTCCCAAAGCTGGGTTGGCATCATTTCACCCAAACCTTTAAACCGCTGGAGATTAGACTTCGTATTAGGATTAAGGGATCGCAGGACTCCATCTTTTTCAGCTTCGTTATAACAGTAGCGCACGTTATTGCGACCCCATTCCACTTTATAGAGCGGTGGGCAGGCAATGTAAACATACCCTTGTTCGAGTAAAGCTTTTTGGTAGCGATAAAAGAAGGTCAAGAGCAGGGTGCGAATGTGACTGCCATCCACATCAGCATCTGTCATCAAAATAATACGGTGATACCGAAGCTGACTCACTTCAAATTCATCCCCTTTGACCCCTAGCCCTAAAGCCGTGATCATGGCTTGGATTTCAGCATTTTTGTAGATCTTGGTGGGATCAGCTTTTTCAATATTGAGAATTTTACCTCGCAAGGGCAGAATAGCTTGAAATTGTCGATCTCGGCCCTGTTTAGCACTACCCCCAGCACTATCTCCCTCAACCAGATAGACTTCTGATTCACTCGGATCGCGAGAACTGCAGTCAGCGAGTTTACCAGGTAGTGTGGAGGATTCTAAGGCTGATTTGCGCCGGACTAGATCCCTCGCTTTACGAGCCGCCTCAGCTGCATTAAAAGATTGAATGGCCTTATCTACAATGCCCTTGGCCACATTGGGATTAAACTCAAGATATTCGGTTAAGGCTTCTGAAACTAGAGTTTGGACAATACCCCGAACATTGCTATTGCCTAGCTTGGTTTTCGTCTGACCTTCAAATTCAGGTTCTGGCACTTTCACCGAGACAATGGCAGTCAGTCCCTCCCGCACATTTTCGCCAGCTAGATTACTATCTGAATCCTTTAACCGATTTAACTTACGAGCTGTATTATTGAGTGTCAAGGTTAGGGAAGACTTTAATCCCTCTAAATGGGTCCCCCCCTCTTCAGTACGGATATTATTCGCAAACCCGATCAAGGTATCGGTATAGGCATCCACACACCATTGCAAGGCAACTTCTATCTGCACACCATCGCGTTCTCCCTGAGCATAAATAATGTCATTGTGGATCGGTGTTTTCTCATCATTAATAAAGGTAACGTATTCTTTGATGCCACCTTCGTATAAGTAGGTCTCTGCTCGGTGTGGGTCTTGGCGATAATCAGTGAACCCAATCTTGACACCTGCATTCAAATACGCTAATTCTCGGAATCGATTGGCTAAGCGAGTGTATTCAAATTCGGTCCCTGTTGCAAAAATGTGGGGATCGGGTAGAAATCTAACTTGAGTGCCTCGTTGAGTGGCTTGATCTTGAGGTGTCGATTGTAAAGATCCAATGATGGCACCCCGCTCAAATCGTTGGTTGTAGATGTTGCCATCACGCCAAACAGTCACCTCTAGCCACTCAGATAGGGCATTCACAACCGAAACCCCAACGCCATGGAGCCCCCCTGATACTTTGTAGCCCCCACCTCCAAACTTACCTCCTGCATGGAGAACCGTTAAGACCGTAATCAGAGCAGATTGGCCTGTTTTCGGGTGAATATCAACAGGAATGCCACGACCGTTATCTAATACTGTTACAGATCCATCGGGATTGAGCGAAACACTAACCTCATTGCAATAGCCAGCTAGAGCTTCATCAACTGAGTTATCCACCACCTCATAAACTAAGTGGTGTAATCCTTTTGGCCCCGTTGTCCCAATATACATACCCGGACGTTTCCGCACAGCTTCCAATCCTTCTAGGACCTGGATCTGCTCGGCACCATATTGATCTGTCATCCGATGCTCCAATCTTTAGAGAAAGTTAAGCCATCAAATCAGGCGAATAACCTACTTGTTTTGATGGGATCCTAAAACCTACATAATCATATCACATATGGCTAGAACAGCCATTAAACTGCCCCTGAGAGCATATATTGAGTTAGGGTTGGCATTAGGACTTATTTGATCTTTTTGAGCAGTGTAGACATTGGTGCTAGACATTGGTGCTAGAGCTCAAGGTCAAAGGACTGGAACGATCCAGGATAGGGTTTAGCTCTGAGGAGATAGTTATGGAACAGGCCGTGCGAGTTGGGGTGATAGGAACTGGGTTTGGCCGTAAAGTGCATATCCCCGGATTACAAGCATTTGCAGGTACTCAAGTCATTAGTGTTTACAATCCCAACCTAGACAAGGCCAAGCAAGTGGCCCAAACCCACGATATTCCCCAAGCTTGGGATCAGATTGAGGCGATGCTAGCCGATCCTCAACTTGAAGCTGTCAGTATTAGCACCCCGCCGCATCTCCATTTTGAGATGGCCCAACAAGCCTTACTAGCTGGAAAGCACGTATTGCTGGAAAAGCCAATAGCTCTATCTGTGAATCAAGCTTGTGAACTTTACCGTCTAGCTCAACAACATCAACGGGTCATGATCCCCGATTTTGAATTTCGCTGTATTCCCACCTGGCAACACCTTAAGCATCTGCTGGAGCAGAACTGGGTAGGTTCAATTCGATCGGTCTTTATCCAATGGTTGGTTCAAAGTCGAGCGAAGCCTGATCGCCCCTGGAATTGGTATGCCCAGCGCGAGTTAGGAGGAGGCGTCTTAGGGGCAGTAGGGTCTCATGCTTTTGATTATTGTCGCTGGTTGTGGGGTCCAACAGATAGGCTAGTGGCAGACTTATCAACCCGTGTGCAGCGATTAAGTGATCCCGCGACGGGTCAACCCAAGCCGGTCACCTCTGACGATACCAATTTGATCATCATGCGGTTGGCTTCTGGCGTGCCTGTGCAAATTGCGTTAAGTTCCATAACTTATACTCCTAGGGGACATTGGGTTGAAGTGTATGGTGATCAAGGGACTCTAGTTTTGGGCAACCCCAATCTGTCTGACTATATTCATGGTTTTACTTTGTATGGCTCGCGGCCTGGTGAAACCCTTCAACCGTTACCTGTAGAGTCTAAGTTTGACTGGGAGCAGGTCTACACAGATGGTCGGCAAGCGGCCTTTATGGGCATTGTCAGTCGCTGGGTTCAAAGTATTCGTCACGGGAGTCCTGTGGTTCCCTCCATGGAAGATGGCATCTACTCCCAACTTTTGATGGATCTCAGCTGGCACTCTCATGATCAGCAGCAGTGGGTTAGAGTCCCTGATTTATCTGAAGTTTTAGCTCATGGAGGGTATAGGATTGACTCTTCACTAGAGAGAGGCCTCTATTCCTCGTAGATGAGACACTCTACCGCACCAGGATTAGCCTCACAAAAAGCTTCAAGGTTGGCATATTGAACGGTAGCTGTTTGATCGCTCACTTCATTTTCCAATTTTTTGACTGAGGCCCAAGCAGCCTGACACTCGGGCGAGCCTTCTCCATGTTGAAGACAGATGGCTTCAGCTTCTTGACGAGCAAGGGTTACCCTTTCAAGAGGCTCAGAGGTTTGTGATGTGGGGTGGGTCGGTTGCATAGATAGATATCCTTTAAAACAGGTCGAGCATAAACTGATTGAACAGTAACACTAATCAATGGATCGATAGAGTGCTACATCACTAGAATAGGCTCTATGGACCTTGATCCGTCAATTTTGTCAAAAAATAGAACAGTGTAGGAATCTTGAGGTTCTCAACAGATTAACTGGCCTTTTGAGCTGGGATCCGATTTTCTAGGGGAGGGTCTTCAGCTCGAACTTCTTTGGCACAAAATGTTAGGATCTCATCTTTCATCCCCACGATAATGGTGCTCCCGGGTCCAAAGGTGTGGTCAAGTAGCCGCGTAGCAATTGGATTCTCAATCTCACGTTGGATACACCGCTTGACAGGTCTAGCCCCGAAAGCAGGATCATAGCTAACCTCAGCAATATAGTTAAGGGCTGCATCAGTGAGTTCAATTTTAATGTCTTGATCAGCTAACAGTTCTTCGACTCGCTTCATCTGCAGGGTTACAATAGCTCGGATCTCAGCCTGAGTTAGAGCCTTGAAGAGGATGGTTTCATCGATACGGTTTAAGAATTCAGGTCGGAAACTGTGAGCCAACTCCATCATAACTTTGTTTTCAACTTCAGCATATTGCTTAGGATCACCAATCACTTCTAAGATTTTTTCACTGCCAATGTTACTGGTCATAATGATGATCGTATTTTTAAAATCAACCGTGCGGCCTTGGGAATCCGTAATCCGACCATCATCTAGCACTTGGAGCAAGATGTTGAAAACATCAGGATGAGCTTTTTCGACTTCATCAAATAAGATCACTGAATAAGGGCGTCGCCGTACCGCTTCAGATAGTTGACCTCCCTCTTCATAGCCAACATAGCCTGGAGGGGCTCCGACCAAGCGAGAGACAGTATGTTTGTCCATGTATTCCGACATATCAATTCGGATGATGGCTTCACCGGTATCGAATAAGAAGCGGGCCAGAGCTCTGGCTAATTCAGTTTTACCGACCCCTGTTGGCCCCAAGAAAATAAAGGATCCAATGGGACGATTGGGATCTTTCATCCCGGCTCTAGCTCGCCGAATAGCTGCTGCTACCGCTGTAACCGCCTCATTTTGACCCACCACATGGTGATGTAGGTGATGTTCTAACGTTAAGAGCTTTTGCCGTTCAGTTTCTAGTAAGCTTTGCACAGGGATCCCAGTCCATCGAGACACAACAGCAGCAATATCTTCAGGAATCACCTGTTCTCGGAGGAGGGGTTCACCTTGGGATTGTTGAGTTGCTAGCTTAGCCTCTTTAAATTGGATCAGGTGCTCAAGTTCAGTTAAGCGACCATACTTTAATTCTGCCGCTCGATTTAGATCATAGCGTTGTTCAGCTTGTTCGATTTGAAGTTTGACGTTATCCCGTTCGGATTTCAGTGATTGCAGATCTTCTAGCCCTTCTTTTTCCATTTGCCACCGAGCATTGAGAGCCCGTTGATTCTCATTTAAGTTGGCTAGTTCTTGCTCAATTTTTAAGAGACGCTCTTTAGAAGCATAATCACTTTCTTTTTCTAGGGATAGTTTTTCCATTTCGAGCTGCATGATCCGGCGATCAATTTCATCTAGTTCAACGGGTTTAGAGGTAATCTCCATTTTTAATTTGGCGGCGGCTTCATCCACCAGATCAATGGCCTTATCCGGTAAAAAACGCTCTGAGATGTAACGATTGGAGAGAACGGCCGCCGCCACTAAAGCAGCATCAGCAATTTTGACCCCATGATGAACTTCGTAACGCTCTTTTAACCCTCGTAAAATTGAGATCGTGTCTTCGATATTGGGTTGATCAACATATACTTGCTGGAATCGTCGCTCTAAAGCAGCATCTTTTTCGATGTAGAGGCGGTACTCATCAAGGGTCGTGGCTCCAATACAACGCAATTCACCCCGAGCCAGCATAGGTTTCAACAAGTTACCCGCATCAACCCCTTCGTTACCATTCCCAACCACAGTGTGGAGTTCATCAATAAAGAGGACAATCCGACCCTGGGACTCCGTGACTTCTTTTAAAACAGCTTTGAGACGTTCTTCAAAATCACCTCGATACTTAGCCCCCGCAATCAAGGATCCCATATCTAGCGTAATGAGGACACGATTTTTCAAAGATTCTGGCACATCACCCCGATTGATCCGTTGGGCCAAGCCTTCGACGATAGCTGTTTTACCTACACCCGGTTCGCCAATGAGAACAGGATTATTCTTAGTTCGTCTGGATAATACCTGGATCACTCGTCGAATTTCATCATCTCGACCAATCACTGGATCTAGCCGTCCTTCCCGAGCGGCCTCTGTTAGATCTCGTCCGTAGCGTTCTAAAGCTTCATAACGACCTTCAGGGTGCTTGTCGGTGACTTTTTGCTTACCACGGACTTCTTCGATAGCAGGTTTCAACCGATCTACAGTTAACCCGATCGGGACTAAGACTCGCTTACCAAACCGGTCATCGCCTACAATGCTTAATAATAAATGTTCAACAGAAACATAGTCATCTTGAAACTCAGTTCGGATAGTATTGGCCCGATCTAAGGTAGGGTTCAAACCGGGTCCCATAAATAATTGTTCAACTTTAGCAATCCGAGGTTGTGACGAAATAAAGGACTCAACCCGGCGACGGATCAATTGAGGCTCAAGACCAGCCCGTTGCATCACTGAAGGTATGAGACCCCCCTCTTGCTCCAGCAAAGCTACAAATAGATGTTCAGTATCCAGGTATTGCTGCTTATAATGACGGGCGACATCTTGAGACTCAAGTACAGCACTCCAGGCTTTTTCGGTATATCGATTGGGGTCCAGCTGCATGGGTACAACGGCGAAACTGTGGTTAGTATAACAACACTACTTTACTCAAGTTGGATCACCTCCGTCACCTGATTCAAACCACTCAGAGTTGACTGCGACCGGATCCGTATAGGTTGCTATTACGACTTGACAGGTGGACCTTTCTAGCTCTAGGTGACGTTCAAATCCAGACTTGATCTGACGGACCCAAATCAGCCATCAGAGAAGGGACATCGCTCTTTATGATGGAAGGGTGACTGAAGCAAGTATTGATCCAGTCTGATGTTGACTGATTTGACATTACCCTTTTAGTACTGGGCTGGGGCCTTTCTTATGACAATCCACACGATAGCTACAACTCCTTTTACCGATCAAAAACCAGGTACTTCGGGCCTGCGGAAACAAGTGACGGTTTTCCAACAACCGCATTATCTCGAAAATTTTGTCCAGGCTATCTTTGATACGCTCAGTGATCGAGGCGGGCGTACCCTCGTTTTAGGAGGTGATGGTCGGTTTTATAATCGTGAAGCCATCCAAGTGATCCTCAAAATGGCGGCGGCTAACGGTTGGGGTCAGGTACTCGTGGGCCAGGGCGGCATTCTTTCAACCCCGGCGGCCTCTTGCCTCATTCGTAAATATCAAGCCTTTGGCGGCATCATCTTGTCAGCTAGTCATAATCCAGGGGGTCCGCAAGGTGACTTTGGCATTAAGTACAACATCAGTAATGGTGGACCAGCCCCGGAGAAGGTTACCAGTGCTATCTATGCCCGCACCCAAGAGATTCCAGAATACCGGATATTGGAAGCCGATGACATTAACTTAGATCAACAAGGTGACTTTAAACTGGGCGACTTGAAGGTATCTGTGATCGATGCTGTAGCGGACTATGCCGAACTAATGGCATCGTTATTTGACTTCAACGCTATCCGTGATCTGTTAACTAGTGGGTCCTTTCGGATGGTGTTTGATGCCCTTTACGCTGTCACGGGACCCTATGCCAAGGCGATCTTAGAAGATCGATTGGGAGCACCTGCCGGAACGGTTCTCAATGGTCAACCTTTGCCAGATTTTGGAGGCGGCCACCCTGATCCGAATCTAGTCTATGCGCATGATTTGGTAGATATTGTCTATGGTGAGTCAGCCCCTGACTTTGGTGCCGCCTCAGACGGGGATGGAGATCGCAATATGATCTTGGGCCAACGCTTCTTTGTCACGCCCAGTGATAGTTTGGCAGTGTTGGTGGCCCATACTCACTTGATCCCGGGCTACCGAGAGGGCATTACTGGAGTGGCTCGCTCCATGCCCACCAGTCAAGCTGCTGATCGCGTGGCGGCTCAACTGGGTATCAACTCGTTTGAAACCCCTACCGGCTGGAAATTCTTTGGCAATTTGCTGGATGCCGATAAAGTCACCCTATGCGGCGAAGAGAGTTTTGGTACCGGATCTAATCATGTTCGAGAAAAGGATGGCCTGTGGGCGGTGTTGTTTTGGCTAAATATCTTAGCAGCCCGCCGTGAGTCGGTTGAACATATCCTACGACAACACTGGCAAACCTATGGCCGCAACTACTACTCTCGCCATGACTATGAAGCCGTAGACTCTGGAGCTGCCCAAGAGCTGATGGATAACTTACGTGAAAGTTTATCAACCTTGCCTGGCAAAGCTTTTAAAGGCTATGAAGTTCAATACGCAGATGACTTTAGCTACACCGATCCTATCGATGGCAGCACGAGTCAAAAACAAGGGATCCGACTCGGATTTACCAATGGATCTCGGATTATCTTCCGCCTCTCGGGCACGGGTACTCAAGGCGCTACTCTGCGAGTCTACCTAGAAAGTTATGAACCTGATGCCTCTAAACATGAGCTTGACCCTCAGACCGCGCTAGCTGATTACATTGCGATTGCTGATGAGATCGCTCAGATCCGGGCCCGTACAGGCCGTGAAGCCCCCACAGTCATTACGTAATCAACCCCTAGTTATGGCAGCTAAAGCCCGAGATCCTGTCATCCCTGAGATCTACGGGTTACTTACTATCAATACCCAGCCCCCACTCTCCTAAACTGAACGGGTGAACTGATAGAAATGCTCATTTTTTTAACCCTATCAAGACGATAAATAGCCCTAGAAGGATAGCTTCAGTGCCTAGGAGTCCGTTCAAGGTTTGGGCATCTTCAGGATTAACAATAAACAACGATCGGAACAACGTATAAGGGAGAAACTGCAGGAGCATGATGCCGCCAAATAGGATCCCGATAGACCAGGTTGTGCCTTGCCATAGACCTACACTAGCCACACCATTAAAGATCAGAAGCAGTACATCCATCACCCGCCATAACAGAGGTGTTTCTGACCACAGTACGCCTGACCAACCCAAAATGTTACCAACATGAACTGTAGCGCCATAAACCAGGATAATTGCGATGAACTTGGCATAAATCGCAGTCCAAGGTTGCTGAAGAGCGGTATCTGAATTAAAAGGGGACATCGTTGAACATCTCCTAGTTAAAGTCCTTAGGTTCTGAAGTCCTTAGGTTCTGAAGTCCTTAGGTTCTGAAGTCCTTAGGTTCTGAAGTCCT
>CAYSWV010000039.1:11723-41285 GCA_964434865.1 uncultured bacterium
AAGTCCTTAGGTTCTGAAGTCCTTAGGTTCTGAAGTCCTTAGGTTCTGAAGTCCTTAGGTTGAGTCTTGAGGTTCCTTAAGGTGCTCAGTTACAACATCATACAGGACTTGGATATGTTGATCTTTAAGTGAATAAAAAACTTTGCGGCCCCGTTTCTCATAGCGGACTAAACGAGCCGTTCTAAGAATCCGGAGCTGATGGGAAACCGCTGATTCCGATAAATGAGTGCCTTGGGCTAAATCTTGGACACAAGCTTCTCGTTGAGCTAACACCGATAAAAGTCTGAGACGGGATGGATCAGCCAATACACTAAAAAACTCAGCCATCTCTTGTGAGTGCTCGACGGATAACGCTGTTGAAGTGAGGTCTCGGGGATCAGAGGGGGCCATGGCTGCAGGTGGGAATCGTTATCATTATATCTGAGCAAGTATTCAGGTGTTAAGGTAGGCCCATGGACACTTGTTTCAATGTTTTGTCAACTAGGAGATGATGAGATGGTTACGGTAACTCAACTGAAATGTGCCTGTGAATCCTGTTTGTGCATTGTTGATACGCAATCTGCTTTACAAAAAGATGGACAGTACTATTGTAGTGAAGCGTGTGCTAGTGGTCATCCCAATGGCGCGGGTTGCGGGCATACTGGCTGTACGTGTCATGCTTGATGGCTGAGAGCTTAACTCAATCTATCAATTATGCATGGCTTTCAGGGTAACTGTCCTAGGATACGATAAGGGAGTTATCCTGAAATACTGCTGGTATTATGCCTTGGAATAGTGACTTTACTGAGGATCATTTTGAGTCTCCTACTAAGATTGCTGAGATTACCGAAGCTGTTCAACTCCAATACGAACTATTCCCCTATCCTGGGAGCCCCATTGAAACCTCTGCTGCCCCTCAAAGTGGTTTTATTCCCCTCCAAAGCTATATCTTAGGGCAGTACTCTCGCTGCTTTCAATTACAGGATCCACACGGCAAGCGAGCATTATCTGCTGGATGTGGTACTGGTCGTGAAATCCATACGCTAGCAGTTTTAAATCCAGGGCTTGAAATCATAGGGTGTGATTTGAGTCAGACTTCATTGAGAATGGCTCAACAACGAATTGAGTATCATCAGTTAAAAAACTGCCATGTTCAACCTGCTAATTTACTGGACTTGGATTCATTACCTGAAGGTTTATTTGACTTTATTCTATCGTTTGGCGTTCTCCATCATACTGCCAATATTCAATTAGCCCTGCAAAATCTAACCCAGAAGCTGCATCCCCAAGGTGTTATGGCTCTGATGCTGTATAGTCGCTCAGGGCGTCGGGGTCTCTATTTACTACGAGAAGCTTTGCAACTGTTGGGCATCTATGATCTACCGATAGAAGCAGGAATGACATTTGTGAGGCAGTTACTCCAACATAGTGTTCCAGGTAGCTACCTCCATGTCTATGCCCAAGTTCATCAACAGTATTACCAATTTGATGAAAATTTAGTTGATAATTGCTTTCATCCTATGGATCGGGCTTATGATATTCATGAAGTCCCGGATCTGCTACAGACCTTTAATCTGACCTTGCTGGATGTTCCGCCTTATCGCCAGTATTGGCTACCTCAAACCATCGTTGACACTGGCTTTAAAGCATTTTATGAGCGTTATGATCAACTCCCCTTAGTCAGTCGATTACGAGTGTTAGAGGTGTTAAACCCTGAATGGGAAACGCAAAATCTCTTCTGGTGCTGTCATAACGGGAGTCAGGTTGCTCAGCCTGAGTTCAATCTTGCTAATTTCAAAGATCATCGTTGGCAACTTAACCCTGTCTTTAAACGCTTCTCGCAAATTCAGATGCCATTTGCAACCGTTGAAGATCAGTTTTTTTCTCAAACCACTAGAGATCCCTCCACCCAGGTCGTGATAAAGTGGCCTTATTTTCAAAATCGGTCACGGACAGAACACATCTTAGTATCGGAGCTGCAGGATCTACTGTTACCTCTCTCAGATCAGCCGATGACAGGAGCTGCTATTCTACAGGAACATCCCATTGATCAGCAGGTTGCTTTACTCAAGCGCTTTCAAACATGGGAGGAGCAGCGGATCGTACTACGAACCTGAAACTACGAACTGGAGAGGGTAGAGACGATGAATCTTCTTCTCAGAATGGACTGGATAGCTTGATCTTGAGACTCGGTTCTTGGCCAAGGTGAAACAGTGTGACCCATCCAAGTATAGAGGCAACTCTATTATTTATATCGGCAATAAATGCTTTTGCTTATTGTTGCCATAGATTAAGATTCTCAACTAGATGCTTAAATATGGGTTTAGGTAACCGTTTTACTAAGACAGCCTCTTGGAGATCCTTAGGTCATGGAGCAATTTTGGATAAACACCATCTGGCTGATCCCTTGTTATCCGCTGGTGGGAGCTGTGGTCGCTTTGGTGTGGTTTCCTGGAGTGACGCGCCGAACTGGACCTCGACCTGCGGCTTATCTTAATCTTCTGCTATCATTGTTAGCCTTTGCACACAGTTGTCTAGCTTGGTCAGGAGTGTGGCAACAGCCAGCCTTAGCTCTAGACATTCCCTGGTTGCAGGTGGGTGACCTCAATTTGAGCATCCCCCTTGAGGTTTCGTCCATGACCACTGGAGCCTGCGTGCTGGTGATCGGCCTTAATGTGTTAACACAGCTTTATGCTATCGGTTACATGGAAATGGATTGGGGTTGGGCTCGCTTCTTTTCATTGCTAGGGGTATTTGAAGCGGGGATGTGTAGTCTTGCTCTTTGTAACTCCTTATTTTTCAGTTATATTGCGCTTGAAATTTTAACACTGGCTACCTATTTACTAGTGGGCTTCTGGTTTAATCAGCCTTTGGTGATTACTGGGGCTAGAGACGCCTTTTTGACCAAACGTGTGGGTGATTTGTTGCTGCTGATTGGTGTGATCACAGTGTATCCGCTGGTGGGCAGCTGGAACTTTGATCAGATTCAAGTTTGGGCTGAGTCCTTTGCAGGTGATCCGGCTTTAGTCACCTGGGTAGGTTTAGCTCTGATTGCAGGCCCAATGGGTAAGTGTGCTCAATTTCCGTTGCATTTGTGGTTGGATGAAGCGATGGAAGGTCCCATACCCTCAACAGTGCTACGTAATTCTGTGGTGGTGTCCACTGGAGCCTGGGTTTTGATCAAGCTAGAACCTTTTTTAGATGTATCCCCTGTGGTTAGGGCGGTTGTGATCGCGATTGGGGTGATTTCAGCTGTGGGGGGTACGGCCATTGCCCTGGCGCAGACAGATGTCAAACGAGCCTTATCCTACTCTGTATCAGCTTATTTGGGCATTATCTTTATTGCGGTTGGGGCCGAGCGTCCTGATTTGGGGGTGTTACTGCTCCTCACCTATGCTGTTGGCATGGCCTTAGTTCTTATGTCAGTTGGATCTGTGGTTTGGAATAGCGTGACCCAAGATTTAGGCCAGATGGGCGGATTATGGTCACGGCGACCCATTTCTGGACTCTCATTTTTGGTGGGTTCGGCGAGTCTGGTGGCCCTACCTCCATTAGGTTGTTTTTGGCCATTGGCAGAGCTTTGCCAGCATCTAGCCCAGAGACAATCTGGATTATTGTTGGTCGTTATTATTGGGGTGAGTGCCGGTACAGCTTGTAGTCTAATGCGAGTTTTCGGGCTGATCTGGGGTGGACCACCCCAAGCGATGACGGAGCGGTCTCCAGAAGTCCATTGGCCTATGATGATGCCGATGACAATCTTGTTGGGATTTGCGCTACATGTGCCTTTAGTCTTGCAATACTGGCAACTATTACCGAGTCCAGCTTCGATTCTGGCATCCCTTCAACAAGTAGCACCTGATGGGGCTGTGATCAGCTTGATGGTCACTACACTGGTCGGCTTAGGTCTGGGATCTTACCTCTACTTATTTTCTGCGGCTCAGTCATTTAATCAGGTGATGCAAGCCAATACTTGGTCACAAAGTCTTCAAGAGCTATTGGCAAATGGGTTTTACACAGCTTCGGTGTATCGATCCACGTTTGTTTGGTTAGTGCGTATCACTTCTCTAGGTGTGGCCTTACTAGACCGATATTTTGTGGATGGGATCATCAATGTCATTGGGTTGGCCTCTACAGCGGGGGGAGAAGCTTTGAAATATACAGCCTCTGGCCGGACCCAAGCCTATCTCTTAACCATCTTGGTAGGGCTACTGGTGATGGGAGTTGTCATGTGGCGAGCCATGTCCCTAAATTCCTTATAAATCCTGATTTTGCAGTGGAGAGATCATGCTGAGCAGTTTTATTTGGGTTCCTTTAATTGGTAGTGCTGTAATCGGGTTTTGGCCCCAAGCGTTAACTGTTAATCGCGCTCGTCAACTGATCCTTGGGATTTTAATCGTGTTGGGAATCCTGAGTATCCGACTTTTGACTCAATTTGATTTGCAAGCTAGTGATCTTCAGTTTGAAATCCAGTCGGAATGGTTACCTATGTTAGGTGTCAATTTCCATTTAGGGTTAGATGGCTTGTCGTTACCCTTGCTGGTTTTAAATACAGTTTTAACAGGTATTGTGGTTTTCAGTGTGAGCGATTCATTGCGCCGCCCCCAGCTATTCTTCAGTCTAATTCTGGTGGTTAATGCTGCTACATCTGGCGCCTTTTTAGCCCATAACAGTTTGCTATTTTTTGTTTTCTATGAACTAGAGCTGATTCCTCTCTACTTTTTGATCTCGATTTGGGGAGGACCTCGATGTGGTTATGCTGCATTCAAGTTCTTACTCTACACAGCAGTATCTGGAATTTTGATGCTGGTTGGATTTTTAGCCTTGAATGGTTTGACGGAGGCGCCTAGTTTTGATTTAGCTGATATGCAAGTGAGACAGGTCCCGCTTTCTGTTCAAGTATTAGTGATGGGGATTTTATTACTGGCGTTTGCGATTAAGATTCCTCTGATCCCACTCCATACTTGGTTGCCGGATGCTTATGGGGCCGCGTCAGCACCAGTGTCAATTCTGTTGGGGGGCATCATTTCTAAGTTGGGCACGTATGGTTTGATCCGTTTTTGCTTACAACTCTTTCCCGATGCTTGGACAACTTTAGCTCCGGGTTTAGCGACTTGGGGCGCCTTAAGTGTCACGATTGGCTCATTGGCAGCGATTGCCCAAAAAGATATCAAGCAAATGGTGGCCTACAGTTCGATTGGACATATGGGATATATCCTCTTGGGCTGTGCTGCGGCAACTCAAGTGAGCTTAGTGGGTGTAGTAGCTTTGATGGTGACACATGGGTTGATTCTAGCTATCTTGTTTAACCTAGTGGGTCTGATCGAATTAAAAGTGGGTACTCGTGATCTGGATGTTTTAAACGGTTTACTCAATCCTATTCGGGGTCTGCCTGTTATTAGTGCTTTATTGATCTTGGGGGGTATGGCCAGTGCTGGCATTCCAGGATTAGCCTCATTTGTGGCGGAGTTTTTGATCTTTCAGGGCAGCTACAGTGTCTATCCTTGGCAAACGCTAATTGGTGTGATTGGGACGGGGTTAACGGCTGTCTATTTCGTGATCATGTTGAATCGGACCTGTTTTGGCAAGCTAGATAACGATACGGCCTATTATCCCCCAGTGACGTGGGCTGAGCGACTACCCAGTCTTGTTTTAGCAATACTTATTGTGTTTCTAGGCATTCAACCCACATGGATGGTGCGCTGGACTACAACGCTAGCCACAGAAGCCAGTGTAGCCCTAGCACAACTTGATCAACCTCAAGTGATGACTGTCGTCGATTCTCAAAACAGTCAGTCTTTTCAAACCACCTCTCAAGAAACCTGATTGAACTAGCTTGTTACCTATTGGAGACAATCAGCCATGCTAGAAACCGCCACACGGACTCAACTGCCCCCTTCGCAGCATCCCTTTGCAGAAGTGATCCATCGCTTAGAGGCTGGGGGGGCGATGTTGCCTGACACGCCTGAAAATCTCATGCAGATCATAGGGCTTTACAAAGCATATGCGGTCCCGATGGACTACTACTGGCGAGATCTGCTTTTTATTGCTGAACAGGTTTTTCTGGAACCTCTAGCCTTTTTCAAATACATTGCCCCTCAATCCTATCTAGATCTAGCCAATCACTATGCTGGTGATCAAGCAGACTTACGGATCTGGCGGGGTCCGGCTACAGCCCATCCTGAACTTTTGCAGTTTTTAAAGATTGGCGAAACCATTCAGATGCCCAGAGTTTTGCATCATCTTTGGCATGATCGAATCAATATGGAATTTGCTGAGATCTGTATGCGGGCTATGTTTTGGCATCGAGGTATGGGGGGCGAGTTTGATCCCTACTTAGATAGTGAGGACTATAAAGCCAATGCTGATCGGGCGATTCGAGCCTATTTTAAGTACAATCCTTTGATGCTCGGGTTGTATGCCCTATTTCCCGACATGTTTTTAGAACAAGTAAGGCAGCTCTCCTATTACAGTAATTTAGGTCTTTTTTGGGAAGTCATGGCTCCTGTCTTTTTTGAAATGTCAGATCGCTATGATGAGGGGTCAATTGCATCTGTACCAGAGGCGATGGACTTTTTAGTCAATGGTATCTTTGCGGTAGCAGGTCGTCCCATTTATCACCGGGTCAATATCCGAGGCGAATGGTATGACATTATTCCGAAATCAAAGGGGTTCACCTGGCTTTACGAAGCAGCATTTCCCTATGTGGAAGCAGTATTTTATCGAACTTCTCCCTTCAGGGGTACCAAATCTTATAACGCCCGAGCTAAGCAAATTCCGGCTGAACAGGCTGACTTCCATTATGGTGTTCTCTATGCTGATAAGTTTCCAGTGGGATCAGCAGGTATTCCTCCTACTCTATTGCATCAGGACATGTATCACTTCTTGCCTCCTTATTTAGTTGAATACTATGCCCAGCATTGTCGGGGTGCTGATGATACTTTGATCCAATTGGCTGTCAGCTTTCAACGATCAATGTTTTGTGTCACTTCAGCGGTGATCCAAGCCGGGCGCGCCGCTTTTTTGTACCCACTCGACGATCCTAACCTGGACCATTTACTAGCGAACCGAGCCTATTTTGAAGGTCAGTTGGATCGCTTCTGTCGTCAAGACTATGGTATTCGAGAGGCAGCCCGTCTACGTGCCATTCAAGCCCAGGCCTATCGCTAGTTATCGTTTTAACAGATCTTGTGAAGGGAGAAGATATGGCTACCATTGTAGATATTGCGGTGCAGAATTCAAGTTTTAGTACGTTGGTCACAGCAGTCCAAGCAGCTGATCTGGTTGAAGTTTTACAATCGCCGGGTCCCTTTACGGTCTTTGCTCCAACTGATGATGCTTTTGCCAAGCTACCTCCAGCCACTATCCAAACCCTAGTCGGTAACATACCTCAATTAGCTCGGATTTTGAAATTTCATGTTGTAGCTGGAGCCTTTAAAACACAGGATTTAGCCTCAAAAACATCGATCCCCAGTGTTGAAGGCACCTCTATTGATCTTAAGCATTATGCTGATCATTGGGAAGTCAATAACGCCACTGTCATTCAGGCTGATATCGAAGCTGATAACGGGATCATTCATGTCATTGATACGGTCATCCTGATGCGTCCCCATTGGTTCCCAGGATTACTCCAGAGATATACTCAAACCGTCAGTAGTCAGATTGGAATAGATAGATCTAGCTAATCATAGGCTCAAAGGTGGTTTGCGTGAGATCACCTAGGCCGACAGCTTAAAGATTAAACAGCCGTAACTCTTTGTGACAGTCCCTGGTGCGTCGTGAGACTTAGAGTTAAAGATTCTCGCAGAGTTCCTGTGGGATCACTGAAATCTTTTTAATTAAATGTTCACTTCTCTGTTTAGCCTACCATTGACAACTTCAGCTCAAGCATCTACTTTAGTTTAAGTGTAGGTTGTGTTGAGATAAGGTTTTGTTACTCTGAAGTCATGATCATAAGTCTGGAGTTGTGAGGCTGCAGATGACTTTGCTTGTTGCTAAACCTAATTTTGTATCAAGTGTATATATTTACACTGAGGACTGGCATGAAAATTGCTATAGCAACTCTCTGCTTTGGCTTATTGATCTTTTCTGCTCACTTGTTTGCTGCCCTTTTTGAGCGAACCAAGTTTCCTGATGTTTTACCGTTGATCTTAATAGGGCTATTGCTGGGCCCTGTTTTTGATCTAGCCCAGTTAGAAGACTTTGGAGCAGTCGATAATGTGTTTACAGCGATTGCCCTAGTTGTGATCCTGTTTGAAGGCGGTATCAAAATTAATATTAAGGAGATTCAAAAAGCAATTGTCCCAGGAGCACGGCTAACCTTAATCAATTACTTTATTACGCTCAATGTTGTTTGTTTAGTCGCTATGCTAACGTTAGATCTCACCTTTATAGAAGGAATTATATTGGGATCAATTCTATCTGGGACATCGTCTGCAGTGGTGTTACCTTTAATTAGTCGCCTCAACATTTTAAACCTCTCTAAAACAACATTATTTATTGAATCAGCTGCTAGTGATGTTTTGACCATTGTGGTGACATTAGGGTTAATTACTGCTGTTTTGTCCCAATCTGTCAATCCAGGCATTATTATTGGCCAAATTTTAGCCTCATTTATTTTGGCTTCTATCATTGGTTGTATAGCAGCCGTATTTTGGTCATCCGTTCTACCCCGAATCCGTCAACTGGACAACAGTATTTTCTTGACACCTGCTATTGTATGTATTCTCTATGGAGTTAACGAACTGTTAGGTTACAGTGGTGCGATTGCAGCTCTTGCTTTTGGAACCGTTTTAGGCAATATCTGTAATTTAAACATACCTTTGTTTCAAGCCTTAATTCCTTCTCAACCTGAGCAATTTAATCAGAAAGAGAGAGAGTTTTTTGCTGAAGTTGTATTTCTCTTAAAAACCTTCTTCTTTATTGTCATTGGAATCTCAATTCGCTTGACCAGTGTTAAAGTATTTCTTACCAGTCTGTTAATTGTTGTCAGCCTATTTCTAGCTCGGATCTTTGTGGTTCATCTTTCTTTGAGCAAAGATAACCATCCCTTTGATGCTTCCATCGCTGCTATTATGATCCCCAAAGGCTTAGCTGCTGCAGTCCTATCCAATCTGCCACTTCAAGCTAATATTGAATCAGGCATGTTAATTCGAGATACAACATACGGAGTGATTCTATTCAGTATTTTAATGACTTCTGCTCTAGTTTTTTTAATGGAAACAACGAAATTGAAAGAGGCTTATCGATTGTGTTTCCCTGGTTTTGCTCTAAGATCAGCAGCACTCGTTTCACAAACAGCTGAACCGCTCCCAGACTCTACTCCCCACAAGTAACTACTCTTCATTTCAAGTGCTATACATGCCAGGCTAAAACCTCATGGAGCGCTGCAGAGCAATATAGACTGTCCATCGCTTAAACCGCTATAGATGAAACGTTGTAGATCCTCAACTATTTGTCTTTAACTATTTGTCTTTAACCATTCATATAGTGGCGGAAATAACTTTTGATTAGCAGAGGGAAAAGCATAATTATTAATTTGATCTGGATAAATCCACTGCACATCAGCACATTGTAGAGCTTGAGCCTCGCCACCGACATAGCGGCAAATGTAAGCAAGTAAGGTAATGGTGAAATGAGAATATTCATGTTCAATTCTAGTTAGTTCAGAGTCCACCACAACATCAATACCTATCTCTTCTTTAATTTCTCGAACAACACATTGGGCTGGGGTTTCACCCTCTTCAATTTTTCCACCCGGAAATTCCCACAAACCTCCCAACATTGATGTTTCTAATCGTTGATCAATTAATAGTAACTCACCTTTCAAGACAATCCCAACGGCTATAACTTTATGGGGGCGTGCAGACATGGGTGTTGACCTGGGTAGTAAGTGCTGTTGACCGGATACATAGGCTTGGCAGGTGTGTTGCCAGGGACAGACATCGCAGCGAGGGTAGCGCCTTCGACAAAGGGTAGCCCCTAGATCCATCAAAGCCTGATTAAAATCACGGGGGTTTCCACGATCTAACAAAGCTTCTGACAATGCCCATAATTGAGCTGAGGCTTGAGTAGGAGGTATGGGGAGAGCCATTAGCCTGGATAAGACTCGTTTTACATTACCGTCCAATATGGGCAATGGCAGATTAAAGGCTGCACTTAGGATGCCACCCGCTGTGGTTCGGCCAATGCCTGGCAACTGGATGATCTCCGAATAGGTTTGCGGAAACTGGCCGTGTCGTTCAGATTGAATGATCATTGCTGAACGATGCAAGTTGAGTGCTCTGCGGTAATAACCTAGACCTTCCCACAGTTTGAGGACTTGTGATTGGGGAGCTTGAGCCAAATCAGATAACTGCGGTAGAGCTTCTAACCATTTCTGGTAGTAGGGCAACACCGTTTTAACCTGTGTTTGTTGTAACATGATCTCTGAGACCCAGATAGCGTAAGGATCTAGAGTCATACGCCACGGTAACTCACGACCATAACGATGATACCAGCTGAGTAAGGCTTGGCGTAAGGCGCGGCGGCTCCCCTCTGACCACCCGTCAATCTCTAATCCTTGATGGGTCACGAGCCTCAGATACTGAAGGTTTGCAGCTAGTTATAACGCATAGGCATAGTTTAGTGCCCACCATATCAGGCTACCTACCACACCCATCACAACAACTGTCGAGAGGATAATAGCCAAGGGACTATCAGCGCCCTTAAATTTCATGATGCCGCGATTAAAGTCAACCATAGATTTGAAAAATGAGGACTTTACTAGAGTTGCGCTATTCAGGATACCTGATATTGAGTCAGTAGCATGAAATCTCAGCAAAATCTTCCAATTTTATCTTCCACTGCTGTCGTTGAGCTTAGTCTCTAGCATGGCGGGAGCAAAAATCCCAAATCACCTGGCTGCCCTTCAAGATAGTATTCGTGGGTCCTAAAATGACGGGAGGTTGCTTAAATCCCCCAGGCCAAGTATGGCCAGCACCTGGAATGACGATGAGTTCCAAACTGGTATTGTGTTTACATGCTTGCCCCTTAAGACATCTAATTTGAAGTTTTGGCTCTTGTTTCAGATTGGCTTCATCAGCAAAGACATCGGCTTTCACAGATTCACATTGATTATGCTCTTTCCAAAATTTAAACGTCTTAGGGACTGACGTGATCCGAGTGGCATCCAACATTCTCCCTCCCGACCAGGGAATAAACTTATCTTTGAGGCCATGAATCATCAGTAGAGATACTGGTTCTTTTGGTTTTGGATCATAGGCCTCTGGAATAGTGGCGGCAACGGTTGCATAAGCGGCAATTTTATCTGACAGTTCACAAGCCAACCGAAAAACCAAAAAGCCTCCATTTGAAAGACCAGCTGTGTAGATGCGTCGCCGATCAACGTTGCGGATCCGTTTGATTTTCTCAATCAGTAAAGAGACGTAAAGAACATCGTTAGTAGTCTGATCAAATCGAGGAGAATTGCGGCCATCCCGCCAGTGCCCTTCATGAGCATTAGGATAAGCCACCATAAAACCTTCTCGTTCGGCTACTTCATTAAATCCAGTGATCACCACAAAGTTAACGCTGTTAGACTGACCTCCATGAAACGCTAGCATCAGTGGCATAGGTTGGCTTGGATCATAGGAACTAGGAGTATAGAGATAGGCATGTCGATTGATTCCATCAATTTTGAAGGATACAACCTTGCCATTTTTAATCGCTCGACCTTTCGGTCCTAACCCCTTTTTCCCGTGCTTAATCCCGTGTCTAATCACCATTGCCGCCTACAAGTCTACCTAACGAGTTATACAACTCTAGTAAAGAATTCTACCTGAATTGAAGCCAGATAGTCTTAGGGGAACTAAGGGAACAGCCGGTAATATACTCTACTGGAATCACTGCGCTTCAAGAATGGCTCATTATACTGAGTAGGGTTATCATTCCCCTGATTCAAGATCTGGTTTGTCTTCGCTTGGATTAGGAGTCATTGGGTCTGATGGCATTTCGGACTTTAATTGTGTTGTCTCTTGATGTTCAGAGGTTAAATCGCATGTTGAACTGATGTAGTCAATTTCCCATCGAATTTGTTTCAGGATAGATTGAAGCCACTTTTCCTGGTACTCAAGCTGTCGTTTACGCTCCTCTAACTCTTCAAGGGTACTGGAACCTATCAATAGCTCTGGATCATAGATAGCCTGAAAAACTAGATCATTTAGTACACGAGTAGGTGCCTCACCAGTTGTGTCCAGTGAAGCACTTCCCTTCTGTACAGACTTAGCACGCCGATTCAGTACATATCGGATTAAGAATCTCCGAAGTTTTCGAAGTGGCTGTGAATCTTGAGTCATCTATACCCAATTGATTACTGAAGAGCGAAGAGTCTAGAGCTAGTGTGACTTAGAAGCCTTCGGGCTCATCATCATCAGGATCCCGGTTACGCATCTCTTCAATCCGAGCTACAGCAGAAGCCCGGTAGCTTGTGGCTAGTTCTTGCCACTTAGCAATGTCAGTTAGATCTTGATCGAAGAGATCATCATCTTCATCCATCAACTCATCAAACCCTTCATCGGTTGCCAGAATAGTAGCAGACTGATACTCTTGGCTAGCCTCTTTGTACATGCCTTTGAGGGTAAAGATATCACCCAACAACTTGTGTTTTTCAGGACCCACCCGTTGATTTTCAGGTAATCCTCTCAAGATCTCAGCAGCTCGATCCAGCTCATTGAGGCCAACCATCGCTTCAGCCAGACCTAACTTAGCAGGTGTGTTGTATAAGGGATTCTTCTTGCTAGCATTAGCATCTAAATACGTCTGATACACCCGCTTTGCATCTCGGAAACGCTCATTCTTATTGTAAAGGCGACCCAGTTCAACATAAGCAGTTGGAGCTTCTGGATTTACGTTGATCAAAGACAACAACTGATCAACAGCTGCTGCAACATTCCCTTTAGTTTCATAAGCATGAGCCACCAACAAATGAGCAGGAGCTAATTGAGGGTTCAACTTTAGAGCCTTACGAGCTTGCCTAATCGCGTCATCATGCTGACCCATCTTGAGATGAACCTGAGCAATCCCTAGATAGGGCGTGGTTGACTTGGCATCAATACTGGCTAAATCCTGGAACGCTTCAAGGGCTTGTTCATAGTTTTGTTGCTTGTAATAGATTCGACCCATGAGTCCCAAGGGCTGCTTCATGAAGGGGTCGATCCGAGTCACCTCTTGAAGGTAAGTCAATGACTCATAAAATTTGCGCTCCCGAAAGAGGATCGTAGCTGCTCCTAAATAGGCAAATTTGGATGTTGGATCATCTCTAATCGCATCCTCAAATTCAATTAAGGCCTCTTTAGGACGGCGCTGCATCAACAGCTTGACACCTCGGACAACAGGATCTCCCTCTTGATCATTACCCTGCATACCAAAGGGTTTGATGGTAGGCGTAAACTCAGGCATAGGGTCTCTCTTATGATTTGAATTTTGTAGGGTGACTGGGGTCTCTAGAGGAAACTCCATAACTTGGATGCCGATTAGCTTTTGTACAAATTCACCAGATCGACAACTAGACATTAGTAGATTAGAGATCCCTTGTCAAGCTTTATCCAACTACTTTTTGAGCCAGAACTTGTTAGCTTGATCCAAGATGAATCTGAGGATGATTCACGTCTACAAATGACTGATTTAGTCTGTTTAAAACACAACTTTAAAGTCTCTGATTAGATTTCAGCTGAGTATTAATTGATCGGGTTAACGGCTCTAGTTAACAGACCTAAGTTAACGGACCTAGGGTAATGGATTAAAGTATAGGGGGCCTATCAAATCAAGAGATTTAGTAGATTGATAAGGTGACTACAGGGATAGGTGATGACACCTCTTCTCAAAGCTCTAAATTGTAGCAGTAACCACACAAAATATTAGTCAAGTATAAACTCGTACCAGTTAACTAATACAAAGCCAAGGTTAAGGGATCTTGTTATTTACTTTAAGCCACAGAGATCCTAAGCAGTCACTTTGATCAAGTTCCAAACAATACCTAAAACTTTAGCATTTGTATCGCCATTAGTTTGATCGACAATGCCAAAAGTGAAGTCGCAGACGCGGGGTCCCCCAATAAAGACAAGTATTGATGCTAAAGTAGCTACTGACCCGATCTAGGCCCGTGGAATTTATGCCAGTGAGAAGCTTAAGACTCTTTACTGGAAGACGTTTAGGTAGGGTCGGCGTTGGAGTCGTCACTTGCACAACTTGAATCAGAGATCACTACTGGTTTGGCAACCATGAAAACAGAGCAACCACTTCAATCAGAGCAACTTGAGGGGTATCAGCCAGGCTTGACACGGTTCCGTCCTGATCTCGATGTGAGGCAGGTCACTCGGCAAGGGGATCAAGGACCTTCTATTTCTTACGTTATCTTAGATCGAACCACAGGCGAACGGTTCGAATTACAGGAAGAAGAATATTTTCTCTGTCAGGCGATGGATGGCGTTTCAAAACCCAAAGCCATTATTGCTGCTTTTGAACGAGAATTTGATTTAACCCTTTCACCCCAAGGTTTTGAAGCATTTTCCCAACAAGTTGCCGGGTATGGCTTATTAGAGGTCATAGTAACCCCCTATGCTGAGTATTTCCCTGGGATCAGACAACGGTTATCCGATGATGAAATCACTGCTGATATTTTTATCGCTTGGAGATTAATTAATCCAGAATCTTATATCCAGACGGTCGCCAACTTTTTTTGGTCTATTCGCTACCTATTCTGGGTACTATTTGCGTTCATGTTGTTCTTAGGTGGCAACACCTACTTCAACAATACAACTCTGTTCTGGGATGACTTCTATACGTCAGTAGCGCCTGTTTCATTAGTGATCAAATTAGCCATCAACACGGTCGCGATCAACCTAATGACACGGGTAGTTCAAGCTATTGTCTGTGTTTCTCATGGGGGACCAGTTCCTGAAGTGGGACTAAGGCTTATGCTATTCTTTTTCCCCCGGTTTTACATCAACAAAAGAGGGTTATGGATCCTAAACCGGAAAGGGAAATTATGGGCCTTCTCCTCGACCATTTGGTCGCGATTACTATTGGTGTTTTTCAGTGTTGTTTTTTGGAAGTTAACCCGAACCACCGACAATCAACTGTCTACAGGAGCCTTGATTCTATCTTTTATGGGCATTGTCAGTATGTTTTTTGTGGGCAATCCCTTTCTCCCGTTTCCTACAGATGGTTATGTCTGGTTAACTACACTTTTTAATATCGATAAAGGGCTGATCAATCAAACCCTACTCTTCTGGAAGTTGCTGCTAACATTTCAGCCTATTCCACCAACCATGACTTGGGATCGTAGACTGTTCTGCTTTATTCACGGGCTAATGATGGCAGTGTCTATAAGTCTACTCTTTGTGTTCTTGATCTCCATTGTGGTTGGCCTAGAAAAAAGTTACGGTGGCACAGGGGTCGCCATAATCTTGATCCCAGCTCTGATACTTGGCAGCACATTGATCGGTCCAGAGGTTGTAAAGCAAATGAATCGACGCAGACGTCCACTAGCTGATCGGGATAGAGATGGCGCTTTGAATCATGACCAAGCCAGTAACCCAGACGAGAATAACGATCAGGCTCAAGACCTATTAAGTGATGACCCACCCAACGGACAGGCTAGTAACAGACCCGCCAATGGACAAGATCGACAGGACCGAGGTGGCCCATTAGCCAAACCAGATAGAACTAGCCGACAATTAACTAAGCCTGACAAGGGTAACCGACAATTGGCAGAACGGGACAAGACTAGGCAATCTCTCAAACGTCGTGAAGACTCAGAGCAAGTTGTTGATGTCAGTCCGCGCCGTAAAGAATCTGCCCAACTAGGTCGAGGGGCTCCACCGAAGTATCCTTTTCGACGCTCTTATCCCTGGTATCACGTCAATTGGTTCAGGGTAGCTTTTATATCAGGATTTGCCGTTATTTTATCGTTACCTTATGACTATACTGTGGGCGGACCTGTTCAGTTATCAGCTCCCACAACAGCTAATATTGAAGTTCAAGTCTCTGGGGAAGTGCTCTCAGTTAACTATCCGGGGGGAGATGGTCAGCTGATCTCCGAAGGTAGTGTCATTGCTGTTTTAGGGGCCCCTGATCTAGATGTTTCGCTCGCCAATACTGAAGAAGAATTGCGAAAAGCACAAGCGGTTGTCGCCAGACAAGAAGCCCTCCTCGATCTGTTATTGGCTGGGCCTAAACCTGAAGCTGTTGCGGTATCCCAAGAACAGTTGTTGCTAGCTGAACAAAACGTTAGATTCGCAGAATCACAGCTAGAATCTGCTTCGAACGCGGCTGAATTTAGTGCTCGTCGATTAGAACGGTCCCAAGAGCTTTATGATGAAGGAGCCATTTCGCTGCAGGCCGTTGAGCGTATTGAAGAAGAAGTGGAATCTGATCAATCGCTCATCCGAACTCGAGAAGATGCGCTCCAAACAGCAGAGCAAAATCTGGAGACAGCCAGAGCACAACTTCGTTTGGCTGAAAGTGGAGCTCGGACCCAAGAAGTTAGGGCAGCCGAACAACAACTAGAAGTTGATCGTCTAGAGGTGGCACGGATCCAAAAAGAGCTGGACTTTTTTCGCAGTCAGTCTCGACGCACCGAATTACTGATGCCCTTTGATGGCTATTTGTCTTCCTCCGGTTTAACCCAAAAGGTAGGGAATTTTCTAGCTCGGGGTGAAGTCTTTGCGGTTGCCCAAGTCAAGGATGATATCCAGGCTATCGTTGAGATCCCACAAAGTGAGCTGGATGTTCTATCTGATTCAGGTAAAGTCAGGCTCAGGTTTTACACCTACCCAGGTCAACGCTTTGATGGTGAGATTATCTCTGAAACCTTCAATGCTCTGCCCAGTCGAGAAGCAGTAGCCGAGGATGTTGACACAGGGCAAGTAGCTACACCTGTAGCTCCAGCGACCTCTAATCGAGTCGTCCGCATCAGTGTAGAAATCACTAACCCAGGTAACTACGAACTACGCCCTGGATTAACGGGTTACGCCAAAATGGAGGGAACCCGTATGCCCGTTTTGTTAGCCTTTACTCGACCTTTAGTGAGGTTCTTCCAGGTTGAGGTTTGGTCCTGGCTGCCCTAGGGATCGATCCACTGATCAAGTTATACTAATAACATTTTAGTAAATTGGTGCTACGGATCCTGAAAATCAGCTAGTAAGACAGTGTACACTCGATGTGATACCTTTACAGACTCTTCTATAGATTCTCAGGGTTGGGCCTAGTTAGATCTCCAGTGAACCTGAATTAAGACGTCAACCATTGCGGGTCGTTATGACTAAAGAACTCTCCTTCCCCTCTTCTCGTAGTAGCAAAAATAAGGCCCTTGCATTGAGTCAAACGACCGTTTCCCCGTTTGGCCGCAAGGTTGTCCAAATGCAAGTTGCTACTGATATGCAGCTTCAAGAGGCTTACCGGATCCAGAAAGAAACAGGTAAAGCCCTGTCAACGATCCTCCGGGATCTGACGGGTCAAGAGCTGCCTCCTGAGTTAGAGCGGGCTTATAAGCGCCAAGAACTCTTCGAACTCAAAATCATCTATGGGGTGGCTTCACTAGATCTGGATTTAACTCCAGTCGATGCGAATCAGTTGGCCAGTCTGATCGACACCATCGTGCCCTTAGATGTTTGCAACCGCTACAAACTATTGCCTGTCTTCCAGGATGAGGATGTAGTTTCAGTTGCGATGGTGAAGCCCGATGATCTCACAGCCCGTGATGATCTTGAGCGCCGCCTCGGTGTGCATAAGAAGAAGTTGAAGCGCTTTGTTTTCACACAGGGTGACTTTGAAGCCTTGATGTCCCGATATTTAGACATTCAAGCAGATGCCCTAGCCGTCAAGGCTTTAGAGCAAGAAGAATCGGAGATTGAAGTCACTGGTAGTGTTGAAGATCTAGACTTAGATAGCATTGAAGATGCCCCTGATGATGACCTAGAGACCGGTTCGTTAGAGCAACAGATCCGTTCAGCTGATGACGCTCCTGTTGTGCAGCTAGCCAACAAGATCCTAGTCAAGGCTCTTCAGGAGGGAGTTTCAGATATTCATATTGAACCTCAAGAGGAGTTTCTCAGGATCCGTTTTCGTAAAGATGGCGTGTTGCGTCAAGCTTTTGATAGCTTACCTAAGAAGATTATCCCTGCCATTACAGCTCGCTTTAAAATTATTTCTGATCTCAACATTGCAGAGCGTCGGATGCCTCAAGATGGACGGATTCGTCGTATCTTCAAAGGTAGAAAAATTGATTTCAGGGTCAATAGTCTCCCTTCAAAGTACGGAGAGAAAATTGTACTGCGGATTTTAGATAATTCCAACACCCAACTTGGTTTAGATAAACTGATCACAGATGTTGAGACTCTTGATAGCTTTAAAGAGATTGTGAAACGTCCCTTCGGTTTGATCCTGGTGACAGGGCCTACAGGGTCAGGTAAAACGACGACTCTCTATTCGGCTTTGTCTGAGGTTAATGATCCTGGGGTCAATATCAGTACGGCAGAAGACCCAATTGAATATACGCTACCAGGGTTGACTCAGGTTCAGGTTATGCGTGAAAAAGGCATGGACTTTGCCAAAATTCTGCGCGCCTTTCTCCGACAAGATCCTGATGTCATTTTGGTGGGTGAGACCCGTGACTTAGAAACAGCCAAAACAGCTATTGAAGCCTCTCTAACTGGACACTTGGTGCTTACCACTCTACACACCAACGACGCTCCTGGAGCGATTACTCGTCTCATGGAAATGGGGATTGAAGCTCACATGGTCTCTAGTTCCCTATTGGGTGTGTTGGCTCAACGTCTAATGCGCCGAGTTTGTACTGATTGCCGGATAGCCTATCATCCTACTCCAGAAGAACTGAATCGGTATGGCTTGGTGCTCTCTGGTGGAGCGGATCAATTTACCTTCTACAAGGCCAACAAACTGACCCATCGAGAGGCTGAACAGAAACGTGCGGCTGGGACTCTCTGTGAGAAATGTGGTGGAGCAGGCTACAAGGGCCGGGTTGGTGTTTACGAGTTTATGCGAATGAGTGATGACTTGGCTGAACTGATCAACAAAGAAGCTCCTACTGAAGTTTTGAAAGAGGCGGCAGTTGAAAATGGTATGAAAACATTGCTGGCTTACAGCTTGATGTTGGTGAAGCAGGGCTATACCACCTTAGAAGAAGTGGATCGAGTGACCCTGACTGATAAAGGTCTAGAAGGGGAATTGAAAGCCCGAGCCAAATCCCTCAATACCTGCCGCACCTGCCACGCTGAGTTGAAACTTGATTGGTTAGATTGTCCGTATTGCTTAACACCCAAGTTTGAGGAGCAAGCTGTAGCTGATTAAGAGCACCACTGGAATGCCCTAGACTAGGCTTAGGATTAAAGGCTGGAAGAAACTTTCACTAGTTGGAGGCTTTCGATCTAGCCTTTTATTGAACTAGTGATTTGAATTGATGACACTGAGAGGATATCCAACATGGCTTTAATGATTGAAGATCTGATGGAAGAGATCGTGCAAAAAGGCGGATCTGATATTCACATAACTTCTGGTTTGCCTCCCTATTTTCGGGTTGGGGGTAAACTAATGCCCTCAGAACATGATCCGATGACAGCTGAAGAAGTTCAAAAAATGATCTTTAGTATGCTCAACAATACCCAACGGAAGCAGCTGGAGCAAACCTGGGAATTGGACTGTTCGTATGGAGTACGCGGTATTGGCCGATTTCGGGTGAATGTCTACAAAGATCGGGGGACTTATGCCTGTGCCATGCGAGCCTTAGCCGCCGAGATTCCCAATATTGATAAACTGGGCCTGCCTGATATTTGTCGAGAAATGGCTCGTAGACCTCGCGGTCTGGTCTTGGTCACGGGTCCTACAGGTTCAGGCAAAACCACGACCTTGGCTTCAATGATCGATATGATCAATCGGGAGCGTGCTGAGCATATTCTCACGGTTGAGGATCCGATTGAATATGTTTACACTCCTATCACCAGTATTGTGCACCAGCGCCAACTAGGAGAAGATACCAAGAGTTTTGCCAATGCCCTCAAAGCGGCGATGCGGGAAGATCCAGATGTTATCCTGATCGGGGAATTGCGGGACCTTGAGACAATTCAGTTGGCGATCACAGCTGCAGAAACCGGTCACTTAGTCTTTGGCACTCTACACACAAGTTCAGCTGCCCAAACGGTTGATAGGATGGTGGACGTTTTTCCCCCTGAACAACAGCAGCAAATTCGAGTTCAGTTATCAAACTCATTGCAGGCTGTCTTTTCTCAGACATTAGCTCCTCGACAAAATCCTCAGCCAGGTCAATTTAACCGGGTATTAGTTCAGGAGATCATGATTGTAACCCCTGCCATTTCCAACTTGATTCGGGAAGGTAAATCCGCTCAAATTTACTCTGCTATTCAGACTGGGGGTAACTTGGGTATGCAGACATTAGAGCGCCGCCTAGCTGATCTACACCAGGAAGGTAAGATCTCTTGGGATACTGCCATGTCTAAGACAACGCGAGCTGATGAATTGACCCGATTGATCGGAACAGCTGGTATGGGTGGTACTGCAGCAGCTCGAACAGGCGGGGCTCAACCTACTCAGCAGAAGCGTCCTATGGCAGGTCGTCGCTAAGACAAACAACGTGTCATGTAGATCGTCACGTAGATCGGGCATCAAGACAGGCGACACGGGCAATCAGTTTAGTTTCATCTACAGCTGGTTTAGCTAAGTTAGATTAACAAGCTGGCTGTAGATCCATAAGCTGTAGATCCCTAAATTAGGGCTAATAAGGCTAAGGCTAGGGTCACTTTTTTCTAGCAATGCAGCTTGCATTATCTTTCCGAACAATGAAAATAAGGGTTATGATCCTGCCAAAGCTCTATCACAGGTAGAGTTCTATCGGTACTATTGAGATTAAAGTTGGGACATAACCGCCATTGGGACACTAGCCATGCCTACCTACAAGATTAAAGGCTTACGAGCCGGACGACCCATTCAGAAGCAGATCGCAGCCGATACCTTGCAAGAAGCTCGAGCTGTTTTGCGTCAAGAAGGTATCTATGCCAAATCAGAAGATATTCAAGAGGTCAAAAGCCCACTAGCTGGCTTTAGCATTGACTTTACTACTGTGGATACTCGTGACAAAGCTGTCTTTTCCCGTCAGTTTGCAACCTTGATCAACGCGGGCGTATCGATGGTTCGCTCACTAACGATTATGACTGAGCAAACCCAAAACCCCAAGCTCAGACGCTATCTCAAGGCCATTAAGGAAGAAGTTGAAGCGGGTAAAAACTTGTCTGACAGCATGCGTCCCCATCAAGATGCTTTCGATGGTTTGTATTGCAGTATGGTGCAAGCTGGAGAAATTGGGGGTGTCTTGGATGAAGTGCTCAATCGTCTAGCTAAGCTGCTGGAAGATGTCGATCGCTTGCAACGCCAGATCAAATCAGCCATGACCTATCCAACAGTGGTCAGCATTTTAGCTGTGGTGATCTTTATTGGGATGGTGGTCTTTATTCTTCCAACCTTTGCTGGCATTTATGACGAATTAGGAGGAACGTTACCTGCCTTCACACAATTCTTTATTAATATCAGTAAATTTTTACGGACTCCAGTTTACAGTATTGGCTTAATTTTATTAGTGGTCATGATTGGATTTGCCTACAGACGATTTTACTCAACTCCCGCAGGTAGGCTAACCATTGACAAAATCTCCTTGAAGCTTCCTGTTTTTGGTGATTTGATCCAGAAGAGTGCTGTAGCTCGCTTTTGTCGAACTTTTGGTGCCTTGACTCGCTCTGGTGTTCCAGTCTTAACATCTCTTGAAATCACTCGAGACACAGCAGGTAATCAGGTTATTTCCAATGCCATTGATGCATCCCGTCAAGCCATTTCCGAAGGAGGCCAAATTGCTCCAGCTCTCGATCGCTTTCGGGTGTTTCCGCTAATGGCAGTGCAAATGATCAGTGTAGGGGAAGAAACCGGGGAACTCGATGCGATGTTGATGAAGACAGCTGACTTCTATGAGACTGAGGTTGAAGAAGCGGTTAAAGCCCTGACTAGTTTGCTGGAACCCTTAATGATTGTGGTGCTTGGGGGAATGGTGGGATCAATCATCTTGGCAATGTACCTACCTATGTTCAAATTGTTTGAGTTGGTTCAATAAGCTGAATTCAATCAATTTGAGAAGCCATAGATTGGATTGCAGTACAGGTTATCTGTCTCTGTTTGGTCAGTAACATCATAGGTTAAATCATGTTTCGTCGATGGCTGCTGGCTGTGCTTCTCTTCCTGGGATTGGCCGCAGCCATTATTGTATCAGAGTCTCCGAGTGGCTCGTTGAGTGGCCGAGTGGTTGATACCACAGGGGCTATCATTACAGACCCCTCAGCTCAAGTGATCGCTTATGGACCAGTGGTTCGGGGCGTTTATCTAGGAGCTGATGGTGAGTACACTCTTGATCGGTTACCGGTGGGAGACTACCGAGTCAGAGCTACGGCTGCAGGTTATCAAAGTGAGATCCTCGTTGACTCTATTCAAGTTCAAGAAGGACACCATCAACGTTTAGCAGAAGGCATCTTAGAACGAAAACCACCGAACTTGACTCTCTTTA
Source organism: uncultured bacterium (assembly GCA_964434865.1). Classification (GTDB taxonomy): domain Bacteria; phylum Cyanobacteriota; class Cyanobacteriia; order Thermostichales; family Thermostichaceae; genus CAYSWV01. Next base: position 34,318 of record CAYSWV010000039.1, read on the forward strand.
GCACTAGCCAAGTATTTACAACTCAAGAAATCCCCCAGATGACGATGCGAGTATCGGGGGTGAGTCGAGTCAAGTTTGAATTGTATGCCTTTCAGCTGACAGATTTCCTAGGTAGGCCTGAATTGGAAGAGTTAGCAGATCCCTATGGCTATGCCTTTACCGGATCTGATTTGATTACAGCCACCCCACCTATTAGAACTTGGGAGCAGCCGATCCGGGTCGATAGCGAGGATGGCTGGACCGCGATGCCTATTCCATTATCCAATTTGACAGCAGGGGCTTACTGGCTCAAGGCTACAGGTATCAGTCCAGACCCCAGTGCCACTCGTGTAGCCTCTCACTGGTTTAGCGTAACTGACCTGGGTTTAATCCAGAAGATTGCTCCCGATCAAGTGCTGATCCAAGCTATTAACCTGAGTACACAGCAACCCATCGCTGATGCCACAATCCGTCTGTTTGCTGCTGTTGATGCGACACCCCAAGTTCAGCAAACCGATACTGATGGCTTAGTGACGTTTTCAAGCTTACCTGAGCAAGCGGCCTCAGACTGGGTTGTGGTGGGCGAAACTGCCAATCAAGAGTTTTCAACCCTCAGTAGTCTTTACCATTATGGATTTCAACGGGATACCCTCTTTTATACCTATACCGATCGGCCCATCTACCGTCCTGGACAAACGGTTTACTTTCGCAGTGTGATTCGCCAACTTGATCCCCAACTAGGTCCCCAATTACCAGCTGCAGGGACCCCAGTAACGATAAGGGTCAGTCAACCCAACGATGATTCTATCTATACTGACACACTAACCTTGAACGAGTTTGGCACGATCCATGGCTCTTTTGAATTACCAGTTGAGGGCGATTTAGGCTCATACCAGCTACGGCTCTCTTTGGATGATCGTGACTTAGATTATCACTGGATCACCGTTGAAGAGTATCGAAAACCAGAATTCAATGTCACTGTTAATCCCAATCAGTCATGGGTTATCCAAGGTGACTCGGTTGAAGTCACTACCCGTGCTGACTATTTGTTTGGGGGACCCGTAGCTCAAGCTCAAGTTCACTACATTGTGTATCGAAGTTCTGACTACAGCTTCCAATATTCAATACGATCCCGAACACCTGAGGAAGAGTTCTTTAGTCAGTATCAGACTCAGAATGAGTCCTATTATGGGGGCTATGGCGAGGTGATCGCAGAGGGAGATACGGTTACTGACAGTGGCGGGGTGGCCAGATTTCAGCTTGACCACATCTTGAACAAATTTGATTGGACTCCTGATCAAGTGATTGGATCAGTACCTGTGCAGCAGCTCAGAATAGAAGTCCAAGTAACTGACATCAGCCGGCGAGCGGTCACCCAAGATGGGAGACTTCGGGTAGTACCTGGAAATCTAGCTCTCTTTATGCAAAAGGATCGCTATGTCGCTGCCCCTGGGGATACGGTGACCTACACGATTCAGTCTTACAACTATGATCGACAGCCAGTGTCAGTGTCTCAGGGCCAGATTCGCTTAGAGTTATGGCAATGGAATTCCCGCACCGAATCGTATCGAAAAGAACTAACATTACCATCCACTTCCTTTAAAACTGATACTGGTCAGGGAACGGTTGAATTAACAATCCCCGACAGCATTCCCAGTGGATCCTATACCCTTACCTTTGAAGCGAAAGATACCAAAGGGCATGCTATTACTGAAGTAGATTGGATTTATATCTCTGGTTCTGAGTCTTCAGGTTATAGGTTTGGCCCTCATCATCAAGGCCTGGAGATCATTGCTGACCAGACTGTTTATCAAATAGGGGATACCGCTCAGATCATTGTTTTATCTCCTATTCCAGATGCAGTAGCGTTAGTTACTGTTGAAGGCTCAACACTCTATCAGGCTCAAGTTGTACAATTTGAAGGTACAGTAGCCCAATTAGACTTACCGATCTTGCCTGCCTACCAGCCTAATGTTGAGTATCATGTCACCTTGATTGGTCCAGAACGCCAGATCTATCAGGGAAATACTAACATTCTGGTTTCACCGTTACATCAGTTTTTATCTGTTGAACTGCAAACTGATCAAGAGGTTTACCAGCCTGGAGAAACAGCTACGATTACAGTTCAAACTCGTTCAGCTAATGGAGCACCGGTCTCAGCGGAAGTGAGTTTGGGTGTCGTTGATGAGGCTATCTACCTTTTGCAGCCTGATACCACCCCTGATATTCGATATCGGTTTTACCAACGTCGCTATAACTCAGTGCGGACTCTCTATTCTTTTCCTCAGCAATATCCAGGTGGTGCTGATAAGTTGGCTAATCAACTGCGACAGGATTTTCAAGATACGGCAGCTTGGTTTCCCACTATCGTGACAGATACCAATGGCCTTGCAACTGTTCAGGTGCAGCTACCCGATAATGTAACAACCTGGCGACTCACAGCCCGAGCCACGACAGCGGACACTCAGGTGGGATCAGTAGTTGACAGCATTAGAGTAACGAAAGATCTACTAGTGCGCTTAGCCACGCCCCGCTTTTTACGAACCGACGATCAGCTTTTGCTTTCAGCTGTTGTCCAAAACCAAACAGATAGCCCTCAACGCGTCCAAGTTAACCTTACAGTGCCCTCAACTTTGAGTCTGCAACACTCTAATCTCCAGCGGATCTTGATCCCAGCTCAAGGTGCTAAACGGCTAGATTGGCCAGCAACTGCTCGTGCAGCCGGAGAAGCTGCTATCAAAGTAACCGTTGAAGGTCAAACAGGCCAAGATGCGGTGCAATTAACCCTGCCCATTCAAGCCTATGGCTATGAGTTTAGATCACGAATCCGTGGATCTCTAGTTCAAAATCAACCTGAAACGGCTTTATTAGATTTAAAGATGCCTGAGGCTGTTGTGCCCGGATCACTCTCTCTGAATGTTGAACTTGCTACCCAACCAGTTGCTGAATTACTGGGATCCTTAGACTACTTAGTTCAGTACCCCTATGGCTGTACCGAACAAACGTTGAGTCGATTTTTACCAGCACTAGCTCTAGATCAAGCGATTCAGACGTTAGGTCTTTCGCTACAGTCAACAACGTTAGAACGACTACCTGCCACGCTTGAGAGAGGATTGCGTCGGTTAGGTAGACAACAAAACCACGATGGCGGTTGGGGCTGGTGGGCTAGAGATACTAGTAACCCCTACCTCACCAGTTACGTGTTGTTGGGCTTCTTTGAGGCTGAGACTGGCGACTATGCTGTCAATCTTGAGCAAATAGAACAGGGCTTACAATTTTTGGAGCAAGCTATTACAGAGCAACAGCTCAACCCCGATATAGAAATGTTTGCCAGTTACGCTTTAAGCCTTTTTGGCCGTGGTGATCTGAATCGAGTCAGACAAGCTGAGCCGGCTACCTTATCAACGTTTGGTCAGGCTTATCAAGCACTAGCTCTGGTCAAAATGGGTGACCGTGATCTAGCCCAACTACTATTCAATGCGCTCCTCAACCGGATTGACTTAGATTCAAATGTTTGGTATTCACCAGCGGCCAATCTTGATCGGGGACTATTCCCTTGGCTCCGGTGGAGTTACCGTACGCCAGAAATTGCTGGTCCCACCCTTGAAGTCGCCACCGCCTTAAAGGACCCTAGAGCTCAGCTAATTGCCGATCAAATTCTGCAAGCCAAGCAGGGCAGTCGGTGGTCTACTACTAAATCGACTGCAGACGCTATCCTAGGCCTAGTTTCCTACTACCAAGAACAACAACAGCAACAACCTCAACCTGCCGCTATCGGGATCACCAATCAAACAACAGATGCAAGGATAGGGCGCTGGCAGCCTCAAGTCGATGATAGTCATCAGGTTATTTCATTAACACCATCAGATTTAACGACTGAGACCCTACAGCCTGATCTTCAAATCATTGAAATTGATAAACAAGGTGGGGGGTCGCTGTACTACAGCCTAGAGGCTACAGGGATAATCCCAGCTGCACGAGGATCTTTAATCGGGGGAGAATCCCAAGGGTTTGCAGTGAATCGCAGCTACTTTACCTTGGTGCCTGAAACTGAAGGGGATCGGATTGTCTACAGAGAAGAGCCGCTTCGTGATCCTGTGAAAGCAGGTACAACTCTACTCGGACGTGTTACCGTCGAAGCTGATCGGGATATGGCTTATGTCATGATTGAAGAACCTCTCCCGAGTGGTGCTGAAGTGACCTCTCAAGATCCAGATGTACTCACAGGTAACTCCGATCAACACGATTACTGGTGGAATTGGTTTTGGACCCAGCAAACTGTTAGAGATGATCGCATTACTTTTTTTGTAACCGACTTACCCCAAGGGACGCATGAATTTGTTTACCTGTTTCGCCCTGAAATCCCTGGAGCTTTCTCGATTCCACCCACATTAGCTGAGGAAATGTATAACCCTACAGAAGCCTTTGGCCAAAGCTTCAGCCATACCCTTAGAGTCATTGAATAGCGTAGAGTCTTATCCCTGATCTCGCTATCAAAGCGCTTGAAGCATGAGGGTGTTGCTGTAATGGGTAGCCATATCTCTAATGGCAGTCAATGATCGATCACGATAGCGCCCATAACGTTCTTGCTTTTTGCGAATTTTGGGGGTGTTAAGCGGCGGCATAATCCCAAAGTTAGCTGGCATAGGCTGAAAATGCTTGGGATCAGCACTGCTAATAAACTCAAACAATGCACCCATCATCGTCACGGAGGGGATGGTCAAGAGAGGGTGTCCCCAGGCTAATCGAGCAGCATTGGTTCCAGCCAGCCAGCCTCCCGCAACAGCACAAGCGTAGCCTTCAGTACCGATTAACTGACCGGCTGCCAATAGGGTGGGGCGCTGACGAAATTGCAAAGTCGGATTTAGAAGTTCAGGCGCATTTAAAAAGGTGTTTCGATGCATCACCCCCATGCGAATAAATTCGGCCTGCTCTAGCCCAGGAATTAATTGAAAAACACGTTTCTGTTCACCCCACTTCAGGTTAGTTTGAAAGCCTACTAGATTCCAGAGTTGGCCTGCTTTATCTTCCTGTCGTAGTTGAACCACAGCATAAGGTCTTTGGCCTGTTCTTGGATCCACCAACCCTACAGGCTTTAGAGGGCCATAACATAGTGTTTCACGTCCCCGTCGCGCCATTTCTTCAATGGGCAAACAGCCCTCAAAAAACTTGCGTTCCTCCTGTTCAAAGGCTTTGAGTGGGGCTTGTTCAGCGGCCACTAGAGCCTCCCAAAAGCGGTTATATTCCAATTCTGTCATGGGGCAGTTCAGGTAAGCAGCCTCGCCTTTGTCATAGCGAGAAGCTAAGAAAACCACCTCTTGATCCAGGCTCTCTCCCACAACAATAGGACTAGCAGCATCAAAGAAGCTAAAGTAGTCTAACCCTGTCCAAGATTGGAGTTCACGAGCTAGAGGTTCACTGGTGAGGGGGCCAGTACAAAGAATGGCAATGCCAGCAGGAATAGTGGTCACTTCTTCTCGGGTGAGTGTGATGCGAGGATGAGCCTCTAAGTGTTGTGTTAGGGCGGAGCTGAAATGAGCCCGATCAACCGCTAAAGCACCTCCAGCCGGGACAGCATGGGTATCGGCCATTTGGATCACGACAGACCCCAGCTGACGGAGTTCCTCTTTTAATAATCCTGGGGCCCGATCTGTCGCTAGTGCTCCAAACGAATTGCTACAGACTAATTCAGCTAGATGACTGGTATGGTGAGCTGGACTTTGTCGAATCGGTCTCATCTCATGCAAAATGACATCAACGCCAGCCTGAGCTACCTGCCAAGCAGCTTCAGTACCAGCAAGGCCTCCACCAATAACATGAATGGGGCCAGGTTCAGGATCAGGTAATAGGTGAGACATAGCAACGTGCCAGCAACATTAATAGTGAATGAACTAATGAACTACTGAATAAAGAGCCTAGATCATATCACTTGACTCAAGATCGAGATGGAACCGAACCCAACTAATAAGGCCCCACTGATGTAAGTTAACCAGCCTGACCATTGCCGCAAGGCTAACAAGCTCTTGATAGTAGCGGTAAAGATCCCAGCCAAAATTAGCGGGGACACTAATCCAATGGCATAAGCCAGTAACAGGCCTGCCCCCAATGTTGGATTTCCAGTTGTCGAGACCCAACCCAGTAAAGCAATCAGAACAGGGGTACTACAAGGGGAGGCCACTAAACCAAACGTCAAACCCAAAGCTAACGACCGAACACTCTGGGGCCATTGATCTGGGATCTCTAGCCGACCAAACCAATTAGGAAATTGCAGCGGAATCACCTCCAGTAGGTTGAGACCCATCACAATAGCAATAAGGCCCATCACAACCGACCAGATGCTACCGACTTGACCATAAACTTGTCCTAGCAAGGCGGCTACTAACCCCAAACCTGTGAGAGTTATAGCAACGCCAAGCGCAAACCAGGTGGACTGCCATAGGGCTTGCCATCGTTGTTCTGCATATCCACCGATATACCCTACTGTGATCGGTAACATCGACACCATACAAGGTGACAAACTAGTCAAAAGGCCCGCGGCTAACACAACAAATAAGCTAAGGAGAGAAATCTCTTGGAGTTGGGCTTCAACCAGTTGGGTGGCTAACTGCTCTAACTGATAGAGTTCAAGGCGAATGGCTTCGAGCATGGTAATTTTTGGACTACACTAACCTGAGTCTCATTCTAGCTATCAGAGTTGCAATAACGAGGCAGGATTACCAAGTAGGGGTTTCTAAATTCTTCCAAGCTAAGACTTCAAGCGCTGGTTCCCGATCTCCATTACAACTAATCATCCGAGGAGCAGGCACAACCCTCATCTGGAAGCCTAAGTCCTGATAGAGTTGCAGAATCCGATCAGTCGCTTGATTAGAGAGGATCACAGGTCCCGGATGTTGGGTCAACCATTGGGCCGTCCTAACCTGATCAGCCCAGGAAAAACCACCCTTGGCATATTGAGTAAACTCGACATCATAGGGTGGATCAGCATAGAT
>CAYSWV010000040.1:0-3648 GCA_964434865.1 uncultured bacterium
AATTTGACGGTACATTGGGCTGAATGCCTAACCGGTAGATCATTAACGGTAGATCATTAACGGTAGATCTTTTTACAAAGCTTCAGGAGATCAGATCCATGAGATCAGCGTTATGGGTAGGGCTACTATCTGGATACATAGCTCTATTAACTTCATGCCAGCCTTTTTCTGAGGTCCCTGATCACCGTGGCCGATTGCTAGTGTGGCACGCGTTTGAAAGTACTGAAGCTGACGCTCTAGTTGAGGTGCTAGATCTCTATACTGATTTACATCCAGGTGTTGTGATTGTACCTGAATCAGTTTCAACAGACGTGATCGTTGAGCAGTTTCTGGCGGATGTGAAGTCCAGTTTAGGCCCTGATATGCTGATTATTCCCTATGATCTATTGCCACCCTTAATTCAGGCTGGTGCTCTCAAGAATTTAACCTCATATGGGTTAGATCTATCCAACTTCATGGCTATCTCTGTAGATCATGTGGTTTATCAGCAGCAACTGTATGGCTTGCCTCTGGCCTTGGGTACCCAAGTTCTTTGTTATGACAAAACGATTGTCCTAGATCCACCCGAGACACTAGATGATCTAAGTTCTAAGTTGGAATCTGGTCAACAACTGGGCTTAGTATCCACTTTATTCAGTAATATCTGGGGTGTTGCTGCATTTGAAGGTAGAGTTTTAGATGATGCTGGTCGGATTATCTTAGATCAAGGAGGCTTTTCGGAATGGTTAGATTGGCTACGTCAAGCTAGAACGGATACTAACGTGATTTTTAGTGATGATGCGGCTACACTTCAAGCTGCACTGGTTGAGCGACAGCTGACCTATTATGTGTGTGAATCCAGAGAAATCCCTGAACTCAAGAGTCGCATGGGTGAGGAACGATTCGGAATTACCTTACTACCTGGAAATCCAGGTTTACCAGCTGGACCACCTATTGGGACTCAGGTGATGACTTTGAATCAAGTTTCAACTGAAGCAGCTATTGATTTAAGTATCCAGTTAGCTCAGTTTTTAACCAATACCCAGCAACAATCTCGTCTGTTAAACCAAACCGAATCCCTGATTCCAGTGAATGTCTCTGTTGAAATTGATCAGCGACTATCCCCTATTGAAGCTATCTTATTCCGTCAATCTTGGGATGGATTATCGATTCCTTTAGAACACATAGATCAAGCCTTTACAGCGGGCAAAATATATGGAGATGAGTACTACAATCTGGTCTTGGAAGGTGTTCTTGATCCAGAACAGGCTGCCATAGAACTCACTCAACGTGTTAATCAAGAGTATGGATTAAACCCAAACTAATCATGGACACCAATTTGACCCCACTGACCAGTTTATTGGATAAAAGCTTGATCTTTTTGGCGCGGCCTGGTGTCCAATTACAACTGTTTGGGATTCTAGTTGCCCTGGTGGTAGCCTGGAATCTAGCTCGTGGGGTTAATCGGCACCTTCGCCACTTTGTTCTAAAACTGAAGTTATCTAATTTCTTGCAAGTGAGTTGCCAGTCGTTGGTCACTGTGCTGGAACATGTCACTTTTCCTATCTTTAGCCTGCTGACCATACTGATTATTCAGGCCATAATCAAGCTTGCAGGAGGATGGATTGGTTTACTTTGGACGGTTTTGAATCTAGTGTGGGCCTGGACTCTATTTGAAATTTTTATTGGTATTTTGTATATAGTATTTCCTTTGCAGAGAGTGAGACGTTACCATTTTAGATTGTTGGGTCCTTTGTTTGTTTGTTATGCCTTAAGCCAGATCTTAGGTGCGTTAACAGATTTAGGTCCCTTTATCAATGTAGTGCTGGTGCATCTCTTTGGGGATCCGTTGACCGTAGGTGAAATTTTAATGGCTACCATTGGGCTGTATTTTTGGATCGATGCCACCATTGGATTGCAGGATCTATTGTTCATCAGTATCACTAAATTAACCGGGGCTGATCGAGGGGTTGTTGAAGCTTCTCTAACACTGCTGCGCTACTTTATTATTGTTGCTGGCATTGTTGTCATCTGCAGTGCATTAGGCTTTAACCCAGCTACGGTAGCTGCTATTACTGGTGGGTTATCGGTTGGTGTGGGATTTGGCTTACGAGAGATCTTGGGCAATTTTATCAGCGGGATTTTGTTGCTATTTGAAGGATCTTTGAAGCCTGGTGATGTGGTTGATGTAGGTGGTGAGATTACAGTAGTCAGACGCTTGGACATCCGTTCAACTACCGTCCGAACATTAAATAACATTGAAAAGGTGATTCCCAATCAAATATTTTTAACTGAGTCATTTACCACCTACACTGGCACCGATGATCTGGTCCGATTGCTAATACCCATTGGAGCCAGTTACAAACATGATCCTGAACTTGTTATTGCAGCCTTATTAGAGACAGCCCGACAACACCCTAAAGTCTGTCAAAAGCCGGAGCCTGCCGTTTTTTTAGTGGGTTTTGGTGATTCCAGTGTCAATTTTGAATTAGCTGTATGGTTTAATGATCCTAGGCTGATAAAATCTATCACCAGTGATTTGAATCGAATGATTTGGAAAACCTTTGCCGTTCAGGCTATTGAAATTCCATTTCCTCAGCAAGATCTACATCTCAAAAGTGGCTTTTACTGTCCAGCTAATCAGGCTAACGCCAATGATCTTAAGCCGATAAAAAAGATGGGATCTTAACGATACCCACCTTAAGTGATTCTTGGTTAGCTAGCTTCAACTAGTCTTCATCAAAGCTGCGGGCTAAGACTGGGCAGTAGCAGGCTGCTTCATTCGTTGGATCTGCTCTCGCAAGGAATTCCATCCTAACTGAATCATTGACATAAACCAATTACCTTCAAGCTCCCTAAATAGCTCCATGTTAAGTTTGAAAGCATAGTTTGCCTCATCCACAATTTGATCAATCTTGGCTTGATCAAGTGGTAAACTAGAAAGAACCGAGCGGTACTCATTCTTGAACTTGCCCTCATGTTTGATCAATTCAAAGTCGTAGAAGGCTGTCCCTTGGCCCTTGGGTAAATTCATAGCTCGTCGGGCAATATTTTTCAAAATCTGGCCGCCTGAGAGATCACCGATATAACGAGTGTAGGCATGAGCAATCAACAAAACTGGATCAGACTTAGATATCTCCCGAATTCGCTCAACATAGGTTTGACAGGCTGGAGACGGGCTGATTTTACCTGACCAATCAGATCCACAAAAGAACTCCAGATCTTGCTCTAAACTGCCCTTGCGCCATAGCTCTGGATAAAACAGCTGGCCCACAACGGGATGCTCTCGATGTTGAGCAAAACAGTCTTCTAGAGTGGTGTAAACGTAGTAGAAGTTAGCCACATATTTGCTGTAAGCCTTCTTATCCACCACACCTTTCAAAAAACACTTGATAAACCCCATGTTTTCGGCCATGGTATGAGATTGCTTGGTTCCTTCTCGTAATTGTGTTGCCAGATCTACACTCACGTGACCTCCTTCAAATGCCCTGCAGATAAATTAAACGCAGATTTATACAGATTTGTTAACAAAAATCCCAATGCTGAGATTGATCATCACGGTTTCTCCTCGAGGATTGGATCGCTTTCAAGGTCAGATCTCCTTAAGTTAAGGAGAAATAAGCTCAGGAGAACAATAGTTGCTCAGCTAGACCTTATCAGCTAGACCTT
>CAYSWV010000040.1:3748-40711 GCA_964434865.1 uncultured bacterium
TCAGCTAGACCTTGTCAGCTAGACCTTGAGCTAGACCTTGATTGGGCCAAAGCGAACATTAACCACTCTTTTGGTTAGGATAATCCACACAAGTTATGACTGAGTGTTAATAATTTTAACAGCTTGACACATGAATTAAGTGATCTAGCTTCAAAATTGGGCTATTTTCAAGTGTGACGATAAGACTCACTCAAATCTGACATTTTCTGATAACATACCAACCAATAATACTGATTTGTCGTTTAGACTGATCTGCCACTTGGATCGATTTTTAATAACCAACGTTTGATTATGCATGATAGAGCGCTGATTAAGTCCATCTAACCCGCCTCTGCTATCCGATCAGGCATTCGCTATGAGGAGGTTAAGGAGATCATGACCATCATTAAAACTCTGCATTAAGACACTGAGTGTAATCAAAACACCGGATAAGCCTTAAGCCCATAGACCCAGATTCAAGCGTCTAAATCTAGATTAGAGTCTTGACGCTCTAGACAATTGACTCTACAATAGGAGGCCTGACTGCAGTGCGACCTTCTAGAGCGACGCATGACGACACAACTGGCACACTTAATGACTTCCGCCCAGACTCTCCCCGACCTAGTGGAAATCCAGCGGGAGAGTTTTTTATGGTTTCTGAATGAAGGCTTTGAGGAAGAACTCCTTAGTTTTTCTCCCATTATCGATTACACCGGTAAAGTGGAGCTTCACTTTTTGCCGGACTTTCGTCTGGGAGATGCTTCTAAAGGATACCGGATTCATCAACCTCGATATGACCCTGAAGAAGCCAAACGTCGAGACGCAACCTATCAAGCTCAGATCCGAGTGCCAACTCGTTTGATCAATAAAGAGACGGGTGAAATCAAAGACATGGATGTGTTCATTGGGGAACTGCCCCTAATGACCGATCGAGGCACTTTTATCATCAACGGCGCCGAACGTGTGATTGTGAATCAGATTGTACGGAGCCCTGGTGTCTACTACAAATCTGATCTGGACAAAAATGGTCGCCGTACTTATAGCGCTAGCCTGATTCCCAATCGAGGGGCATGGCTTAAATTTGAGACTGACAAGAACAGCTTAGTTTGGGTGAGAATTGATAAAACTCGCAAGCTGTCTGCTGCTGTGTTGCTAAAAGCCTTGGGACTAAGTGAATCTGAGATTTATGATGGGTTGCGCCATCCAGACTATTTCCAGAAGACGATCGAAAAAGAAGGCCAGTTTTCTGAAGAAGAAGCTCTGATGGAGCTCTATCGCAAGTTACGTCCCGGCGAGCCACCTACGGTATCAGGAGGGCAACTACTGCTTGAATCCCGCTTCTTTGACCCTAAACGGTATGATTTGGGTCGGGTGGGTCGCTACAAGATCAATCGTAAGCTTAATTTGAATGTGCCTGATAGCGTCCGGGTACTGACACATACAGATATTTTGGCGGTGATTGATTATCTGATCAACCTAGAGTATGACATTGGTCAGGTTGACGATATTGATCACCTAGGAAATCGTCGAGTTCGCTCAGTGGGTGAGCTGTTGCAAAACCAGGTGCGAGTTGGGCTGAATCGTTTGGAGCGGATCATTCGGGAACGGATGACAGTCTCTGAATCTGATAATCTGACACCTTCTTCCTTAGTTAACCCTAAGCCTCTGGTGGCTGCGATCAAAGAATTTTTTGGATCAAGCCAGCTCTCCCAGTTTATGGATCAGACTAATCCTCTGGCAGAGCTCACTCACAAACGCCGACTCTCTGCTTTGGGGCCGGGGGGACTGAGTCGGGAGCGAGCAGGATTTGCAGTCCGTGACATTCATCCTAGCCACTATGGCCGAATCTGCCCGATTGAAACGCCTGAAGGCCCTAATGCGGGGCTCATTGGTTCTTTAGCCACCCATGCACGAGTCAATCAGTATGGCTTCATAGAAAGTCCTTATTATCGAGTGGAAGATGGTGTCATCCGCAAAGATCTGGGACCTGCCTTCCTCACTGCCGACGAAGAAGATGAATATCGAGTGGCTCCTGGGGATGTGCCTGTAGATGAATCTGGCAAGATCTTGGGAGATATGGTGCCAGTACGTTACCGTCAGGAATTCGGTACTGCTAGTCCTGAAGAAGTTAACTATGTTCAGGTTTCACCTGTTCAAGTGATTTCTGTGGCCACTTCATTGATTCCCTTTCTGGAGCATGACGATGCTAACCGTGCTCTCATGGGGGCTAATATGCAACGTCAGGCTGTACCGTTGCTAAAGCCAGAACGGCCTTACACTGGAACAGGTCTAGAGGCTCAAGCAGCTCGAGACTCGGGGATGGTGGTGGTGTCCAGAACAACGGGTACGATCACTTATGTTTCTGCTGATGAGGTGGTTGTTCAACCTGAGTCAGGTGCCCCTATTACTTACAGGTTGCAGAAATATCAGCGCTCCAACCAAGACACCTGTATGAACCAGCGTCCCCTTGTGCACTATGGCGACAAAGTGGTGGCTGGTCAGGTTTTGGCAGATGGGCCTGCAACCGAAGGGGGTGAATTAGCCCTAGGGCAAAATGTTCTGGTCGCTTACATGCCTTGGGAAGGCTATAACTATGAAGACGCAATCTTAATTAGTGAACGCCTAGTCTTTGATGATGTCTTCACATCAGTTCATATTGAAAAATACGAAATTGAGGCTCGTCAAACGAAGCTAGGACCTGAAGAGATCACACGAGAGATTCCCAACGTCGGTGAAGACGCTCTGCGTAACCTAGATGAACATGGCATTGTACGTGTGGGTGCCTGGGTTGAAGCGGGTGATATCCTGGTGGGGAAAGTGACACCCAAAGGTGAATCTGATCAACCTCCTGAAGAACGTCTGTTACGGGCTATCTTTGGCGAAAAAGCTCGAGATGTGCGAGATAACTCATTGCGAGTCTCTAACGGAGAGCGGGGTCGGGTTGTCGATGTTAGAGTTTTTACCCGTGAGCAAGGCGATGAATTACCCCCCGGCGCCAATATGGTGGTACGGGTTTATATTGCCCTCAAACGTAAAATCCAGGTGGGTGACAAGATCGCTGGTCGGCATGGTAACAAAGGGATCATTTCTCGAATCTTGCCTTCTGAGGATATGCCTTACTTACCAGATGGGACACCAGTTGATATTGTCTTAAATCCTCTGGGAGTGCCGTCACGGATGAACGTTGGTCAAGTGTTTGAATGCTTGCTAGGTTGGGCTGCCGATCACTTGAATGTGCGGTTTAAGTTGATGCCTTTTGATGAAATGCATGGTTTAGAGGCCTCCCGATTGACTGTTGAGAGCAAGCTGATTGAAGCTCGCGACAAGAGCAGTAAACCCTGGATGTATAAGGAAATGGGTAAGACTCGGGGCAAGATCCAGGTCTATGATGGGCGCACTGGAGAACCCTTTGATCAACCGGTCACCGTGGGTCGTGCCTACATGCTGAAATTAGTGCACCTGGTTGATGACAAGATCCATGCTCGCTCCACCGGTCCTTATTCTCTAGTTACGCAACAGCCTCTAGGTGGAAAAGCTCAGCAAGGTGGACAACGTTTTGGAGAAATGGAAGTTTGGGCTCTGGAATCGTTTGGAGCTGCCTACACCTTACAGGAATTGCTGACCGTCAAATCAGATGACATGGTTGGTCGGAATGAGGCCCTCAATGCTATTGTCAAAGGCCGTCCAATTCCACGTCCGGGTACCCCTGAGTCCTTCAAGGTCTTAGTGCGTGAGTTACAGTCCCTTGGATTGGATGTTTCCGTTCACAAAGTAGAAGTGGATGAAACCGGTCAAACTCGAGATGTTGAAGCTGATCTGATGACAGAAGTGTCAAACCGACATACGCCATCACGGCCTACCTATGAATCGGTAACTCATGAGGATCTGCAGCCTTCAATGCCCCAGCAACCCTTACCGGCCACCTATGGCAATCAGTTCAATGCTTCCAGTAATGAGGAAGAAGAGCTGGACCCGACTGATTTCTAAATGTATGGACGTCACTGGGATCTAGCCAACTCTGTTTAGATCCCTACATCCGATGAACTTGATGAGTGAGAGCATATAGATTGCCTGTCAACCCTTACCGTACAGAGTGCTAGGAGTTCCCATGCCCAGACTTGAACAGCGGTTTGACTATGTCAAAATTGGCTTGGCGTCCCCAGAACGAGTTATAGCTTGGGGACAGCGTTCACTCCCAAACGGTCAATTAGTGGGCGAAGTGACAAAGCCCGAGACCATTAACTATCGCACCCTAAAGCCAGAAATGGATGGTCTTTTCTGTGAGCGAATCTTTGGCCCAGCTAAGGATTGGGAATGCCATTGTGGAAAATACAAGCGGGTACGGCATCGAGGTATAGTCTGCGAGCGGTGTGGTGTTGAAGTCACTGAATCTCGAGTCCGGCGACATCGCATGGGCTACATCAAGCTAGCAGCACCGGTCACTCATGTCTGGTATTTAAAGGGGATCCCGAGTCATATTGCTACCTTGCTTGATATGCCCCTTCGTGATGTTGAACAAGTAGTTTACTTCAATGCTTATGTGGTGATTGATCCAGGTAACAATCAAAGTTTAGCCTACAAGCAGTTACTGACTGAAGATCAGTTTCTAGAAATTGAGGATCAGATGTACGAAGAAGGCTCTGATCTGCAGCTGCCCATAGATTGGTCTATGATTGGGGCTGAAGCCATTCAACGATTGCTCCAAGATTTAAGTTTAGAAGAAGAAGCTGAAAAACTGCGAGAAGAGATCAATACCTCCCGAGGGCAGAAGCGGGCACGCTTGATCAAACGGCTACGCGTTATCGATAATTTTGTAGCTACTGGATCTCGGCCGGACTGGATGGTGTTAGAAGCAATTCCTGTGATTCCCCCTGATTTGCGACCTATGGTTCAACTGGATGGTGGTCGCTTCGCAACATCTGACTTGAATGATCTGTATCGGCGAGTCATTAATCGGAATAATCGCTTAGCTCGGCTGCAGGAGATCTTGGCTCCTGAGATCATTGTGCGTAATGAAAAGCGGATGTTACAGGAGGCTGTGGATGCCTTGATTGATAACGGCCGTCGCGGTCGAACTGTGGTTGGGGCTAATAATCGTCCTCTAAAGTCTCTTTCGGACATCATTGAGGGTAAGCAAGGTCGTTTCCGTCAAAATTTGCTCGGTAAGCGAGTCGATTACTCGGGTCGATCTGTGATTGTAGTGGGACCTACCTTGAAAATGCATCAATGTGGGTTACCCAAGGAAATGGCCATTGAGTTGTTTCAACCGTTTGTTATTCATAAGCTCATCAAACGCGGCATCGTCAATAACATCAAGGCAGCTAAGAAACTAATTCAGCAGAATGATCCTTCAATTTGGGATGTGCTGGAAGAAGTGATTGACGGCCATCCAGTTTTGCTTAATCGTGCTCCCACCTTACACCGCTTAGGTATTCAAGCTTTTGAACCGATTTTGGTAGAGGGGCGTGCAATTCAGCTACACCCATTAGTATGCCCAGCTTTCAATGCTGACTTTGATGGCGATCAGATGGCGGTCCATGTCCCTTTATCCTTAGAAGCCCAATCTGAAGCCCGCTTGTTGATGTTAGCCTCCAATAATTTGCTATCGCCTGCAACTGGCAATCCCATTGTTACTCCCAGTCAAGATATGGTGTTAGGTTGCTACTATCTCACAGCTGAAAATCCTGATCGGCAACGAGGCGGCGGTAAGTTCTTTGCGAGTTTCAAAGATACTATGGTGGCCTACGACCAAGGTATTGTTGATCTGCATGCGTTTGTTTGGGTTCGATATGATGGTCCTGTTGAATTGGGCAAAAATAGCGATGGTGAGCCTGAGATCCAGGACAATGGTCATGGTATTGTCACCAAAATCTACAAGTACCGACGTGTCCGTGAAGATGCTGATGGTAAAGTGTTATCCCAATATATCTACACCACACCAGGTCGGATCATTCTCAATGAGGCAATTCGTGAGTCTCTAACTGAATCTTAAGTCTACCGTTAAGCCAATTCATTGAATGTAGGTTATGCATTGATGCTTTAGGGCAGTAAGTCTACACTCATAGATTGGCTGGATAAGTTTGAACGCTAAGTCAGATCTGTTCATTTAATTTACTTGCTCATTAATTTCACTGATCTTCATTCCCATTATGACTATGACTGAACAGTTGCGGACTCAACCCTCTTTTCCTGCTGCAGATGCTAATTCAGAGGCCCCCCCTATCCCGTTCCGAAACTACAAAGTGGATAAGAAGGGCTTGAGAAAACTGATTGCTTGGGCTTTTTCTAAGTATGGAACAGCTCGCACAGCTGCTATGGCTGATCGGTTAAAAGCCTTAGGGTTTAAGCATGCTACTCAAGCGGCTGTTTCTATTAGTGTTGAAGATTTACAGGTGCCTCCACGGAAGCGAGAACTCCTATCTAAGGCTGAAACTGAAATTGAAGCTGCTCAAGATCGATTTACCCGAGGGGAGATCACTGAGGTTGAGCGTTATCAAAAAGTAATTGATACTTGGAACCAGACTAACGATGCCATCAAAAATGAGATGCTCAGCAACTTTGAGCACAATGATCCCTTAAATTCAGTCTACATGATGGCCAACTCAGGGGCTCGAGGAAACGTGTCTCAGGTGCGTCAGTTAGTAGGGATGCGTGGACTGATGGCCAATCCCCAGGGTGAGATCATTGACTTACCCATCAAAACTAATTTTCGGGAAGGGCTAACGGTCACTGAGTACATTATCTCCTCCTATGGTGCTCGCAAAGGTCTAGTTGATACGGCCTTACGGACGGCTGACTCTGGTTACTTAACTCGACGTCTGGTGGATGTGTCACAAGATGTGATAGTGCGAGAGTATGACTGTGGTACCAATCGGGGTATGCATGTGATGACCCTGAGAGATGCCGATAAAGTGATTGTGGCCCTTGAAGAGCGATTGATTGGTCGGGTATTAGCTCGAGATGTGGTTCACCCCCTGACTCAAGAGGTTATTGCTACTCGTAACACTGACATTGATCACGAACTCGCCAAAAAAATTCAAAAGTCGAAAATTGAGCAAGTGATGGTCCGTACCCCCTTAACCTGTGAGGCTAACCGTTCAGTCTGTCGGCTGTGTTACGGCTGGAGCTTAGCGCACTCTCGCTTGGTTGACATGGGTGAAGCAGTTGGGATCATTGCAGCCCAGTCTATTGGCGAGCCAGGCACTCAATTAACGATGCGAACATTCCACACTGGAGGAGTGTTTACAGGTGAAGTAGCTCGGCAGCTACGGGCCCCCTATTCAGGCAAAGTTCGATTCCCGAGTCATCTTCGATATCACCCCCACCGAACTCGCCATGGTGATGATGTGCTGCAAGTGGAAGCCAACTACGAAATTGTGTTAGAGGGCGATAGTGGTCAACAAGAAACGTTTTCCATTACTCAAGGATCTACCTTGCTGGTTAAAGACGGCGAAACAGTTACAACAGATCAACTGATTGGAGAAGTAGCCCTAGCCAAAGCCGCTCGGAAGTCAACTGAAAAAGCCCAAAAAGAAGTGATCTCAGATATGGCTGGAGAGGTGCACTTCACAGACCTCCCGATTGAAGAGAAAACAGACCGTCAAGGGAACATTACCTCCATCGCCCAGCGACAAGGATTAGTGTGGGTCATGTCAGGTCAGGTTTATAATTTACCCCCCGGTGCAGAACCTGCTGTCAAAAATGGAGATTGGGTTGAGGCAGGCGCTGTGATCGCAGAGACGTCTTTGACAACTGAAAATGGGGGGACCGTACGACTACCAGACCGACAAGATGTCAAGAGTGGACGTGAAGTTGAAATTATCAATGCATCTGTGATTCTTGACTCTGCTAAAGTTCGTGTTGAGTCACATCAAGGTCGTGAACAGTACTTGTTGGATACCGCCAGTGGCCAAACCTTTATTCTCAAGGCTACGCCAGGCACCAAAGTAGGCAACGATGAGGTGGTAGCAGAACTCATAGAAAATGATTTTCGTACTCAAACTGGAGGTGTGGTTAAGTTTGCAGGGATCGAGGTCGCTCGTCGAGGTAAAGCAAAACAGGGCTATGAAGTCATTCAAGGCGGCACCTTACTTTGGATCCCAGAAGAAACCCATGAAGTTAATAAAGATATCTCCTTGCTCAATGTTGAAGATGGCCAATATGTTGAGTCGGGTACCGAAGTTGTCAAAGATATTTTCTGTCAAAATGCTGGTGTGGTAGAAGTCATTCAGAAAAATGATATCCTCCGAGAGATCATCGTGAAGCCAGGTGATCTACACTTAATTGATAATCCAGCTGATATGGATGTCAAAGATGGTACTCTCATCCAGCCGGGCCAACAAGTGCTGAGTGACATTGTGCCGCAGGCTTTGGTTTATGTTGAGCATGTTGAAACGCCTGAGGGGCCTGCGATTCTCCTCAGACCTGTTCAGGAATTTGAAATTCCAAGTGAGCCTTCCGTACCCAGCCAAGAGTCAAAGAGTGAAGCCGGAAAGGCCATTCGATTACGAGCTGTTCAACGAGTACCTTTCAAAGACGGGGAACGGGTTCGATCTATCGGTGGAGTAGAGTTACTCAAAACCCAACTGGTCCTGGAGATTGATACCGATGCGCCCCAATTAAAAGCTGACATTGAACTAGGTACTGATGAAGCTGATCCAGAGACGCTAAGACTCCAGCTTGTGATTTTGGAAACCTTGATTGTTCGCCGTGATGTAGAGGCTGATTTAACTCAGGGTAGCACAAGCACCCGATTGCTAGTTCAAGATGGTGATATGATTAGCCCCGGAGCTGTGATTGCTCGAACCGAAATTCAAGCTAAACAAGCGGGTATGGTTCAAGGTTTACGCAAAGGTGCAGAAGCTATCCGTCGGATCTTGCTAGTTACAGAAGAAGATCAAGTTAAGGTAGCGTGTACAGACCCCCCTGCTTCAAGGGTTGGAGATATGGTTCGAGCAGGTGACCGCCTCGCTAAGGGTGTGATATGTCCTGAGTCAGGTCAAATCTTGTCGATATCTGAAGATACGATTATTCTAAGACATGCGCGACCCTATCTAATGTCAGCCGCTGCTATTCTCCAGGTCCATGATGGAGACCTAGTCCAGCGGGGGGATAGTTTGGGACTTTTAGTCTTTGAACGAGCCAAAACTGGAGATATCATCCAAGGTTTGCCACGAATTGAAGAGTTGTTGGAAGCCCGGAAGCCTAAAGAAATGTGTGTCATGAACCGGCGTACCGGGACTGTTCAACTCACTATGCGGGGTGATGAACCTGAACTCAAAGTAGTTGAACCTGATGGTGCTGTGATTGACTATCCCTTGTTGCCAGGGCAAAATCTGCTTTTCACTGATGGTCAACCTGTTCAAGTGGGAGAACCCCTTACTGATGGCCCGATCAATCCCCATGATTTATTGGAGGCCTTTTATGAATATCATCGTCCCCTAGTTGGCGAAGATGAAGCTGCAAAAATTGCACTCAGTGAAGTTCAACGCTTTTTTGTAAATGAGGTTCAAAATGTTTATCGCTCACAGGGAGTCGATATTTCAGATAAGCACATTGAGATCGTTGTGCGCCAAATGACCTCTAAAGTTCGTGTTGATGACAGTGGTGACACTATTCTCCTCCCAGGTGAGCTCATTGATCTGCGCGAGATCCAGCAAGTTAATTCCACGATGTCGATTACAGGGGGAGCTCCAGCTCAATACACACCTGTGCTTTTGGGTATCACTAAAGCGAGTTTAAATACCGATAGCTTTATTTCGGCAGCTAGCTTCCAAGAAACTACCCGAGTTCTCACTGAAGCAGCTATTGAAGGTAAATCAGATTGGCTTCGTGGCTTAAAAGAAAATGTCATCATTGGTCGTCTCATTCCAGCAGGCACGGGCTTTAGCACTTATGAAGAACTTCCACCCGAACCCGAACCTGTGGAGGAAGAAGATCCAACCATCATCATGTCCCCTTTGACGCCGCGGATCTTATTAGAAGATGATCAGCTTATTGATGACTCAACCCCACCTGATATTGCTGCGTCTAAGCTGCTGCAGTCTACGCCAGCTCAATCACCTCCAGCTGAGTCCTCAGTGGTAGTGGATGATGAGGTGGAACAACCTGCTCAAACTCAAGCTAGTACTTTTGATAACACCGATGAATTAGAGTCAGAAGCTGCTTTAGAATCAGCTATGGTTGATGCCTTGATTGACTCTGCTCTGGCTGATGTTGATTTTGAAGAAGATTTTGATCCTGAATTGGCAGCCAGCTTTGAACAAGAATTAGAAACTGAGTTAGCAGAGATTGCTTTGGAAACTCCAGAGAGTTTGTCTGACTTGACTGCATCACCAACTGAGCAAACCCCCACTGCCCCTTCAGATTTACCTCCACCCAACTCAGAGGTACTCCAGGACTCTCCTGATCTGGAACCACCAGTATCTCTAGCCCTTGAAGACCAAGTTCAACTAGAACCGGTTGCAACAGCTGAGAAACTGGGGGAAACGCCTGAGACTCAAATGGCAATCTCATCAGGGGAGTCATTAGAGACAGGTGCATCCTTAGGGGAAAATCAAGTTAACGATACTGACATCAGTTCTGAAGCTGATCTGACCAGTTCTGATCCTGATGCTGAAGCAGATAATCATGTTATGGAGCAAATCCCCCAGGAGGGCACTCTTACAAGTCTTGACCTGCCTGCAGATGAATGAGCAAACAATAGGCTATTTAGAGTAAGCTCGTTACTCAACTAGGGCGGCGAGCTTTAAAGCTTGATCATCATCTGTATCTCTGGGGATCTTAAGACTGTAGGATAGCAGCAGATACGTGTTCTAGGGTCAATCCGTGTCACAGATTAGTCCTCCCAGCCAAGCTCGCATCGATCAAGGCTACTTCGCTACACATCTATCCCATGTGATCAAAACTTACGATAATGACTTAGTTGATCTAATCGTCAAGATTTACTTTCCTGACTATCCAGCCGAGCAGATTCAAGTCAAAGTGGGGCGTCGCTCTTGGCAGTCCCTAAACCCCGATGAAGATGGCTTGGGCCAAAAATTGATAGAGCGAGTTACTGCGGGTACCTCCATTCAATTTCGCTATTGGGATCGCACCCATCGCAAGTGGCAACCTCTTGCACCCTTAACTGATCTAGAGCGAGTTCATGAAGTCTTTTACATTCCTAAATTGGCCTACACTTGGCAGCATGATCCGCCTCAATTTAATCATGGTCGTGTCCTTATGGAGACTACCCTAGAGGGTATCCTAGCTGGCTATGAAGGAGGGGTTTTTGCTCCCAGAAGCCGGGAAGAATTATTTCTAGATCCGATCTCATCACAACTCTTAAGAACCGACATTCTCAATCGGTTAGCTGAATTTGGTATCGATGAGATCATGATTCCAACCTGCTCATCAGTGGCTGATTTATCAAGACTAGATCCTAGGTTTAGCTACCTGGCTTATGATGTGGCCGACATTGACTGGCAACTGGGGCCTGTCAGTGACATGGTGACTCTAATTGATGCTCTGTTTGCCAAAGGTTTAGAGTTAGTCCCTGATCTAGTCTTTGCTCACCAGGTCAGAACCCCTTTTCCCGGCTCGCTCGATCAAATTAGACATCCTGATACTCAAGCTCCCTTTTTTGTTGATACTGAAGCTATGGAGTTTCGAGCCTACGGGACTTGGATGTTTAATCTGGCTGATCCCATGATTCGGCGACAACTAATTGAAAAAATTGTATCCTTTGTCAGCCGCTACCGCATTAAAATGATTCGTCTAGGCTACCTAGATGGCTTGCTCTGGCAGTACTCCCAACGAGATCATAACTATGGGGAAACATTTCTTCAAGAGCTAGATCAAGAGCTTCAGCAAGCGTCACCGGACACGTTAATCCTGGGAGAGCTGTTCAAAGCTCAAGATAGACCTGTTGTTGAAACCTGTGTTGATATTTTTCATGCCCCTTATGGCTTTCCGATTGTTGAAGAACTGTACAAGCCACCCACTCTCAGATCCCGGCCTCTCTTTGCTGATGTGGTCACTTTAGTTCCAGCTTTGCAGCAGGCTATTGAGTGTCAACACTACACTGCGATCTATGCTCAGCTTCATGATGAATCCTATCAAAGTAATCACTGGTCTGAAGACCGGGCTGATGTTCCTTGGGCTTATGGTGCCAATCCAGCTGAACTAGCGAAAGGTCAAGGTGAAGAACTGATCAACCTAAATTTATTACCCCCTGAAGATTTATTGGATTATGTACGGCGGACGGTCCGGAATGCCGAAGCGCTAACTATGTTCACAGCTAAGTTAATGTATATGTTTGTGCCTACAGTGGATTCTCTAGCTCTGGAAAGTCTAGATAGTGCGGGTAGCTGGAAATTGCGTTGGGATGATGTTGATCCAGATCAACTTAACTTCTGGGGTAAGCGGGGTCTATCCGATCGACAGATCTACTTACTTCACAAGCAACATCGCCTGGATATGGCTCGTCTTCGCCAAATTTTTCGCTCCTATACGATTGTCACGCCAAATACCCTAAAGCCTTTAACTGAGATTGCCATTTATCATGTCGATCCAGAGCATGCCGTTGTTTGTTTATGGCGCTATAACTCGGTTAGCCCTTATGAATCGATCTTGATCTTATTCAACTTAGGTCCTGTAGCCTTCAAAGTTCAAACTAACACCGGTTATGCTCTTAGTCCTCCATCTGAATTGGGCACGCAATGGGAAGTATTATTTGATGGTGACTGGATCGATCCCTTGCTTAGAGCACCTGATCGACGGTATTACCTGGATACCAATGAAGATTTGATGGCGACAGCTCCGGGTACCTTACTATCATTATCAACAACGACTGATGCTGACAAACAGCCAACTTTAGACCTAAACTTGGGTGCATTCAGCCTTCTAGTTTTGAAACCTCATCGGTGATCCACCTATGCCAGTGACCTCTGACTCTCATAACACTTGGTACACTCTTGATCAAACTTGGATCTTGATGCCCCCGCGCCCGCAGGCCTTGATCCATTTCTTAGGGGGAGCTTTTATCGGACTTGCACCTCATATTCTGTATGACAGTGTTTTAACAGACTTAGCTAGGGCTAATTACGGGATCTTAGCGCCCATCTATCAAACCCAATCCAATCACACTTTAGTAGCTCAAAGGATTTGCCATCAACTAAAATCTATTCAAGATCGGCTAGGTTATCCTCAATTACCCACGTTTGGACTCGGTCATAGCTTGGGCTGTAAATTGCACATCTTGAGTTGTATTGATGATCCTCATATTGGTAAGCAGCGTTGGGGCAATATTTTTATGGCTTACAGTAACTCTAGTTTGCAGAGTGCTGTACCGTGGGGGGCATCATTTCAGACCTTATTTGACTCACTCGGATCACCTAGTTGGTTGGATCCTAACTTGTGGATTGGTGAGTTTGATCCCTCGCCGTCCCAACTGATGAAATTACTTGAAACTCAATATTCTGTGGCACCTCACTTACTGATTAAATTCAAACAAGATACTATCGATGATATTGAAGATCTCTATCAAGCACTCCATCAAAAGTTTAGAGAGACCGTCACATTGAACTATCTTATGGGTGATCATGGTACTTCAGTTGGTAGCCGCTATCCATTTACCATTGGGCCCCTAATCACCCCTCTGGATGTATTGGGCCAATTTATCTATGAAAACCTGAATCAAGCAAACTATCAACTGAGTCAAACCATTCAGACTTGGTTAAAAGATCAACTAGTTCAAGCAAAAAGACTATCTTAAGTGCAACAGAAGCCAATCCACCAACGCAGATACTGGTTTGACTAAGGCAGAATTGAGCGAAGCCCTTGTCGGAGTTTGAGTAGAAAGATGAGCTGCTGCAGTTCAGGGTCAATATTAGGATCATTCACTTGATTAGCATCGGCTAACTCAGCTTGTTGCCCATACTCGCTCGGCGTTAAAGGCTGATTGTCGGATGAGCGAACTTGCATACTCGGTTGAGATCGTAAGACCTCTTCTGGAATATCTTCAGGAGGAGGCAAAGCCATTGCTGGACGAGTCAAAGTACTTAGACAGGTCAAGCAGAGTAGCCCTAACAACAGTGAAGACTTCGTCTGGAGCAAGTCGGCCATAATGAGCTAATAGATTAATACGTACTAATCTCAGTTTAGACGAGGTCCATCCTGAGCTACCACATCACAACGCTTGATTATCGCTCAAGAGGACTTTAAACCAAGCTAACTGAGTTGAAAAGAGTAGATCTGAATCAATTAGCAGCTTGAGATGTGATTTACAACACTTAGATCAGGTTTTCTTTTTTTACAACTCATCTGATATTCCATTATGATAGGAACTTGTGACATAATAAAAAGCTCTTGTGTTTTTTGTTCTATCTGGCCAATTAGGGGATAGGGATATGATGATGCAGTCACTATCTGGCCAATTAGGGGATAGGTCGTTAGCTCCCGTCGGGATCCATTGCATCCTTGAGCTATATGACTGCCCGGCCAACCTTCTTGATGATCTCGTCTTCGTACGCCAAACCATTAGGGAAGCTGCGACGAAATCTCAGTCCACTTTGTTGGGTGATTTAGCCCACCAATTTGAACCCCAAGGGGTGACGGCTTTAGCCTTGTTAGCAGAGTCTCATATCTCTGTACATACATGGCCTGAAATGGGGTATGCCGCTGCAGATGTTTTTACTTGTGGTGAACATACACTCCCTGAAGCAGCTTGTTCTTACTTGATCGATGCTTTTCAAGCGGGCAGTCATGTCTTCCGGAGTATCCCTCGCTGCTCAACAGAAGCTACCGGAGCAGCACAGTCGTTAACGGTTTCGAGGGAGCTTTCTATTGCAGCTCTTGAAGCCACATTTGCTGAACGTCAATCCGAACAAGTGGTGGCGGGAGGCTGTTGAGTGTCGGAGCTCCAAGCTTTTCCACAACTTTGGTTTAGTGAGTATCATTCCTCCTGTGATATTTATGCCCACGGGATTACTCGGATCCTCACCCACAAACGTACTCCATTTCAAGAGATGTATGTGGTTGAATCAGAGTCATATGGGAAGAGCTTGGTGCTTGACAGTCATTGGCAATCATCAGTGGGTGATGAATTCCTCTATCATGAGTCTTTAGTCCATCCAGCCATGATCTTACATCCTTCTCCGCGCAAGGTGCTGATCTTAGGTGGGGCTGAAGGGGCTACTGTTCGAGAAGTTTTGCGTTGGCATTCCGTTGAACACGTGGTTATGGTTGATATTGATGGCGATGTGGTAGCGGCCTGCCGTGAGTACTTACCTGAGATGCATCAAAACTGCTTTGATGATCCTAGGGTAGAAGTTGTTATTGAAGATGCCCTCACTGTAGTAGAAGCAACCTCTGAAAATTGGGACGTTATCATTTCAGATCTAACTGATCCGATAGAAGAGGGTCCAGCGTACAAGTTGTTCACTCAAGAATTTTTTCAGTCTTTGCAACGAGCTCTCTCACCCCAGGGCTATCTAGTCCTTCAGGCTGGATCGATTGCCCCTATTGAAGTTGAGATCCATGCTCGCACCGTTCGTACTTTAAAATCTGTGTTTCAATCAGTACGTTCCTATGCCACTTACACGCCAACTTATGGGGTACCCCTGGGCTTAGCCTTGGCTTCGCAGGTGTCAATTCCTCAAATAGTTGATCCAGCTGCTATTGATCAAAAACTTGCTTTTGAGACTCAAGGGGGATTCCGGCATATGGATGGGGCTACACTGTTGAGCTCATTACAGACGCTAGGATATGTCAGACGAGCTATTGAAGCTGACTCTGATATTTATACACTGGCTGAACCGCCTCAAGTTAAATAAGATCTAGTTGAGACCCAGTCATGTAGCGCCATAATGTCATGCCTCATCGAAGTAAACGATTGCCTAGCATGATAAATAGTCACAAGCTACGATTCAAGTTGTAAGCAGCACTGATCAAAGCTAAGTGGGTAAAAGCTTGAGGATAATTTCCTAATGATTCACCACAGACTCCCGTCTCTTCAGCGTAGAGTCCCAGATGGTTGGCAAATCCCAACATGCGCTCAAAGATTAAACGAGCTTGATCTAGGTACTGAGGCTGATCAAATCGGCCTGCACGAGTTAGAGCTTCAACCAACCAAAAGGTACAGATATTGAAGGTCCCCTCATGGCCCGTTAACCCATCAGCTGTTTCCTGCAAGTTGTAGCGGTAAACTAGACTATTGGCAAGTAACCCTTGATTCCGGGGGGATTTCATCATTGCTTTCAACATACTCAGAAACCTAGGATCAGTAGGGGACAGAAAGAGCGTTAACGACATCATTAAATTAGCAGCATCTAGAGTTTGGCTACCATAGGCTTGCACATAAGCTTGGCGCTGTTCATTCCAGCCCTTTGTTTGAATATCTTCAAAGATCTTATCACGGATCAAGGCCCACCGCTCCCGATCAGCAGGGAACGACCGTCTATGAGATATCCGTAACCCTCGATCTAAAGCGACCCAACACATTAACTTAGAGTAAACAAAATTGCGTTTTTCATTACGGACTTCCCAGATGCCAGAATCTTGAAGATGCCAATGATCACAAACCCAGTTCACTAAGTTACGTAAGGATTGCCAGAGTTCAACTGAAATAGGTGATCCATGTTTATCATAGAGGTAGGCCGCATCTAGGATTTCGCCATAAATATCTAACTGTAATTGATTATAAGCACCATTACCAATGCGCACAGGCTTCGAACCCATATAACCATCGAGATGATCTAAAATCTCTTCGTCTAAGTGCTTGTGGCCATCAATAGTGTACATAATTTGCAGAGGAGGATCAGAGTCTTCTTCAATGCAAATAGAAGTCAGGAAACGCATATAGGATCCTGCTTCTTGTTTGAAGCCCAACCGGAGTAAAGCATAGAGTGAAAACGCTGAATCTCGAATCCAGGTGTAGCGGTAGTCCCAATTGCGTTCACCTCCGATGGCTTCCGGCAAACCACAGGTAGGCGCAGCAATAATGGCACCTGTCGGTGCATACGTCATCAGCTTTAAAGTTAGGGCGGACCGATGAACCATTTCCTGCCAGCGACCTGTGTAGGTACATTGTGAAAGCCAATCTCGCCAATAATCAATGGTCTGTCGAAATAAGATCTCACTTTCATCTTCATCTAGACAGGTTCGGCAAACACTATTGGAGCCTAAGTCTTCTAAAACAAAGGTTTGGCGTTCCCCTTCACTTAATAGAAACGTGGCAGTGAGGTAATCATTCTCTTGACTTAATTCAACTGTTGTCGTGAGTCCCAAATTGAGGGTTTTGGATTTAAAAATAGCCCCTTCACGACAAATCTCGACTTCATGACAATCCCGAGCGTAGTTGAATGCAGGTTGACAGATCATTTTAAAATGAATTGAACCGCGAACACCAATAACCCGTCGAATCACTTGTCGATGCTCTTGATCACTGACAGGCATAAAGTCAATCAGTTCAGCGGCTCCCCCTGAAGTAAAAAACCGGGTGATCAAGACATTGGTATCTGGCCAGTATAGTTGCTTACAGCTGACCTGTTCATGGTCAATGGGAGCGAGGTGGAATGATCCCCCCTTTTGATCATCTATGAGGGCTGCAAAGACACTGGGAGAATCAAATCGAGGTAAGCATAACCAATCAATAGCACCATTGAGGCCCACTAGGGCAGCCGTGTGCATATCGCCAATAAGGCCATAGTTATCAATGGATAGATACGACATAGGGTTGATCAAGCGGGGGCTAACTTACCGTTCGTGAGGACTAGCAGTGCTGATTTGCCAAGGGCCGTAAAAGTCAAGGACAGATTGAATGGCCTCGAAGGAAATAGATGATCTGTAAGAAATGATCAGAGACCCTACCTGGCTATCCTCATAATGAAAAGTTGTAGAGGGATTGGGTTGTAGAGTCACGTCGACCCCAACGAGTGACTGCAAATGAGCAGCAACCTCCCTGTAGATTGCTAAAGGCATAGAATCATACCGAATGGCACAAGTCTGATTTTGAGGAGAATCTGACACCATAATTGATTGAGTCTAAGACAACAGGGCCTGAGACAACAGGGTCTAGCCTGAGACACATTGTAGCTAGGGCTACGTCAAACTGCTTTCGATTGATTCACCATAGTCAAAGAGCAACAGTTGACTTCATCTAAGCACACCTTACCCCACAGTAATGCCCACCTCACCAGAGCGACCCGGTTGGTGGTTCCTGTCTTGTTTAAGATGTTGCTGATATGGTTATCAACTGTACGCTTGCTAATTTCCAACTTCTCGGCAATATGTTGGTTCGTTAAGCCAGCAGCAATTAATTCAATCACTTGCAACTCTCGTTCCGACAATATCTCCGTGGAATGATAGTTATTCTCCATTCCCAGATCCTGACCAAACGCAAATTTACCTATACTCGAAATTGTACGGGATTACAGCCGCAATGAGTAGGGAAGTAGACAAAGTTTGCTCAAGGTCATTGGCGTTAAAATGGCCGTTCTGTGTGAGTTTAGGTGATCCTATACATAATTTCAAAAAACTTTACGTTTAAAAGGAGATCAGAGGTAACACTTTAGTGTAGCTAAGGCCGATGGTTGGAATGATCTTCGGCCTGCTCGATCAAGTCATGTAAATGCTCAAAGAGTTCGGGGGGATGTTCAGCTGTTAGTAGATAAGGCTCCCCATCAGCGGGTTGAGCAGCAAAGAAGAGAAACGGTTCTAAGGGGGTGAAGATCCCGTAGGGGTGGCCTTGAAAATCAAATGTAGCCAAGAGTTGATATTCTTCGATGTCCTCATCCAAGGCAATTTCCAACACATCATCATCATCGGGCTCAGGCAAATCTCCTTGGACCACGACCCAGTCAAATGCCGTTTGGTGGAGCTGTAAATCCAGGGTAGACAGAACGACTTTAGCGACGGGCAGAACAGCGGCTAGGTCTTCAGGTGAAGGTTCTTCCAGCAAGCCGCCAAAATCATCCTCTTCCAGACCCTTGTGGAAGTCATCAGCATCTAAAACAAGTTGTTCATTGCTCCACACTAAGATCTCAACATAGTGGTCCAATAGTGTTAGCAAAGCATAAGTTAACCCATCATAAGCAACTTGCCTGAGAACTTCACACAACACAGACCGACCTTGGTTGTCGTGGAGCACTAATGTTTCAATCATGACAGATGGGTTGAATATAAGACTTTAGCAGTTTACCGCTCTACGAGAGATCGCGATCATCTGAATTTAACGGCTAAAGTTCCAGGATCACTAACATCATCAGGATCCAGGGGCACTCGGTGGAAGCTCCGGAAAGGGTTCGGGTGGAACATCTTTCAATGCTTCAATCATAAACTGCCTCCACGTTGGAGCCACATAACCACCTCCTGCTGTGCCATAGGCCATCGGCGAGTTGTTGTCATTTCCGATCCAAATCGCTGTTGAGAGTTGAGGTACATAACCAATAAACCAGGCATCACGGAAATCTGATGTTGTTCCCGTTTTACCTGCTACAGGTCGACCATCAGGTAGCTGGGCCGCTGTTCCTGTACCTGATGTAATTACACCTTGCAAAATTCGATTGAGTTCTGCCACGGCATTAGGATTTAAGAGACGCTTGGGCTGAGGATCCGCCTCGTACAGGATCTGGCCATTTCGATCAACCACTTGCAAAAATAAGATAGGGTCAACCCGGTGGCCCCCATTGGCAAAGGCACCATAGGCCGCCGCCATCTCTAACGGAGAAATACTGGATGAACCTAATGCTGTCGATAGGTTAGGGTACATGTCTGACTTGATTCCTGCCGCTCTGGCGTTATTGATAACGTTTTGGATTCCCAGCTCATAGGCCAATTTAACAGTGGGAACGTTACGGGACAGTTGTAAGGATCGGGTCAGTGAAATGGCCCCATAGAAGGAGTTGTCATAGTTTTGTGGTGAATAAGGGCGAGGCGAATCAGGATAAGAAACTGGAGTATCTAACAAGGTTGAACCTGGACCATAAGCCCCACTTGCTAAAGCCGTATAGTAGACAAAGGGCTTAAAGGTTGATCCGGTTTGGCGAAAGGCTTGAGTAGCCCGATTAAATTGGCCCCGCTTGGCATAAGCTCCCCCCACTAGAGCTTTCACAAATCCAGTTCGAGGATCTATGGCAGCCAAAGCCATTTGCTGGCTATTTCGACCTAGAGCAATCAATCGCGATGAGCCTTCGTTGACTGCAGCTTGGGCTTTTCGCTGCAGATCCATATCAATAGTCGTTTGTACTCTCAGGCCACCCCGAATGACAGCCTCATCACCATAGAGCCGTTTGAGTTCAGCTTCAATCACATCCGTAATCGGCGGAGCGACAGCTCGAAATGAGGTGATTTGGCCAAACTTGAGTTCTTGATTAAAAGCAGCCTCAGCCTCCTCTTGAGTGATCCAATCCAATTCAGCCATACGATTCAGGACCAGTTTTTGCCGATGTTTGGCGGCATCTAGATTGCGGAAAGGGCTGTAGCTTTCGGGGGCGGGTAAAATACCTGCTAACAAAGCCGCTTCAGCTAAGTTTAGATCAGAGGCAGGCTTATTGAAATAACTCTTAGCGGCTGTTTGAATGCCATACAGATTATGGCCCCAATAGACTTGATTAAGATACATCTCAAAGATTTCATCTTTTTCAAAGACTTGTTCGATTCGCACCGCTAATACAGCTTCAGCAACCTTACGGCTAATCGTACGTTCAGGTTGGAGAAATAAGTTTTTGACCAGCTGCATAGTGACCGTTGATCCCCCCCCTGCAGCCCCCAAGCCACCTTCAAAACTGCCCATGACAGCCCGACCAATGCGGACAGGATTGATACCTTTGTGGGCATAAAAGTGACTATCTTCAATGGCAAGCAGGGATCGCTTTAAATCTGGAGACACCTCATTTAAGGAGATGACTTCACGGTTGGCCTCGCCATGCAAACTCGTGATCAGTTCCCCATTGGCATCAAAGATATGAGTAGTAGCTACAGGCACATAACTGCGTAATTCATGCACATTGGGTAAATTACGGAAACTCACAGCCAATCCAAACAAAACTGAGGCTGAGGCTGTGGTACCCAGCAGAATGGCTCCCATCAAAAACCCACTCAGATGAGAGGGTAAGGAGCGACGGGGTCTGGGCGGCTCCTCCGTGGAGCGATAGTTTGAGTATTTCCGTGATTTCCGGGCCTGAGGTGGAAGAGCTCGCTGTCGAACAGATGTCACCTTAATACTCCAAGCATGCACCTAAACTGGTCCTAATTATAGGCGATGTGCTGAATTAAGACGCTGAGGCTGATAATTTTTACGTCTACACAGACTTTGCCGATTAATGGGGAGGAGTCTGTTATGCCAGTATCATAGAGATTACACTCTGCTCAATAAATAGTGATTAAAGTTGATGTTGCCACCGGTATCAATGTTGATCTGCCATGGGAGTCGAGATCCCCATTATCAGGCTGCTTTTACTCAATTTGTAGACTCGTGTCATGACGCCCTAGCACCCTACCCTGTTGTAGCTGGCCAGTTAGAGGTCTCTGAGCTATCACTTGCCGAGCAGATCATTCTAGTCACTCAAGCTTGGGCGTCAGAATGCTTGATTATGGTGCCCATCTTTATGGGAGGTGGCGTTCACGTCGAGCAGGATTTACCAGCTGCGATTCAGTCGGTTCAGCAGCGATGCCCGAGCCTGAAGGTGATTCAGACGCTACCCCTAGGACAAGTCCCTGAAGTAATAACAGTATTAGAAACACGGATCCAAACCACTCCGGCTGAAGCCTACATTTTGTTATTCCACGGTAGCCGTCATCCTAACTTTACAGGTTACGTTGCTCGCTGGCTTCAGCCCCTCCAAGCCATCTCCACCCTTCCTGTTGTGCCTGCTTGTTGGGCGTATGGCCCCTCTTTAGCCGCTCAGGTTGAATCTCTCTATGGTCAAGGATACCGTCAGATACAAATATTACCTTTCTTCTTCTTTCCAGGTGGCATTCTAGAAAGAGTTCAACAGCAGCATGATCAACTGGAACACCAATGGCCTGCTTTAGATCTAAGGCTGGCTCCACCTCTATTGCCTGATCCTATGATGATTCAAGCTGTCACACGACTGATTCAACAAGCTTTTAGTTCAAGGCCCACACAGCGCTTATCAGAGGTGAATTAATCTATGGGAAAAGTCTATTTGGTTGGTGCGGGTCCTGGTGATCCAGGGTTGCTAACGGTCAAAGCTAAAGAGCTATTAATTCATGCTGATGTTGTGGTTTACGATGCTCTGATTAGTCAGCCCATTCTTGATTTAATACCCACTACAGCTGAACAGATCAATGTTGGCAAACGACGAGGGTCTCATACTCTAGCACAGGAAACAACTACCCAACTATTGATTACCAAAGCCCAGGCCGCCGCGATTGTCATTAGACTCAAGGGTGGTGATCCCTTTATTTTTGGCCGGGGAGGCGAGGAGATGAGCGCTCTTGTGGAGGCTGGTATTGAAGTTGAAGTCATTCCTGGGATCTCATCAGGTATAGCGGCTCCTGCGTATGCAGGGATTCCAATTACACATCGGGAGTATAGTTCATCAGTCTTATTTGTTACCGGACATGAAACTGTAGGAAAATATCGACCTCAGGTTAATTGGCAGGCTATTGCTAAAGCTGCTGAAACCATCATCATTTATATGGGTATCCACAATTTATCCACTATTGTGGCTGATCTGATAGTAGGGGGTAAACCGCTAACTACCCCGGTTGCCATTATTCGATGGGGAACCACTCCCAAACAGACAGTCTTTAAGAGCACATTGCAAGATCTACAAATCTATTTCAACCAACCTTTGCAATCTAATCCCTACCTACAGGCTCCTGCTATTGTTGTTGTGGGTCCTGTTGTGAGATTAGCTGATCAGCTACCCATCCTTCAGTCTCGAATCTAGTAGAGCCACTATATCTTTGGACTCAAAGCCTTTTAAGGATCAGACCTAGCTATAGATACAGAATCGCTAGAAGTAATCTGAAAAGTAATAGAGTTGAGTCACGGCGATCCCATTGAGACCTATTTAATCAGAAAAGAGGGAAGTAATATCTTCTATGAAGCCAGATTTACAATTCCATAGACTTTCGTTTGTTGCAGTTGAGAACTTCAAGCTTAGATTAAGAACGGTTGCTATGTCTTGTCGAACACATTGATTGAGGCTTAACTTAGAACCATAAGGGTTCTGCAAGGAGGTTACCAACAGTAAGTTAATCCAAACCTACCTAATCAGTTAAGCTCCAACAACTACTAAGCCTGAACTTAGATAGGCCTGAACTTAATTCTCAATCTAAGTCACGAGATCTGAGCCAACAGACCTAAACTAATGTTTAATCTGTAGTTTCACTCAAGTCCTCATTGTTGACGACTCGGCTTCTGATTAGTGTCTAGACGGTTTGTAATCCTTGCTGTTTTGTTCCGCTATTTTGTTTCATTGACTAATAACCAAGCTTGACAAGTTCTCAAATACGTTGAAATCATGGGAGTTATCAAAGTCACCTCGCCAGTGGTAGAGCCACCTGAGTAGCTCAATCATAGCTCAGTGTCTTTGAGATCCACTTACACTCAAAGTAGAAAGATGAGAAGTTCACCTCAGCTTGGTTTAGCTTTGATATCAATCGAATACCTTTCTAGCCTACAGCTACAAGCTTAGTCGATCTCAGAGTTTAAACCGTTACATGAATCTGCAGATCTTGATTTCGGAGCTGTACTGTAGGTTAGTTATCGGGAGGCATGTAGAGGTGTCGCTAATCAGTATCAGTCGGTTAATGTCAGGTTTGCAAGGTTGAGTGTCTTTAGCTGAATTGAATTCTAAATTGGAGGGTTTGTATGTTTCAGTTTATTTCTCAAATGGCTAGAGCTGTTGCCCGTATATTTGCGCCTGCAACGTCTGATCTAGTACCTGTTGGATTCCAGCCCATTACGGATGATACTTACAAATATGAGGGATCGGCATGCTACGTTAGCAACCTTGAGGCACTAGATTCTAGCCAACACAATCTTAGCAAGTAGGTACCAAGTGTTGACTATAAAGGGTTAGCCTTGAATAGCCTTAACTGTTTAAGGTGGCAACTTTTAGCCCTTTGAAGTCAAAAGTGAAGTCAAAAGTTTAAGATGTAATTGAAGCGGTGGGTAAAACTGTCGCTTCAGTTATTTGTAACGACAGAGGCTAGGTATTGTTGTTAAACAGTCTGAATTGGTTGCAAAATGGCTAATCGCCAAAACCCTTTTGCCTAATTGTCCAATTTTGCCCTAGTCTGGATGGGGAGTAGATCAGGTCTGCTCGAGTCAACTCATTCATGGGGTTACTTATGCTGTTAGTCGGTACAGGTGGATCATTTATTCGGGATTTAGAGCGAGAAGGGGCTCTAGCTATGGTTGTCACACCTGAGGGTGGTTCAGAAGGCCACTATCGGCGGCGACTGCGAGGTGCAGGCTACGGGGTCGTGACCTTGACAGCTAAGGGGATCGGAGACCTGTCCAGCTACCTAACCCGGATTCATGGAGCTCGGCCAGCTATTTTAGGAAAATCTGATCGACGGACTTACTTTTTTCCACCTCTCATTGATCAGTATTTGGCAACTCTGCCTAAAACTGGCCCCTCCAATCAGAAAGGACTTGTATTTTGGTTTTATGAAGGATATGTGTTTACCCAAGAAGATTTGCGATATCTAGTCAGCTTGGCTAAGCAGGATCAGCGAGTTAAATTTGTAGTTGAGGTTGCTCGAGATCGTAAAGTTTACTGGCAACCCCTAGTCCCCACGAAAGCTTAACGGTACCGTGATAGGTGAAGCTGACGATAGGTTGTTGGTATAGTTTCTACTGATAATGCTTTAGTAAGCTTTTGGCAGTTGTTTTTAGTAAACCTTTCACCGCCCTGAATCAAGGGATGTTCATCAGTGAACGGGCCACTACACTCATTGGAACAAGGCACCTGGTTTAAATTAATTTGTGGTGCTAGTTTCCATCACTTGCCTTCGATCCAAAATCTCGCTCTGATTTACACGCTTGCTGGAGCAGATTGTATTGATGTCGCTGCTGATCCAGCTATTGTTAGGGCGGCTCGGGTAGGCATCGAGCAGGCTCGGCAGTGGGATCAAAGTTGCACAATTCCCTGGTTAATGGCTAGCTTTAATGATGGAGTAGATCCCCACTTTCGCAAAGCTACTCTTCCCCAAGCTAGTTGCCCCCAGTCGTGTTCCCAACCCTGTCTAGCGGTTTGTCCGCCCCATGCTATCAGTAGTTTATCTCAGGTTACTCATCATGAATCATCAGCTGTATTAATCCAACCTGATCTTTGCTATGGATGTGGGCGCTGTGAGCCTGTCTGTCCCCACCAGTTAATTCAGTTGCAAGGTTATCAAGTGTCTGCTGCAACAGTGTTACCTGATCTATTAGCTGCTGGAGTACAAGCTATTGAAATCCATACACAAGTGGGCCGCCTCAGTGCCTTTGCTCAGTTATGGCATGAGCTGAAACCTTGGATCCCAACCTTGAAAGTAGTTTCAATTAGTTTTGGTGATCCCACTGATCCCAATGTGCTAGGTACCTATCTCTGGCATCTTGTTGACCTGATGAATCCTAAGCCCCCCACCTTAATCTGGCAAACTGACGGTCGTCCGATGAGTGGAGATATTGGTCCTGGCACCACTAAAGCAACCCTAAAGCTGGCTACCCAAGTCCTAGAGCTAGGTTTACCTGGTTATATTCAGTTAGCAGGAGGAACAAATCAAGCTACGATTCCACTGCTTGGTTCCCATTTAGCGGTGATGGGAGTTGCTTATGGCAGTTACGCCCGTCAACTAGTGGCAGCCGCCTCAGAGTTAGATCTCAGACATGATCCCGACCAACTTGCCGTTGCAGTAGCCCAAGCACGACAATTAGTCCAACAAGTGAAGCAGCGTCGGAGTTTGAGTCTAGAGCCAATGCCGTCTGGTTAGGGTACCCCCACCCCTTGTTTGGCTTTGTTAAACCTTTAGTTTGTTTAATCTTGTTCATTGCTATGTCTAACGTTTCTATTTCATCTCAATCGACCCCAGTAGATCCCTATTCTGTTCATTCCATGATTCCAGCTCATCAGCTTCCGGATCAGTGGCCTTTTCAAACTCAGATTATGGATGATTTGGCTCAATTGATTGAAATCCTCCCCCCTCGTCTGAAAGCTACGCTCCAGCAACATAGTCAACAGGAGACTTTAATTGAGGTTGTGATGGATTTGGGCCGCAAACCCGAAGCTAGATTTCCTCATCAAGCTGACTATCTCTCAGAGCAGGTCATCACCCGAGAAGACTTAGATTATACTATTAGTAGAGTGGGTGAGTTTAGTGGTGATAATCGGGCTGGTATTGAATCAACTCTGCATCGAGTGAGTGCCATTCGCAATCGGCAACAGGTTATCATTGGCTTGACCTGTCGGGTCGGTCGCTGTGTGATTGGCGTTGTCAGTATCATTCGAGATTTAGTTGAACAAGGCCGATCGATTTTGCTACTGGGTAAACCAGGTGTCGGCAAAACCACAGCCTTACGCGAAATTGCTCGGGTACTAGCCGATGATCTGATGAAGCGAGTTGTCATTATTGATACCTCCAATGAAATAGCTGGCGATGGGGATATTCCGCACCCAGGGATTGGTCGAGCTCGGCGTATGCAGGTGGCGACTCCTGAACTTCAACATAAAATCATGATTGAGGCTGTTGAAAATCACATGCCAGAAGTCGTTGTTATTGATGAAATTGGTACCGAGTTAGAAGCTCTGGCCTCTCGCACGATTGCTGAACGAGGAGTGCAACTGGTTGCTACAGCGCATGGGAACCAAATTGATAACTTGATCAAAAATCCAACGCTTTCGGATCTGATTGGTGGTATCCAATCGGTGACTTTGGGTGATGATGAGGCTAGGAAACGAGGCAGCCAAAAGAGTGTGTTAGAACGCAAAGCCCCTCCTACCTTTGAAATTGCCGTAGAGATGCAAGAGCGGACCCGATGGGTGGTTCATGACAATGTGGCTACTACTGTAGACCAGCTGTTGCGAGGCCGTGACGCGCCGACCCAGATCCGTAGCCTGGATGCTGAGGGTAATGTGTTAGTGGCCCGCCCCACCCTTTCAGGTCCCCAGTGGCCTCCGTCTGGATCATTTGGATCCACTCGCTCGGCTTATCAACAAGGCTGGCGCCAGAGTGGGCACATGGAACCCGTACCCTTCAAGTCAGTGGCCAGTAAGGCAACAGGTTCGGCTCCTATGTTGCTTTCTAAGCCCATTCCTCTAGCGCCTTCTAAGTCACCGATATCGACTACCTGGACAGGGTTAGACTCTGATCCCACTCCATTTGATGATCAAGAGGATTTAGATCTAGACGCAGCTGATTATGGCTTTTCTGGCTCTGAACATCCCCTGGTGGTCTATCCTTATGGTGTCAGTCGTGATTTGATTCAACAGGTTAGCCAAACCCTGCCTATTGATGTCAGTGTTACCAAAGATCTTGACCAAGCCGATGTTGTCTTAGCCTTGCGCTCTCAGGTTCGGAATCGTTCTAAAATTCAACAAATGGCTCATGCTCGCCAGATTCCGATTCACACAGTTAAAACAAATTCCTTGTTAAGTTTGACTCGGTCCTTGCGCCGATTACTCAATATTGATTCTGGAGAGGCCGAAACTGAACTCGATTTGTTTATGCAATCCGCTACCGAAGATGCTACCGAAGCGCTAGAGGAGGCTCGATTGGCTGTTGAACAAATTGTGATCCCAAAGTCTCAAACGGTAGAGCTCCTACCCCGTTCTGCGCCAATTCGCAAACAGCAACATGAAT
Organism: uncultured bacterium; assembly: GCA_964434865.1. GTDB lineage: Bacteria > Cyanobacteriota > Cyanobacteriia > Thermostichales > Thermostichaceae > CAYSWV01. The sequence goes on from CAYSWV010000040.1 coordinate 31,529, forward strand.
TGGTAGAACATTATCAGCTGCGAGCCGAGAGTTTTGGAGAAGAACCCAACCGCAGGTTGCGAATCTACCCCAATTGTGGGTAGTTATTTTGGGGATCAAGGTGTAGAGGGAGATCCGGATAATCTCCGGGTAAGTTACGTCTTGCCCTCCAATGCCTTCCAGATCATGGATTCAGGTGTGTTTTGGCCTAGTCCTAATTCACCAGATCTAGGACTTGTTGATCCTCAAACTAGCTCAGATTATCAACTAGTGTGGGTGGATATCGAGTAAGCAGGCAAAATGAAAAAGAAAAAGGGAAGCTAAGATAAAATCAGGCAAGGAGAACACCAACCATGACGGAAGCTATTCAAGAGCTGAAAGATCTCATAGTGGCACTCGATAAAAAGGTGGATATACAAGCCAGTGAGATTAAAGGTGAGATTAACCTTGTCCGTGCTGAGGTACTCCAGGCTAAAACAGAACTGAGTGGAAAGATAGACCAGATGAAAACTGAGCTGAATGGCCAAATAGAACGGGTAGGAGAAAAACTTGAAGGGGTCAGTAAACGAGTGGATCAACAAGAGATCCTGAGCCGTACTGCATTTGCTGGATTGTTAGTGGCCGTCACCTCAGGCTTTATCAAGTATTTGTTTTTTAATTGAAGCTGAATGTATCTAGTTGAAGCTGAATGTATCTAGCTTTTTAACTCAATTTCTCTTGAAATAATGATGGAAAATTTGTCAAATGTCATGTTGTCTACACCACCAATGCGATTGAATCGGTGAATCGGTCCTTGCGCAAAGTCTTGAAAACCAAAGGGTGTTTTCCCAGCGATGAGTCGGTATTGAAATTGATCTATCTAGCCTTGCAGCCGATTAGGCAGAAATGGACGATGCCCACTCATGTTCATCCAGATCCCGCCAGCACAAGTTATGACTCCCGATAGATCCCTTTGACGGTGGCACTGCCAAAGTAAATCACATCACCTGATTGTAAGCTGTGCTGTTTGATCGAGTGGCCATTAACATAGGTGCCATTCCGACTACTTTGCCCAGCTCCATCTCCATCTAGGATCTGATATCCACTGGGTGTTTTCACCAACACTGCATGTTTTCTAGACACGCCACTATGGTTGATCCAAATCGGGCAGAGATGAGAACGGCCAATCTCTAATCGAGTTTGGGTCAGGGTCGATTGGTAGGTTAGATCTCCATCAACGGTAATCTGTAGGTGGGGTTGGGGGGAAGACTTAACAGCGGGGACCTCAGGTTCTAGCGTTAGGGGGATCTCTTGAGTCAGGTGCTTAGCCTCAATTAACCAAAGCTGGATGAGTGGGATCAACTGGAACTGATCTTGGTGAGCTTGTAATAGATTCTGCTTAACGAGGCCTTTGAGAGTATCCAAACACTCAGTGCTACTGCATTGCACATGATGGTGTGATAAAAAGCTATTGATCGCCCTGGGGGTTGCCGGTTGTTGCTGAAGTTTACAGAAAGCTATAGCTGTGACAATAGGAGTGGCTAAAGGGGAGTCTTGTAGCAAGCTTGAGATGGGGCCACTGTAAAGCTGTAAAGTCGGTTGAACGACAGCCTTGACATCAGAAACTGCGACATGTTCTCGGGCTTGCCCCACCATAAATCGAAATAATTCTGAGCATAAGGCTTGAGTTAAGTAGGGATGCCCACGAGTAAGATCATAAATTTGTTCTAGGGCTTTGGATTCAAAGGAGAAAATAGATTTAACAGGTAATGTTACTAATATTTCAACTTCTTGAGCTGAGAAACACTTCAAGTGAAATATATTACTAGATTGAAATACTTGATCCCATTCACTGAGAGCAGTTTTACAGGTGAAGAGCCATTTCAATTTTGGAGATAGCGACATTAATTGAGCTACCCAGGGTATGATCTCTTGTGGGATTTGAGGGAAAACATCATAGTCTAGAGCATCACAGTCATCGATCAAAATGAGGATCTCTCGGTGCTTACAAATCTGGGGTAGCCATTGAGTTTGAAAGTAGGCTGAGTGGGGGGAACGTGCGGGTAGGGAAATCTCACAGGCATGAGCAATGGCTGCGGCTAGATGAGTTTGGAATTGAGGTAATGAATCTGTTAGATGCTGTTGTAAGTCAAGAATAACAGGAACTAGAGGGGGATAGGATCTGGCTTGCTGCAATAGGACCGAAAAGTGTTGCAAAAAAGACGTTTTACCGCTGCGGCGTGAGCCTTGGATCACAACATGATTTGAGATTTTGAGCGTTTTTTGGACCTGTTTGAGCAGATCTTGACGACCATAAAAGGTGGATCCCCTTACAGGCCTATCCACTTGATAAGGATTAACCACCAAAGATGGACGCTCAGTCATCAATCAGCATCAAGTAGGCCACACTAGTCTTAGCAACTTTTATTGAAGACAACAAGCTAGATTAGCTCCTCAGTATAACCTTGAAAGCTGTTTCTAAGGCTGATCGAACTTGTTGCTGGCAAGCTTCAACTTCAGTGTCAGTAAGTGTTCGATCTAAAGCGCGATAGACCAAGCGAAAAGCTAGACTTCGTTGGCCTTCAGGGACGCCCTGCCCTCGATACTCATCAAAGAGTTCAACTGATTGTAATAAATCGCCAGCTGCATGTCGAATCGTTAGTTCAAGATCAGCAACGGTCACCTCTAAAGGTGCATAAAAGGCAATATCTCGATCAGAAGGGGGATAGGTTGAGAAGGGCTGGTAGTGAATCAAGCCTCGTTGGGTGAGCTGTGTTAAAATCACCTCTAAATCGAGTTCAAATACGTAGACATCATCTGGTAAATCTCTAGCTTGCTGTACTTGGGGATGCAACTGTCCAAATAGGCCCACTCGTTGTGGCTCAGGAGTTGACAGCCATAATGATGCTGTCCGACCCGGGTGCAGCAACTTCTGGGATGACTCTGCTTGTAGAGAGAGAGACAAATGGAGGCGATCTAGAGCTGTCATCAGCAGACCCTTGGCTTGAAACCAGTTGTAGGATTGACTGTGATGCTGCCAATCATTTTGGGTAGGGTTGCCCCCTAAAATCCCAGCAATATGAGTGGCTTCAGCATACTGATTGTGGTTTAGCCAGAACACTTTGCCAATTTCAAAGCCTTGAAGCATACCATTGCCTTGAGCATAATTGTATTGAAAGGCATCAATGAGACCTGGGATCAAGTCTTGCCGTAAGGCTGAAAACTCAGGTGACATGGGATTAGTAATCACAACTTCAACTCCAGTGTCAGCTGGACATAGAGAAATATGCAACAGTTCTGTTAAGCCAGTGCTGCGAAAGACTTCTCGAATCAACCGCAGACCCTGTACTCGAGGTGACAGTGTTCCCACTTCAGTTTCTGGAGGCAATGTTTCTGGAAATCGATCATAGCCATATAAACGGGCAAATTCTTCAATTAGGTCAACTTCTCGTTCAATATCTCGTAACCGATAGGGGGGGACCTTAACCTGCCAGACACACTTGGCTGTTGCTGCTGATTCCGTTGGACTAGGGGTTACTTTAGGATCAGGCCGTAATTCACAGGCTGACATTTCAAATCCCAGCGCTGGGAGAATGTCTTCGACAGCTTCGGCTTGAACATCTCCCCCAAGCAAATCCATCATGCGGGTCAGGCGAAGTTCTACCCACCGTTCCATCTCAGGCCGCTGATCAAAAAGCGTTTGCCCAACAACAGTACCTCCCGCTAAATCCAGTATCCATTGAATCGCCCGGTCCCGAGCCACCAATAAGGATGAATAATCAACACCACGTTCATAGCGGGCTGAAGCTTCGGTGCGTAACCCTTGGGCCCGAGCTGAGCGCCTAATAACGACTGGATCAAATAAGGCTGCTTCCAAGAAAATATCTTGGCTCTGGTCATAAACTTCAGTCGCATCTCCTCCCATTACCCCAGCTAAGGCCACGGGCTGATCAGCGGCTGTAATGACTAAATTGTCGGGTTGTAAAGTTCGCTGCGATCCATCTAGGGTTTGTAATGTTTCTGACGTATGTGCTAATCGGACACCTACATGCTGGTTTGATCCCATCACCGCTTGTAATCGTTGCCAGTCAAACGCATGCAAGGGTTGGCCCCACTCCAACAGCACAAGATTAGTAATATCAACCACATTATTAATGGAACGAGTCCCAGCAGCTTCTAACCGTCGTTGTAACCAAAGGGGTGAGGGACCAATCGTGACGCCTTGAATCAAAGTACCGCTGTAGGCTGGACAGGCTTTAGCATCCGCAATAACAAGTTCAAAATTGGCAATGGGATCAATCTTGACCTCAGGTGCCAGAGGCAAATGCACAGGATTTCGAGTCAAGGCTGCTACTTCACGGGCAATCCCGACCATACTCAAGGCATCTGCCCGATTCGCTGTTGAAGATAAATCTAGAATACAATCCTCTAAGCCTAGTAAAGGTCGAACATCAGTCCCTAGTGTGTAGTCTTCTGAAAATTCATGAATACCCTCTGAGGTTTTTGCCAAGCCTAACTCAGCTAATGAGCAGATCATCCCTTCAGATGGCACTCCCCTTTTTTTAGCTTTTTTTATGTTCAGATCAATTTGAGGTAGATAAACCCCTACTAAGGCTACAGCCACAGTTAGTCCAGCCCTGGCATTAGGTGCACCACAGACAATAGTAAGCGGCTGGTCCTGGCCGACGTCTACTTGACAAACCTGTAAACGATCAGCGTTGGGATGGGGGTCTGCTTGGAGAATGCGACCTACAACGACACCATCGGCCCAAGTGGTGCGATCTTCAATATCTTCGACCTCAAAGCCAATCAGGGTTAATGCCTCTCCAATAGCTTCAGGAGATAGTTCAAAATCCACAAGTTCGTGCAACCAATTGAGTGAGATGCGCATAAGTCCAGCCCCATTCGCAAGCCGTCCCTATTATCCCCTACGAAGGCAAGAATTCTGCGCTAGGATCAATCCCATAACCCTAAGCTCAGAGTAGAGATATAGTGGAGGCTTACTAATGTCCTTATCTCCTGAACCCACTAGGTACCAACCGGATGCTCTGCATCGCCCACTTAACGAACGTATTATTATCCGGGGGATCTTAGCCCTAGCTGGAGCGACAATTGTGGTCGATTTCTATTTAGTTTCCCAATTTGGGTTTCCCCCCACTGGATTACTCTTTTGGCTGGGCTAAGCGGATTAACTCTCGCCTGAGCTGGTCTAGGGCCGTTTGAGCACTAAAGAGTCGGATGCCTTCACGGCTGCGTAATGATCCCAAGCGGCGTTCAATGATCTTAACGTTTTGCTGGGGGCCCGCTAGACCAATGTAGACCAAGCCGACAGGTTTTAGCTCACTACCTCCGTCAGGTCCGGCAATACCAGTAATACTGAGTGACCAATCGGTTGACATTAATCGTTGAACTCCTTGAGCCATTTGGGCTGCTACGGTTTCACTGACTGCCCCATAAGTTTGTAGATCGGTAGCATCAACCTGCAAGAGTGCCTGTTTAACCTGATTATCATAGGCCATCACCCCCCCTTGAAAATAATGAGAGCTACCTGGAACTCCAGTAATGAGTTGACCTAGTAAGCCGCCAGTACACGATTCAGCAACTGATAATGTTTGATGATGCTGTTTTAATAAAGTCCCAACAATCGAAGCTAAGGTATCTTCATCACTCCCAAAATAATCCTCTCCCGCTATCGCTTGCAGCTGTTGGACAACTGGATTCATTAAAGCTTGGGCCTGTTCTATTGAAGGTGCTCGTCCCGTGACTCGAAGTCGGACTTCTCCCTGGCCAGCATAAGGAGCAACAGTAGGATTTGAATTTTCCATTAAGGCTCCCACCCGCTCAGCTAACACCGATTCCCCGATTCCCCAATGCCTCAACACTTGGCTATGAAAAATCTCGCGGCCCCACCCCTGCTCTTTTAGATAAGGTACTGCTGTAGTGACCCACATGGATATCATCTCTCGGGGTACACCTGGAAATGTCAGAATGGTCAAGCCAGGTTGGGGGTGCCAAATGAGACCACAAGCACTACCACTAGGGTTCGGTAAAATCTCAGCCCCTTGGGGTAGATAGGCTTGCTTGCGATTACTGGGTGATGGGGTAATCCCTCGCTGACCGTATTTGCGAACGATGTCATCCCAAATCTGAGGGTGTTCAATGAGGTCAACTTTGAAATAAGAGGCAAGAGCGGCATGGGTCAGATCATCTGGTGTTGGCCCCAAGCCCCCTGTCACTAGGATCAGTTGTGCACGATCAGCTCCTACCTCTAACGCTTGATGAATTCGATCAATATTGTCACCCACAACGGTTTGATAGTGATGTGGAATTCCCAGTTTGGCCAGTTCAGTAGCTAGGAATTGGGCATTTGTATTGGTAATCTCACCTAATAACAGCTCTGTGCCCACACATAGAATCTCAGCCCCATTGGGATTAACTCTTGACATAAAATGCTACTCACCATCACTACGTTAAGCTTAATAGATTGTGGCTTCTCCATCTCATGCGTACAATTGAACCCATCAACGTTGAGTCATGTCTTGAACACTCTTGAAAGCATCAGTACCAGAGAACCCTTTCAAGATTAGCTTGAGATATAATTCAAAGTATCGACATGAAAGTTAATTTCACTTAAGCTTATCAGGCTAGATTTTATTCAAATAGTATTTTTTAGCCTGAATCGTGGCTTTTGGCTTGTGGGGTAGCGTTAAACTCAATCAAAACCTGAGGGATTTAAAGATCTTTTCCACTGGTTGGATAGGGTTTTAACCTGATTTTAAAAGTTGGATAACTCACCCTTTGCCGATCTTTCTTAGCCTAGGGAGGGTTCAAGCAGAGAGAAGATTAACAGTAATCGGTATACCTACGTTGGGTGTACCAGGTCTGATCATGCTCTGCTGTCATTTCTGTTTTTCAGAGGCTAATGATTGTGAGAAACACGTCTTGGTTTAAGTACACCTTAGCTTTGTGGGCTTTGGTGTTGCTTTTGATACAAGGTTGCGGTGGTAATTCAAGTCAATTGACATCCATTGCGCCAGTGACTCAACCTGAAGCCGGTGCCGTTGCAGGGGCAGTTCCCTTTCTAGCCAAAGATGGAAGCTGTGCTGGTCTTGAAGGGTATGTTCTGGTTGAAGGGGGTGTCTGTGCGGCCACTGATCCTTTCAGTGAGGTTCCTGATACAACAGGATTCATTTATTTCAGTGATCCTACAGTAGTCAGCTTTGACGATTTTGTTATTGTACGAGCTTTGGCCGATCTGCCTCCCAACTTGCGTGATGCCACTACTATTGTGACCCGTGCAAACGAGCTGTATTCATCTCGGCCTGAGGGTCCCTATACAGTGGCTGATCTAGATCCAGTACCCACAGCTAGCAATACGAATTATGTTGATCCGGGTAGCACACCTCCTCCTGATCTCGCCGATGCTGTGGTGGTTTATGCGGCAACGTTTCTCCCGGAGTCCTTGCGGACCGTTGCCAATATTGTGACTACAGCTAATGCTTTGGTTCCTGGGATTAACTTAACTGAAGAGACTATTGTGGCTATCCCAGGAGCTGGCTTGCCTGGTGGTGTGGCGATTGCTCCAGTGGTTGAAAATATAGCAGCTGGGAGTTTCCAGGTTTCTGTTGAGGTGGATAGCTTGGCAGCGACTGAGTTCCAGATCCAGTCAGCTAACTTGGTCCAATTACCTCAGATTTTCCCTGGCTTCACTACGTTTGTTGCTGATCCTGCTTCTAGTTTGATTCAGGTATCCTTGACTGAGGTGGCTATTGAGGGGGTTACCGGTGATGACTGTATTGTTGTTCATGAACCGGGTCAGGACCCAACAGTCGCCATGAACGTTATTGCTCGATCAGAAGCCTGTCAAGCTAGTCTTGGCTTTTTGACGGGTGAACCGGCTCAGTCCATTGCCATTGATGGGGGATCTCAAGCTGCGTTATTAACTGTGGGGGATTCAGTTAATGGTAGTGTTGCCTATTCTCCTATTCCAGATGGTATTGGTTGTTTTCTCAACGCAGGTGATTTGATTTGCTACACCAACCATGAGTTGGCAGGTGTCGATACGCTTGATGGGGGTGAGGATTTCCTGACGTCTCGTGTTAGCCGTCTAGTCATTGATCCTGAAACATTAGCCATTCAATCCTTGACTCAGCCTGTGGATGGTAGTGAAGGTTATTTACGATTTTGCTCCTCGACTTGGGTGGATGCTGCTGAGGGGTTCCCCACAGGCTACTACCTCACTGGTGAAGAAGTTTTTAATGGTACACCTCTTGGAGCTGTTGCGATTGCTTTAGATGACAATGGGACTGTAACTGAATTGCCCTGGTTGGGGGCTCTCAGTTTTGAAAATATCTTTGCGGTACCCTACCCTGGCAAGATTGTTGTGTTTTCTACTGATGATGCCGGTGGTCAATCTGAGTCCTACATGTATGTGGGGGATAGTGAAGCTGATCTCATCAATGGGACTGGTCAACTTTATGTGATGGTGAGTGAAGACTCTGCAGTTGATCACTCAGGTGATATGACGGTTGGTCAAACTATTGAAGTTAGTTTTGCCCCTGTTGACGCCACGTTACCGGGTGTAGCTCTAGCTGATCGATGGAATGAGTTCCAGGTTGTGGTTGACAATGCCAATGCTCTTCCCTTTGTTCGCTTGGAAGATGGCGATTATGACCGCCGCCCAGGTGTGACACCTACCCTCTACATGGTTGATACGGGTCGGTCTAGTGTGACCGGACGCCCTGAGGTGGGTGCAGATTGTGATGGTGTTTGTGATCAGTTTGGATCAATCTACAAGCTAGTTCTAGATCCGACAGATCCAACAGCTAATGCTCAATTAACCTTGGTGGCTCGTTCTCAAAGTGCTGCTCCTGGCATCTGGGCTTCACCTGACAATATTGGGACTAGCCCCAATGGCATCATGATGAACGAAGATCCTGCCACATCTGCCTTTCAGCGTGAACCTGGCATGTGGTTCTTCCCCTTTGACGGAGAAGGATTAGGTGAACCGACTGAGGTTGTTCAGCTATTGGATGAAACTTGCCCTCAGGGTCAGGGTTGCTATGAATCTAGTGGTGTGCTCTGGGCCACTCCCTTTACTGGAGAGGAAGGCTGCTGGATCTATGATATTCAGGCGCATACTCTACCTGAGCCTCGTTTGAATCTAGCTGAAGACAATGGGCAGCTGCTTTATTTCTGTCAGCCTGGCACCTAATTTCTGTCAGC